>JAZNVG010000017.1:0-125190 GCA_045592705.1 Acutalibacteraceae bacterium | reverse complement strand
CAATACTCGTAAATACTCACGATAGTTCAATTTATACAAAATCAAGGACGCTTTGCGTTGAAAATTTGTTGAAGTAATTTTACGTAATTGCTTGCTTAATTTGACTCAATATGGTATAATATTAAAGCAATTCGCACGCTTATGTTTTTATCGAGGTCGCAATATCTCCGTATTGCGTTGTAGATAACGGGTTTTCCTGAAGAAAACATAGCGGAGGAAATTTGTAAAACCAAAATTTTTAAGGAGGAACTACCATGGCAGTAGTATCAATGAAACAGCTTCTTGAAGCTGGCGTACACTTTGGTCACCAGACAAGAAGATGGAACCCGAAAATGGCACCATACATTTTCACAGAAAGAAACGGCATCTACATCATCGACCTTCAGAAGACAGTAAAGAAGCTCGAAGAAGCCTACATGTTCGTTCGCGAAATCGCAGCTGACGGCGGCGAAGTTCTTTTTGTCGGCACAAAGAAGCAGGCTCAGGATTCCGTTAAGGAAGAAGCAGAGCGCTGCAATATGCCTTTTGTCAACGCACGTTGGCTTGGCGGTATGCTCACAAACTTCAACACCATTCAGCGCAGAATCAAGAGACTTGCTCAGCTTAAGACAATGGAAGCAGACGGCACTTTCGACCTTCTTCCCAAGAAGGAAGTTGTTAAGCTTAAGCTCCAGATTGAAAAGCTCGAGAAGTTCCTCGGCGGTATCACAGAAATGAAGAAGCAGCCCGCTGCTATGTTCATTGTTGACCCCCGCAAGGAAAGAATCGCTGTTCTTGAAGCTAAGAAGCTCGGTATTCCGATCGTAGCTATCGTTGACACAAACTGCGACCCCGATGAGGTCGATTACGTTATCCCCGGTAACGATGACGCTATCCGTGCCGTAAAGCTTATCGCCGGCGCAATGGCTGACGCAGTTATCGAAGGCAGACAGGGCGAGCAGAGTGCTCCCGCAGCCGCTGATGAAGCAGCAGAATCAGAGGAGGAATAATATAATGGCAGCATTTACAGCTAAAGATGTTCAGGCTCTCAGAGAGAAAACAAACGTCGGCATGATGGATTGCAAAAAAGCTCTTGTCGAAGCTGACGGCGATATGGAAAAAGCAGTTGATATTCTTCGTGAGAAGGGTCTTGCAGCTGCAGTTAAAAAGGCCGGCAGAATCGCTGCTGAAGGCGTTATCGGTCTCTACACAACTGCTGAGGCTGCCGCTCTTGTTGAGCTTAACTGCGAAACAGACTTCGTAGGCAACAACCCCGAGTTCAAGGCTCTTGCAAACCAGATTGCAAAGACTGTTGTTGAAACAAAGCCTGCTGACCTTGATGCTCTTCTTGCAACAACAATTTCCGAAGGCAGCGTTTCCGTTGCTGACGCTATTCAGGATCTTTTCCTTAAAATCCGCGAAAACCTCAAGCTTCGCCGTTTTGTCCTTGTTGAGGGCACAACCGTTTCTTACATCCACGGCGGCGGCTCTGTCGGCGTTCTTGTAACTTTTGAAACAAACGCAGCTGACAACGACGAGTTTGTTGCTATGGGTAAAAACGTTGCAATGCAGGTTGCAGCTATGAACCCCGAATATCTTACAAAGGACGATATCTCAGCTGACGAACTTGCAAAGATGAAGTCCATTACAATCGACAGCTCACTCAATAAGCCCGAATCACTTCCCAAGCCCATTCTCAGAAAGCTCTTTGAAAAGGCTTGCGCAGAGAAGCTCTTCAGCGACGAAGATATCGCTGCTTATGAAGAACAGAAGAACAATAACTTCCTCTTCAACTTCCTTTCAAAGGAAGCTGTTGCAACTCTTGCTCAGCTTGCAGTTGCCGGTAAAGATGAATATGTAAACGATAAGATCTTCGCAGGTGCTGTTGACGGCCGTATTAAGAAGCAGCTTAAAGAAATCTGCCTTCTTGAACAGGCATTTGTCCGCTCAGACCTCTTTGACGGCACTGTTGCAGGCTACGTTGCTGACGTTGCAAAGAAGCTTGGTGCTGATATCAAAGTTACAGGTTTCGTTCGTCTTGCAAAGGGCGAAGGCATTGAAAAGAAAGAAGACAACTTCGCAGCTGAAGTTGCCAGCATGATGTAATTTAACAATAACTTTTACGGCTGTTACCGAAAGGTGACAGCCGTTTTTTTGTTGGTGTTATATTATAAAAGGCTTGCGCGGGTGAATTGCCCGTGCAAGCCTTTTGTCTGTTTTGTTCGTTTTGCGACGAAGGTCAGATTGTTGTCCAGCCGCCGTCAACGGTAAGAAGCTGACCGGTTGTGTAGCTTGAAGCATCTGATGCAAAATAAACAAGTGCACCGTCAAGCTCGCCCGCCTTGCCGGGTCTGCCCATGGGGCAGTAAGCCTTAACAGCCATACCAAATTCGGGGGTATTGATAACCATATCGGTCATTTCGCTTTCGAAATATGCGGGGCCGATTGCGTTTACGGTGATATTGTATTTTGCCCATTCGTTTGCAAGAGCCTTTGTGAGCATTTCAACACCGCCCTTACTTGCGCAGTAAGCGGTGATGGGGCTGCCTGCCATTGCAACGGTTGAATGAATAGAGCCGATATTGATTATTTTACCGTAATTCTGACTGATCATAACCTTGCCTACCTCGCGTGCAACATAGTAAACACCGCTGAGGTTGATTCTGATAGTTGAATCCCAGAGGCTGTCCTCCTGTGATTCTGCGGGGGCACCGCTGCCGATGCCTGCATTGTTGACAAGGATGTCAATTCTTTCAAAATTCTCAACGACTTCGGCAACCGCAGCCTTGATGCTTTCGTTGTCGGCAACGTCGCACTTAACGGCGATGCATTTAACACCGAGAGCTTCAATTTCAGCCTTGACCTGCTCAAGTCTGTCAACTCTTCTGGCGAGAATTGCAACATTTGCACCTTCTCTTGCAAGTGCCAGTGCAAACTGACGTCCGAGACCAGAAGAAGCACCTGTTACAATTGCATTTTTACCGTTGATGTTAAATAAATTGCTCATTGTAAATCCTCCGTTTTTCAGTTTAGATTAGAATAACATTTATTAGTAATGATTGTCAATATTAAAGAAATTTTTATGTTAATTGTTTTTTGTATTAATAAGCGGTTTTTGCAAATAATAGTTTTACCAAAAACAAAAGGAGCGATATTATGGCAGATTTAACCGCAAAAGAGCTGTCTGCAATTGAGGACCAGCTTAATCATGAACAGACGCTTGTTAAGAAATTTCGCAGTTACGCACAGTCGACTACCGACCCGAAGATTAAAACAATCTGCGAAGAAATTGCAAACCAGCATAAGCAGCATTTTGATACACTGATGGGTCATTTATATTGATTAAGGGGGAATATGCAATGACGATTGGCGACAGAGAGATTATGGATGACATCCTCAATTCACAAAAGCAGATTACCGGCAGCTATAACACATTCTCAAACGAGTGTGTACACCCGACTCTTCAGGCGGATTTTCTTAACATTCTCAAAGAAGAGCACAATATTCAGTTTGCTGTGTTTACTGAAATGCAAAAGCGCGGCTGGTACGAACCCGAAACGGCACAGCAGAAAAAAATCTCAGACACAAGAACAATGTTCGAAGATGTAGCAACTCAGATTTCATAAAAAATTTGCGGATGTCCGAAAAAAACTCGGGTATCCGCTTTTTTATTAAAAAAATTAATAAAAAGTATTGGAAAATATAGAGATATGTTTTATAATGTTTTTGACTTTGTTATGCGAGGTGATACTATGAGCGAGAGTAAATATTCCGTGTCGCTTGAAAAAATGGTAAAAGATCTGTCGTTGCAGGTTGTTTATGTGCCGACCGATGCGTCAGATATTTATGTTTCAAGCCAGGATGTTAACCGCCCCGGTCTTATTCTTGCCGGTTATCATGATTATTTTGACCCGTCGCGAATCCAGTTCATCGGTCTGACTGAAAGTGAATACATAAAAAGTCTCTCGGATGAAAAGCGTGCCGAGCGGCTTGAGGCTTTTATGTCGCAAAAGCCCGTTGCAACAATAATTGCACGCGGTATCGAGTGCTCAAAGGAATATCTTGATCTTGCTGAAAAGTATAAGGTACCGGTGCTCTCGACAACAGACTCCACATCGGGTTGTATGTCAGCGACAATTTCTTATCTGGGTGTAGAACTTGCCCAGAGAATTACAAGACACGGTGTTCTTGTTGAGGTCAGCGGCGAAGGTGTTCTGATTCTCGGTGACAGCGGTGTCGGTAAAAGCGAAACCGCTCTTGAACTTATCAAACGCGGGCACCGTCTTATTGCCGATGATGCGGTTGAAATCCGAAAGGTTTCATCAAAAACCCTTGTCGGTTCTGCTCCCGATAACATAAGGCATTTCATTGAGCTTCGCGGTGTAGGCATTATCAATGCCCGTAAGATTTTCGGCATGGGTGCCGTTAAAATGACAGAAAAAATTGATATGGTAATTGAACTTGAGCCGTGGGATAAAGATAAGGTGTATGACCGTCTCGGCCTTGAAAACGAATATACCGAAATTCTCGGTATTCGTGTTCCTGCAACGGTTGTTCCCGTAAAACCCGGCAGAAACCTTTCAATTATCATTGAAGCGGCAGCAATGAATAACCGTCAGAAAAAGATGGGTTACAATGCGGCGCTTGACTTGCTTCAGGGTCTTGGTATTGCTGACGATATTTCCCAGGAAACCAAAGAACTTGAAGTGTGGCATAATTATTAATTCAGGTAATAATAAAAAATGGAGGATAATAGGATGTACAGAATAGGTGTTGATCTCGGCGGAACAAATATTGCGGTTGGTGTTGTTGACGAAAATCTTAAAATCGTCGGCAGAGGCAAGGTAAAGACAAATGCTCCGCGTCCCGCTGCAGAAATTTTTGATGACATTGCTGTTGCTGTCAAGGCTGCAATGGAAGATGCGGGAATTACAATTGATGAGGTTAAATCAATCGGTGTCGGAACTCCCGGTTCTGTTAACAAGGGTAACGGTTACATTGAATTTGCAAACAACCTTGCTTTTGATCAGGTTCCCGCAAAAGAAATGCTTGAAGCACGTCTCGGCAAGACAGTCTATCTTGATAACGATGCTAACTGTGCCGCTCTCGGTGAGGCGGTTGCAGGTGTCGGTCAGGGTGTAAAAAGCCTTGTCGCAGTAACTCTCGGCACAGGCGTTGGCAGCGGTATTATTATTGACGGTAAGATTCTCGGCGGTGTTAACTATGCGGCCGGTGAAATGGGTCATATGGTTATTTGCATTGACGGCGAACAGTGTAACTGCGGTCGCCGCGGTTGTTGGGAAAGATATGCTTCCGCAACAGCACTCATCGCCCAGACAAAGGCTGCAATGCTTGAAGATAAAGACAGCCTTATGTGGCAGCTTGTTGAAGGTGATATCGAAAAGACCTCCGGCAGAACATCATTTGACGCTTGGCGCAAGGGAGACGCAACAGCCGCCAAAGTTGTTGAAAGATATGTCTATTACGTTGCAACCGGCGTTATCAACATAATCAACACATTCCAGCCTGAGGTTATCTGCATCGGCGGCGGTGTAGGTCACGAAGGTGACAATATACTTAATCCTCTTCGCGATTTTGTTGAGAATGAAAGATATAGCATCCATTCTCAGACTCAGACAAAGATTTGCGGCGCTGTGCTTGGCAATGATGCAGGTATTTACGGTGCGGCACTTCTTGACGAATAATTAAATTTTATCGGAGGCAACATGAACGGTATTGGGAAAATCGAAAAACTCTGTGCTGACCTTGACTGTGAATACAGATTAAATGAGTCGCTGCGTGAGCATACAAGTTTCAAAATCGGCGGTCCTGCCGACATTATGGTATTCCCCGAAAGTGCTCAGGTGCTTTCGCAAATCATTGTTGCCTCCCGTTCACTTTCTCTGCCTGTTTTCCCGTTGGGTAACGGCAGTAATCTGCTTGTTTCCGACACGGGATTGCGCGGTGTTGTCATAAGCAGTGAGCGGCTTAATAACATTACACTGATTGACGAAACGACAATTGTCTGCGGCAGCGGAGTCAAGCTTTCAAAGCTCTGCAATTTTGCTTTGAGCAATTCACTCAGCGGGCTTGAGTTTGCTTACGGAATACCCGGAACGACGGGTGGCGCGGTATATATGAATGCCGGCGCCTACGGCGGCGAAATGAAAGATGTTATCGTCAGTTGCACTCACGTTGATTTTGACGGAAAAGTCGGTGAAATCGCCGCTTGTGACCTTGAATTGGGTTACCGCACAAGCCTTTATGAAAAAGGCGAAAAGTTTATTACCGAAGTAAAGCTTCAACTTCAAAAAGCCGATGCTGCTGATATCAAGGCAAAAATGACCGAGCTTATCGGAAAAAGGCAGGATAAACAACCTCTTGAGTTCCCGAGCGCAGGCAGTACGTTCAAACGCCCCGAGGGTTATTTTGCCGGTGCGCTCATTGAACAGTGCGGGTTAAAGGGCTTTACGCTCGGCGGTGCACAGGTCAGCGAAAAACACGCAGGCTTTGTAATCAACCGCGGCGGTGCAACGGCGGCAGATGTACTGTCGCTTATTGAAAGCGTACAAAAGACGGTTTTGGAAAAAACGGGTGTGTATCTTGAGCCCGAGGTTAAATTTGTTGGGTAATTTTATGAGCTTTTCATCAACAGTAAAAAACGAACTTGCATCAATCGAAGCATTATCAACCTGTTGCTTTCACGCACAAGTCTACGGGCTTGTGCTTTTTGCGCATTTTGCGTCATCTAACATATCAATACTTACAGAAAATGAAACGGTTGCAAGCTTTTATTCACAAAGTCTTAAGTCTCTTGCGGGTGTCAGTGCGCCTGCCGTTTGTCCGACAAATAAAATGTACAGCGTAAGTGTTAATACAGCTGCCGAAAGAATGAAGATATTCAATGCCTTCGGACACAGCAAAACCGACCTTACACTTCGTATAAACCGTGCGAATTTTTCGTGTGATGAGTGTATGAGTGCGTTTTTGCGCGGTGTTTTTCTTGCTTGCGGTACAGTGACAGACCCCGAGAAAAACTATCACCTTGAGTTTGTTGTTTCTTATCAGAAACTGTGCTTTGACCTTATGGCTTTGCTTGAAGAGCTTGGTCTTAAACCGAAGTACATAGCAAGAAAAGGCAACCACGTAATTTATTTTAAGGTCAGCGAAAGCATAGAGGATGTGCTGACGGTAATGGGGGCAACAAATTCCACTCTTTCGGTTATGGGCGTCAAAATTGAGAAAGATATAAAAAATCGAATTAACCGAAGAATGAATTTTGAAATGTCTAATTTAAGCAAAACAATTAACGCTTCTTCAATTCAGATTGAGGCAATTGAGCTTATTGACGAGCGGATGGGAATTGAAAATCTGCCGGAAAACCTTCGCGAAATTGCCGCTTTGCGCAAGGAAAATCCCGATATAAGCCTGAAAGAACTGGGGGCAATGCTGAAAAATCCCATTTCACGCTCAGGCGTTAATCACAGGCTTAACAGACTTGTCGAAATTTCAAAACAGTTTAAATAAGAGGGACTATGGCTTTTACTCACCTTCATGTTCATACCGAATACAGCCTGCTCGACGGCGCCTGCAGAATCGAAAATCTGCTTGACAAGGCCGCGGGTCTGGGTCAACGCGCCGTTGCGATAACCAACCACGGGGTTATGTACGGCGTTATTGATTTTTATAATGCGGCTTTGAAGAAGGGGATTAAACCGATTATCGGCTGTGAGGTTTATGTTGCACAGCGTACACGTTTTGATAAAGTTCACGGTCTTGATAACGAGCGTTACCACTTGACATTACTTTGCGAGAATAATACAGGTTATCAGAATCTGCTGAAAATTGTTTCAGAAAGCTGGGTTAACGGCTTTTACACAAAGCCGCGTGTTGATACAGAGCTTCTTGCGCGCCACAGTGAGGGTATCATTGCGTTGTCCGGCTGTCTTGCCGGCGAGGTTTCGCGCGCGCTTGAACGTAATGACTACGATGAAGCTCGCAGTGTTGCTTTAAAATACCGTGAAATTTTCGGGAAAGATAACTATTTTCTTGAAATTCAGAATCACGGCCTTGATGAGCAGCAGCGCATCAATCCGCTTCTCATCAAATTGTCACAAGAAACGGGGATTCCGCTTGTTGCCACAAATGATGCGCATTACATTGACAAAGAAGATTCCGAAATGCAGAGAATTCTTATCTGTATCCAGACCAATCACACGGTTGATGAGGATACGGGTCTTGAGTTTTCTACAAATGAGTTTTATATAAAAAGTGAAGAAGAAATGCTCAGTGCATTTCCCGAAATTCCTGAGGCTGTTTATAACACACAGCTTATTGCTGAGCGCTGCAATGTGGAAATCGAGTTCGGCAAAACAAAATTGCCGCATTTTGAAGTGCCCGATAACCGAGACCATTTTGAGTGGTTCTCACAAATGTGTTTTAACGGGTTAAAAACAAAATTCCCAAACGGAGTTATTCCTGCTGAATATCGCGAAAGACTGCAGTATGAGCTTGATGTTATAAACAGAATGGGATATGTTGACTATTATCTCATTGTTCACGATTTTGTCCGTTTTGCAAAAGGCAAAGGAATTCCCGTCGGTCCCGGCAGGGGTTCGGGTGCGGCAAGCCTTGCGGCTTTTTCAATCGGCATTACCGGCATTGACCCGATAAAATACGGTCTGCTTTTTGAACGCTTCCTAAACCCCGAAAGGGTAAGTATGCCCGACTTTGATATTGACTTCTGCTATGAGCGGCGACAGGAAGTTATTGATTATGTTATCGGCAAATACGGCGCTGACCACGTTGCGCAGATTGTTACCTTCGGCACAATGGCGGCTAAGGCGGCAATCAGAGATGTCGGCCGCGCAATGGGTATTTCTTATTCTGTGGTTGATAATGTTTCCAAGCAGATACCCAGAGGCATTAATGTAACCATTGCCGATGCGCTCGAAAAATCGCCCGATTTCAGGGCGCTTTATAACAGCACAGACGAAATGAAACGGCTTATTGATATGGCCAAGAGGGTGGAGGGTATGCCCCGACACGCCTCAACACATGCGGCAGGTGTTGTAATTACAAAAGACCCCGTCGAATCTTATGTACCGCTTGCCAAAAATGATGAGGCGGTTGTAACACAGTTTACAATGACCACCCTTGAAAGACTCGGACTTCTTAAAATGGATTTTCTTGGCTTGCGCACGCTTACGGTCATTGATTACACCGTTAAAATGATAAAGCGCAAGTTGTCCGATTTTTCACTTGACGATATTCCCGACAATGACCCTGAAACCTTTGCAATGATTTGTTCGGGTCAGACAGAGGGCATGTTTCAGTTTGAATCACCGGGTATGCGCGGTGTTACGGTTGCTCTTCAGCCGACCAAGCTTGAAGATTTGATAGCTATTGTTTCGCTGTACCGCCCCGGTCCTATGGATTCGATTCCTGCTTACATTTCCAATCGACACAATCCTCAAAAAATAAAATATAAAACGCCTGCACTCAAAGATATACTTGATGTTACTTACGGCTGTATGGTGTATCAGGAGCAGGTTATGCAGATTTGCCGTGCCGTTGCTGGCTACACTTACGGCAGAGCTGACATCGTGCGACGCGCAATGAGCAAGAAAAAGCACGATGTAATGAAGTTGGAACGCCAAAATTTCCTTTACGGTGTTACCGATGAAAAAGGAAATGTTGAATGTGAAGGCGCTGTCAAAAGAGGTGTTGACGAAAAAACCGCAAATGAAATTTTTGATGAAATGTCATCCTTTGCATCTTATGCATTTAACAAAGCTCACGCCGCCGCATATGCATTTGTTGCTTACCAGACAGCGTGGCTCAAATGTCATTATCCTTGTGAGTTTATGGCGGCAATGCTTACAAGTATTCTTGACAGCTCCGACAAGGTTGCGCAGTATATAAATGAATGTAACCGTCTGTCGATAAAAGTTCTTCCGCCGCACGTCAACAGCAGTGAAATGGGCTTTTATTCTGATGGCAAGTCAATCAGATTCGGTTTGCTTGCAATTAAAAATCTCGGCAGAGGTTTTATTTCGCAGATTATTTCCGAACGTAAGCTTAACGGCGAATTTTCCGGACTCTATGATTTTTGTCTTCGGGTTCACGGTAAAGATTTTAACCGCAGAAGTATAGAGAGTCTTATCAAGAGCGGTGCCCTTGACGGTCTCGGCGCAAACAGACGGCAGATGCTGCTTGTTTTGCCTGAAATTATTGAGGAACTTGATAATTCACGACATCGCAACATTAGTGGTCAGATCGGCTTTTTTGACCTTCTTTCCGATGATGAGGAGGCAAGCAAATCAACAACACAGATTGATTTCCCCGATGTTGAAGAATTCCCCGTTTCCGCGTTGCTTAAAAGTGAAAAAGAAATTACGGGACTTTATCTTTCGGGGCATCCGATGGCGGAATACACAGCTCTTGCCAAAAAGATAAAAAGTGCAAGAAGTGTTGACCTTGCTCAGAGCGAAGAAGACGGTGCCGCGCTTTATAAAGACAATCAGGATGTAAAAATCCTTGCAATGATTGGTTCTTATACAAAGAAACTCACAAAGAACGATTCAAGTATGGGTATTCTTTCGCTTGAGGATGTTTACGGTGCCGTGGATGCCATTGTGTTTCCGAAAACACTGGCGGAATTCCCGAACTTGATTTATGAGGGCAGCATTGCCGTTTTCCACGGAAGGCTCAGCTTGCGTGAGGATAAGCCGCCGACGGTTGTAATCAGAATGATTGAGCCCTGTCCGCCAAACATTGTAACCAAAGAAGAGGAGACGTCGGTTGAAGCCGTAACAACGCCCCGAAAGAAAAAGCGCGGCTTGTTTTTGCGTTTTGACAATCGTTCGACACCGCAGATTGCCGAGTGTGAAAAATTGCTTGCAATTTTCGACGGTAACGTACCGCTTTACTACTATTTTGCCGACACAAAAGAGTATGAAAACATACGAAGCTTCGGCGGCGGTATTGACGTGAATGATGTGCTGTTGCGTGAACTTCGGGTCATTCTCGGTCAGTCTGATGTTATATTTAATGAATAAAGCGAAAAGTTAAAAAAATTGCTTATTTTATTTGACAATATGTGCGCTTTACTGTATTATATTTACTGTTAATTTTTAGAAAACAAGGAGATTTTAACATGAACACAATTGGTGTATTGACCAGCGGCGGCGACGCCCCCGGTATGAATGCTGCCGTTCGCGCAGTAGTAAGAACAGCCCGTGAACACGGAATGAAGGTTTTCGGTATCAACAGAGGCTATGCAGGTCTTATTGACAACGATATGAAAGAGCTTGACCTCAGAAGCGTTTCTGATATTATCCACAGAGGCGGCACTATGCTTAAGTCTGCAAGATGCCTTGATTTCAAAACTGAAGAAGGTATTCAGAAAGCAATTGACACTTGCCACAAGCGCGGCATTGAGGGCCTTGTCGTAATCGGCGGTGACGGTTCTTTCCGCGGCGCCCGTGACCTTTCTCTTAAGGGTATTCCTTGTGTCGGCGTTCCTGCAACAATTGACAATGACATCGTTTGCACTGATTACACAATCGGTTACGACACCTGCCTTAACACAATTATGCAGATGGTTGACAGAGTAAGAGATACCATTGAATCTCACAGCCGTTGCATGGTTGTTGAGGTTATGGGTAACCGCGCAGGTGACCTTACTCTCAATTCCGGTATCGCTGTCGGCGCAACCGCAATCGTTATTCCCGAATTCAAGTCTGATATTGAACAGCACGTTATCGACAGAATCCGCAGAACACAGCAGACTGACAAGAAGCATTTCCTTATTATGGTTGCTGAAGGTGTTGGCGGTGTTCAGGAACTTTCTGATAAAATCCAGAAAGAGCTCGGCATTGAAAGCCGTGCAATCGTTCTTGGCCACGTACAGCGCGGCGGTTCTCCCACAGTTCGTGACAGAGTTATTGCAAGCCAGATGGGTTATAAGGCAGTTCAGCTCCTTATCAAGGGCGAGGGCAACAGAGTTGTTGTTATGAGAAGTGAAGAAATTCTTGACCTCGACATCTTTGCCGCTCTTAATATGGAAAAGAGAATCAGCCGTGAACTTTACGACATTGCTCACGTAATTTCAATCTGAGGTACTTAATGAATCTTGATGAATTCTATTCCCTTAGACAGCGTATAATCGAAAGGGATTTATCAAAACTTAATGACATGCAAAAGAAAGCGGTTCTCTCAACTGAGGGGCCGCTTTTGGTGCTTGCCGGTGCAGGCAGCGGTAAAACAACCGTTCTTGTTAACCGCATTGCAAACCTTGTAAAATACGGCAAGGCATATTATTCAACCGATTATGCTTATGAACCGTCTGAGCGTGATATTGCCATAATGCGTGATTATGCCGACGGCAAAATTGCTGACGCATTTGACATTGAGCCGTTGTTGCGTGTTGATGCCCCGAAGCCTTGGCAGATTCTTGCCATCACCTTTACAAATAAGGCGGCCGGTGAGCTTAAAGAGAGAATTGCAAAAGTTCTCGGCCCCGATGCTGATGATATCTGGGCGAGCACTTTTCATTCGGCTTGTGTGCGTATTCTTCGCAGAAACGCTGAGCATATCGGCTATTCTTCTAATTTTACAATTTATGACACTGACGATTCAAAGCGCGTTGTAAAAGACTGCATCAAAACTCTTGGCTTCAGCGATAAGATAATCACACCCAAATCGGTTCTTGCCGTCATGAGCCGTGCGAAGGATTCACTGATTTCTTCCGATGAGTTTCTGAAAGAAAACTATAATGACATCCGTCTAAGAAATATCGGTGAAGTATATAAAGCGTATCAGGAGCGTTTGAGACTGAGTGATGCAATGGATTTTGACGATATTATCGTTAACACCGTCAAGCTTTTGCAGAATAATCCCGAGGTAAGAGGATATTATCAATCGCGTTTCCGTTATGTTATGATTGATGAGTATCAGGATACAAACCACGCACAGTATCTTCTTTCGGCATTGCTTGCCGGCGGTTATAACAATATCTGTGTTGTCGGTGACGATGACCAGAGTATCTATAAATTCCGCGGTGCAACAATTGAAAATATTCTCGGATTTGAGGATGAGCACAGAGACGCAAAGGTTATCCGCCTTGAGCAGAATTACCGTTCAACGCAAAACGTTCTTGACGCAGCAAATGCCGTTATTAAAAACAACGTTAACCGTAAGGGTAAGGCTTTGTGGACGGATAACGGTGACGGTGACCTTATAAAGT
The DNA here is from genome assembly GCA_045592705.1 of Acutalibacteraceae bacterium. Classification (GTDB taxonomy): domain Bacteria; phylum Bacillota; class Clostridia; order Oscillospirales; family Acutalibacteraceae; genus CAG-177. Next base: position 111,962 of record JAZNVG010000017.1, on the reverse strand, counting down.
ATAACATCTGTGAAACTGACAGGGATGAAGCAAGGTATATTTCTGACAGAATTATTGAAGGCACCGGCAGGGGAGAGCGCTTTTCTGATTTTGCCGTACTTTACAGAATGAATTCACAGTCAAATATTATTGAACAGGCGCTTGTGCGCTCTGCTGTGCCTTACCGTGTTATCGGCGGCCATAAATTCTATGACAGAAAAGAAATTAAGGATGCAATTGCTTATCTGAGTGTTATTGCAAATCCCAGTGATTCAACCCGTTTGCAGCGAATTATCAATGAACCCAAACGCGGTATCGGTGATGCTTCGGTTTCAACTGCTCTTGAAATTTCATCGCAACTTGGTATCAGCCTTTTCGATGTTATTAAAGATGCCGCTTCATATCCCTCGCTGAGCAGAGCTTCCAGAAAAATGACAGAGTTTGCTCAAATGATGCAGGGGCTGATGGATGATGCCGAAGTGCTCAGCATTGACGAAGTTTTCAAAAAGGCGATGGATGTAACGGGCTATGCTTTTTCGCTTTCTTTGGAGCCCGAAACATATCAGGACAGAATTGCAAACCTTAATGAATTGCAGTCAAACCTTGTTCGTTTTCACGAGGATAATGACGGTGCAACACTCAACGATTTCCTTCAGGAAATTGCGCTTATGACCGACATTGACAATTACAATGCGTCAACTGATGCCGTTGTGTTGATGACGGTTCATTCCGCAAAAGGTCTTGAATTTGAAAATGTTTTTTTGCCCGGTATGGAAGAAACAATCTTCCCGTCGGCACTCTCTTCGGATTCTCAGGAGGAAATTGAAGAAGAGCGCAGATTGGCATATGTTGCCATTACAAGAGCGAAGAAGCATCTTTTTATTACCAGAGCAAAAACAAGAATGCTTTTCGGTTCAACCAAATTTAATCCGCCTTCACGCTTTGTAAATGAAATTCCGCAACGTCTGCTCGATAAAAAGGATGATACGGTTTCTGTTTTTGCCTCGTCATCAAAAGGCGGATTTTCGGGCGGCTTCAGTGGCGGCGCAACACAGAGAATCGCTGCAACAACTGCCGCTTCACGCGGATTTTCCGCTTATGTTAAAAAAGAAGCGGAAAAGGGCGACTCGCAAACTTTCACTGTCGGTGACACTGTTTTGCATAAATCTTACGGACAGGGCGTTGTTCTTTCTGCAAAACCGATGGGCAACGACACCTTGCTTGAAATTGCTTTTGAAACGGCAGGCACTAAAAAGATTATGGCGAATTTTGCTAAAATTGAAAAAGTATAAAAAAATCGGCTGTGCATCAAGCATAGCCGATTTTGTGTTGTTATGAGAATGGTGTGCTGATGTGTCTTAAACGACTAAGTTTTATTGGGTCGCGGTCCTGACTGAAACGGTAAACACTCATAATAAGGCCGATACCAAGATAAATACAAAGATTTGATGAGCCGCCCGAACTGAAAAAAGGTAATGTAATACCGATACTTGGGAGCAACTGAAGACACATTCCGATGTTTATAATTGACTGTGCGATAATCATTGCAGCTGTGCCGTAGCAAAGCAACGAGCCGATGTTAGTTCTTGCTTTTCGCCCATTATAAACTGCTCTGAGAACGATTACGGTAATAATCGCCAGTGTGAGCAGGCAACCCAAGAAACCAAGCTCCTCACCGATTGTTGTGAAAAGCATATCGCTTTCATTGACGGGGATCTCGTGTTCCTGTGTCAGCGGACCGTTAAATAAACCGTGACCGGTCAGTTTACCGGAACCAAGGGCATAAAGGCCGCGCTGTTGCTGATAAATAATGTCTTCATAAGTTTTTGTCTCAAGTGCATTCGGATAATAAATTGCAAGAATTCTGTTCTTGTGGAAGGTTGAAAGAAGGCTGAACCATAAAACGGGAGCGGCGGCAATGCAGGCGACAGATGCGACAATAAAGTATTTAATCGAAAGACCTGCTATGAACATCATTGCAAGGAAAATCGTGATAAATACAAGTGCTGAACCGAGGTCATCGGTCAGAATAACAAGCCCTGCCGGAATAACAGCGTGGATACAGAGTAATAACACATTTTTTATAGAACTGATATCATCCTTAACTGCATTGATGTGAACGGAAAATGTTATTATAAATCCGATTTTAACAAGTTCTGACGGTTGGAAGTTGATTGAACCGATTTCAAGCCAACAGATTGCATCCGGTCTGTCCGTAGTGCCTTCACCCCAGATGAACAGCGAAAACATCAGGCCGAGGCTTACAACTGCGACGAGCGGCCACAGTCGTGTTATAATGTCATAATCAATGAAAGAAACAATTATGCACAGAACGATGCCGATGCCTGCTGCAATAACCATAACTTTTGTGTCGCGCGACATTAAAGTGTCTGCAGTGACTTTGTAAAGTGTTGCGCTGTGGACCATCAGAATTCCGAAAGCGGAAGCAAGCAGGCAGGGGATTATTGTAAACCAGTCAGTTTCTTTAAGAGCATATTTCAGCTTTTGCAGATTTCCCAACGCCACACCTCCTTTAATTAATAATATATAACTTATTATATATTTAATTGATGCAAAATTCAAGGAAAACCTTTTAAATACAGAAATAATATGTTATAATACCGCCGAAAAGAAAAATCAGTCAGGATGTTTATAATGGAGTTTGTTTGCAACAGCGCCCGTGAGACCGAAATGCTTGGTCAGAAACTGGGTGAAAGAATCAAAAAAGGAACTGTTATTGCCCTTTTCGGTGACCTTGGGGCAGGTAAAACCGCCTTTGTACGAGGTCTTGCTAAGGGGTTGGGTATTGTCGCTGATGTCACAAGCCCGACCTTTGCACTTATCAACGAATATAAAAACAGTGAATATGAGCTTTATCATTTTGATATGTATCGCATTATCGGTTGGGATTCTCTTTATTCTGTCGGCTATTTTGATTATGTTGACACTGACGCAATTCTCGCAATTGAGTGGAGTGAAAACATTGAAGAGTTTTTACCCGAAGACTGTGTGAGGGTAACCATCAGAAAAACAAGAGAAGAAAATGAAAGAATTATTACAGTGGACGGAGGGGATATCGGTGAAATTGCTTTCGGTTGATTCTTCTGCAAAAAGTGCAAGCGTTTGCGTGGCAGATGACTGCAAGATAATCAGTGAGATTTTTGTAAATGTTGGCCTCACTCACAGTCAGACGCTTTTGCCGATGATTGATTCCGCTTTGAAAACCGCAAATCTCAGTCTTGATGATATTGATGCTTTTTGCACAACGACAGGTCCCGGTTCTTTTACGGGTATCAGAATCGGTACTTCTGTTATAAAAGGTCTTGCACATGTTGATAATAAGAAATGCGCCGGTGTTTCAACTCCTGAGGCAATGGCGTATAATCTTATTGATTTTGACTGTATTGCCTGCTGCGCAATGGATGCACGTTGCAATCAGGTTTATACCGCGCTTTTTGAATGTAAAAATAAAAAAATAAAAAGATTAACTCAAGATATTGCAATTTCTCTTGAAGAGTTGTACAATATATTGAAAGAAATCAATCGGCCGATTGTTTTTGTCGGCGACGGTGCGGAAATTTGTATGAATAAAATCGGGCATATGCTTGACAATGCCTCAATTGCAAGTGAAGCTTTGCGTTATCAACGCGCTTACGGGGCGGTTCTTGCAGCAATAAATTCACAGACTGATTTGTTTGTTGCACCGTCAGAACTTTCACCCGTCTATCTCAGACCTTCTCAGGCTGAGCGGGAATTAAAGAAAAAGGGGACTTAATCTAATGTTTGTTGCTATCGGTGCAGACCACGGTGGCTTTCAGTTAAAAGAAGCAGTTGTTGAACACCTTATTAAAAGAGGAATTCGTTATAAAGATTTCGGCACTTATTCATCGGAGTCCGTTGACTATGCGGTTTATGCCGAAAAGGTAGCTGATGCTATCGTTTCTGGTGAGTGCACAATCGGTCTTCTGTTCTGCGGAACAGGTATTGGCATTTCCATTGCCGCCAACAAAGTCAAGGGTATAAGAGCGGCTTGCTGCTCCGATGCTTTTTCAGCCGAAATGACCCGCCTTCACAATGATGCAAACATCCTTTGTATGGGCGGCAGAGTTGTTGAGCTTGAAAAAGCCATTGAACTTGTTGATATCTTCCTTGACACACCCTTCAGTGCTGAGGAACGTCATCAGAGAAGAATTGACCAGATTACAGCGCTTGAAAATAAATAAGATTTAATTTTTAAGGGAGGTTTTACAAATGGCAAATGTTATAATTATGGACCATCCGCTCATTCAGCACAAATTAACTTTCCTTCGAGATGAAAAGACGAGTTCAAAGGAGTTTCGTGCGCTTGTCAGTGAAATTGCAACACTTATGTGCTATGAGGCAACACGTGATCTTCCTTTAAAAGTTGTTGAAACACAAACACCTGTTGCTCTTGCAAAAACCAAAGTGCTTGCCGGCAAAAAGCTTGCTTTTGTTCCCATCCTCAGAGCAGGTCTTGGTATGGTTGACGGTGTTCTCAGTCTTGTTCCTTCTGCCAGAGTCGGCCACATCGGTCTTTACCGTGACCCCGAAACACTTAAACCTGTTGAATATTATTGTAAGCTTCCTGCTGATATTGAAGAACGCGAGGTTATTGTTCTTGACCCGATGCTTGCAACCGGCGGCTCTGCTATTGATGCTATTGCAATGATTAAAAAGCGTACCCCTAAAGTTATTAAATTCATGTGCATAATCGCCGCCCCCGAGGGGCTTGAGGCTCTTAAAGCCGCTCATCCCGATGTTGAAATTCTTTGTGCTGCACTTGATGAAAAGCTTAATGACCACGGTTATATTGTTCCCGGTCTTGGCGATGCCGGTGACAGAATTTTCGGTACAAAATAACAAAAACATACAGTTAAAGCACCTGCAATTATTGCAGGTGCTTTTTACGTATATTTATTAACGCTCTGTCATATATTTTACCAAGCTACAGACGGAGGTAAAAAGGGATGGACAAGATAAAAAGAAAAAGAAGAAATTTCAGAGTTGTAAACGGCAGAATAACACCCAAAAGAATTACCGATTACAGGTTGATATTTTTGCTTTTACTTTTTATTTTCGGAATTGTCAGCGGAGCACTAAGCGTTAAAAGGGGAGAGGCTGAGTTTGTTGAAAGACTCTCCGTGTTGATAAATTCATATCGTCTTGCAAGAATTTCGCAGTCGTTTTTTGCTAATTACTGCAGTTCATTGCTTGTGAATGTGTTAATTCAGCTGTGTGCCGTCGTGAGCGGATTTTCTTCACTTGGCATTCCGTTCATTATGATGTTACCGTTTGTAAAAGGTGTCGCTTTGGGGGCGGTTTCCGGTCATCTTTATAATACCTTTGCCTTGTCAGGGCTTGGGTATTGCCTTGTTGTGCTTTATCCCGGCAATGTTATATCATCAATGTCACTGTTTATTGCCTGCAATGAAAGCTGTGTTTTATCGCAAGCGATATTCAACAGAATCTTTTCAAACAGTGAAAAAACAGTTAACTTAAAATTTTTTGCGTTAAGACAACTTTTTTATTTGGGTGTTACGGCTTTTTCTGCCTTGCTCGATACATTGCTTTATTCCTCATTTGCCTCATTCTTTACGTTTTGAGAAAGCTTGTTTAAAGGGTTGGAATCAACGGCTTTTTTTAGTTGGCTGTCAACTACATGGGTGTATATCTCGGTGGTTGAAAGGTTTTCGTGACCGAGAATTTCCTTAAGCAAAAGCACATCAACATCACCGTATTGGTACATAAGCGTTGCGGCAGTGTGGCGCAACTTGTGGGTTGAATATCCCTGTCCGCCAAGACCTGATTTGTCAAGCGCGACATCCACGATGTGCTGAACGGTTTTCGGACTGATGCGTTTTTTTTGATTGCTGATAAAAAGCGCATCTCTGTCTTTAACACCGTCCACGGGTCTGACACGCAGATATTCTCTGATGGCAAGTAAGCAAGCATCGTTAAGGTAAACAGTTCTTTCCTTGTTGCCTTTACCGGTAATTACAAGGGTGTTGTTATCACTGATTGATGAAATATTGATGGATACTAGCTCCGAAAGTCGAAGACCGCAGTTGAGGAAAAGAGTGAGAATACAATAGTCGCGTTGTCTGTGTGCTCCGTCAACACTGCGAAGAAGCGCCTGACTTTGCTCAAGAGAAAGATACTTGGGCAAGGATTTTTTCTTTTTTGGTGAATCAAGCTCGTCATAAGGATTCTTTTCAATTAATCCGTTTGCCTTAAGGTAATTATAGAATCTTCTGACGGCAATAACCTTGCGTGATCTTGCTGCTGAATCATTTTTTCTTTCCTTTAAACAATAAGATAAAAATGCATAAGCCTCGGACAAATTTGCAGAAGAAATAAAAGAAATGTCCAAATGAGAAATATCAATTTCTTTATAGGGGAGGGCAGGGTCAACTTTTTTTCTGAATACGCACAGGAATCGGAAAAACAGCCTGAGGTCTGAAGCGTATTCAAGAATTGTTAAATCAGATTTTCCTCTGACAACGCTCAAATAATTCAAATAATCTTGCACGACAACCGGCAACTCTCTTATTTCTTCGTGACGCATAACTGCTCCTTTAAATTAAAAACTGATTTGTTGGTGGCTTTCCGAAAGATTTTTTCTAAAATCTGCTGGGGGAATCTTTATCCTAATTATATATGATTAGCCGTAAAAAGTCAATAAAATTATACAAAATAAATGTTTTGTATAATTCAGGGGAGTGAAATTAGCAAAAATATCTAAAACAAAGCATTTTTGAGCTTATGTTATATACTTAAATACATTATATAAAAAAAGAGCCACTCTCAGTGACTCTTTTGGATAAGTGGCAGTATTCCGCCAATATCATATAATGTTTCATTTGTAAGCTCAACAGCTTCTGTTTTATTCCTTGCCAATGCATCAATAATTTTGTTTGCATCGCTGTGACTTTCTATTCTGCCGTTAAAAGCAATTTTGTTTTGCGCAATTTTGCCGCAACACCCGCCGATGAATCCGTAAGAATATCCGTACAATCCGATGGAGCCTTTTTCAATGAACGTTACATCGTCCAGAAAAAACTGAGCGGATTCTGCAATAGATATATCGTCGGTAATTATTGCATTTTCATTTATAATGCATATCGAACATTGGCTGTAGCCTTGGTTTACATGATGAACAGCCATACCGTTGCTTTCGGCAAATTGCAGAATCTGATTGTCAACGGTGCTTGTGTTACATATCAGGTGTTCGCCGATTATTGCGGCATTCAGTGCGACGTCATCGGGATATTTCCCTTTCAGCGGTTTTGAGGCACTTGTTATGCTGAAAATTTTTTCAAACTCCCCTGCGCACATTTGTTCGTTGGCTGAAATAATTCTGTTATCACACAAATGTAATATTTGCAAATCTGCGTGGCTTGCAATTCCTTTTGGCAAATCGGTGATTGTCGGAACAGGAAATGTTTTAATTCCCATTGTTTTAAGCGCTTTAATGGCGGGGTAAGCATTACCGCTGATTGCAACGGCAAGCACCTCCCCTGTCGGTAAATTGGGATTTTTAACGTAATTCATAATCAGTCAGTACAATAAGAAAAAGCTTCGTTAATGTTTCGTGCGCCGATAATCTCCATATCGCCGTGAAGATAATGTAAATTAAGGGTTTTCATATTGTGTTTAGGTATAATGCAACGCTTGAAGCCAAGTCTTTGAGCCTCTTTAACTCGCTGTTCACAGTTGGAAACGGCACGCAATTCACCGCCAAGACCGATTTCGGCAATAGCGAGAGTGTCATCGCGTACGGGGACATCTTTTAAACTTGAAATAAGCGCAAGTGCAACTGAAAGGTCGGTTGCAGGTTCGTCTAGCTTCAGTCCGCCTATAACGTTGATATAAGCGTCACAGTTAGAAAAGAAATATCCCGCACGTTTTTCAAGTACGGCAAGAAGCATTGACATTCTGTTATAATCAAAACCTGTTGCCATTCGTCTCGGGTTGCCGTAAACACTTGCGCATACAAGCCCCTGAACTTCGGCGAGTATTGGTCTTGAGCCTTCCATAACGCAAGCAATGCAGGTGCCGGCGGTGTTTTTAGGTTTACCTGAAATCAGCATCAGGGACGGATTTTCAACCTCAACAAGACCGCGGTCGTGCATTTCAAAAACACCGATTTCGTTTGTTGAACCGTATCTGTTTTTCACGGCTCTTAGTATTCTGTAAGAAAGATGTCTTTCGCCCTCAAAATATAAAACGCAGTCAACAATGTGCTCAAGCACCTTGGGTCCTGCAATATTTCCGTCTTTGTTTACGTGGCCGACAATTACGATGGGAATACCGAGGTCTTTTGCACAGCGCATAAGGCAGGCGGTTGATTCGCGCACTTGTGCAACGCTGCCGGGTGACGAATTGAGGTGTTCGACACACATTGTCTGAATGGAATCAAAAAAAGCAATGTCGGGAGGGTTTGAATTGATGTACTGGGTGACAGCGCCGACATCCGTTTGACACATAACGGAAAGATTATCGGTTGAAACATTAAGTCTGTTTGCTCGCAGTTTGATTTGCTGTGCCGATTCTTCGCCGGTAACATATAAAATTGACTGACTTTTGCCAAGGTGTTCGCAAATCTGCAACAAAAGTGTTGATTTGCCGATGCCGGGATCACCGCTGAGGAGAATCAGCGAGCCCTTGACAATGCCGCCGCCAAGAACACGGTCAAGCTCAGGTAAACCTGTTTTATAACGGATTTCATCATCGCCGCTGATTTCTGAAATTTTCTGTGCAACGGCATTAGTTAAGACAGGTTTTGTTTTTGACTGGATAGATGATACTGCGATTTCTTCATTCATTGTGTTCCATTCGCCGCATTCGGGGCAACAGCCGTACCATTTTGCGCTTTCATATCCGCACTGACTGCAAACATAATGAAGCTTTGATTTTGTGCTCATAACACAGCCTCCGAGTTTATGTAATCAATAATTCCCATTGCAATGAGAAAGGAAAGTTTATTCTGATAACTGACATCTTTAAGCAACTCAGTTTCACTTTTGTTTGAAAGAAACCCGCACTCAACCAGCACCGCAGGAGCGTTTGCGTGGTAAAGCAGGTAAATATCGGTTGAACCTTTTTTGATTGTTCTTGTGTTTTCGGGTTGTAAAGAATTTTTTACCGTGTCTTGGATACTTTGAGCAAGAAGCATACTGCCGGAGTGATTCGGAGAATAAAATACTTGAGTACCGCTGTACTTTTCAACAGAATAATGGTTTTGATGGATGCTTACAAAGATACATTCCGGATTATTATTGATAATTGACAATCGGTTTTTTATGTCGGAGACTTTCTTCTCACGGATTGTTTGTGCATTGCTGTCGTGAATTGAAACGTCTTCCGTTCTTGTCATTATGACATTGTAGCCCATACATTTAAGAATATCGCTCAGCCTCAAAGCAATTTCGAGGTTGAGTGTTTTTTCCAAAGTTCCGTCATCGGCACAGGTTCCGCCGTCAACGCCGCCGTGTCCGGCATCAACAATTATTGTGGTGCCGCGGTCAGTTGTGGCAAGCGTTTGTGCAACGAGTTTTGAGCAAGTGTTTGAAAGGGCAATAATTCCGAAAACAGCACCGACAAAAAGCAAAATCACAATAATATTTTTTCTTGATTTTTTACCAATGACAATTCGCATCCGACACACCTCATATTACAAACTTTCTCTAAATAATATGCGGTGATATCGGTTATTATTTTATATTGTTGATTTTTCTGAAATCGAGGTAATCCTGCAAAATTATTACGGCGGCAACTGAGTCAACAACCGCTTTTCGGTTCTTTCCGCGTGTGTTGGTGGCGTTAAGGATGTTGTGTGCGCTTACAGTCGAAAGCCTCTCGTCGCGCATAACAACCGGCAACCCCGTTGCCAGAGAGAGCTCGTTGCCCAGAGCAATGCATTTTTGTGCCCTCTCCCCTTCTGATGAGTCCATATTTTTGGGCAGACCCACAATAATCATTTCAGCTTTTTTTTCAGCTGAAATTGTTGAAATTTTCTCAATCAGCCGCTGCTGATTTCTTTCAGTAATGACGCACACGGGAGATGCAAGGATTTCGAGTTTGTCGCAAACTGCAATACCCGTGCGCACATCACCGTAATCAACGGATAAAATTATCAAAGTAATACCTCTTAATTTATGATATTGTCTAATGCCTGTGAGAAATTGTCAGCAATGTTTTCGATGCTCTGTGTTGTCGTGACAGTAGTGTCATTGCCACCGCCGGATGTTGTGGAAGATGTGCCGCTGTCTGTGGAAGCAGAAGAGCCGCAACCGCCGGTACAGACAGACGGAAGGTGACTTTGTTTATACCATCCGGTTGCTTTCGGGCAATTGCTTGACGCAATAAGACCGGTATTTACACAATAAGCTTTTTTAATAATGCCTGCATCTGTCTTGAATTTCAAGTCGGAATCAAGACCCTTATGAAGCTTGTTAAACACCGCGACGCAAAGTCTGCCTGCGGGGTTGGCGGAAGAGTTGAGATTTGTAATCGGTCTGGGTTGGTCATATCCGTACCAGACAGCAGAAACATAATAAGGTGTTCCTGCGCAGAACCATCTGTCTTTATTATCAGAAGTTGTACCGGTTTTGCACATGAATTCAAATTTTGCAAGGTTTGAGTCTTTTCCGTAGCTGCTTGAACTGACGGACTGCAACAGTTTGCAAAGCACTTGTGCGGTATCTTTGCTGAGCGCTTTCTGACCGTCGTCATTGTTTGAAAGAATAATTTCCGTTCCCTTACTGTTTGTTACTTTATAGTAACAATACGGTTTGTAATAGGTGCCTCCGTTACCGATAGCGGCATAGGCAGCCGCCATTTCGACGGTTGATACACCGGTTGTGAAAGCTCCCGTTGCGAGCGGAGCAAGAAGTCTGTCCGATGTTTCGTTAAGGGTGGAAATATGAAATTTATTTTTAAGATAGTCGAAAGAATTATCAATTCCAAGTGTGTAATTAATAATTCTTGCAGGCACTGTGTTAAGTGAACGGGCAATTGCATTCTGAACAGTTACATTTTTACCCGAGCCGTATGAGCCTCCTGAGTTGTGCGGCCAACGCTTGCCGTTGACCCAAATTGCTGAGTCAAGAACGTGAGTTGACCAAGTGATAAGGTTTGCTTCAAGTGCGGGCGCATATGTGGCAAGCGGCTTGATTGATGATCCGGGCTGTCTGTAAGAAAAAGCTGCTCGGTTTAATGAACGGTTTTTTGTTTTTTCGCCAACACCGCCGCAAATTGCAACCACTCTGCCGTTATAATCCATAACCGTCATTGCGGCCTGAGCGGCCGGTTTTTCTTTTGTGGCATTTTCTTTGGGCATTGTTTCTCGTTTTACGAAAACAGATTCAATATTTTCCTGAGCCTTGAGGTCAACGGCAGCGTAGATTTTCAGACCGCCGTAATGAATTTCATCAGAAGCCTGAGAACGGGTGTAGCCGTACTCAGCCATAAGGTCCTGAATTACGGTTTCAATAACATAGTCAACATAGTAGCTTTGAATCTCTGTTTCAACAACCTGAGGTTTTTCTTCCTTTGATTCGTCCTTTTGAGGAACATAATTCTCACTGTTAGTGAAAATAAGCTCATAAGCAACAGCTTCATCATATTCGGCTTGTGTAATTTTTTCTTGTGTGAGCATATGCTCAAGGCAGACAAGCTGTCTTTTGCGGTTGTTTTCGGGGTTGAGCAAGGGATTATATTTTGTGGGGGCCTGAGTTATGGAAGCGATAACCGCACACTCGGCAAGGTTAAGCTCGCTGACATCTTTCCCGAAATAGGTTTCACTGGCGGTTTTAACGCCGTAGCAACCGCTGCCGAGATAAAGTGTATTAAGATAAGCTTCAATAATGGTGTCTTTATCGTAATGGTTTTCAAGATTTAATGCAGAGAGAATTTCGTTGAATTTTCTGACCGTTGTGACTTCTTTCTTTTTTGTGATGTTTTTAATCAACTGCTGAGTGATTGTGGAACCGCCCTGACCGAAGTTTGAGGGCTTGACAATAACGCCGATTGTTCTTATCCAGTCAACACCGCCGTGCTCTACAAAACGTTGGTCTTCGAGGGCGATAAACGCTTGTGAAAGGTAAGGTGACATATCGTCAAGGTCGACCCAGACACGGTTTTCGGTGCCGTGGAGGCTGGCAATTTGCACCCAACTGTTTTCATCGGCTTCGTCGGCGCGCGCATAAATAAAAGATGTCTGATTCTGATTTTCCTTATAATCCTCAAGGTCGATTGCCACATCACCGTTTGCAAAAGATACAACACTTACAAGGACATAACCGACGACAATTGCCGCAGTTAAAGCACAAGCGCATATTAACCCGAGAAAGGTATAAAATGTTGCGCTTTTTGCTTTTGACTGTTTTTTATTTTTGTTATTTATGTTTTTCATTGTGCAAATCCTCCAAGTGATATTCGTCGCACATTAAAATGCATATTATTAAAGTATTATGGCATTAATTATTTGAAAATATTATTAATATGTGTAGTTACAAGGTTTGTGATGCGCCCGATTATTTCTGCAATATCGACTTTAAAGTAAAGCAGAGCAAAAAAGACCAAAGCGGAAACAAAAAGGAAAACTAAGATAAGCAGAAAAACAAACCTGATTGTTGAGTTTTTCCTCTTTTGCGGACTGTTTGTTTGTGTATCACTTTGAATAATGATGCTCTTTTCAGCAACAATATTGCTTATGGCATCCATTGCAAAATCCAGTTCATCCTGTTTTGCTTCGGCATTTGCATTGTCAGAAGTTATTTGATTTTTAAAAAAATCTTCGGTAAGCTCATCAAAATTTTTGATTTTATCTGTGTTCATAATTATCTCCCCTCAGTCAGTGTTAAGGCGTGAACGTAACGATTTGAATCGGGAAGTCAGCTCGGAAATATCGTTATTAATTATATTTTTCTGAGCTTTGACGCTTTCTTCAAGAATTTCACTTTGTTGCTTAATCTCTTCGACTCTGTCAGTAAAAACCGACTCGTTTGGCACAGCGGAGACCGCACAGCCACAAGAAATATCTTTTGCAGAGACAAAAGAATTATTGACGGTGTTGAGTTTTTCATAAACGCTGTTGAGTTGCCCGCTCAGGTTAGCAATTTCGCTTTTCATATTCTTATCAAGGTCTGCAATTCTTTGATTGCAATGTGCGATGATTTGTTTGTTTTCCTGCTCGTAATCATTGCACTTTTCCTTAAGTGCGGCATTCTCGGCACGAAGACTTTCAATCAAATCAAGACATTTTTCGTATTCGGTTCTGATTGCGGCAATATAAGCATCTGTCTGCTCAACATTGTAGCCGTTTTGAGATTGCTTTAAATAAGTCTTGTGCATCATAAAATCAACCTTACTTTAATTTTTTACCGTACTGAATCTGATTTTTAACATAGCCGAACAACAGCAAAATAAGAATTATGGGGAGAAAGGGAATCAGCGCAAGTGCGCCGATGATGAGAATTGGAAGTCCCTTCTTGCTTTTAACGGTGACATTGGATTTTTTACTCGCAAAGTCGGGGGCGGTTTTAAAGTTTTCGGGATAAATTGTAAGAGTGTCGTTATAGGAATTAAAATCGGGCTTGTAAAGCAGAGGCTCAACCAATCCGACAGCGGAATGTGCGACCTTTGTAATTTTGAAAAGATCAATATGGAATACATTGAGGATTGAATCAATTATTGAAAGGAAGCCGGTTGTGATTTTATATTCGGGTGATATCGGCGGATATTTTCTTTCGCCGCCGTAAAGGCAAATGACAAGTTCGATTATAAAATCGACAACTTTTCTGTCTTTTATTGCAGCATAATCCCCTGCTTTGAGTCCCGATTCTTTTTTTGACCAGGCGGCAACGGTGCCGATTTTAAGTGAATTCAGAAGTTTGAAAATCGGTTTGATTATCCATCCGATTTTATAAATCAACTTCGGCTTGATGCTGATGGCGGTTGCCATATCTGCAAGGCGGTCGATATCTTTGCCGGCAGTGTCAATCATATCGCGGATAACACCTACAAGCTGATTTTCAAAAACTTCCTGCAAGGTTTTGCCTTTAAGGTCAAGTCTGACAGGCTCATTAATAGAATCGGTTGAGACATATACTTCCCCCTTGGCGGGGTCAAATGTTGCAGAGCGGATTGTGCCGGGATAACCTATAAGCGAGCCGGTGCAGATATCATAAATTACATTTCCGTTTTCGCTTATGTGGGCAGAAATGTCATGGATGTGGGTGTGACCTGTAAAAATAAATTGAATTCCAAGGTCTGCAAGCTGATTAATACGCTTTTCATAATCACCCATCATATCACCCTTGCCGATTATTTCATAAACGGGTGAAGGAGCAATGAGCGGATGGTGTGTCATTGCAATAATGAACTGATTTTCTTCTTTGGCTTTTTTTGCCTGCTCAACAATCCAGGCAAAGGTTTCCTCGGAAAAACCGCTCTTACCGTTGTGGTTTGAGTCATCGTTGAGCGCAAAAAGACGGTATCCGTCGGCAAGCTGAACGATATATGACATACTTTCTCTGTCAACTGAAAGTGCTTCATCGGGACCGAATTCACGGTAAAGGTCGAAAAGCTCTTCACGTTTCAGTGCAGGTACAATGCCGACTTCATCACCGAAATATCCTTTTGCACCTTCGGATTTATAGTCGTGTGTTGCTGTAAGGACATAAACTCTTTTACCGCATTTTTTTAGAGCGCGCAGATGCTCAATAAATTCGTGATGAGCATTTGTCTCACCTTCGTTTGTTACGTCGCCGCTGATAATGACGATATCGGAACGCTTGTCTTTTGCAATTTGATTGAATGCGGCAGCAATTACCTCGGGACTGTCGGCAAGCAATTTCTGACTTTTTGCGTTTGCTTTGTCATAAGCCGCACCGCTTGTCCCCGTTTTTTTTGAATAATAATGCACATCGGTAACGGCTGTAAGAGTCAGTGGTGAGAAGTCTTTCATATCAGTTATTTTCCTCTGCAAGTTTTGTGAGATTTTTGTGGCTGATTGCCATTGATTCGCGTGGATCAATTTCACAGACATCCTGCTCAATTACAATATATTTTACACCCGTCTGTTTGCAGGTGTTATAAATTTCCGCAAGGTTAAGGTTACCTGTGCCAACCTCAGCGAAAGTCGGTTTGTCGCCGACAATTTTATAATCTTTAAAATGACAGACCTTCATTCTGTTGTCGATTTTTTTTATGTAGTCAACGGGGTTTACACCGCCGTACTGGAGCCAGTATGTATCGGCAATAAAAGAAAATTCTTCAGGCTTTGTATCTTCGATAAGCATATCAAAAATGCGTCTGCCGTTTTCAAGCTTTGCAAACTCAAAAGCGTGGTTATGGTAAGCAAACTGCATTCCGTTTGCGTGCATTCTTTTGCCGATTTCTGAGGTGATTTTTATAAACTCTTTAATACCTTCGACGGAATCTTTATATTCGCCGGGCATACCGCCGATTCCGAGCGTGTCGCAGTGAATCATTTCGTGTTCTTTCATTACGGCATCAAGGTCGGTTTTCATGCGGTCAAAGCTTGTGTGCGTAACACATACATCCATATTGTATTTATCAACAAGGTAAGCAACCTTTTCGGGTTCAATCGGTCCGATGCCGGAAATCTGAATAACATTGATACCGATAGAATTGAGATATTTAAAAGTTTCTTCACAATCCTCATAAGTTTTAATATAATCGCGAAGCGTGTAAAGCTGTGCGCCGAGTTTAATGTTGCTCATCAAAAACACCCCATCTTATCATATTTATTTTATTATATAACTGTTTATTAAAATATGCAAGTTATATTTATTTAAATTATGTGTTAAAAAATGTGCAGTAAAGTCATATAGATAAACGAAAGGGTGTGTTAATTAATGATAACGGCGATTATTGAAATGCTTTGTAACGGTTTTCTTTTCTTTGCGTTACATCTGAAAAACTCAGGTTCTTTTCCTCCCCCGCTGAAAGCGGAAGATGAAAGAAAACACTTTGAAAAAATGAAAAACGGCGATACACAATCAAAAAACATTCTCATTGAGCACAATTTAAGATTGGTTTCGCACATAATCAAAAAATATTATTCGAATTGCAGTGAACAGGAAGATCTAATATCCATAGGTACAATCGGTTTAATTAAGGCGATTAACACATTTGATTATGAGAAAGGAGCGCGTCTTGCGACTTATGCCTCAAGGTGCATTGAAAACGAGATTCTTATGTATTTCCGTGCGCAAAAAAAGATCGCTCAGGATGTTTCCATGAGCGATCCGATAGGGGTTGATTGTGAGGGAAATCCGTTAACACTCAGCGATGTGATTTTTTCCGAAGACACTGTGGTGGACGATGTTGACAAAAACACAAAAATCAACAAGCTTGTCGGTCTTGTTAAAAACATCAAAGATGAGCGTGAACGGGAAATAATAATCTGCCGTTACGGTCTTTTCGGCACAGAGCCGATGACGCAACGGGAAATTGCTAAAAAAGCCGGAATTTCAAGGTCTTATGTATCGAGAATTGAAAAGAAAACACTTGAAAAGCTCAGAAAAGAACTTGGAGAATGAAATCAGTATGCTTTACCGACAATAAGCACCATTTCTTCGTAATTTTTTGAAAACGACATATCAACATAATATCCGTCAGGATTTTCGGCATAGTAAAACGTGTTGTTTTCATCGGTTGCGGGATTGCTTGTGAAACCCGCACCTTTAATCAAGCCGATAAAAGACGTGAAATCGGAAAAACTGCACGATACATATATATCACAACGGTTTTCTTCTTCAATCAAACTAACCTGAGGCGGACTTGTGAAAATGTAATCGGGCAAAATCGCGGTGAATTCGTTTTCGTTACCGATTCTGAATTCGCCTGGCTTGATAGGTGAAAGAGTTGTTGATGAACTGTTTTCTGTTGTCGGAGTTTCATCCTGCGTATTATTGCAGGCTGTGAAAACGAAAACACAGGCGAGAAGCGCAAGGATAATTGCAATAATTCTTTTCATATATCAAAGCTCCAATCCAAACAAAGTGTTTGCGTTTTTGCGTGTAACATTAAGAATGTGCTCAGGTGTACAACCTCGGATTTCGGCGATTTTTTGCGCCGTGTATGCGATGAAAGATGAATCGCAACGCTGACCTCTGAACGGAACAGGGGTCATATAAGGACAGTCTGTTTCAACGAGCAGACGTTCTTCTGGGATGCTTGCGGCAACCTGAACAGGTTTTTTTGCATTTTTAAAAGTTACTGCACCGCCGAGACCGATGTACATACCCAATGAAACAACTTCTGCCGCCGTTTCGGCACTGCCCGAAAAACAATGAACAACACCTTTGGGTTTGTAACGTCGAAGCAGAGTCATTGTGTCTTCGTGAGCTTCTCTGTCGTGTACAATAACGGGCAAATCAAGTTGTTTTGCAAGCACAAGCTGTTGCTCAAAAATCTTTAACTGTGTGTCGTGCGGTGAAAAATCATAGTGGTAATCAAGGCCTATTTCACCGACCGCAACGCATTTATTTTCTTCGCAAAGCTTTTTGAGAACGGATAAATATCCCGGTTTGCACTTATCTGCTTCGTGCGGATGAACTCCGCAAGCACAGTAAATGAAATCATATTTGTCGGAAAGTTCAAGGCCTGTGAGCGCTGAGGCGATATCCGAGGCACAGTTAATGATACCGCAGACATTTTTTCCTTTGAGTGAGTCAAGGAGCTCATAACGGTCATCGTTAAAAGCCTCGGAATCGTAGTGCGCATGGCTGTCAAAAATATAGCTCATTATCTGATTTTTGCTCCTAAAGGCATTTCATCGTCGAGGAAAATGACTCTTACATCATTTTCACCTGCGTCAGCGGCAAGAACCATACCGTTGCTTTCAACGCCGCAAAGTACTGCAGGCTTGAGGTTTGCAACAACAATAATCTTTTTGCCGATAAGGTCTTCGGGCTTGTACCACATAGCAATGCCCGAAGCGACGATTCTGGGTTCACCGCTTCCGTCATCAAGTGTAAGCTTGAGAAGCTTCTTAGCTTTCTTTATGGGCTCGCAGTTGACAACTTTTGCGGCGCGAAGGTCAACCTTTGCAAAATCGTCAATGCCGATTCTTGCAATACCGGCCATCTCTTCCTTAATAGGATTGACAGGATTTGCGGCGGCTTTCTGTGCCTCAAGCTCAGCAAGTTCTTTTTCCATATCAATTCTGGGGAAGATAATGTCGCCTTTTTGTACGGAATAAGTTTCTTCTTTGCCGAAAATGCCGCAATCTTCCCAGATGTAATCAGCATCAAGACCGAGCTGTGCACGGATGAGAGGAGCTGTGTTGGGCATAAAGGGAGCGATGAGAACACTGATGATTCTGATGCTTTCGCAAAGGTTATACATTACTGTTGCGAGTCTGTCTTGTTTGCTTTCATCCTTTGCAAGCGACCAGGGGGTTGTTTCATCAATATATTTGTTTGTTCTTGAAACGAGCTTCCAGATATCGGTAAGTGCGTTTGAATAAAGGAGTTTATCGAGAGATTCTTCTGCAAGAGTCTTTGTCTGAGCGGCAAGCTCGATAAGCTCGTTGTCAAATTCGCCTGTCTCGCGCGCTGTGGGGATAGTACCGCCAAAATATTTACCGACCATTGCGACTGTTCTGGAAACAAGATTGCCGAGGTCGTTGGCAAGGTCTGAGTTGATGCGGTTAATCAGATTTTCGTTTGAGAAAACGCCGTCTGAACCGAAAGCAACTTCACGGAGAAGGTAATATCTGAGAGCATCTACACCGTATCTTTCGGCAAGAATGACGGGGTCAACAACGTTACCTTTTGATTTGCTCATTTTGCCGCCCTCAAGCAACACCCAGCCGTGACCGAAAACTTTCTCGGGAAGCGGCTCATCAATAGACATAAGGAAAGCGGGCCAGTAAATGGTGTGGAAACGGATGATGTCCTTGCCGACAAGGTGAACATCGGCAGGCCAGTATTTTTTGTAAAGAGTATCGTCATCACTGCCGAAGCCGAGTGCGGTGATGTAGTTTGAAAGTGCATCAAGCCATACATAAATAACGTGGTCTTCGTTTACGGGCACGGGAATGCCCCACTTGAAAGATGAGCGGGAAACACAAAGGTCCTGAAGACCGGGCTTGATAAAATTGTTGACCATTTCGTTTTCACGGCTCTGCGGCTCAATGAAACCGGGATGATCCTCATAATATTTAAGAAGTTTGTCGCCGTAAGCGGAAAGCTTAAAGAAATAAGCCTCTTCCTTTTCCTTTGTAACCTCACGGCCGCAGTCGGGGCATTTGCCGTCAACAGCCTGTGTTTCCGTCCAGAAGGATTCGCAGGGTTTGCAGTAAAGACCTTCATAATAGCCCTTATATATATCGCCTTTTTCGTACATCTTTTTGAAAATTTTCTGTACGGCGGCCTCGTGATAACCGTCGGTTGTGCGAATGAATTTGTCATTGGAAATATCCATCAGTTTCCACAAATCCTTGATGCCCGCAACGATATTGTCAACATATTCCTTGGGAGCAACACCTGCTTCCTTGGCCTTGTCTTCAATTTTCTGACCGTGCTCATCGGTACCTGTCAGGAAAAAGACATCATAGCCCTGAGCGCGCTTGTAGCGTGCCATTGCATCAGCGGCAACGGTTGTGTAGGTGTGACCGATGTGGAGCTTGTCTGAGGGATAATAAATCGGTGTGGTAATGTAAAAAGTTTTCTTGTCCATAATTTGCCTCCGAATAAGAATAAAAATATTATAACACTTAATTTAAAAATTACAAGCATTAATAGTAAAACGGTGCCGGACCGTCAGGCTCAGCACCGTTGCAAATGCGGTTAATTACCGAAAAGCGCAGCATTTCAAGCCCGACCTTATAATGTGCACATGCACATCATTGCGTCAGACATCATCATAACTGTGTTATTTTTTAAAGACACTGCGTTTTTCATAGTTGCTCCGTTTTAATCAGTTGAGTTTTGCGGCTGCGGCTTCGTCGATAAATACAGTGACATCGTCGTGCTGCTGAAGGATGGATGCGGGGCAAGCGGGAGTTACCGGTCCCTTAATCATATCATAAACAGCCTGAGCCTTTGAAGCGCCGGTTGCGATGAAGATGATTTTCTTTGCCTTCATAATTGAGCCGATGCCCATTGTCATTGCATAACGGGGCATGGGGATATCGTCGAAATAAATTGAGTTTGCTTCAATGGTGCTGTCGGTAAGCTTGATTTTATAAGCTTCGCCTGAAAATTCATCAGCAGGCTCATTGAATGCGATGTGGCCGTTTCTGCCGATACCGAGAAGCTGAACGTCAATACCGCCCTTTGCTTCGATTGATTTTGCATAACGTGCGCTTTCTGCCTCGGGCTCGGTGTTGCCGTCAAGGAAATCAATGTTTTCGGGCTTAAGATTTACCTTTGAAAAAAGGTTATCATACATAAACATATAAAAGCTGTTTTTATGTTCTTTGGGAAGGTCGCAGTATTCGTCGAGGTTGAATGTGCTGACGTTTTCAAAAGAAACTTTGCCTGCGGCACACTGCTCAGCCATATAGGTGTAGGTGGGTACGGGGGTTGCACCGGTTGCAAGACCGAGAACTGTGTCGGGTTTTGCGTTGATTAAATCGCAGAACATCTGACCCGCAGCAACACCGATTTCTTCTTCTGTTTTAAAAATTCTGATATCCATTTATATTTACCTCCAAAAATTATTCAATAACAATTTCTCTGTGTGATTCGGACGAATCATAAATAGCCTGCATAATGCGCGATGTTTCAACGGCTTTATCAATGTAAGCCTGGTTGTGTTCACCTGTTTTTATACAGTTGATGAAAGAAGCTACCTCAACCTCGTACATATTGTCAGATCTGAATTCCGCCTGAGCGTTTGTCAGCATACCGTTTTCAACGCGGTAAATCTTGAAATTGCCGCAGTACTGAAGTCTGATACCTGCTTTGTCGCCGATGAAATCAATAAAGGTTTCTTTTTCGTCAATGTTCTGAGCCCAGGCACCGTTAAAGCTGATGACGGGACCTGTTGTTCTGACAATGCCGACAACAGAATCGTCAACATCATAAACCCCGTTGACATCTTTGGTATCTTCTGCCCACATACTTCTGT
Source organism: Acutalibacteraceae bacterium (assembly GCA_045592705.1). Taxonomy (GTDB): domain Bacteria; phylum Bacillota; class Clostridia; order Oscillospirales; family Acutalibacteraceae; genus CAG-177. The sequence goes on along the minus strand of JAZNVG010000017.1, from coordinate 90,851 downwards.
AAACATAATCTTTGATGTTTTTACCGAGCTTGCAAAAAGCTTCTCCGGAAGCTGTCAGGGGTTTGGGATCGCCGCAACAATAAAGGATAAGGTCGATATAATGAACGCCCCAGTCGATGAGAGCGCCGCCGCCCGAGCAGGCTTTTTTCGTGAAATCACCGCCGATGCCGGGGATCGAACGGTGTGCGCGGAAACTTGCGTAAACGTGATAAATCTCGCCGAGCTCACCGCTGTCAATAATTTGTTTAATTTTATTTACGTTTGTTGCAAAGCGGTTGCAAACACCGATGTTGAGAATTTTTTTCGTTTCGTGGGCAACCTTCTGCATCTGTAAAGCTTCGTCAAGGATTCTTGCGGCGGGCTTTTCACAAAGAACGTGCTTGCCTGCCTTCATAAAATCGATGGAAATAACAGAGTGAAGGTCGTTGTGAGTACAAACCGAAACTGCATCAAGCTCATCATCCGAAAGAATTTCGTGATAATCGTAAACAGCTTTTCCGCAACCGTATTTTTTAACAGCCATATCAGCTTTTTCGGGAACGATATCGCAAAAATATTTGATGACAACATCCTTACATTTAAGATACGCCGGGATGTGTGCGCTGTTTGCGATTGTTCCGCAACCGATTATTGCGACATTAATTTTATCAGCCATTGTATTTTCCCTCCGTTGTGGTATGTTTTTACTATACCACAATTAATAAAAATGTAAAGTAATTGAATAAAAAAACTTGCCAAAATTTATTTGTTTTGATATGATGAAGTTGCAAATAAATTTTTACGAGGTGTTTATTATGGGCAGATTTCCGATTGGTGTCATTGTCAACAGTTTCCGTACCGATATTACTACCGCTGTGAAAAAAGCTGCGGCTGTCGGTGCAAACGGTATTCAGGTTTATGCAACCTCGGGTGAAATGGCACCTGAAAATATGAACGCTCAGGCAAGAGCGGATTTCCGCGCACTTGTTGCTGATAACGGTCTTGTTATTTCCGCTCTTTGTGGCGATCTCGGCGGCGGATTCGGTAATAAAGAACTTAATAAAGCGAAAATTGAAAAGTCAAAGAGAATTCTTGAACTTGCCAAGGAACTTAACACAAACATTGTTACAACTCACATCGGTGTTGTTCCTGCAGACCCCAACCACGACAGATATAAAGTTATGCAGGAAGCGTGCCGCGAACTCGCCGAGTTTGCCGATGAGGTGGATGCAAAATTTGCGGTTGAAACCGGTCCCGAAACCTCTGCAGCATTAAAGGCTTTCCTTGATTCCCTTGATTCAAAGGGCGTCAGCGTTAACCTTGACCCCGCAAACCTTGTAATGGTAACCGGTGACAATCCCGTTGATGCTGTTTATAATTTAAAGGATTATATTGTACATACCCATGCTAAAGACGGCAAACAGCTTTTCTATAAAGACCCCGAAATTGTTTACGGTGTAATAAGCGATCCCATTGTTACGGGTCCGTCTTTCCTTGAGGTGCCGCTCGGTGAGGGCAGTGTCCCCTTCCCTGCTTATCTTGACGCGCTTGAAGATATCGGTTACAAAGGTTTCCTGACAATTGAGAGAGAAGTCGGCGACAACCCCGAAAAAGATATAGCGGCGGCAGTTGATTTTCTTAAAAATCTCGGTTAAGGAGTAATTCTAATGAAAACTTGTGTCAGCAGTTACAGCTTTTCTCAGGCAATGGGCGCAGGTGAATTCAATCAACTTTCAGTTATGGCAAAGGCTAAAGAAATGGGATTTGATGCCATTGAATTTACCGACCTTAACCCGATTGACGGTCTCAGTGTTAAAGATTTCGCTTCTCTTTTGCGTGAAGAAAGCGAAAAGCTCGGGTTACCGATTGTCAACTATGCAATCGGTGCAGATTTTTTGAACGCTGAAAGCGTTGAACAGGAAATTGAACGTCTTTATTCTCAGGTTGACATCGCAAGTCTTCTCGGTGCAAAAACAATGCGACACGATGCGACAGGGGGATACAGGGATGACAGACGTAAAACAATGAGTTTTGATAATGCCCTGCCGACTCTTGTAAAAGGTTGCAAAGGTGTCACCGAATATGCTAAAACAAAAGGTGTTGCAACAAGTGTTGAAAATCACGGCTTTTTCTGTCAGGACAGTTGCCGTGTTGAAAAGCTTGTAACCGGCGTTTCCGATGAAAATTTCGGCATTCTCATTGATGTCGGCAATTTTGCTTGCGCAGATGACCCGTCGGGACCTGCTGTCGGTCGACTTGCACCTTTTGCAAAACATGTGCATGTCAAAGATTTTGTTATCAAAGACGGTAACGGATTTAATCCGGGTGCCGGGTTCTTTAAGAGCCGCGGCGGCAATTATCTGAAAGGTACCATTATCGGTCAGGGCGACATTCCCGTTTTACAGTGCCTCTCAGTTCTTAAAAACAGCGGATATGACGGCTTTGTAAGCATTGAATTTGAAGGCATGGAGCCTTGTGTCAAGGCAATTGAAATCGGCCTTGATAATCTTAAAAGAATGTTTGATTTAATTTAACGGTTTGCTTTTTTACGGACACGCTTTTGCGTGTCCGTTTTTTTGCTTTTACAAGATATGGAAACAAAAATATTAAGATTTTCTTAATTTATACTAAATGTAGCTTAATTTTAATAAAATAACTTGAATTTCACATGAAGTGATGATAATATTCTTTTGTTTCAAATTACGTTTTGAAAGAGGAAAAAGATATGATAATGACCAAACCTTTTTATAAGTCACGAAAAATCACTGATCTTCGCGATAACATCAGACAGGCAGCTGAACTTTACGGTGACAGACCCGCATTTGAAATTAAAAATAACAATAAGGAACATTACTTTGTTACCTATAAGGAATATCAGGATGATATCAATTGCCTCGGTACAGCTCTTGTAGATATGGGCTATAAAGGCTGCAAAATTGCCGTTGCTGCCGAAAACCGTTATGAATGGTGCGTCACTTATCACGCTGTTGTTAACGGCACGGGTGTTATCGTTCCAATTGATAAAGAACTTCTTTTTGAAGATATCAACGGTATTCTTAATGCGGCTGATGTTAAGCTTATTTTCTGTGACCAGTATTTTGCAAAGAAACTTCAGGAGTATCCCGAAAAGCTTAAAAAAGACCTTGTTATTGTTCAGTTCCCCTACCGTCGCGGCACTGCACCTGAGGGCACACTTCTTTATACTGACCTTATTGCCAAGGGTAAAGAGTTGCTTGCAAACGGTGACAGAAAATTCCTTGATGCTGAAATTAATCCCGAGGAAATGTGCTCGCTTCTCTTCACATCCGGCACAACCGGTGCTTCCAAGGGTGTTATGCTTTGCCACCGCAACTTCTGCTCAGAGGTTATGCTTGCAATGCAGGTAATCAAAATTTATCCCGAAGACTGCGGCATCTCAATGCTTCCGCTTCATCACACATATGAAAGCACAATTATCCTTTTCTTTGCATCTTATTGCGGAGCAAAGGTTACGTTCTGCGAGGGTTTCAAATATGTTCTTCAGAATATGAAGGAGTTTAACCCCTCTGTTTTCGTCAGCGTTCCTCTTCTGCTTGAAACCATCCACAGAAAGCTCTACAAGGCAATCGCCGCAAAACCCCACGGTATGCTGATGTTTAAAATCGGCAGAACAATCCAGAAACTCGGATCTTATGTCGGCCTTGATTTCAAAAAGGTATTTTTCAAAGAAATCATCGACACTTTCGGCGGTAATATGCGCCTTATCATCTGCGGTGCCGCACCCATTGATCCCCAGATTCTTAAGGATTTTGAGGCTTTCGGAATTCAGATAATTTTCGGCTACGGTCTTACCGAGTGTGCGCCCCTTGCTATTTGTAACCACGACAGATTGCATCTTGCTGAGTCAATCGGTGTTCCCCTGCCTGAGGTTGAGTGCAAAATTGAGCATCCCGACGAAGACGGCAACGGCGAAATTTGCGTACGCGGTCCCATGGTAATGCTTGGCTATTATAACAATCCTGAGGAAACAGCAAATGTTATTGACAAAGACGGTTTCCTTCACACCGGCGACATCGGTCGTGTTGATAAAAAGGGTCGTTTCTACATTTCGGGCAGAAGTAAGAATGTTATTGTTACAAGCAACGGTAAAAATATTTTCCCTGAAGAGCTTGAGTATCATATTTCACGCAGCAAGCTTGTCGGTGAATGCCTTGTTTACGGCGACAACAATGCAAAAGGTGAGCTTGTTGTTAAAGCCAAGATTTTCCCCAACCTGGAAGAAGTCAGACCCTTCCTTGGCAAAGGTCTTAAAGATGAAATTACCGACGAGGAAGTTTACGAGGTTTTCAAAGGTGTTATCAAAGAGGTTAACGAAAGTGTTCCCTCTTATAAAAAAATTACCGAATTCTCAATCAACAAGACAGAATTTGTTAAGAACACGACAATGAAAATTCAAAGACATAAAAATTGACGGTGTTTTCTATGAAATGCAAAAAAATACTTATTGCCGCTTCTTCGCTTGCTGTCGGTGCAGGTGTTCTTTACGGCGCGGTGGGTAAGGTTTTGTTTGACAGAACTCTTACAAGGCGCGCAGTGGACAACGCTCGAAAGAATCCTGAAACCGATCCCGAGGTTATTGAACTTTACAAAAATTGTGACGAGTGTCACGGTTGCCGTGAATGGTTTGATAACAATGCAAAAGATATTGTTATTAATTCAAGAAGCGGTGAGCGCATATACTGCGGTTTCATTGACAGACAAAGTGATGTTTATGCGGTTGTTTGCCACGGTTACACATCGTCGCCGCGTGATATGGCACTTTATGCAAGAAGATTTGCCAATATGGGTTACAATGTTCTTTTGCCGGCTATGCGTGCACACGGCAAAAGTGAGCATAAGTATTGCACGATGGGTTGGCTTGACCGTCTTGATGTTATTGATTGGATAAAATACATCGTCGCTTATAATCCCAACGCAAAAATTGTTTTGCACGGAGTTTCAATGGGCAGTGCCACCGTAATGAATGTTACGGGTGAAAGCCTTCCTCAAAATGTAAAATGCGCTGTTGCGGACTGCGGATATACCTCGGTTATGGATGTTTTCAGCGTTCAGGTAAGAGAACAGTATAATCTCACACCGTTTCCGTTTCTTAATGCGGCAAATACGGTTTCAAAAATTCTTGCGAAGTTTGATTTTAAGAAAGCTTCTCCGCTCAGTCAGGTAAAAAAATCCGCAACTCCTACCCTGTTTATTCACGGTGACCGTGATGATTTTGTTCCTTTCTGGATGCTTCACCCGATTTATGAGGCGGCATCCTGCGAAAAACAAAAGCTTATCGTCGGCGGCGCACTTCACGCTGTGTCTGCAGTTCTTAACCCCGAACTTTATTGGTCAACGGTTGAAGAGTTTATCAACAAATATATTTAATGTTGTTGAGATATTTTTAAAAAATTCATTATTGGCCAAAAAAATTCAAAAAAAGACTTGCAAAAACGCAAACATTGTGTTAATATATCATTCGTTCACCTGAGGTGAACGATATGGCCCGGTAGTTCAGTTGGTTAGAACGCTAGCCTGTCACGCTAGAGGTCGACGGTTCGAGCCCGTTCCGGGTCGCCATTTTGCTGCTATGGCTCAGGAGGCAGAGCACATCCTTGGTAAGGATGAGGTCACCAGTTCGAATCTGGTTAGCAGCTCCAAACCCTCGTTTGTTTTTACAAACGAGGGTTTTCTTTTATGTTTTTCAATGTATAATATCCATTCATTTTGTAAATTAAACTTGATTTTTAAAATAAATTGAAATATAATGTATTTATAAATTTTTGTGGATGTGAGCATATGAAATTGCTTGAGGAAAGAATTGTTCAGCAGGGTCAGGTAATCGGTGACGATATTGTTAAAGTTGATATGTTTTTAAATCACCAGATTGACATTGACCTTCTTAATGAAATCGGAAAAGAATTTCGTCGTATTTTCAGTTCGGAAAAAATCACCAAAATTCTTACGATTGAGGCTTCTGGTATCGGAATTGCCTGCATCGTTGCCCAATATTTTAATGTTCCCGTTCTTTTTGCAAAAAAAGGCGCTCATCGCAATGTCGGCGACAATCTTTACACCGCCGAGGTCTTCTCTTTCACAAAAGGCACTTCCACTATTATCGGTGTTTCAAAAGATTACCTTAACGCTGACGATAATGTTTTGATTATTGACGATTTTCTTGCAAACGGAAAAGCTGTGCTGGGTCTTGCGGATATTATCAAGCAGGCAGGTGCCACCGTTGAAGGTGTCGGTATTGTCATTGAAAAAGGTTTTCAGCCCGGCGGTAAAATGTTGCGCTCTGCCGGTTACCGTGTAGAGTCACTTGCAATTATTGAATCTATAAATGACGGCAAAGTCATTTTTAGATAAATAAAAACTTTTGGAGGTCAAAAGCAAATGAAAAAGTTCTCAAAAATTCTCGCAATTCTCCTCGCTCTTTCTCTTGTTTTCGGCTTTGCCGCCTGCTCCAACAACGGCGAAGACGTTAACGAAAAGCCTGATGTTAAAGTCGGCTTCATCTTCCTTCACGATGAAAACTCAACCTATGACCTTAACTTCATCAATGCCGCTGTTGCCGCTTGTGAAGACCTTGGCGTTGAGTATGTTATGAAGAAGAACATTGACGAAAGCAACGCTTGTTTCGAAGCTGCTGAGGACCTTGTTGACCAGGGCTGCAACATCATTTTTGCTGACAGTTTCGGCCACGAGGATTATATGATTGAGGCTGCAAAAGCTTATCCCGACGTTCAGTTCTGCCACGCAACCGGCACAAAGGCACATACCGAGGGCCTTGAGAACTTCAACAACGCTTTTGCTTCCATTTATGAAGGTCGTTACCTTGCAGGTATTGCCGCAGGTCTTAAGCTCAACGAAATGATTGAGGCAGGTCAGTTCACCGCCGAAGAAGCAAAGATGGGTTATGTCGGCGCTTACACTTATGCTGAGGTTGTTTCCGGTTACACATCCTTCTACCTTGGCGCAAAGTCAGTTTGCCCCACAGTCACAATGGAAGTTCAGTTTACCGGCTCATGGTATGACGAGGCAAAGGAAAAGGAAGCTGCAACAATGCTCATCAACAACGGCTGTAAGCTTATCAGCCAGCACGCCGACTCAATGGGTGCTCCCACTGCTTGTGAAACCGCAGGTATCCCCAATGTTTCCTACAACGGCAGCACAATTTCCGCTTGCCCCAAAACCTTTATCGTTTCTTCCAGAATTGACTGGACACCCTATATGAAATATATGATTGAGTGCGTACAGAAGGGCGAAGATATTGCTGCTGACTGGACAGGCACAATCGCTAACGGCGCTGTTGTTCTTACCGATGTTAACACAGCTGTTGCCGCAAAGGGCACAGTTGAAGCAATTGAAGAAGCTAAGGCTGCTTTCGTTGCAGGTACTCTTCACGTATTTGATACCGCTAAAGAAGGCTTTATCACAGTCGGCGGTAAAGCACTTGATTCCTATGTGGCAGACGTTGATACAGATGCTAACTATGAAAAGGACACCGAAGTTGTTTATGACGGCTATTTCCACGAGTCAGAGAAGCGCTCAGCTCCTTACTTTGATGTTCAGATTGACGGCATTACACTTCTCAACACAGCATTCTGAGTTTTTAAAATATAGGCGGAGCTTTTCAGCTCCGCCTATTCCCTCTTTGAGTTTAAGTTTTGAAAAGTCTGATGTGTTCTCACAGTGGACTTTTGAGAATTTAAATAGGAGGAACTATTTTGGACACACCTGCAATTGAACTCAGGAACATAACCAAAACATTCGGCAGTGTTGTTGCCAACAAAGATGTTTGTCTGACTGTTAACCGCGGTGAAATTCTTTCAATTCTCGGAGAAAACGGCAGCGGAAAAACGACCCTGATGAATATGATTTCAGGTATTTATTTTCCCGACCACGGTCAGATCTTCATTGACGGCAACGAGGTGGTTATCCGTTCCCCCAAGGACTCTTTCAAATATAAAATCGGTATGATTCATCAGCACTTCAAGCTTGTTGATGTTTTTTCTGCTGCCGAAAATATAGTTCTCGGTCTTGAGGATGACGGCAGATTCAGCCTTAAAAATTCTGCGGCAAAAATCAAAGCCATCAGCGAACAGTACGGTTTTGAGCTTGACCCAAACAAAAAAATTCACGAAATGTCCGTTTCTGAAAAGCAGACCGTCGAAATCATCAAGGTGCTTTACAGAGGCGCGGATATTCTTATTCTTGATGAGCCGACTGCAGTTCTTACTCCTCAGGAAACACGAAAACTTTTTGATATTTTGCGCCGTATGCGTGATGACGGTAAGTCTATCATTATTATTACCCACAAACTGCACGAGGTTCTTTCCCTTTCCGATAAGGTTGCCGTTCTTCGCAAAGGCGAATATATCGGAACAGTAAACACAGCCGAAACAAATGAATCAGAGCTTACTGAAATGATGGTAGGCAAAAAGATTGACCTTAACATTGAAAGAACAAGCATTGAGGATAAGCAGGACAGGCTTGAGGTTAAAAATATTTCCTGCATAAGTCGTGAGGGTGCAAAGCTTCTCAACAATATTTCATTTACCGCACGTTCGGGTGAAATTCTCGGCATTGCAGGTATTGCAGGCAGCGGTCAGCGTGAATTGCTTGAATCAATTGCAGGTCTGCAAAAGCTTAATGACGGTGAAATTCTTTACCATAATCCGCAAAACGGTAAAATTGAAAATCTTCGAGATAAAACCCCGATGAAAATACGTGAACTCGGTGTTCGCCTTTCCTTTGTTCCCGAGGACAGACTGGGTATGGGTCTTGTCGGTAATATGGATATTGTTGAGAATATGATGCTCAGAAGCTATCGACGCGGTAAAACAGCTTTTCTTGAGCGCAAAAAACCCAAGGATCTTGCAAAGAAGATTATCGAGGATCTTGAGGTTGTTACACCCAGTGCAAAAACTCCCGTGCGTCGCCTTTCCGGCGGTAATGTTCAGAAGGTACTTGTCGGCAGAGAAATTGCTGCCTCCCCTTCCGTGCTTATGGTTGCTTACCCCGTCAGAGGTCTTGATATTAACTCATCCTATCTCATTTACAATCTGCTTAACAAGCAGAAAGAAGGCGGCGTTGCAATCATTTTTGTCGGTGAAGACCTGGACGTTCTGATTGATCTTTGCGACAGAATTATGGTTATCAATTCCGGTAAAATTACCGGTGTTGTTGATGCAAGAAATACAACAAAAGAAGAAATCGGTCTGCTTATGACCAAGACAGACGGAGGTGAAGCCAATGAGTAAGCATACTGTACGTGAACCACTTTTTCACATAGTAAAACGCGCTGCTCTGCCTGTCTGGATGTCAATGGGGATCCGTATTGCGGCAATTGCCGTTGCGCTGATTGTTGCCGGTTTTGTTACTTATTTTCTTACCGGTGAAAATCCTGTCAGTGTTTACGGTTCAATGATTGACGGTGCTCTCGGCACAGAAAGAAGAAGGTGGATGCTTCTTCAGGGTACAGCAATGCTTCTTTGCGTTTCGCTTGCCGTTACACCTGCTTTCAAAATGAAATTCTGGAACATCGGCGCGGAAGGTCAGGCTTTGATGGGCGGTCTTGCAACTGCAATGTGTATGATTTTCTTCGGTGACTCCCTTCCCCCCGCGGTGCTTTTCCCCGTTATGATTGTTGCCAGCGTTGTTGCGGGTGCGGTATGGGGTGTTATTCCTGCGTTCTTTAAAGCATATTGGAACACCAACGAAACACTGTTCACACTTATGATGAACTATATTGCAATGCAGCTTGTTTCTTTCTTCTGTTATAAATATTCGGTCCCAAAAGGCTCGGGACACATCGGCGTTATCAACAGTGCAACAAGAGCCGGCTGGTTACCTGAACTTTTCGGACAGCGATATGTTATAAATATTCTTATTGTTGCTGTTCTTACAGCCGCAATGTTTATTTATCTTAAATACAGCAAACATGGCTACGAAATTGCCGTTGTCGGTGAAAGCGAAAATACCGCACGGTATATCGGCATTAATGTTAAAAAAGTTATTATCCGCACAATGATTTTATCCGGTGCCATTTGCGGTATTGCAGGTCTTTTGCTTGTTTCGGGCACTGACCACACGATTACAAGAGATACAATCGACAACCGCGGCTTTACGGCAATTATGGTTTCCTGGCTTGCAAAATTTAATCCGATATATATGATTTTCACAGCATTGCTCATTGTTTTCCTTGAAAAAGGTGCAATTGAAATTTCATCTGCTTACGGACTTAACGATTCTTTTTCCGATATTATTACAGGTATCATTATCTTCTTTATTATCGGTTGCGAGTTTTTTATTAATTACTCCGTAAAATTCCGCGAAAAGGAGGCAAAGAATAAATGATTATTGCTTTTATTCAACGTGCTGTTATGCAAGGTGTTCCCCTCCTTTTTGGTTCAACCGGTGAAATTATCACGGAAAAGGGCGGCCATCTTAACCTCGGTATTCCGGGCATTATGTATGTCGGGGCAATTTCGGGTGTTATCGGTGCATTTGCTTATGAAGGCTCTGTTGAAACTGTAAATCCCGTTCTTGCGGTAATAATTCCCTTGCTTTCGTCTGTTCTCGGTTCTCTCGTTATGGGTCTTATTTACTGTGTTCTTACAGTTACGCTTCACGCAAATCAGAATGTTACCGGCCTTGCCCTGACAACATTCGGTGTCGGTTTCGGCAATTTCTTTGGCGGGTCTCTTATTAAACTTGTTGACAGTGAGCTTCCCTCAATCGCTCTTACACAGACAAGCCGTTGCTTTAAAACTCCCATCCCCTTTGCCGATAAACTCGGCTGGTTTGGAGAATTGTTCCTGTCTTACAGTTTTCTTGCTTATGCTTCGATTGTTATTGCGGTTGTTGCGGCAATTATTCTTAAGAAAACAAGAGTCGGTCTTCATTTACGTTCAATCGGTGAAAATCCCGCAACAGCTGATGCTGCCGGCATTAATGTTGACAGATATAAATATGTCTCAACCTGCATCGGCAGTGTTATAGCAGGTCTCGGAGGACTTTATTATGTAATGGATTATGCTGACGGTATTTGGTCTAACGACGCTTTCGGCGACAGAGGCTGGCTTGCGATTGCACTTGTTATTTTCGCTGTATGGAAACCCGATTTAAGCATTGTCGGTTCGATTCTTTTCGGCGGATTACTGATTGCTTACAACTACATTCAGAATCTTTCGTTTGAGCAACAAGAGCTTATAAAAATGACACCTTATGTTGTTACAATTCTTGTTCTTGTTGTTATCAGTATTCGTCAGAAAAAAGAGAATCAGCCTCCTGCAAGTCTTGGTTTGTCATATTTCCGAGAAGAGAGATAAAATTAAGCGTACACTTTCTGTTTTCAGAAAGTGTACGCTTTTTTACATTATTTGTTTTTGCGCTGAATATATTTCAATGAGGTGAACTGTTGTGAAAAGATATTCGGCGGTGCTGTTATCAATTGTAATAATTTTATTGACAGGTTGCAGCAAACAGAAAAGTTTTGATCCCTTTGGTTTTGCACAGAATTTTAAACAATCGCAAAGTGAATTTTTAGTTTCCGAAGAAATTATGACAAACGGGAACTCGTCAATGCTGTTTCTGAAAGATAAACAAAACAATGAAATTCTTATTACTCTTTTCCACGGTGAAAATTCACTTGAAATTATCGGGTGTTCGGTAACTGTGGCCGGTTTGAAAAAAGACGCTTTTAATTCATTCATACTGGCCGCTGAATCTTCACTGAATGTGTTTTGTACCAACGAGAAGGAAAACATCACCAATATTATAAAAGATCTTAAAATGCTTGATAAGCCACTACCTTCGGTTGCCTTGGAAAAATATGCATCGGTTTATTATGAATACACTTTTCAGATAAATGAAGCGGGAGCCGATTTAACGGTTTTTAACCGTTTATCGGCCCCCGAAACAGAGTCTGAATTAACTTTAAGAGAGAAAGACGATTATAACAGTTATACCAGAACTTATTAGCCGTTGATAAGCTCGTAGGCCATTTCAGGATTGTCGGAAATTATGGCATCAGCACCCATATCGTTGAGCATCTTAATCTTATCCGGGTCATTTACTGTCCAATACTGAACGGCAATGTTGTAGCGGTGCGCGTAGTCGATTATTCTCTGTGAGTCGAGGTTGAAAACGACAAATCCGTCGTGAGGAATCTGTAAAGCAACGTAATCAAAGAAATCTTCTTCAAGGTCAAGGTTGAGTGCGCAGGCAGTGTAGAAAACGATAACCTCTTTAATAGAAGCGGAACGCAACATACCGTTAAGATTTTCGTCAATATATTTCGTCACATCGCCGTTGAATGTGCCGACAAATACTTTGTCAAGAATGTCGTACTTGATAAGAGTTTCATAGAGTGTTTGAGCCGCCTGACAACCAAGCTCGCCGGAATCCTTGATTTCAATGATATACTGATAGTTACCTTTTTCTTCAAGGAAGCTCAGGACGGCGTCAAGAGAAACAACACGCAGAGTGCCGGGAATTTCGTCGCCGCGAAGACCGCGATAAGGATATTCACCGTTTAAATTTTTAAAATTTTCACCGAAATTAAGCTGGCGAAGTTCAGCATAAGTTTTTTCTGACGGAAGAACATTTTTTTCGCCGAAATATTCAACGGCATCGGTTGTTCTGTCAAGTGTGCTGTCGTGCAGAAGAATGAGCACTCCGTCAGCGGTTATGTGCAAGTCAAATTCAAAAATATCAGTATTGAATGTGTTGCTGTTTACGCAATTGATAAAAGCTTCAAGAGTGTTTTCGGGATAAATATCTGCTCCTGAACGGTGCGCGGAAACATCAGCCCTGCCATCAATTGCAATACCGGGGTTGTAGCCCGTGCCGCTGTATTCAACAGCTTCTTTGTCAATGCTTGTAAGTATGTATGTGCCGCCGATAAAAACAATTAAAACCGCAAGAATTGAAGCAAGGGTTATCATAAGAGTTTTTATTGTGACTTTAAAAGCTTTGCCGGTTACGACTTTTTTTATTGTTTCAAAAATTTTTTCCATAATTATTCACCTAAAATGTCAGCCGTATTGTCCGACCTCTATAAGGAAAAATCGGGTAATACGGCCGTTGTTGTTATTTTAATATTCCTCGCAAACAAGTACGGGTCTGCCCTCGGCAACGGATTTTTTAGTGGCAAGAGCAACGAGAATTGCATTAAGACCGTCAATGCCTGTTGTGGGGGTGTCTTTGTCATTGAGCACGGCGTCAACAAACTGAAGCATTTCGTCACGGAAAGATTGCATATATCTTTCAAGGAAGAAATAAAGCGGTTTGTCGGCAACAACACCGTCTTCGCCCATAAAGGTTACGTTTGTGGGAGTGTCGTTGGCGGCAACTGCAGCACCTTTGCTTCCGAAAACTTCAATTCTCTGGTCATAACCGTAAGCGGCGCGGCGCGAATTGTCGATAACACCGACGGCACCGTTTGCAAATTTAAGGCTGATAACTGCGGTATCAACGTCACCCGCCTGACCGATTGCGGGGTCAACAAGGCAAGTTGCGTTTGCATAAACCTCAGTGATTTCGCTGCCCGCAAGGAAGCTTGCCATATCGAAATCGTGAATGGTCATATCGAGAAACATACCGCCGCTGACTGCAGAATATTCTGCCGGAGGCGGAGCGGGATCTCTTGAAGTTATTTTGATGATATGAACGTCACCGATTTTACCGTCATTGACCATCTTTCTGACATTTGCAAAGTTGTGGTCAAAGCGGCGATTGAAACCAACCTGAAGTTTTACGCCGGCCTCAGTAACAGCGTCAATAACTGCCTGGCATTTTTCGGGTGTGAGGTCAACGGGCTTTTCACAGAAAACATGTTTGCCGGCCTGTGCTGCCTCAATGGCGATGTCAGCGTGTGTGTCGGTTGATGAGCAGACAAGAACTGCCTCAACCTCGCTGTCCGCAAGAAGTGCCTTGTAATCGTCATAAACCTTGGGAATATTGAGCTCAGCGGCTACTTTTTCAGCGTTTGATTTGATAACATCAGTAATACCGACAACGGTAGCAGTGGGAACATTATATGCTATTGATTTTGCGTGCAATGAACCGATGCGACCTGCGCCGATGATGCCGATTTTTAACTGTTTCATTTTAAGCATCCCTTTCGTAAAATATGCAGATAAATTCTAACATATAATTATACATAATTCAACAATTTTTTCTAATAAACTTTTACTTATTCTTGCTCTTTGAGATACTTTTCTCGGGTTGCCAAACCTCCTCTGATGTGTCGCTGAGCCTTATTTTCCTCAAGCACCTCACGAACTTTTGTATAAAGCTGAGGATTTAATTTTTCCAGTCGGTTTGCAACATCCATATGTACTGTTGATTTTGAAACGCCGAATTTATCTGCCGCAGCCCTGACAGTCGTTTTATTTTCAATAATATATCGCGCAAGCTCGAGCGCTCTTTCCTCGACAATTCCCTTCAAAAAAATCAGCCCTCCCTGAGTTTATCAATAAATGATATGTCAGAAAGGGCTGAAATATTACGTTATTCAGTCTTCGATAGCTGCCTTGCGTGAGTTGATTGCTTTGAAAATATTCATATCAAATTTGGGCGTGCGGTCATAGGTGTAGAAACCGTTCTGTTCCTGCTCGATATCATAAAGCTGGGTGTAGCAGAAACCGAACATTCTGTAATTGTCAAGAAGAGCGTTTGTAAGACCCGCATATCTTTCTATAAATTCTTCTTCGGTTTTGGGGGCGTTACCGTAACCCCAAGCGTCATCTCTGTCACCGCTTGACCACTGTAATCCGCCGTATTCGCTTACCCACGCGCATCCCTTACCGCTGTAATTCTGGCGGTCGGGGAATCTTTCAAAAAGTATGCCCTCGGTCATAAGCTTGTCATAGTTTTCTTTAAAAATCTTATAATCCTGCTCATAATCGTGAACATCGTAAATGTCGGTGATGGTGTGGAAATTACCGCTTGTGTCAATGCAGGGGCGTGTTTTATCCATATGCTTTGTAACTTTATAAACGGTTGCGATAACAAAATCAAACTGTTTTCTGCCGTCAATGTCCCAGGTTTCGTTGAAGGGACACCAACCGATAATAGAGGGATGATTGAAATCTCTTTCAACACACTCACACCACTCGGGAAGAATTGCTTCAAGAGCAAACGGATTGGACCAGTCAAGTCCCCAGTTACCGTATTCGCTCCAAACTATGTAGCCCATTTTGTCACAGTGATAAAGGAATCTTTCTTCGAAAACTTTCTGATGCAGTCTTGCGCCGTTAAAACCGGCTGCAAGAGAAAGTTCGATATCCTTCTTAAGCGCCTCATCCGTGGGGGCGGTGTAAATACCGTCGGGATAGAAGCCCTGGTCAAGCACGAGACGTTGGAAAACGGATTTTCCGTTCATAAGGAATTTATAATCATCAAGCTTTACATTGCGCAATCCGAAATAGCTTTGGATACGGTCATTTCCGAAGGTAAGTTCAAGGTCGTAAAGTCTGCCGTTGCCGACTTCCCAAAGGTGAATTTCATCAAGCTTAATTTCACCTGTAACTGTTGATTCGGCTTTTTTTGTGAATATACCCATCCGTTTTCCTTCGTAAGAAGCAACTGCGGTAAAATCACCTTCACCTTCAACAACAGCCGAAACGGTAACAGTGCCGTTGATGTAATCGGGATAAATTTTAAAGCTTTTGATAAAAGTGTCGGGAACAAACTCAAGCCAGACAGTCTGCCAGATACCTGTTGTTCTTGTGTAATCGCAACCGCGGGACTTAAGGTCGGGGCACTGCTTGCCTCGAGGAACAAGCGGATCTCTTACATCGTCAACTGCGTTAACAATAATAGTGTTGTCTCCGACATTTAAATAATCGGTAATGTCGAGCTTAAATGAAGCATAACCGCCTTTGTGAGTGCCTGCTTTTTTGCCGTTAACGTAAATTTTTGCCTCATAGTCAATGGCACCGAAATTCAGAAAAGTTCTTCCGCTGAGCTGTTGTTCTGTAAGATTGACGGTTTTTCTGTACCAGACGGCGGGAATGAAATCGGTGTGTTCAATGCCTGAAAGCTTGCTTTCGGGGCAGAAAGGAACAAGAATCTTTGTTTCCCAATCTTCACGGTTAATGATTCCGGCATCATATTTGCTGTTACCGAAATCAAATTCAAAATCCCATTCTCCGTTTAAGTTTAGCCAATTTTCACGCATTGACTGAGGGTTGGGGTGCTCGGGACGAGGGATATTTCTGAGAGCATCTGACATTTTTATAACCTCCGTTAATTGTCAAAAAAAGTATATTCCAGCATTGCGCACAGCGCATGGTAGACGGGCAAAGTGTATTCCTGAACGATATAAGTTTCGGTTGAGGGCAAACGGATACAGACATCGCAAAGCTCACTTAATCTGCTTTCATTTTCACCGGTTATTGCAAGGGTAGTTATTCCCAGATTCTTTGACGTGCGCACTGCATTAACAACATTTACAGAATTGCCCGAGGTGCTGAGGGCAAGAAGGCAGTCACCTTTTTTTCCGAAGCCGAAAACCTGCTGAGCAAATATCAGCTCGGGTTTCACGTCGTTTGAATATGCAGTCATAAGTGCAGAATGTCCGCAAAGAGAAATCGCCGGCAGGGCACACTGAAGATTTGAGGTAAGGTCGGCACTGTCGGGCGACGGATCAAAAGCGATTTTTTCTTCATCGGTCATTTCTCGCTTTAAAAGAAAACCTTTCATAAGCTCACCCACAATGTGCTCTGCATCAGCGGCACTGCCGCCGTTACCGCACACCATAAGTTTGCCGCCGTTTTCGTAGCAGGCAACGAGTTTTTCATAAGCTGATACAATAAATTCACCGCAGTTGCTGAGGGCGGGATAGCGGTTAAGCAAATCAATATAAAATTTTTCGACGCTTCTCATTACCGGAAACCTCCCTCATAAGTTTTTGCAACACCGAGTGCGGCATAATCGCCGATTTTATCACCGAGAGCGGCAGGCAGAATTTTGCAGACCTTACGTGATATGTCAAGCGATTCACGGGTAACGGTGCGACTCATGCCTTCTCGCAGTAACGAAGCTGAGCGTTCATATATACTGCCGATAACAATCGCTTCAGGGTTGAGAATATCGATTAATATTGCTAACCCCTCCCCTAACCTTTCACCGCAGGTTTCATAAATCTTTATTGCAGTTTCATCGCCGGCAACGGCGGCTTCGGCAACACTTTTAGCGGTTATGGATTCAAGGTCGCCTTCTTTTTGACAGAAAGAGCAGGCTTTTCCTTTTTTTAAAAGCTCAGCTCCGATTGTTTTTGCAAAGTCCGCAATACCGCCGCCGCTGCAGAAACCCTCGAAAGAACCGCTTTTGCCGTAACCGAGCGGTCCGGACGGTGCAAGGCGAATATGTCCGACTTCACCTGCCATATCATTTGTACCGCTGTAAAGCTTTCCGTCAAGAATAAGGCCGGCGCCCATGCCGGTACCGAAAGTAAGAAAAATCATATTTTTCAGACCTTTTCCTGCACCGAATTTCCATTCTGCGAGAGCGCAGGCGTTTGCATCGTTCTGTAAAAGAACCGGAAAACCGAAAGTGTCACTTATTATGTCGGTTATAGGCACATTGTCCCAGTCGGGCAGATTCGGCGGACATTTTATTACTCCGCTTTTGCTGTCAAGCGGACCTCCGCAACTGATGCCCGCACTGATTATGTCGGAATTTTCAATGCTGTTGTTTCGTAAAATTGTATTAACGGTTTCGATTATCTGAGAAATAATCGCTCTCCAACCGCGTGAGCTTTCGGTTGGAAAGGAGATTTTGTCTATTATAATATCACTGTCAGCCGCACAGATTACAACAGCACATTTTGTGCCGCCGATGTCAATTCCAATGTAGTGCTTCATATTAAATCCTTAAAATTTTTATTTCAAAAATATTATACACACACTTTAATTATAAGTCAATTCAATCGCTAATATTTAACCGTGTCTGTGAAAAGATATCTTTGAGGTGAAAGATGTGTTCATTACAATTATCAGAGCCACGGTTTTATATGTTTTTATTGTGCTCATAATGCGGTTTATGGGCAAAAGGCAGGTTGGCGAAATGCAGCCTGTTGAACTGGTTATAACAATTCTGCTGTCTGAAATTGCCGCCGTGCCCCTCGAAAACAATGAGATACCTCTTATTAATTCAATTTTTGCCGCAACGCTTCTTGCCTCATATGAAATTATAAACTCCGTAATCAGCCTTAAATCCAACAGATACCGTACATTGTTGCAGGGACACAGCGTTATTGTTATAAAAGAAGGCGTGGTTGACCAGAGAGCCTTGCGCAAATTAAGAATTTCACTCGATGACCTTTTAACTGCATTGAGACAAAATAATGTATTTGACATTTCGCAGGTCTACTATGCAATACTTGAAACAAACGGAAAATTGAGCGTTTTGCAGAAAAAAACAGACGGCTCAGATGATAAATATCCTGTTGTTGTGATTTGTGACGGTGAAATTGAGCCGCAGGGCATTAAAGATTCGAAGGTTTCTGAAAGTGATGTAAAGTTTTTTGCTGAAAAGAATATGCGAAAAATTGAAGATATTTTTATTATGACCGTTGACGAGAGCTGTAATATTAATATTATTGACAAGGAGTGATAAAAATTAAACGTTTTTATATCTCGGTATTTATAATTATTGTTGTATTTTTTGCGGCTTTTGTTATTAACCGTGTTTATCTGAATAAAGTTAATGATTTAATAGAATCTATTGATAATTTGTCGCAAACCTTTAAAGAAAACCCGTCAGAAATTTTGAGAAATGCGCAGAGCTTTTCTGATTTGTGGAAAGATTCGAAAGTGTTTTTTGCCTGCTTTCTGCCCACCGATGTGTTTGAAGACACAGATCAATCGGTGGAAATGTTGCTGATTTTTGCAAAAAACGGTGAATTTGATACGTTTCAACAGACAATTTCAGAAATTCGCTGCAAAATTTTTGACCTTCTGCAATTTGAGGAATTGAACCCAAAAAATATTTTTTGATTTTTTGAAATATTTGTGTTATAATCTTATCAGAAACAGTCGATGACTGTAAAAATAAAAGGAGGTGGCTTTTTTGCCCGATTTTTGGTTGATTTTTTGGATTGCACTTACCGTTATTCTCGTTGTAATTGAAGCGGTAACTCCACAGCTTGTTACTGTCTGGATTGCCGCCGGCTCATTGGTTGCGCTGTTTTCAAAGCTTCTCGGTGCAGACATCTGGCTTCAATGGGTGATTTTTATTGCCGTTTCCGTAATTGCGCTTTTTGTAACGCGCCCCATTGCCAAAAAGTTTGCCGCAAAGCACGTTCAGCCCACAAATGCTGACCGTTATATCGGTAAAACCGCTGTTGTGACTGAAGCGATTGTTAATCTTGAGGCTAAGGGTCAGGTTAAGGTTGACGGCAGTGTGTGGTCCGCACGTTCTTCTGACGGAACTGATTTTGAGGTCGGCCAGACCGTTACAATTGAAAAAATTGACGGTGTCAAGCTTATTGTTAAGTAATTAAACTACATATTTCAGGAGGTAAGTTATGGAATTTGGAATTTTAGGTATTGTCCTTGTTGTTCTTGCGGTTCTTGCAATTTTAATCGTCGTTCTCAATGTAAAAATCGTTCCCCAGTCAAGGGCTTATGTTATTGAGCGTCTGGGCGCTTATAACACAACTTGGCAGACGGGTATTCACGTTAAAATTCCCTTCATTGAAAGAATTGCAAAGAACGTTTCTTTAAAAGAGCAGGTTGTTGATTTTCCGCCCCAGCCCGTTATTACAAAAGATAACGTAACAATGCAGATTGACACGGTTGTTTTCTTCCAGATTACCGATCCCAAGCTTTACGCTTACGGTGTTGAGAGACCGCTTTCTGCAATTGAAAACCTCAGCGCAACAACACTTCGTAATATCATCGGTGAGATGGAGCTTGACAACACACTCACTTCACGTGATGTTATCAATGCAAAAATCAGAGGTATTCTTGATGAAGCAACCGATGCGTGGGGCATTAAGGTAAACCGCGTTGAACTTAAAAATATTCTTCCCCCCCGTGAAATTCAGGATGCAATGGAAAAACAGATGAAGGCCGAACGTCAGCGCCGTGAGGCTATCCTTACTGCAGAGGGCGAAAAGGCAAGTAAAGTTCTTGTTGCAGAAGGTCTGAAAGAAAGCCAGATTCTTGCTGCAGAGGCTGAAAAACAATCCGCAATTCTGCGCGCCGAGGCAGTTAAAGAATCAAAAATCCGTGAAGCAGAGGGTGAAGCTGAAGCTATCATGCGCGTTGAGGAGGCCCGTGCCAAGGCGATTGAACTTATCAATTCTGCGGCTCCCGGTCAGGGATATCTTTCACTTAAGAGCCTTGAAGCTTTTGAAAAAGCCGCTGACGGCAAAGCAACAAAAATCATTGTTCCCAGTGATATTCAGAGCTTTGCAGGTCTTGCAACAAGTGCTAAAGAATTATTTAATAACAATTAAGTATTGTAAATGCCCGTTGTGTAAAAACAACGGGTATTTCTTTGTTTTTTATGTCAAAAAATTTAATATATACTTGAAAAAAAGATAAGAACTTGTTAAAATAAAAATGTTCAGTTTTTTAATTGCACATTCACTTTAACAATTCAGAAAGGATGAGTAATTATGGATTACAAAATGCAGCTTACCCAGGAAGAGCTTGATATTCTCAACGGCTCCAAGGGCGAAGCAATGGCAAAAGTTATGAAGACTCTTGTTCTTTACGGTGAGGCCTTCGACGCAACAAAAATGGTTCCTGTTGAAAGCAAAATGGGTCACCTTGTTACAAGTTTCGGCCTTAAGGTTATGAAACCTGTTTATGACCTTATGGATCAGCTTATCAGCGGCGGTGCACTTTCGGGTCAGAAATTTTCTGTCGACCCTAAGCCCCTTGATCCCAATGTTCGCGCAAACTTCCTTCAGAAGCTGATTTTCAATAAGTTTATGTATTCAATGCAGGACAGCTACGATGCCCAGCTTTCAAAGCTTGGTCTTGTTGACAGCAAATCATACACCTGCACCTGCTATATGGACGAAGTCGGCAACATCCCCAAGAAGGGTGAAGTTCTTTCATGGGCAGAGTCATCCGCTGTTGTTTATGCTAACTCCGTTCTCGGCGCTCGCTGCAACAGAAACTCCGGTATTATTGAGCTTTTCGGTTCAATTGTAGGCAGAGTTCCTTATTTCGGACTTGTTACTGACGAAGGCAGAAAGGCAACCTGGATTGTTGAAGTTAAAACAACAAAGAAGCCCGAAGCTCAGATTCTCGGTTCTGCAATCGGTATGAAGGTTATGGAAGACGTTCCCTTTGTCAAAGGTCTTGATAAGTGGATCGGCACAGAGCTTGATGGCGACACCAAGGCATATCTCAAGGATTTCGGTGCCGCAACCGCTTCAAACGGTGCGGTTGGTCTTTATCACATCGAAAACCTTACTCCTGAAGCTGTTGAGCAGGGCGAAAACCTTATTGTTGAAAACGCAAAGGTTTATGTAATTGACGATGCAGAACTTGCAAGAGTTCAGGCAAACTACCCCGTTATGTGGAAGAATAAAGATGCCAAACCCAAGCTTTGCTTCATCGGTTGTCCTCACCTTTCACACGCACAGCTTATCGAGTGGACTGATAAGGTTGCTGACGGTCTTAAGAAGAACGGTCTTAAGAAAGTTTCCGTTCCCACCGTTTTCACTGCCGCACCTGCTGTTGTTGAGGAATTCAACAAAACTGCTTATGCTGCAAAACTTAAGGCAACAGGCGTCGTCCTCAGCTACATCTGCCCGCTTATGTATATGAATAACCCGCTTTGCAAGAAGATGCCCGTCATCACAAACTCAAACAAGCTCAGAACATACACAACATCACGTTACTACACAAGTGACGAGATTCTTGACATCATCACAAAGGAGGCAAAGTAAGATGAAACAGTTCAAAGGACGCCCCGTTGTTGCAGGTTCCTGCACAGCTAAAGCACTTGTTTCCCACGGCGGATTCAACACACTTGCCTCTTTCCAGAACAGCCTTCAGTTTGGCGACAAAGAAGCTAAATGCGGTGACCAGAACAACACCGATCTTTACGGAAAGCCCATGGTCGGCACTGCACTTTGCCTGCCACAGACAATCGGTTCGACAACCGGCGGTATGGTTCTTTACTGCGCAAACGTAATGAAGAGAAACCCCGCTTGTATGCTTTTCTCAGAGCATATTGACTCACTTGCTGCTGCAGGTGCTGTTCTTGCCGCTGTCTGGACAGACAGCCCCGCAATCACAGTTGACTGTCTTGGCCAGGAATTCCTTGACTATGTTAAGGACGGAATGGAAATCACCGTTGAACCCGACGGAACAGTTACAGTTAAATAATCATCTTGGATTAGAAAATCCCGTAATGCATCGGCATTACGGGATTTTGTTATATTATAATTTTGTCAAGAACTTCACCCACCTTGTCACGAATGACAAGATTAGCTTTGTGATCGACAGGTGTTTCATCGCGATTAATGAGAACAAGATTTTTACCGTTAAAGTAATTTATGAAGCCTGCCGCAGGATAAACAGTGAGACTTGTTCCGGCGATAATCAGTGTGTCAGCTTTTGCAATGTGATTAACGGATTGCTCAACAGTTTCGGTGCTGAGTCCCTCTTCATAAAGAACAACATCGGGTTTTACGATTGCTCCGCATTCACAACGCGGAACTCCCCTGCTTTCATACATAAAATCAAAGCTGTGAAATTTTCCGCAACTGACACAGTAGTTTCTGTGAACGCTGCCGTGAAGCTCAAAAACCTGTTTACTGCCGGCGGCCTGATGGAAGCCGTCAATATTTTGTGTTATAACAGCCTTCAGTTTACCTGATTTTTCAAGTTCAGCGAGTTTACAGTGAGCTTTATTTGGCTTTTTGTCAGGGTAAAGCATTTTATCGCGGTAAAAGCGGTAAAAATCCTCAGGGCGTTTCGTGAAAAATGTATGGCTGAGAATTGTTTCGGGCGGATAATCGTAACTTTGATTATAAAGACCGTCAGCGCTTCTGAAATCAGGGATAC
The DNA here is from genome assembly GCA_045592705.1 of Acutalibacteraceae bacterium. Lineage (GTDB taxonomy): Bacteria > Bacillota > Clostridia > Oscillospirales > Acutalibacteraceae > CAG-177. The sequence continues at coordinate 67,803 of JAZNVG010000017.1, read as the reverse complement.
CGCTTTCACAAGAAACTCCGGCTCCGCCGAAGAAAACAAGATAATTACTGTTGTCAATAATCGACTGTAAATCAGTCATAAAAATCACCTTTTTATTTCGTGCGGCGATAGGTCGTGAAAGCGAATGAAATGCCGTTGTGCTCCTGCGCAGGCTGAGTTTCAACAAGCTCCCATTCGGGCTTTTCATCAAGGTTGGGGAAGAATTTTTCAACGTTTTCCGCCGCATCATCAACTTTTGTTATGTATGCTTCGTCACAGTAGTCGATCATCTGCGCATAAATAGATGCACCGCCGCAGACAAAAACTCTGTCAGGGTCAAAGCGGTTGGCTACACCGAGCACTTCTTCCATTGTGTGGCAGGTGATAACACCCTCGTGTGACCAGGATTCATCAGCGGCAAGAACGATATTAATGCGGTCTTTAAGCGGCTGTGAATTGGGCAGAGAGAAGAATGTAGCCTGTCCCATTATAACAACATTGTTAATTGTTGTGTTTTTAAAAAAACGCATATCGGCAGGAATGTGATAAAGTAAATCGTTACCGCTTCCGATGCCCCAATTTCTGTCAACAGATACAATTGCTTTCATAATTTAAACCTCTTTTACACCGCAACGGGGAATTTAATATTAAAATCGTGGAATTTATAATTCTCAAGTGAGAAGCTGTCGCGAGTGAATTTGTAGAAATCGGTAATGCTTTTATCCATAACAAACTCAGGTGCATCGTACTGCTCACGAGAAATAAGCTCTTCAACAATCGGCACGTGGCGGTCATAAATATGTGCATCGGCAATAACGTGAACAAATTCACCGACTTCAAGACCGCTGACCTGAGCAAACATACAAAGAAGAGCAGAATACTGACATACGTTCCAGTTGTTTGCGGCAAGCATATCCTGCGAGCGCTGGTTGAGAATACCGTTAAGTGTGTTGCCTGAAACGTTGAAAGTCATACTGTATGCGCAGGGATAGAGAGCCATTTCGCTCAAATCCTGATGAGTATAAATATTGGTAAGGATGCGGCGGCTTTGCGGATTATGCTTTAAATCATAAAGCACTCTGTCAACCTGATCCATTTCACCCTCTTTATAGTGGTGTTTTACACCAAGTTGATAGCCGTAAGCTTTGCCGATGCTTCCGTTTTCATCTGCCCAAGCGTCCCAGATGTCACCGCGCAGGTCATTGACGTTATTTGATTTCTGCTGCCATATCCACAGAATTTCGTCAACGGCACTTTTTATAAATGTTTTACGGATTGTCAACGCCGGAAACTCCTCTTTGAGGTTATAACGGTTGACAATGCAGAATTTTTTAACGGTGTGGGCAGGTGTACCGTCATCCCACTTCGGGCGAACGTCCAGCTCTGTGTCCCAAAAACCGTTCTGCAAAATATCCTTACAGTTTTCAACAAAAACTCTGTCAGCGTAGCTCATATCGTCACTCCTGTATTATAATCCGAGGTCTTTAATATATTTAGGCAGACCGCGTTCAAAATCAACACCGAAACGTACATCGGTACCTGCATCTTTTGTGCGCTGAATGCTTCCACGTGTAAAATCAACCGCAACAGCGGCACTTTCGGCAAGTGTTTTGCCATTAAGATAAGCACCGAGAAAAGCACTTGCATAGACATCGCCTGTGCCGTGATAGTATCCGTCGATGATATCGGAAAGGCAATAATCAATTGTTTCGGTTTCTGCGTCATATGATGCAGAGCCGAGTTTTTCGTTATCAAAAGTAACACCGGTTAAAACAATTTTTTTCGGCCCGAGCGCGGCAAGGCGCTTGAGAAGACCTTCAACATATTCCTTTGAATAAGGCGGTTCAACATATTCCTCACCAAGTATAAAAGCGGCCTCGGTAAAATTGGGAACGATTATGTCCGCTTTTGCACATAGTGAAGCCATCTTTTTAGCAAATGCCATATCGAAAATAGTGTACATTTTTCCGTTGTCAGCCATTGCGGGGTCAACAATGACAACCGTGTCATCACTTTTTTTGAATTTGTCAATGAATTCACAGACGATATCAATTTGCTCAAATGAGCCGAGAAAACCGCTGTAAATTCCATCAAAACCGATGTTGAGGCTCTGCCAATGGTCGGCGATAGGACGCATATCTTCGGTTAAATCCCTGTAAGTGAACCCTGTAAAACCTCCGGTGTGTGTCGATAAAACCGCAGTGGGCATTACCGTTGTTTCAACACCGGCGGCAGAAATGATAGGCAAGGCAACAGTAAGTGAACATTTGCCGAAACCCGAAATATCGTGAATTGCGGCAACTCTTTTCTGTCTTTCCATACACTGTATAATCCTTTCAAAAAACATATAAAAATATTAACACAATTAATAAACAGTGTCAACGATTCAAAAACACATTATTCCACAATGTCAAGAACGGTTTTATTGATTCTAATTCTTTCTTCGCTGATTGTAATGGCGGATTTAAACTTTTCAAGCGCCGGGGCAAACAGCTTTTCATCTGATGAATAAAAAACAGCAACACACTCCCCTTTTTCGACCCTGTCCCCTGTTTTTCGTTTCAACACAACACCTGCACCGTGGTCAAGCTTGTCGTCGGCCTTTGTTCTGCCCGCGCCGAGGATAACGCTTGTTATGCCGATTTGGGAACTGTCCATTGATGAGATATATCCCGATTTTTCGGCAACGAAATCAACTGCAAACGGCGCAATGCTGAGTTTTGATGGGTCAAAAATGCAATCGGAATTACCTCTCTGCAAAGCAACACATTCGGCAAGCTTTTTCAATGCGCTGCCGTCAGTAATTTTTGAAATTGCAAGATTGCGGCAGGCTTCATAATCCCCTTTGCCGGAAAGCTCAAGTATTTTTGCCGCAACCGAAAGTGAAGCCTCAATCAAATCTGACGGGCCGTTACCGTTCAAAACATCTACTGCCTCAATAACCTCAAGTGCGTTACCGATGTTATTGCCAAGTGGTACGTTCATATCGGTAATCATTGCCGCAATTTGACGTCCTGCGCCCTTGCCGATTTTTACCATTTCCTCTGCAAGAGCTCTGGCACTCTCAAAATCTTTCATAAAAGCGCCGTTACCGCACTTAACGTCAAGAACGATAACATCCGCACCTGCGGCAAGCTTTTTGCTCATTATGCTGGAAGCAATTAACGGAATACTTTCAACTGTTGCGGTAACATCACGAAGAGAATAAAGCTTTTTGTCTGCGGGACACAAATCGCCTGACTGACCGATAACGCTCATGCCGCAGGTGTTAACAGTGTCTATAAATTCATTGACGGAAAGACTTGTGCAAAAGCCCGGAATTGATTCAAATTTATCAACCGTACCACCGGTATGACCGAGTCCCCTGCCGCTCATTTTTGCAACTTTTATTCCGCACGCGGCAACAATCGGAGCGATTATAAGAGTTACTTTGTCACCGACACCGCCGGTTGAATGTTTATCTGCCTTTATACCGTCAATTGCCGATAAATCAACAACATCACCTGATTTTGTCATTTCAAGTGTCAGCGTCAGTGTTTCTCTTTCATTCATTGAGCGAATGCAAATTGCCATCAGTAATGCGGAAAGCTGATAATCGGGAATACTGCCGTCAGCCGCACCTTTGACAAAGAAGTGTATTTCTTCATCACTTAACTCATAACCGTCACGCTTTTTTGCGATAATATCTGTTATTCTCATAGAATCACCATCAGTCAAGTTCGGAAAATGAAAGCGGAAGCAAGTCACTTAATCTTACAATTTTTATTTCGCCGTCTTCGTTTGAAAGAATAATTTCAAAATCGGGACCGCAAAACTCTGCAAGTGTTTGTCTGCAAACACCGCACGGTGTACAAAAGTTTTGAATTTTCTCATCTTTGCCGCCGACAACGGCAATTTTTATAAAATCTCTTTTTCCGTCGGAAACAGCTTTTGCAATTGCTGTTCTTTCGGCACAGATTGTGGGAGAAAAAGCTACGGATTCAATATTACAGCCCGTGTAAACGCTCATATCTGCGCAAAGAAGAGCGGCACCGACTTTGAATTGTGAATAAGGCGTATATGAAAACTTACGCGCTTTTAAAGCAAGTGAAACAAGTTCATTATTATTCATGAGCTACCTCTAATGCAAGTTTCATCATTGTTTTAAAGCCCTGCTCGCGTTCGGCGGCAGAACATTCTTCCTTTGAAAAAATCAGATCGGAAACCGTACAGATTGCAAGTGCTTTTTTGCCGCATTTTGCCGCGGTCATATACAAAGCTGCCGCCTCCATTTCAACAGCAAGAACACCCATTTCATCCCACTTTGCGGTTGAAGATGATGCATCGTAAAAGGTATCTGATGAAAACAGGTTGCCGACGTGGATATTAATTCCCGTTTTGCGTGCAATGCTAACAGCCTTTTCAAGCGTTTCATAATCGGCAATCGGTGCAAAAGTGCCGGGTAAGCCGTATTGTAAGGCGAAATTGGAGTTTGTGCAGGCGCCCATTCCGATGACTATATCGCGAAGTTTAAGATCTTTATTGATTGCACCCGCCGAACCGACACGGATTATGGTTTCGACATCATAAAAGCTGAAAAGCTCATAGGCATAAATTCCGATTGAGGGCATACCCATTCCCGAAGCCATTACGGAAACCTTTTTACCGTTATATGTGCCCGTGTATCCCTGAACACCTCTTACATTATTGACAAGAACGGGGGTTTCGAGAAAATTTTCTGCAATGAATTTTGCACGCAAGGGGTCACCGGGCATAAGAACAGTTTTGGCAAAATCACCTTTTTGTGCGCTGATATGCGGTGTGCTCATAATTATCACCTCGTTTAATAATCGTTAACTTCGGTATTTTTGACAAGTTTAACAATTGCGCTTGTGCCGAGTCTGTCACAACCGAGATTTATAAAATCTTCGGCATCTTCAAATGTTCTGATACCGCCGGCGGCTTTCATTCTGACACTCTCGGCGATGTTTTTGGAGAAAAGTGTAATATCTTCTCGGGTTGCGCCGCCGGTTGAAAAACCCGTTGATGTTTTTATGAAATCTGCTCCGGATTCACTGACAATGCGGCACATTTCAATTTTTTCTTCGTCCGTCAGCAGACAGGTTTCGATAATGACTTTTAAAATTTTGCCTTCGCAAGCCGCACGGACAAGTTTTATTTCATCAAGAATTTCGTCAAATTTCTTGTCTTTGAGGAATCCGACATTGATTACCATATCGATTTCATCAGCACCGTTTGAAACGGCATCGGCTGTTTCGTAAGCTTTGACTGCGGCTGTGTTGTAACCGTTGGGGAAACCGATAACGGTGCAAAGATTAAGTTTATTTCCTGCATATTCCTTTGCTAAGGAAATGTATGCGGGCGGAATGCATACGCTTGCAGTGCCGAATTTTATTGCATCGTCACAAATTTCGCGAATCTGTTCCCATGTTGATGTAACTGAAAGCAGAGTGTGGTCACATTTTGAAAGAATAGTTTTAATATCCATAAATAGCCTCCGAGTAATATTATAATTCAGCTTCGTTTAAATTATTTGAAATGTTATCGGTTAATTTTTGTGCCGCTTGCTGTTCTTTATAAAATTTGCTGACATTTATAAAAGCGCAGATTACGCAATAAAGCGCATAAACACCGTAAATGAGATAGGTTGTTTCCTTGTAATCGTTGATTACCATCTGAACATTAAGCAACAGACCGCTAACGGCCTGAACAATCCAAAGATATGTATATTCAATGTAAGCAAGCATTGTGAGAATGGGTACAATAAAGCCAAGCAAAAAAGTAATACTGTCAAGAACAGCGTATTCGTACTTAAGAAAAATAAACACGCCTGCAAGAATTGCCCACAAAAACATTACAGCAAGAATAAAAAGAATTCTTTGTTTTGCTGTCATTTTTCTGAAAACTGCGGTTTTTTTGTAGGCTTTCTTTTTCCAACGGAAAAACGAGCACAGTTGAATCGGTACGCTGAAAAGAAGCGCCGAAGCTGCTGAGGCGTAAACGCCCATATAGATATATGCTGCTGTGTAAATGCACGCATTGATTGCGCCAATCAGCAAGCCGATTCTGTTGGCATCCGCCTGAAAAGACATAACAAACAGCGACACAAACAACGGAATCATCAAAAAGAATTCCTGCTTGCAGACAATTCCGGCAACAAGTATAGCAAAACCCGTTACGGAAATTATAATAATTTTACTTTTTTTCATTTTATCACCGTGAATTAATCTTCTACCATATATTTGACTTTTTCAGGTGTTGGTAAATTGTCAAAACAGTAAAGTCCCTAACTGTTTTATTCAAAAATTATATCACATAAATAAGCACATAACAATAAAATTTATAATTTAGTTGAGGTTTTTTCCGGTTTGTGTTAAGATAATGCGGAAAATAAAAGAACGGAGTTTTTATATGCTTATCGGATTCACCTCAACAACCCTGCGACAGATTCACTGTCTTGAAAAAATTGTTGAAATTGCGGTTGATGCAGGCGCGGACTGCATTGAGTGGGGCAACGATGTGCACGTTAAAGATGTTGAAACTGCCAAACTTGCCAAAAAGCTATGCGATGAAAACGATATAACAATCAGCTCTTATGCAACTTTTTACCGTGTCGGTTGTAAGGAGGCTGAGGAGTGGAAAAGAATCTGTGAAATTGCAAACGCAATGTGTGCAAAATCCGTTCGTGTTTGGCTCGGTAAAGCAAACAGCGAAGAAATCGACAGCGACACATATAAAAATCTTGTTGAGGATGCCCGTTTAATGTGCGACATCGCAAAAGACTACGGGCTTTCTGTATGTCCCGAATGTCACGACAATACCTTTAACAATGACACAGATGCATTTCTGAAAATACGTAAAGACATTGACCGTGAAAATTTCAGAACTTATTTTCAGTCGCGCTACTGTCGAAAAGAATATGACCTCGACAGAATTGAGCGTACACTGCCTTTCATCGACATTGTGCATATATCTTTTTCTGAAGTGCGCAGAGAACAGTTTCCCCGCTTTGACTCAACTTACATTAACACATTGCTGAATAAAATTACGGCTTGCGGATTTGACGGTACCGTATTGCTTGAATTTACTTACCCCTCAATGCGCCACGGGTTTCCGTTTATGGTAAAAAAAGATATCAGCAGATTGAAAAAACTTTTAAAATAGGAAAAGAATTATCCCGAAGAATCACTTTTTATGTGGTCCTTCGGGATTAAATTATTTTTTGCCGAAAGTTTTGCTGTATGGTATCAGCATGCACTCGTGACAGTTAACAAAAGTGTTTTTTGTTGTGCTTGAATTATACGGATTTTTGCATTATAATTAAGATATATATTTGGATGTTTTTTACTTTACACAGGAGATGAAAAAATGAATTTTATAAATGTAATGCACAACAAAAACGTTTATGCTGACGGAGTTCACGATGACACAAAGGCTTTGCAATCGTGTATTGATGAAGTAAAAAAAGGCGGAACCGTTTACTTTCCCGACGGAACATATCTTGTTTCTGCTTCACTCATTTTTTATTCAAATCAGACTCTTAAATTTTCAGACAAAGCTGTTATTTTAAGAAGCGACAAAAGTACTCCGTTAACCCGTTATCTTCTCGCTTCATATTCTGAGCCTGGCTGGACCCAATATAACGGTACGCACGATGTTGTTATTTCGGGCGGAACTTTTGACGGTAATGCCAATCTTACAGAGTGGATAACTCTTGTAAACACCGTTCACTGCAAAAATATCACAATTGAAAATTGCCGTTTTGTCAACTGTTCACGTTGGCACTGCATTGAAATTAACGCAACTGAAAACGCGGTTGTGCGCAATTGCTTTTTTGACGGCACCACTTACACGGCAATAAATGATGAATTACTTAATGAACAGCTTCAGCTTGATCTTTCGCGCGACGGTTCTTACGGCCCCGTTTATAATTGTGACGGAAAGCTCATTGATTTCTGTAAAGATGAAACTGTCTGCAGCAATATCACCATTGAATCAAATGTTTTTAAGTGCGCAGGCTTCCCCGGTGTGGGACATCACGGAGACTGTAACCATCATAATATAAACATTATTAATAACATTTTTGACGGACCTTCAGGCGGTAACGGAAGAAGCAGAGGCTATGTTATTTTCAGACCGCAGGTTTATGATGTGAAAGTCTGCTGCAATGCATTTATCGGCCCCGAAAATGCCGCCAACCCCAATATTGGTATTATTATTGAAAACCCCGAAGAAAATGCATTGTTTGCGGCGGATAACACCTACATCGGTGATTTTAAGACTGAAATCGTCAGGGGCGTTATCGGTAAGCATTACATTGAAGAATGATTTTTAAACTTTCTTTTTAAAAAGACCGTGTTTATTACAGTAAAAGTAAAGATATCCCCTGCCCCTTAATTGAAGACGTGTTTCCGCATTACTTTCCGGATAAAATTTGACTAACTGCACTCTTTCGGATGTAAGATAAGCAATAAATGAAACATAATGAGCTTTGGTCATTTCATGATTAATTGTTATGAAATTTTCATCCTCAACTTTTTCAATTGTAATTTCGTGAAAATCATCAACTTCTTCGGCTTCAAGTGATGGCAGAGTGATTCCGCAACAGCTTACAACCGCATCTCCGGTCGTGGAAATAATATTTCCGCATAATGGGCATACATAAAATTTTGAGCGAAGCATATTTGCTGATGTGTTTGTGTTGGTTACCCTATTCCCTGACATAAGCTCCATCACCGAAACGCCGAGGGCTTTTGAAAGGGGTTCTATCAAAGTGATATCCGGCAAACCTTTTGATGTTTCCCATTTTGAAACGGTTTTAGAGCTGACCCCGATTTCCAGAGCAAGTTGTAACTGTGTTATGCCTTTTAATTCACGCAGTTTTTTAATTGTGTTTCCGGTTATATAAACGTTCATTGTCATGCCTCCCTGAACTTTATACGTACATTATAGCTGACTTAGAAATGAACGGCAACCTACTTTTAGTAGAGTCACGGAAAACAGCTTTGCAGTTTTTTGATTTAAATTATTACTTTTATATCAGTCCTTGGAGTAAGAAAAATTCCAAGGACTGTTTTTTTGTGTTTAAGTTAGTGCATTAATTATATAACATCAAAATTTCACTTGAAAACAAAGATAAATTATAATATAATTAAAGAAAAAAGGATGTTACAACGGAGGAAAATTTATGAATAAAAGGTATCCCAATCTGTTGTCTTGCGGTAAAATCGGTAAGGTGGAGCTTCGCAACAAAACCGTTATGGCAGCAATGGGTATGAGCCAGAGTGACAACGGTTTTGTTAACACAGCCGTGCTTAATCACTATTCCGAGAGGGCAAAGGGCGGCGTGGGTGCAATCATTGTTGAGGTTACCTGTGTTGATTCCCCTCTTGGTCTTAATACAAAAGGAATGCTTATTATTGATGATGATAAATACATTCCGGGTATGACTCAGTTAGCTGATGTTATTCATAAAGGCGGTTCAAAGGCTTTTTTACAGCTTTCCCACACAGGCCGAGGTGCAAGAAGAAAAATTATTGGCGCTCAACCTGTCGGACCGAGCGCAGTTGCAATGCCTTATTCATATATGATGGGTCTTGCTAACGAAACACCGCGCGCACTGACAATTGATGAAATTAAAGAAATTGAAGAAAAATATGCTCAGGCGGCGCTTCGTGCGCAAAAGGCAGGCTTTGACGGTGTCGAAATCCACGCTGTCGGGTATTATCTCGGCCAGCAGTTTTTGTCAAAGACAGCAAACATCCGCACAGATGAATACGGCGGATGCAGAGAAAACAGAGTTAGGTTTCACCTTAATATCATCAAAAGAATCCGCGAGCTTTGCGGCGAAGATTTTGCAATTATTGTAAAACTTTCTGTCATTGAAATGGGTAAGGATGGCGGTATTTCAATGCTTGACGGTCTTTATTACTGCAAAGAGTTTCAAAAGGCCGGTGTTGATGCGATTGAGGTGTTGGCAGGCATCTGGTCGGAGGAAGCAGGCAAAAATCAGAAACCCGAATCCGCTTATTCCGACTGCATGGCGGTTGCACTGTGCCTTGTAATGAAAATCGGTCTTACGCTGACAACAGGCAAAAAGAAAATCACTCTCATTGGCGGCGGAAGGGCACAGAATCCCGCTGCCTCTGAAAAGGCGCTCAAATCCGGTCAGTGCGATTTGATTTTCATCGGTCACGGCTTGCTTGCTCAGCCTGACCTCGTTAATCTCATCGCCGAGGGAAGAGAAGATGAAATTCGTCCCTGCATCGGTTGCGGTCACTGCATTAACCACCAGTTACAACACGGTGAAAGAGCTGTTTGCTCGGGCAATGCCGTGCTTGCACGGGGTGATAATGACCACACAATCACACCCGCCGCGATAAAGAAAAAAGTTGTTGTTATCGGCGCAGGTGTAGCAGGCGTTGAAGCGGCAAGAATTGCGGCAATGCGAGGCCACACCGTAGAAATTTATGAAGCATCAGACAAAATTGGCGGTCAGATGAATCTTGCCAGCAAGCCGCCCTTTAAACAGCATCTCGGGCTTATGAAGCCTTATCTTGAAAAGCAGCTTGCTCTTCACCGTGTCAATGTTCACCTTGGCAAAAAAATGACAAAGGAAGATGTGCTTGCACTTAAAGCTGACGCAGTTGTATGTGCAACGGGTGTTAAAAATGCTGTACTTAAGGTTGAGGGGGCTGAAAGAGCAATAAATGCAACCGACATTCTTTCGGGTGCACAAAGCGGTAAAAATGTTGTTGTTATCGGCGGCGGCTCAATCGGCTGTGAAACGGCTGAATTTCTTGCAAAGCAGGGAAAAAAGGTCAGCATTATCGAAATGACCGATACACTTGCAGGCAACACCGGCAAAACGGCGCAGACAATTTTGCTCGGTCACCTTAAGGGCAACAAGGTTAACATTCTCACTAACTGCGCGGTCGAAAAAATCACCGCAACAGATGTTATTTATAAATCCAAGGACGGCAAAACAAACTCGGTCAAGGCGGACACGGTTGTCGTTGCCATCGGCACACGCCCCGAAAGCTCGCTTTACGAATCGCTTAAAGGCGAGGTTACAGAACTTTATAATATCGGCGACTCAAACGGCGGCGGTATCATCCCCAATGCCGTTTATGACGGCTACACGGTCGGTAATAAAATTTAAGGAGGCACCCAATGAAAAAGAAATTTCTTGCAGTTGTTTCCCTTGTGCTCACATTTTCGCTGCTGCTCGGTAATGTTGCGTTTGCAACAAGCGGCGATGTTGACCCCGAAATAATTGCGCGTACCCGTCAGACTGCGGTGCAGATTGAAAGTGAGGGCATTGTTCTTCTGAAAAATGAAGACAACTTCCTGCCGCTTGAAAACAAAAAGGTCAATGTTTTCGGCGCAGGCTCGGTCTGTCCGTTTTTCGGCGGTGCAGGCTCGGGTGCAATCACAACCGATGACCCCGTAACACTTTATGAGGCTTTTGAGGCAGAGGGTGTTGAATACAACACCGAGCTTCGCGCACTTTATGAAAAACACTGCCTTTCAAATGAGTTACCCAAAACCGACAACACTGTTATCAACAATCTGCTTCAGGTGCTTCTTGCAAAGAATACGCTTGAAGAAATGAAGCCCAAATATCTGACAGATAAAATCCTTAAAAATGCGCTCAGCTTTTCCGACACGGCAATTATCGTAATCAGCCGTACCAGCGCAGAGGGTACCGACCACACTGTTGAAACTCTCAGCCTTTCCGACGATGAAAAGGCAATGGTTGAAAAAGTAACCTCCGCTTTCAAAAATGTTGTTGTGCTTTTCAACATCGGCAATGTTATGGAAATGGGCTGGATTGACGAATATGAAAGCATCAAGGCGGCGGCAATAATCTGGATTCCCGGCGAATTCGGTATGACCGCAGTTCCTCAGATGTTAAACGGAAAGGTAAACCCCTCCGGCAAGCTGACCGACACAATCGCTTATAAAATCTCCGACCATCCGTCTAGTATCTGCTTCGGCAGTAACTCATATGACGGAGGCGAGCATTTCGTTGAGTATTATGAAGGCATTTATGTCGGCTACCGCTACTTTGAAACCTTTGCAAAAAACAAGGTGCAGTACCCCTTCGGCTACGGTCTTTCATACACAAGCTTTGAAAAGCGCGTTGTTTCAACTGATTTCACCGATGAAACAATCACCGTTGAGGTCGAGGTGACAAACACGGGTGACACGGCGGGCAAAGAGGTGGTTCAGCTTTATTACAGCGCACCCTACATTGAGGGCGGTGTCGAAAAAAGCGCAATATGTCTTGGCGGCTTTGCCAAAACAAAACTTCTTGCTCCTGATGAAAGTCAGACCCTCACCGTTTCGTTTAAGACAGATGACATGGCATCCTACGACTACAAGGTCAACGAGGCATGGGTGCTTGACGAGGGCACATACAAAATCATTGTTGCAAACGATGTCAGAAACCACATTGCAACCTATGATTATGAAATTGCGGAAACCAAAATCATCAAAACCGATTCCGCAACGGGCGCAACAATAGAAAATCTTTTTGAAGATGTTTACAGCGGCTATGAAGTTATGTCAAGAGCAGATTCCGCGGGTACATATCCTGCCCTGCGTGATCTCAAAAAGAACGATTTTGTTGTTGACGTCGATAAAGTTCCGGAACCCGTAACCGAGGGTGAGGCACCGAAAACAGGTGTCAGATATGACGAAACAATCACCCTGCAGGACGTTGCTGAGGACGAAAGTCTGTGGGATGCTTTCCTTGACCAGCTCACCCTTGACGAAATGACAATGCTTGTCATCAACGGCGGTTATGAAACCCACGGCGTTGAAAGACTCGGTATTCCGCATACAATGGATAACGACGGTCCCTCCAGCGTAAAGGGCAGGAACGGCCTTGTTTATACCGACAGCGGTACGGCTTACCCCTGCGCAACAGCAATCGGTTGCACGTGGAATGTTGAGCTGGCTTACGAAATGGGTAAGGGTGCGGGCGAAGAAGCTAAGGATATGGGCACGGATACTTGGTATGCCCCCGGTGCAAACATCCACCGAAATCCCCGCGGCGGCAGAAATTTTGAATACTTCTCGGAAGACCCGATTATTTCGGGTGTTATGGCGGCAGAAATTATTAAGGGCGCAAATTCCGAAAGTCTTGTTACAACAATCAAGCATTTTGTACTCAACGACCAGGAGTCGCACAGAAACGGCATTTTTACATGGTGTGATGAGCAGGCAATGCGCGAAATTTACCTCAAGGCTTTTGAAATTCCCGTAAAAGAGGCACAACCGAAGGGAATTATGTCGGCATATAACAGAATCGGCACAAAGTGGTGCGGCTCAAGCTCCGCACTGCTTAAAGACCTGCTTCGTGAGGAATGGGGCTTTAATGGCTTTGTTGTTTCGGACTATTCTTCAAACTTCACCGGCAGCGGTTATATGAGCCCTGTGCTTGCCGTATATAACGGTAACGACACAATGCTGACGGGTATGTGGTCACTGCAGGTGCTTCAACACAAGGCGGCTGTAAAGCTTGCCTATGTAAAAGACCCTGTCGGTTTCGGCAGCGCTCTGCGTGAGGCCTGCAAGAATCTTTGTATTATGAAAATGGAAACAAAGGCTTTCAAAAATCCCGAGGTCACCTACGATTCCTCGCTTATCGGCTCATTGGATACATTTGATGACTGGAATTTTGAATTCCCCTATGTTTTCACCTTTGTAAGATTTGCGTTTAACAATTTGCTTAATGTAATTATCTACGCTTTCAGATTTATTCTGTAATAAGTCATGTCAATGTTATAGACACACTGTTGTTTATGTAACTATGTAAAAATAAATCCACTTCATTGTTGCAAATGAAGTGGGTTTATTTTGGCTGTTTTGGTTTATTCTCTTGCCAGTTTATATATTAAATCGTAAGCAAAAGTCAGGTCTTCAACAGAACAATGGTTCTGAACAAAATGTGATGTACAACATATCCATCTTTTCCCCCTAAGAAGAGAAAAAATACGTCTTATTTCTTTTGCAAGATTTTCTCTGTCCATTATTCCGATGGCTGATTGAACACAAATTCCGCCCATTACAGCAAAATCATTACTGTAATTCTTAAGATATAATTCCAGCGGCATATCTGCATTTTCCTGCCACGGGTGAACAACATCAAAGCCGATGTCGCGAACGCCGTCAAGCACCTTTCTGATACATCCGTCTGAATGAAGACTGGCAAAAATTCCCTTGGAATGAATGTGGTCAACAATTAATTTAATGTTTGGATATATGATTTCTTTCCATGTATCGGGGCTGAAAAGCATATCCTTCTGAGATCCCCAATCATCAGAAATATGTATCATATCTACTCCGAGAGAAATGCATTTGTCGGCGAATTTAATTGTCCACTCAGCTTGTCTTGAGTAAAGCTCAAAAAGCTCTTCGGGATAAAGTGCGGTATATAACAGATGATTTTCAATTCCGAAAACCGTATTAAAATGCTCAAAGAGACCGGGAGTCTGCATATAGCAGAAGCGTTCTCTTTGCTTGTGGTGTGCAATCTGCCTTTTAACATCTTCAAAATCAGCTTCTCTGTCAGGTGAAGTGAAAAGGTTGAAATCAAGAAGTATATCGGGGGTTAATTCCTCGTGACGGCTTCTTATTGTGTCAAATGAATCGCCGTCAAATGACCACGGTCCGCCGAAGATATGCGCCGCATCGAATTCGAACTTATCTTCAAAAGCTTCAACGCTGCCGAATTCTCCGGAAATCTCGTTAGACAGATTTTCTTTTACCCATCCGTATATCGGCTGTCGGTCAGTCGGTTTGCCGAGAATTGTATTGCGCACTCTGTCGGTACTGTTCATATACTCACCTGCATCAAATTCATTACCGTAATTATAACAAAACTCTTTAAAATATTCAACCGCTTACCAATAACACAGAGTTAAAAAATACATATTTGCAAACAGTCGCCAATTGTTGTAAAATATATATAAATAAAAAGTAATTATTTTTTTAAGAAATTTATGCAAGAAGTTACGGGAGGAAGTCAGGATATGAAAACAGCAAAACAAAGGGTTCTTTGCGGTGCTGACGTTGCGGCAAAAAACGGATTTGTTTTTCAGGGAAAATGCGGGCTCATTACCAACCATACCGGTGTTCTGCGTGACCTTTCTTCCACCGTAGATATGCTTAAGCAAAAATGCAATCTTACTGCTCTTTTCGGCCCTGAACACGGTGTAAGAGGCGATGTGCAGGCAGGGCAGAACGTGGTATCATATACCGATAAATTGACAGGTCTTCCCGTGTACAGCTTATACGGTGACGATGTTTCTGAAAACGAAAATGTGCTTATGTCACTTGATACAGTAATTTTCGATATTCAGGATGTCGGTGCGAGGTTTTACACTTATGCTTATACGATGACCGACGCAATGAAGCTTTGTGCTGAGCACGGTGTCAGGTTTGTTGTACTTGACCGCCCCAACCCCATCGGAGGAATAAAAGCCGAAGGTGCCCTGCTTGACAGACGTTTTTCTTCATTTGTCGGAAGATTCCCCACCCCTACCCGTTCCGGTCTTACAATCGGTGAATTTGCAGTTATGATGAATGAAACAGAAAACATAGGCTGTGACCTGACGGTTATACCTATGGAGGGCTGGAAAAGGGAATTGTATTACGATGACACTGACCTTATATTTATTCAGCCTTCACCCAACATTCCCACAGTTGACACTGCTTTTGCTTATATCGGAACGTGTGTTTTTGAAGAAACGAATCTTTCAGAGGGCAGAGGCACGACAAGACCTTTTGAAATGATTGGCGCCCCTTGGCTTGACAGTAAAAAAGCAATTGAAGCTGTCGGCAACCAAGACGGTGTTATTCTTCGCGAATGCTCATTTACACCGACATTTTCAGATTACAAAGACTGTTTCTGTCACGGAATACAGCTTCACGTTACCGACCGTGACTCTTTTTCACCCTTTGCGGTAGGAATCAGATTACTGGATGCTGTTAGAAAAACACATTCAGAGTTTAAAATTGAACAGTCTGTTGTTAATCTTATCGGTACAGATGATATCTTCCGTTCTGACTTTAATGCTGAAAATTTTATTGCCCAAGAAGAGAAAAAAACTGCCGAATGGCAAAGATTTTCTCAAAAATGGCATCTCTATTGATACAACATAAAATAAAGAAAACAGCCCTTATGAACACACTTTCAAGATGATTCATTAAGGGCTGTAAAATTTTTATTATCATTTAACTGAGCTTATCAGTTCATTCATAGCTTCAAGAATTGTGCCGGCTGCGGCGGGACCGAGCGAATTTGTTTCTTCATAATGTTTTCTGCCTTTTTCATCAACAGTCGTGTTGAAATAAGGGAACCATTCGTGCAGGAAGAAATCGTTTTCGGGAATGATGTAACCCAATTCATCATTACAAAGACCGAGAACAAAATTATGCTCACAACGTGCCATTTCAGAAAGAGGCTTGTAATCAACCTCAGTACCGTTTGCGGACTCATCCGCAGAGAAGAAATTGCCGCTTTCAAGTTCGGGTGAAAGTTCACCGGGTATCATATAAACACCTATTTGCTTATTTCCGAGTTCCATATATGAAACTTCAGAAATAATTGAGATGTTTTTATCTTTGTCCTTGGCAACATCATTGTTAAGCACGCCGAGAAAACGGACAAGTATTAATGCTGTGTTATTGCATTCAACCTCAATTGCTTTGGTTTTTACGTTGATTGCGGGTGCAATCTGAGTTTCATTATTAATTGAAAGAACAAGGTTTGCAACATCTTTTCCGAATTGCTTTGTATGCGCAATGGTGAATTCGGGATCGGCTCTGAGAAATGTGTCTATTTCAGCACCCGTAATAAGACCGCCGACAGCACCGTTAACAAAAACAACATTTGCGCCTGTCCGTTCATTGATTTCCTTATCCATATATGCAGGGAAATCGGCACTGACAAAGGTTGTTTTTGAGCCGAGCATTTCTGCGTGGCAGGTGAAATTAATGATGTATGTGTCATCACTTCCGTCCTTGGGGTCAAAACGGATACTTGTTACGGTTGAATCGAAATCAATCGGTTCTCTTGTATCTGTCAGCAGGTTTTCCGATTCTGCCGTTCCGAAATAAAGATTGCCGTCTTTTCTTGCTTCGTATGCATCAACAATCGCTTTTGCGGTCAATTCTTTAAGACGTTTCATAAACTCTTCATTTTTACCGTCGGAAAGAAAGTTTTTGCCCCAAAGACCCTGTGTGTCAATGGCAGAATGGGTGTGGGTTGCACAGATGTTGATTGACTTGAGATTCGGGATTTTACCGCTTTCAATAACAAGCTTTCTGATATCGTTAATATCCTTTCGGCTGATTCCCACACAGTCAATTGCGCAGATTACAACTCCTCCCCTGCCGCTGTTATCGTCAAGATAAACCGCCTTGGCATACATATCATCAAGAACGGTTTTTGCAGGATTGTTCGTGTTATAACCTGCTATATAATATGTTTCTGATGTAATGTCATCGGGAGTGAGAACTGTTTTTGCAAAGCCGAGTGTCCATTTTTCTCCGTTGTAAGAAAAAGCATCGTCACCTTTAAGCATATATTTTGAGGTTTCCTCAACGGTTACATATGTTGAATTGGGTACAACAAGGATTATAAGAGAAAGTAAACCTGATATAATACCTCTGACAAATTCGGGAAGACGCAAAAAACGAACAAATTCCACCTTAATTTACCTCCTTAATTTTAACTGTTTTGTTCGACCGAAAGTCGGATATTCCAGCTGTTTTTTTCAAGAAGCTCTTCTGCTTTCTCAGCTGTACAACCGAGAATTTCCGTAACAATTCTTATCATTCTTCTGCGGAGCTTTTTGTTTGTCGGCTTAAGATTAATCATCATATTTTCATAAACACAGCCGCATTTGACCATAGATGCGGTTGAAATCATATTCAGAATGATTTTTTGTGCTGTCCCCGCCTTCATACGTGTTGAACCCGTAATAACCTCGGGACCGGTATCGGCGCAGATATCAACATCCGCAACCTTTCCGAGCTCAGAATCGGGATTGTTAGTGATGGAGAAAGCCTTTGCACCAACACTTTTTGCATAATTAATAGCGGAAATTACATATGCCGCAGAACCCGATGCTGAAATTCCGATTAATATGTCTTTGTCACAAAAATCACGGTCTTTCAGGTCATCAATACCTGCCGTGGGATGATCTTCTGCATTTTCAGCGGCTTTGAACATGCTTTTTTCACCGCCGGCGATGATTCCGTTGAAAAGCTCATAAGGCACACCAAAAGTCGGCGGACATTCAGCTGCATCGCAAACGGCAAGTCTGCCCGAGGTTCCGCTGCCGATGTAAAAAATTCTGCCGCCTGCTTTTATTGCATCGGCAACTGCATCGCAAACAGTTGCGATTTGAGGTAAAACAGATTCAACCGCACGAGTTACTTTGGCATTTTCATTGTTTATTATTTCAAGAATTTCGCTTGTTGACATTTTGTCAATATTGTATGTATCCGGATTTCTTGTTTCGGTTTTTAGCATAACTTCACGCTCCTTTCGGCAAGCAAAACCGCACCGTTAACCATAGGTTCATCAAGAAATGTGAGTGTTGCTTCACCTTCAATATATTTCATTAAAAAAGGATACAGGGTTTCTTTTTGTTTGCACAATCCTCCGCAAATAACGATTTTATTATCAAAGCTTGTCATTTTTTTTCGTGCACCGTTAATTATTTTTGCCGCTTCAAAGGCATTGCGGTCAATGATTTCGAAAGCGGTTGAATCACCGAGATTATATGCCTCAAAAACCACCGGAGCAAAAGAGGCGATGTATGACACGCCACCGTTATATATTTCAGATGTGGATGTTTCAAGGCTTTTACTGAGCTTGTTTTCGACAAGCTTCAGAATAGTCTCGCTACCGCCTCTTCCGTCAATAAATTCAAAAGCCGAATTGAGTGCATCGGCACCGAAATGAAAACCGCTTCCGCCTCTATCGATAAGATAACCGCGTCCGCCTGCCCGGTTAAGGTTTCCGTCGGAACGTGAATAAGCAACAATACCTGTCCCCATTATTACCGAGGTTCCGTTTTCACCGTTTAATGTAATTTCAATTGCAAGGTCAACATCACTTCCGCAATCAAAGGATGCAAAGCCGAATTTAGAGAAAAAATCATTGATAAGCTTTTGATTTTCTCCGGTTTTTCCGCCGGCAATACCTGCATAAACAGCCGTTTTGGCGATATCAAATTCATTGCTGAAAATCTGTCGGATTCCTTCATCAAGAATAACGCATGTATTTTTTATACCTGTACTGACTGGATTTGAGCCGCCGAGATGTAATCTTTCGATTTCTTTTCCGGCTGAATCGGTAAGTAAGAACTCGGTTTTTGTTCCACCGCCGTCAATACCAAGGAAATATTTTATGTTCTTGCCGTTCATTAATTACACCTCTTTTCCGCAATTTACCAAAACAGGTTTGATAAAATTATACCATAACTTTAACAAAAAACAACTTAAACTGAGCATTTTGTAACATAAATATTTATTATCATATCTGATGAAGGCACAAAAAAACAAGTTCACCGCAGAGGATAGCGAGTATATCCTCTGCGGTGAAGGTTCTATTTATTGCAATTCTTATCAAACGAAGGGTTGAATGCGTAAAAATTCTTTTCATTAAGTTTATCGGTTGCAATCCTTAAGCCTTCGCCGAAACGTTGGAAATGAACAATTTCTCGCTGACGCAGGAATTTAATTACATCTCTGACATCCGGATCGTCAACAAGTCTTAAAATGTTGTCATAAGTTACTCTTGCCTTCTGTTCGGCAGCCATATCTTCAAAAAGGTCGGTGATTACGTCGCCTTTTGATTGCATGGTTGCAGCTGTCCACGGTGTACCCGAGGCAAACTGCGGATAAATTCCGGTTGTGTGGTCAACAAAATATGCATCAAGGCCCTGCTTTTTAATTTCTTCTGGTGTAAGATTCTTTGTCAGCTGATGAACAAGTGTGCCTACCATTTCGAGATGCCCGAGTTCTTCCGTACCTACATTGGAAGTGAAATGGTCACTTTTGCAGTTAAAATTTCAGGTGAATGATTTATGTTGACATAATTCCGCAATCATTGTAAAATCAAATAAAAAAATTAAGGAGAAAATTTAATGGCAAAAATTCTTATCAGCCCCGGCAAATATGTTCAGGGCGCAGGCGAAATGAAAAAGCTTTATGACTATGCAAAGGGCTACGGCAAAAAAGCTCTTGTTCTTATCACCGCTTCAGGTTACAAGAGAATCGGTGCAGCCGTTGAAAGCAGCTTTGCAGGTCAGGATTTTGAGCTTGTTTTTGATTATTTCAACGGTGAATGCTCGAAGAATGAAATCAACAGACTTATCAAGATTATGGAAGAAAAGGGCTGCGACCTTGTTATAGGCATTGGTGGCGGTAAGATTCTTGACACCTCAAAGGCAGTTGCTTATTACTGCAAAACTCCCGTTCTTATCTGCCCCACAATCGCATCAACCGACGCACCCTGCAGTGCTCTTTCGGTTATTTATACCGATGACGGTGTTTTTGAAGAATATCTTTTCCTTCCCGCTAACCCCAATATGGTTCTTATGGATACTGATATCATTGCTGCTTCACCCGCAAGACTTACAGTTTCCGGTATGGGTGACGCACTTGCAACTTATTTTGAAGCAAGAGCGGTTATGGCAAAGGATGCAGGCACCTGTGCGGGCGGTAAAGTTACCTGCGCCGCTATGGCACTTGCAAAACTTTGCTTTGACACTCTTATGAACGAAGGCGTAAAGGCAAAGATTGCTCTTGAAGCAGGAGCTTGTACAGAGGCGGTTGAAAAGATTATCGAAGCAAACACACTTCTCAGCGGTATCGGCTTTGAAAGCGGCGGTCTTGCAGGTGCACACGCTATCCACAACGGTCTTACCGTGCTTCCCGAATGCCATCATATGTATCACGGCGAAAAGGTTGCTTTCGGCACGCTTACACAGCTTGTTCTTGAAAATGTTGACGGTGACGAGCTGGAAAAGATTATCGGTTTCTGTATCGAACTCGGTCTGCCCGTAACCTTCAATGAACTCGGCATTACCGAAATTACAGAAGAAAAGCTTATGGCAGTAGCAACAGCAGCTTGTGCAGATGGTGACACTCTACACAACATGCCCTTCGAAGTAACTCCCGAAAAGGTTTGCGCAGCACTCAAAGCGGCAGACGCTTACGGCAGATATTTTCTCGGTGAATGAAAATGAACATACTCATAATTGACGGTCAGGGCGGTCAGCTCGGGAGTCAGATAATAAAAACGGTTATCTGTAAATATCCTGATATCGTTTTAACCGCAGTCGGCACAAACGCCGCCGCAACAACAGCAATGGTCAAAGCAGGCGCAAAGAAAGCTGCAACAGGCGAAAATCCAATTATTGTTGCCAGCAGAAAGGCAGATGTTATCATCGGTCCTATCGGAATTGTTATTGCCGATGCTCTGCTCGGCGAAATTACACCCGAAGCGGCAAGGGCTGTCGGTCAGAGCAATGCTGTCCGCATACTTATTCCGATAAATAAATGTGAAAATCTCGTTGCAGGTGTTACAAATCTGACACTCACAGCGTTGATTGAAGACGCTCTGTCGAAACTTGACGGAATTATAAATAACCACTTGAAATAATGCTTTTCGGGTGATATAATATTTTTGTTGTTCAGAAGAATAACAAACGGAACAGAAGTTCTTTTTATCTATACTCTGTTTAACTATGCGATACTATGAAGGTGTTGTTTTCTCAGAAGAGATAACTGCACCTTTTTTGTTTTGCTCAGAAAGGAACTTCTATGAAAAAACAAAATCAACTCATCAACCTCGCTCTTGCGGCAATGTTTCTTGCACTTGCATTTGTAATGCCGTTTCTGACGGGTCAGATTCGACAGATAGGCAATATGCTTTGTCCGATGCACATTCCCGTTATTCTATGCGGATTTATCTGTGGCGGACCTTGGGGATTTGTTGTCGGATTCATTGCTCCCCTTCTCCGTTCCTTCACATTGGGTATGCCGCCACCGTATCCCGCTGCGTTTGCAATGGCATTTGAACTTGCGGCTTACGGTCTTATGAGCGGTATTCTCTACCGTGCATTCCCGAAAAAGAAAGGTTATATATACTGCTCACTCATTATCTCGATGATTTTCGGCAGACTTGTTTGGGGGGCGGTTCAGTTCATCTGCATGGGTCTCGATTCATCAAAATTCGGCTTTGCCGCTTTTTGGGCAGGTGCTGTAGTCAATGCACTTCCGGGAATTATTCTTCAGCTTGTACTTGTTCCTGTTGCGGTCATGCTTCTTGAGAAAACAAAGATAATCAATAAAAGGCTATAATAATGATAAAAACCGCTTCATTGATGCAATGCACCTATGAGGCGGTTTGTTGATTCCCAAGCCGGCAGTATTTATTACTTTATCACAAGATATCCGCAAACAGGCAAGGTTATTTTGCCGCAAACGGTTTCGCTTGTTATTATATTTGTGTATTCCTTATCAAGAACAATATCTCTTTCGTTATCAGCGAAGTTCATAACGAATATGTTATTGCCGCGTTTTCTTAAAAATATGCCGTCACCGTGAATTATATCCGTATCAGGTGCAATGGCATTACTGTCAATAAGCATTTTACAGAAATCGTCGGCAAAATCGTTATCGTTTCTGAAAGCGGCATAATATGCCTTGCCTTTTCCGAATGTGTTTTCCGTAACACAGGGCATTCCGTTGTAGAAATCGCTATTGTATTCGCCCAGAATTTTTGCCCCGTTTGCGTGGATAATATCGCAGACGTGATTCACTTCGTAAGTTTTGCCGTTGAATTCGGCTTTACCCGGCATATCCTCGGGGAGAGAATCTGTTTCCTCGCACCATATACCGAAAACCTCTTTCAGTTTTCCGGCGGGGAAACCGCCAAGCTTACAGAGGTCGTCTGAATCAACTAAGCCCGTAAGGTATGTTGCAACAAAGCGGCCGCCGTTTCTGACATATTCTTCAATCTTTTCTTCCGTGCCATCCTTGAACATATAAAGAAACGGTGCGATAACTGCATCGTATTTTGAATAATCGTCTTGCATTGAAATTATGTCAACACCGATACCGCTCTTATAAAACGGAGCATACCATTTTATGCATTCCTGAACATAATCACGGTGGATGTTGTTATAACCGCAGAAGGAACTTATCGCCCAACCGTTCTCCCAGTCAAATATAACGGCAACCCTGCTTTTTGCTTCCGTACCTACTGCGGAACTGAGCTTTTCGAGGGTTTTTCCGAGCTTCGTTACATTCCTGAAAACCCTTGTGTTTTCGTGTCCGCAATGGTCTACAACGGCACCGTGGAATTTTTCGTCGCCTCCTCTGCCTTTTCTCCATTGGAAATACTGTACGCTGTCTGCACCGTGTGCAATCGCCTGGATTGATGCAAGCTCGTGCATACCTGATTTCGGAAGTTTATTGATATCGTGCCAGTTTACCAGCGACGGAGTGCTTTCCATCAGAAAAAACGGTTGACCGTACTTTATTGAGCGAAAAAAATCGTGCAAAAAAGCTGCTTCAAGCGCTTCATTAATATTTTTACCTTTATCCCAAGCAGGATAATTGTCCCAAGAAACAAGGTCAACATGTCCGGCAAACTTCTGATAATCAATGCCGTTGTATCTTCGCATGAAGTTAGTGGTAACCGGTATATCCGGTGTGATTTCACGCAGAGGCGCAATCTCGTTTTCAAAAAAAGAAATGTGGCTGTCGGTTATAAACCGTTTCCATGCGAGGGAAAGACCCGTGGTACTGTTTTCGCCTTTTTCTGAAGGCGGATTAATCTGTTCAAAGCTGTTGTAAGAATGAGACCAAAATCCGTTCCACCACTTAAAATTAAGCTCGTCAATATCATTGTGATAGTATTCTTTAAGCCATTTTCTAAAAGCCTCGCAGCAAAGCTCACAGTGGCACTCACCGCTGTATTCATTTGAAACGTGCCACATTTTCAGCGCGGGATGGTTTTTGTATCTTTCTGCAAGTATTCTGTTAATATTGTGTACCTTTTCTCTGTAAATGAGGGAAGTAAGGCAATGATTGTGCCTTTCGCCGAACTTGTTTCGTATTCCGTTTTCGTCTGTTCTTAAAACCTCGGGATATTTTTCAGCAAGCCAGGCAGGCCGAGCACCTGACGGAGTGGCAAGTATTGCAGATATTCCGTTTTGATACATTTTATCAAGTATCGTATCAAGCCATTCAAAATTATAAACACCTTCCTCACGCTCAAGTGCTGACCAGGAAAAAATTCCGACCGTTGCACTGTTGATATGAGCCAGCTTCATCAAACGCATATCCTCGTCCCATATTTCGGGCGTTTTTATCCATTGGTCGGGGTTATAATCACCGCCGTGTACAATGTAATCGAAAAACTTTTTTGCCATGTTTTTAACTCCTTTTTTCAGCGCTGAGCATGCTGCATAAGTTTTCAGTGTTCAAAAAGACATCAATAACCTTGTTTTTTGATGTCTTGTCTCAAATCCCGATTTCGAGGCAGGAATAACCGAGAAGTCCGTTACTTACGTTGTCGGGCTGATGTCCGCCGATGTAGAGAGTAATCCTTCCGTCGGGGTCAACTCTTTCGCCATCCATTGTAACCGCCTTTATCCAGTAGCGGTCGATATCAAGTGTGATTTCTTTCTTTTTTCCGGCTTCAAGAGGAACGGATTTAAGCGAGCAAAGCTGCCAATGAGGAGTTGCAACGCGGCTGTCTGTATATGCAGCATAAACCTGAACGATTTCCTTGCCCGCAATATCTCCGATGTTTTCAACCTCTGTGCTGACGGTGATCTTTTCGCCATTTTCCGAAACAAGCTTTGCATTATCATATTTGTACTTTGTATATGAAAGACCGAAACCGAAGGGATAAAGAGCATCGCTGTTAATATATCTGTAGGTTCTGCCCTTCATATTATAATCTTCAAAGTCGGGCATATCGTGGTCGCCTCTGTAGATTGTAACAGGAAGCTTTGCCGAGGGATTCACCTTGCCTGAAAGAATATTTGCAAGTGCAAGTCCGCCGAGTGAACCGGGATACCATGCGTGGATAACCGCCTTTGCACTGTTTCTTACCTTTTCTCCGACATCGATTGAGCTTCCGCAAAGAAGAACAACGACAACGTTGTCACAAACATCGCAGACTGCTTCCGCAAGCTTCTGTTGAGTTGCAGGAAGAAAGAGTGAACGTTTATCGCCGCAAGCGGTATAATCGTCATCGAAGCCTGTGTCCTCGCCTTCGACCGAACGGTCAAGACCGAGTGCAAGAATGGTTATATCTGCTTGTGATGCAGCCGCAACACCGTCGCTTATCATATTTTGGAATCCGCTCCAATGGTTGCGAAATTCATCACAGTAGTTGCAGCCTTTTTCAACGCTGATTTCAGCATCCTTAAACACTCTTCTGATACCGTCGGCAACAGTCACATATTCGGATGCGTAGCCGTTGTAATTACCCTCAAGGGCAGTGACGGAAAGAGAGTTGGGGCCGATAACCGCAATCTTCTTTCTTGTGTTCTTATCAAGAGGAAGGAAATTATCCTTGTTATCAAGAAGAACAATGCACTGTTGCGCAATTTTTAGGTTGAGTGCTTTATGTTCCTTGCTGTCAAGCTTATCAAAACCGATATCCGAATAAGGTCTTACCTCTTCAAATTCACCCAGACGGTAACGGATTGCAAAAAGGTTTTCTGCAGCGGCAGTAATATCTTCTTCACTGATTAAATCCTGTTCATATGCATCAACAAGAGCATCATAGGTTTCACCGCAATTAAGGTCGCAGGTGCTTTTAAGAGCAACGGCTGCAGCTTCTGCCCGTGTTTCGACAAACTTGTGGAATTTGTAAATATCTTTTAGTGCGCCGCAATCAGAAACAACGTAGCCGTCAAAATTCCATTGTTTGCGCAGTATCTGTGATATTAGATATGAATGAGAACAGCAAGGTTCTCCGTTTAAACGGTTATATGCCCCCATAACTCCCGAAACACCCGCTTTAACGGTCTTTTCAAATGCGGGAAGATATGTTTCAAACAAGTCGTGCATATCAACAATCGCATTGAAGCCATGCCTGTTTTTTTCAGGACCCGAATGAACGGCAAAATGCTTTGAACAGGCTGTTGCTTTAAGAAAATCCCCGTTGCCCTGAATTCCGTTGATATAGGCAACACCCAGTTCAGAGGTTAGAAACGGATCTTCGCCGAAGGTTTCCTGCCCTCTTCCCCATCTGGGATCTCTAAAAATGTTTATATTCGGAGCCCAAAAGGTGATTCCCTTGAAAATGTCACGGTCGCCGTATTTAACGTGCTTATTGTATTTAGCTCTGCCCTCAGTCGAAATAACATCGGCAACCTCGCCGACGAGTTCGGGGTCAAAGGTCGAAGCCATTGCGATTGCGTGAGGAAAAACTGTAGCCGTACCTGCGCCGTGAATACCGTGTGAGCTTTCGTTCCACCAATTATATTCTTCTATACCGAGCCTCTCTATTGCGGGAGCATTGTATAACAGCTGAGAAATCTTTTCTTCAACTGTCATTTTTGCAACGAGCTCCTTTGCTTTTTGTCTGGCAGTTTCCTTTGTCATACAAGAACCTCCGGAAATAAAGTTTATGTTTTGAGGATGAATTTGTTTGAATTTTCTCGGGTAGTCAAACACCTTTTCGGCACAGTTGAAATAATAGAATTTGTCAAGAAGTTAACAGCGTTTTTTTGTGAAACTATCCATAAAATCCATATCCGTTCCTCATGAAAACTGTACATCCTTACTATACACTTATTTTTAAAAAATTCAAGTAATTTCTTGCTTTTTACAAGTCTTTATGATAATCTATTTTTGTAAACCGGATTGAGGGTGGTGAGTTGTAATGGTATCCATCAGGAAATATGAGGAAAAGGACCGTGCTGATGTGCACTTTGTTTGTCACAACAGCGAAGGCCCCGAAGAAGTGCCGAATTTTTTGACGGGGCAGTTTTATCATAACACATTCTGCAATTATTATATTGAGCACGAACCTGAAAACTGCTTTGTTCTCGATGATAACGGCACGGCGGTAGGCTACATAATCTGCGCTGAAAATTTCGACAGATTCAAGGAGATTTTTGACAGGGACTATCTTCCTCTTTCAGACAGTTTCGGCGAGGACAGATATGAGTGGGCATCGACAGCATACAATGCTCAGGAAAAGTTTAAGGACAAATATCCCGCTCACTTTCATATTGATATTCTTCCCGAATATCAAAGAATGGGTATGGGTGGTAAGCTCATTGATACTCTTTGTGACCACCTTGCAGAAAAAGGGGTTTCAGGTGTTTGTCTCACCTGTGGGCCGAGAAATGAAAGAGCGGTGAATTTCTACAAAAAATATGATTTCACGCTTTTGTCACTTGACCACGATGACGCTTGCTTCGGTAAAATAATCAGGTGAATTTTTGTCAACAAAAAATTAAGCAACTACTATATTACTAATTTTGAACAGGAGAAACGACTATGGCATCACCGGCATTGGTTGAACAACTTTATCAGGCACTTCCTGATGAAACAAAAGAATTTTTAAATACCGCAATCGAAAAAGTTATCGAGGTAAAAAAGCGCGGCGGTAAGGTTGCGGCTGTTATAGGAAGCGGTCCCAATCTTCACGAGGGTGTTACAACACTGATTGCTGCTCTCATCCACGCAGGTCTTATTGACGGCGTAACAACAAGTTCTGCCGTTATTTCCCATGAAATGGGCGGTACTCTTGACAAAGTAAAGCGCTTTGATGCAGATATTCTTGGCGACAAATGTCCGGAAAACATCCGTTGCCGCGGCAATATTTATGAGCTTACTCAGCTCAGCAAAGAAGAATGGGCACGTATCCGTTCGGAACTGCCGCTTGATGAAGAACTTGTTTCCATCTGTGAAAAGGCAGAGGGCAAAGTTATCATTAAAGCTGCGGGTAATATGGCTTACCCCGTTGGTTACTTCAACGAAACGGTTTCGACAGAGGTTATGGTTGCTGCACAGACACTTGGCGAAAGTTTTGAGTATGTTGCAGGTCTCGGCGCTGACCCCAAAACTATGATTGGCGCAGGTGCGATTAAAGGTGTACCTGTTCTCGTAAGCGTTCCTCAGCTTATCGGCGGCGGTCAGGTCGGTCTTTGCATCTCTGACAGTATTCCTGTAAGTCAGCGCTGCAAGCGAATTGCAAAAATGCTTTCCGAAGCAGATGTTATTATCGAATCTGCAGTTGCTCTTACACAGGAAATCCACGACGGTCCTTTTGAAACATACACCGGTCACGGCATCTGGGCTTCAATGAACGGTCTGCCCACGTACAGCCTCAAGGATAAAATTCTCATCCGCTTTGACCTTGACGAAAATCTTAAGCGTTCGTGGGATCTCAACAAGCAAAGCGAACTCATTCAGAAGGCAATCAACGAAGGCCTTCCCAAGACTAAGCTTACCAAAATCCCCTTCCGTATGGAAATGTCCGCTTTCACACGTCTTGAAAACAGTATTCCCGTTATCGGCGATATCGGTGAACTCTGGCCGATTTTTGTTGACCGTATCTGCAACGAACTCGGTATAACTCTCGATTTCACTTCAGCTCCCCAGAACACAGATGAAGGCAAGGCGATGCGTGAGCGCATCTGCGATGAAATCAAGCCGTTTTCACTTAATAAGATGCGCAATGCGATTCGTGACAAATACAGCTTCTAATTTTAACTAAAGGAGATTATTTAAATGAGTGCTAAAGTTTTAGGCGTTATTCCTGCCCGTTACGGTTCTTCCCGTCTGCCCGGTAAGCCTCTTAAAGATATATGCGGCAAGCCCATGATACAGCATGTTTATGAAAATGCAAGCAAATCAAAGGTTCTTAACAAGGTTGTTGTTGCAACAGATGATCAGCGTGTATATGATGCTGTTATCGCATTCGGCGGCGAAGCTGTAATGACAAGTGTTAATCATCCCACAGGCTCTGACCGAGTTGCAGAGGCTGCAAGCAATTACGATTGTGATTATGTTATCAATATTCAGGGCGATGAGCCTCTTGTTCCTCCCGAAATAATTGATGATATCGGTTCTGCACTGATTAACAGTCCCGATTGCGTTATGGCAACAGGCAGTGTTCCGATTGAAGGCGACTATGTTCTCAATAACACTGTTGTTAAGGTTGTAACCGATGTTAACGGCAATGCAATTTATTTCTCTCGTTCACCAATCCCTTATCCCCGCCACGCTGAAGCTGCAAAGTATTTTGAACACGTGGGAATATATGCCTATACTCATGACTTTCTTAACACATATACAAAACTTGCTCCAACACCTCTTTCAGAGGCGGAGTCACTTGAGCAGCTCAAGGTTTTGGAACACGGTTACAAAATTAAAATCGTTCCAGCTCCCGCACAGTATGAGGCGGTCAGTGTAGACACAGAGGAAGACCTGCAGGAAGTTATTCGTATTTATAAGGAGCGTCACGGCTGCTGATTATTTGGCTTACACCAGTTTTGTTGATTTTAATTTCAAAAGGTGAGAAATATGAAAGTGACACACAACATCGTGGCTTTGGATAAGCCAAGCTTTTTCGGCTGGCCAGCAAACCACGGTATTTGGAAATTTAACAGTGAATTGCTTGTGGGTTTTGAAAAGGGAATACACCATTACAACGGTCCCGATGTACACGCGCTTGACAGAACAAAGCCTACAATCAGAATGTTTGCAAGATTTCGCCCCGAAACAGGATGGATTCACGAATACCCTGAAATTCCGGCGATTGATTATGAAAACAAAACCCGCCTTCCCGATTTACCGTCAAACCTGCTGACAGCAGAAAGCGGCTTGTACCTGATGCCTTCCGGTTGGGACGGTAACGTATTCACACAGCTTATGGTTAC
The DNA here is from genome assembly GCA_045592705.1 of Acutalibacteraceae bacterium. Lineage (GTDB taxonomy): Bacteria > Bacillota > Clostridia > Oscillospirales > Acutalibacteraceae > CAG-177. The sequence goes on along the minus strand of JAZNVG010000017.1, from coordinate 37,873 downwards.
AAATGATGCAGGCAAAAGCTGGGAAGGTCCTTTCTTTATTCCCGACTTCGGCCTTGTCGGCATCAGCGCCAGAACGGATTATCTCGTTTGCGACGGCTATTATCTTCTTGCTATGACAGGTGTTAAGGCTGACGGTTTAGAGGGCAATGCTTTTGCCGCAAAGCTTACTTTTGACGGTAAATGGGAAAAGCTCGGTATGATGGGTGAAGACCCACCCAAGGGCGATTTTCGCATTATGCCTGCTCTTGCATGGCTTCCGGACGGTTCACTGCTCGGAATTGCACGTTACGCCAGCGAAAATGAGCCGGGATTTACGCAGCTTGATGTGTACCTGAGCGCTGACGAAGGTAAAACCTGGAATTATGAAACAAAGCTCAATTACATAGACAAGGATATGAGTGGCGGCAGTCCTCCTGCTCTCTGCTCTTTGCCCGACGGAACCGTAATGCTTGCTTTTTTCCGCAGACAGAACCCGTGCGGACTTTTTATCACTACCACCCGTGACGGCAAAAGCTGGTCAGAGCCTGTTGCACTGCGAACAGATGCGGTCAACACGGATATCGGCTATCCCAGAGCAGCGTTTTTCAATAATGAATTACATATTCTCTATTACTATAATCTCGGTGAGGAAGAAAACCGTTTTGTGGCAGATACCGTAATTTCGGAATGGGAGACTTTGATAAATGATTAAAGCTGAACTTTTATATCAAGAATACCTTGCAACCGAAGGTATTAACGAAGAAACAGGAGAATGCCATGCAGCAACGGTTGCTATCTGCAACGGCAAGCCCACAGCAGCTTGGTTTGGCGGCATAAAAGAAAAAAATCCGAATGTTCGTATCTGGTTTGCGCTTCGCAACGGCGAATGGAGTACTCCTGTTCCCGTAACGCCCGATGATGGCGAGGCTGACTGGAATCCGACACTTTTTGCAGAGAACGGTGTTCTTACATTGATTTACAAAAGCGGTATCGATGAAGGACATTGGTACTCAATGAAAACAGTTTCCGCTGACGGCGGCACGACTTGGTCAACCCCAACAGAGCTTGTTCCCGGTGATATCGGCGGAAGAGGTCCCGTTAAAAATCAGATGATAAGGCTTTCAAACGGTGCTCTTCTTGCTCCCGGTTCAACTGAGGATTTGTGTGACCGTTGGGAATCCTGGACGGACTACAGCGAAGATAACGGTGAAACCTGGAAGCTTTCTGCTCCCGTTGCATTTGAACTGCCGGATGGTACAATATGCAACCGTAAGGAGGAGCTTCCTAAGGATGGCGAGGGCCTGATTCAACCTGCAGTGTGGGAGGATCAATCACACGACGGCAGAGTTTACATGCTTGCCCGCACAAATCTTAATTGGATTTACCGCAGTGAATCAACAGACTTCGGACGCACCTGGTCCGTAGCGCGTCCCACGGATATGCCCAACAATAACAGCGGTATCGGTGCAGCGATGACCGATTGCGGTGTTTTGGGTCTTATTTGTAATCCCGTAAGTGAAAACTGGGGTGACCGTACACCTCTTTGCCTGTTCCTTTCCGAGGATAACGGCACTACATATCCTGTCCGCATTGAACTTGAAACTCAGCCCGGTCTAGAATTTTCATACCCCTCAATTGTTTCAGAGGGTAATCTTCTCCATATGGTTTATACCTGCGGACGAAAGAAGATCGGTTATGCAGTTGTTCGTGTAGAAAAAATTTAAATTTCAAGAAAGGTTATTGCGTGTGGAAACTCAAAATATATTTGCATTTTTAGCAATCAGCATGATAACTATGTGCTTCGGCTGGGGTATGCGCGGCTCTGCAATCGGCGGAGAAAAGGGCGCTATGCTGCCCGGTGCATTCATGGGTATTCTTTGCGTTTGGTACACCGGTTCTCAGCTCCTGATGGATAACGTATATCTGTTCGCGGCAGCCTGCGCACTCGGCTATTTTTACGGCGGTATGGAGCCTTACGGCTCAACAATGGGTCTTGTTCTTGACCACGAAAGCCCACGCTACAGTCCGCCTCTCGGCTATTTGGCACTTGCATTCAAGGGCTCGATATGGAGCGGTCTCGGCTCGGCATTTCTTGGTGTAAGCTTCTCGGCAATGAGTGGTGTTGTTTACAAATGGTATGATTTTGTTATTTTCTTTGCTCTTGTTCCTTTGGTGCAGGAAATCGGTTACCGCATTTTCAACACTCCTTACGATCCTGAAAACGGTAAAATGCCCAAAGTCTGTTTTTCAAAGGACAGCCGCGAGGAATGGGGACGTAATCTTGTAATCGTAGCCGGCTTGTTAGTACTTATGGCAATCCGCCGTGATATTTTCGGTATTATTATGTGGATTGGCGGAGCGCTTGCAGGTTCTGTCGGTTGGGTTGTCGCCATTACATTCTATGACAAGCAGATTCATCCGCTCAAGAACGGCAAGCGTCTGTTCGGCAAGCTGGATGAGCTTAATGTTATTGACGGCTGGAAAATCATGGAGTTCACGCAGGGATGCTTTAACGGTCTCGGCATCGCCGGTGCTTTTGTTCTCGGTTGGCCTATTGCTGCAAAGAATCTTGAACAGGCTGAAACTACAGGCAAGCTTTGGTATATGCTTCCCGAAAAGGTTGATATCACACTTTCCTGGGTATTTTGCGCACTGATTATTCTTACTATTTTCCTTTTCATCATTCCTTACCGCAGAAACGGCAATAAAATTACGCGTGCCTTTGGCGAAGTTGATATGAACATCGTTGAGGTGCTTGAGCGTCCCTGTTATATGGTCGGTCCTCTTGCGCTTGTTATGCTCGGCTCAACAACAATGGCAGCAATTATTTGTTGCTTCACTATGTATTACGTTATTGCCCAGCATGACGGTCTTGAACGTTATTGGGATTATAAGAATGTAACGCTGATACGCATATTCCTTATTTTGCTGGGTGCAGTAATACTTGCAGGTCAGGTTCTGAGAGGCTATACACTCTGGGAAACATGGATTTTCTATTGTGTCGGCTATATTCTCTTTGACCTTGTTTATTTCTACCGTCCGAAGAGAGTAATTGAAAACTACAGAAATTCAAAATCCGTCAAGGATTTCCTTGTCTCATTCGGCGGAGATATAACAGTTCTTCCGTTCTTCCATATCTTAATGGCAGGTCTGCTTGTTTTCGGTTATATGAATTTCCGTTAAATTTTTTAAAAATAACAACCGCTTCATTGATGCATTTGCACCCGTGAAGCGGTTGTTTTATATATTACAAGTTTTCAAACAATATCAATAAGATGCTAACTCGGTTCTAAAATCCTTGAAGTGAAGTAAAGCATACAGAATTACGCATTTGAATAGAAATTAAAGGAGGTGGAGGGATTGGCACGAAGAAAAAAACAATACATAATGATTGAGAAGCCTGAAATACAACTGAATAAACACGAGCAGGAAGAATTCGATAAAATCGTTGTGAATGCTTTGTGCCAGTCCCTTTTCCAAGCCGGAAAACTGACTGAAGAACAGGTCAGATATATGGAGAATATTAACTTCGGATTCTGGTGAGTGGGCAGATTGATATACATTTGCTACCGGGGCACAACACGTATTGTAAATGTGTATTTATCTATTACTGAGGAGGTGTTGATATGACTGAATTTAAGACCGACAGAATTTTAAAGGTTGCGGCTTATTGCCGCGTTTCAACCGACAGCAGTGACCAAACAAATTCGCTTACAAGCCAGCAGAGTTACTTCAAGGAGTATATCGAAAGGAATCCGATGTGGGAACTTTACGATATTTATTTTGATGAGGGAATTTCCGGCACAAGCACAAAAAAAAGAAAGGCATTCAACAGAATGATTGTTGATGCCCAGCTCAAAAAATATGACCTGATTATCACCAAAGAAATCAGCCGTTTTGCCCGAAATACTCTCGACAGCATTTATTACACACGTATGCTCAAGGAATACGGAGTTGGTGTTATCTTTGCAAACGATAACCTTTTTACACTTGACCCCGATGCGGAGCTTCGCCTTACAATTATGGCTTCAATCGCACAGGAAGAAAGCAGAAAAACATCCGAGCGTGTGAAATGGGGACAGAAACGCAGGATGGAACAAGGCGTTGTATTCGGCAAGAGTATGATAGGATATGATGTAATAAACGGTAAGCTTTACATTAATCCCGAAGGTGCGGAAGTTGTACGAAAAATATTTCACAAGTACACAATCGAGCATAAAGGCACCTGCACCATAGCAAGAGAGCTGAAAGAGGAAGGGGTACCAACCTTTACAAACAAAAACTGGACTAACACCGTAATTCTCCGTACACTCCGCAACGAAAAATACTGCGGTGATTTGATTCAGAAGAAAACCCTGACTCTAAATTATCTTACCCATGAAAAGATTGTGAACCGCGGAGAAGAAGAGTTTGTAATTATCCGTGACCATCACGAACCGATTATAAGCCGTGAGCTTTTTGACCTTACGCAAAAGGAACTTGAGAGGCGTGCGCCGAGTGACATACAAAAGAAAAAACTCGGCAACCGTTATTGTTTCTCAGGTAAAATTACCTGCGAGGAATGCGGTTCAAGCTTTGTGTTTCATAATAAGAAGCTGAGAAGCGGAAACTATTTCAAATATTGGCAATGCTATAACCGCAGGCAAAACGGAAAAACAAAGCATATTGACTCTGTGACCGGCAAAGAGGTCGGTTGCTCCATAGACCACATTGCACACGATGACCTGAAAAATATTATGGTAAGCATTATCGAAATTATGACCGCCGACAAAAGCAGATTTATTTCCTTGTTGAAAACACAGCTTGAAGAGACGTTTTCTCAAAGTGATAACAATGATTTTGAGCGAAAAAAAGAGCAGTTCGACAAGAAAAAAGAACGCAGAAAAGCGCTTGTAGATTTGTATCTCGACAAGTGCATAACCAAAGAAGAATTCAAAAAGATGACTGTTCAACTTGACGAAGAAATCGAAACACTCAAAACCGAATTGCAAACCTATGTTTCAAATAATCTTGAACGTGAAAAAAAGAATAAACTAATAACAGAGTGCGTTGCGTTTGCAAAAGAAATACTTGCTTCGGGAGAAAACAATGACGAGTTCATAAAGCAGATTCTTGAGTTTATCACTATCTCAAAAGGCAATATTATCACAGTTAAATTAAACCTGCTCCCGTTTAAGTGGAAATTCGCATTATCTTCCGTTGTAACGGCGGCGGTTTCTTCTTTTTTACCGCAAAGAGACCATAGCACAACTGAAGTACCGATATCTGTAAGAAGCCCCTTCAATTCAGGATAAGGCATTGAAAAACGCTGGCTTAGGTAACGCAACGAGGCACCGAGCTCGCCGTCGGGTCCGCCATACTGAGAAATAATGATTTTTGCATATTTTGCGTTGGGATTTGTGATATTTATGGGATACTGCAATCTTTTTTCGTAATTAAACATTAGCAGTCACACCCCGCAATATCCCACGGCCACGGATTCTCTGTCCAGCGTTCACAGTTGACATCTGTAACGGTAAGCGGACCGCAGTGTTCGATATATTCGTTGCGCGCGGCTTTGTATTCGCGTTCAAGGCGGTTGCGCAGTGCCATTGCCTGCATATCCTTCGGATGGGTGTCAAGATAAAGGTGCACATCCCAGAAAGCAAAAGATTTAGCTGCAAGCTTTTTCATATATTGATTAGTGTTCATTTGCAGCACCCGCCCTGGAAAGGTTTGTCAAGGCACGGGAAAAGTGTGCCTTGTTGCAGAGCTTTGTCACAGTCATAAGTCTGAAGTTCGGTCTGAATGGGGACATAAGCCATTGCAAGCACGGGGTTTAACGGCAATGCCGAGCGTTGGTGAAAATGTGTGTGTAGATTTTCGGTGCCGTATCCCCTTTCAGGACCGTAGCGTTTGTAATCGCTCATAGCTACTGTCTCTCCTTTTGATTAATTGAGAATTAACTTCTCACCCCATTATATGTTACATCAAAAATTAATGACATTTTTTATGCATAATTTTGTAAAAAACTTGATAAATTTCTTTTACTGTGATAAAATAAATTAATTTATTTTCAGGATGTGTATGTTATGAAAAAAACAATCAGCATTTTACTCACAGTTGTTATTCTTGCCTCTGCAATTTTTTGCACCCCTGCAATTTTTGCGGCAAAGAATGACAAGAACATCAAATTTGTTGTCGGCAGTGACATTCATGTCACAACAGCACCCGAAAAAGCCGTTTTAAGTGAAGACGGCAAATTTTCAAATGCCGATACAACCGTTGCTTTGTCTGATGAATCAAAAGCAATTGCTCAGGCGTTTTTGCAGGATGCCGCCAAACAAAAGCCCGAATTTGTTCTCATCAGCGGTGACCTTACCCCCCACGGTTCAATTGAAGAATTTGCGAACCTCGCGCCCCTTTTCAGGGCTTTTGAAAAAGAAACGGGTATTCAGATTTATGTCATTCCCGGTAACCATGATTACTACTCTGCATATGACAACATGAGAGAGATCTTCCGCGAATATTTCTACGAGTTCGGCTTTAAAGAGGCAAAAGTTGTTGATGACAAATCCAACTCTTACGTTGTTGACCTTAACAGCGAATATGTCCTTCTTGCAATTGACTCAAACGGCATTGACCAGACAGGCAGCGGCATAACTGATGAGCTTATTGACTGGATTAAAACGCAGATTGCCGATGCCAATGAAGCAGGCAAAAAAGTTATTGTAATGCAGCACCACCCGATTATGGAGCACTATGCCCTGCACGAGGTTCTTTTCAGCAATTTCATTGTTGAAAACTGGCGTGATTATTCAGCAATGCTTGCCGACCTCGGTGTGGAACTTGTGTTCACCGGTCACGATCACGCAAGCGATATTGCTTCTTTCACAAGCGCAGCCGGTAACACAATTTATGAGGTTATGACAACAGCTCTTCTTTCCGCCCCCACATCATACCGCATTATTTCAATGTCTGAGGAAAAAGTTGATGTCAAATCTCAGATGCTTAAAGGTATTGTTGACACAAAATATCTCGCAAAAGGTTATCCCAAGGCGCTTGTTAACCGCCTTAAGACCGACCTTAACGGCTATGCACGTGACTATTTTGCATTCGGCATTGAACAGCTTGTTCACACCTATCTTGAGCCTGACACCCTTATGGAGCTTATCGGCACGAACAGCGCTCTTCTCCGTTTCCCCATTGAAAAGGTTTGCACACGCGCACATGAGGCTGTGTTTATGCCTCTTTACGGTGAAAATTCACTTTCAAAAATTGCAGAAAGCTATAATGTCACTCTTCCTGCAAGCGATTATGAAACAACATTTGATATGGCAATGAATGTTGCACTTGCTCACTTTGAAGGTGATGAGAAATATTACGTCGATTCCCCCGAGGTACAGCTTGTGCTCAAATGTCTCAACACTGCGCTTCAATATGCGCTTGAAGGTATTCCCGACGGCATTGCTGATATTATCATCGGCAAAGTTCTTGAAAGCTTCGGTGTAAATGTACTTGAACTCAAGTTTGCACTCAGAGGTTTTGGTACAAAGGTAATTAACAGCGGCGACCACAGCTATGAGGTTGTTTCAGCCGTTCTCAAACCCGTTCTGGAAGGCTATATTGTTGACAACGGTCCTGCTGACAACAACGCCGTACTCCCCCTTCGCACAACTGCACCCGCCGAGGCAAGCTTTGAAAGCGATATCAAAGCATTTTTCACAAAGCTTTATGATTTCTGGTATAACTTTGTGCTTTATACTTTTGATGTTTTCATTGCAGTGATTTAAGCATTGACAAAAATGTAAATAATGATATTATAAGAAATGCGGAACAGCAAATCCGCATTTCTTTATATCCGCGGGCATGGTGAAATTGGCAGACACGCAAGATTTAGGATCTTGTGCCTTTGGTGTGCAGGTTCAAGTCCTGTTGCCCGCACCATAACTGGACACCAGTTTTGATACAATGAGTATCGAAGCGGGTGTCCAGTTTCTTTTTGCAAAAGCCTCTATTTACAAGGGTTTTCCTATACTTTTTAGCGATAACAGGCTCTACGGTGGTTCTGAAATGGTCACCGTGGAGCCTTTTCCGTTTTACCCCTCTATACCATTTAACGAAAGGTCTGTGGGGTGTGCATTTTGAGCCAAGGGGTGTGCATCTTTTAATTATTCCCCGGCAAAGAAAAAAGCCGGAGCAGATACGCTCCGACTTGAAAGGTTGTCGCTTGTTTGTCGCTTAAATCTACAAGCAGATACTAAACGGCAACAGGAAATAAGCGACAATCACTTAATCAGCTTTAGAATTTTACGCATTCGATTTGCGAATTTGCGCTGATTATTTTCACTAGATGTAATCTCTGTCGTAATGTATTTTTGGCGCACTGACATAGACGCACCTAACCTTGCTTCAACTTCGTCAGTAATACAAGAAGCTACAAGAATAGTAACTGCATCAGGATATTCGGCTAATGTATTTTCGAAAGATTTAAACATTGCCCCCAGACGTTCCAATGCACCAGCGGGATCAAGACCAGCTTTAATTTCAATGATGCCAACAATCGCGCCCTCGTCGTTGAACATTGATATGTCGGGTTCGGAAGAGAAAAGAATGGAGTATCCGTTAATCAGGTTAACTGTCTTAATATTGTCAATTTCTTCAATGATTTTCGCCTTTTGCAACTCTGCAATAGCAGTTGTTTTGTTTTGTCTGTCGGTGATAGAAGATACCTCATCGTGCGCCAAGACCTCTTTCAGAATAATGCTACGAATAACTCTTTCTCCCTCGGCTCCGATGGAGTTGCGCCACGATCCGTCAATATTAGTTCCTGCTGTTGCATACATCATGCCTTGTATCTCGTTTTTGTCAATATCCGTTGCCAAAGAAACTACTAACGATAGTATTTCATTTATGATAGCGACAATGTTGTTAATGCTCTTTTGTGGTAATTTCCCGGCTTCAACCTTTCCAGCTTCGATTTTCTCTATATTCGATACACCAGTTAGTGCCTTTAATCCTTTTTGGGAAATCATTGCAACAGAACGGTAATATTTCAAAAAAGAAGGGTTGAGTTGCAGTACCTTTGGATGAACAAAAACGAGCATGGGTTCGATATTGCTTTTTTCTAATACATCCCAAGCCGATGCACTAATTTTCCATTTGTCCCTTTGCGACCAATTAAGTGTTGCACCGTCAATTAGGGACATTTTTTCAATATCCGCAAACAACTCAAAATAGCCGTTGGTTTTTAGCTTGCTGTAAAAGAATGTTGATTTTAGCAGATAACTTTCTTTTGTTACTTCATAGGGAACTTTTGCCATTTATTTCCCCTCCGTTTCGTTTTCTTCAAACCATTGCTGCATAATGGCGGTTGCAACAGCTTCAGCCAGCTTCGGGGGAACAGCATTTCCAACCTGTCCGAACTGTGTCATGGTTGTTTTGCGTTTAGAACTATAAGAGTCTAGCCGTACACCTTTAATCTCCCAATCGAGGGGGAATGTTTGTAAACAGGCCAATTCCCGAACAGTAAGCATTCTATCTTCAAATGGGTGAATAAAATCGCGGTAGCCACTTCGTGTGACAGTTGGAGAAGGCTTATTGGGATCAAGGCGGCGATATGTTGAACCAAATGTTTTTTCAATATCAGCCAATTTTTGCCCAATACCAACCTTTTTGATTTTTTCCAAAGTAGACGGCGAATGTGCTGTAACTTGGTGGTTAGGAATTTTAGTATCCATGTTTTTCTCTCCGACCTTTAATTGAATTTGCAACAATCTGCGCCATTTCTGACGGTGCTTCGGGTGCAGGTAATTCGCCGATGGCATCCCATACGGTTTTTCTTTCAGTTTCCTTTACAGGGCAGGGGTAGTCAAATGCCATTCCTTTGCGATTTCCGACAAGAATTAACCTTTCACGAACCTGCGGAACGCCATAATCGACAGCGTTTAACACCTTGGGTTCTGCAATCGTATATGAGTACCACTTCCCTGCAAATTCAATAGGTTTAGAAAGTTCCTCGATCAGCATCTTTAAAGCTCTTCCCGAATCCCAATTTGTCAAACCTTTTACATTTTCAAGAACAAAACCTACGGGAATCGTTTCTCGAACAATTCGAACAAATTCAAATAACAGTTTGCCTCTGTCGTCATCTAGACCTTTTCTTAATCCTGCTAGACTAAAACTTTGGCATGGGGGGCCACCAATAACAAGCGCTGCTTCTAATGGTTTCAAATTTGCAGCAGATAGGATTTCTGCTGATGTCACCTCGGTAATGTCCTTGTTAATTACAGGAAGATTGGGGCGGTTCGTTTTTAACGTATCGCAACACGAGGGATCAATCTCGACGGAAACGGCAATCGAAAAGCCGGCATTTTCAAAACCAATATCAAAACCGCCAGCACCCGAAAAAAGACTAATTACCTTGGGTTTGTCAGTCATCTCCATTACGGTTTACCTCTTTCATAATTTCCACAATATCGTCAACGCCACAATTCAGAGTGGTACATATCTTTGCGAGCGTTTCCATAGACACAGGCTCGTCACGGCCCATTTTCGCAAGCATATTCGTACTAATGCCGGATTGCTTGCGCATTGCTGTTTTCGTCATTTTGCGGTCAATCAGCATTTTCCATAGCTTGTTATAGCTGTATATCATCAAAAACGGCCCTCCTGTATAACAATCCAATGTAGAGTCTAGCACAAAAGAACCAAAATTGCAATATTTAGTTGAAAATCGTGATATTTTATTCTTCTCATTTTCGCTTTGCGTACAGGGTCAAGTACTCTTTATACCCCTCAAAGGTATCAATCCGGGTAATGTTGTAATCAACGCCACGGTAACGGATAATATGCGCCGTGGTAACAATGAAAAGTGTACCTTTTAACAATATATCCGGAGGGTGTGCATTTCGTATCAAAATAGGTCTCTACTTTCAAAAATCCAAGTCTTCGGGCTTGGATTTTAATTTTTTATTTGGTTTACATTAAACTTAATCATTTAACAGCTCATTATCCACGATACGCAGACAAATTCCACTAATTATATGTTGAAAAAAATATCTATTTGTCAGAGAATATAACCATAAAGACAACAAAGGAGTGTGTTTTATGGAAAAGAAAACAATGGGTTCTTTTATGTCGGCATTAAGAAAAGCCAACGGATTAACGCAGCAACAGGTTGCCGATAAACTGAATGTATCCAACAAAACCGTCAGTAAGTGGGAATGTAATGAAGGTTATCCCGAAATAACAATGCTTCCCGTGATAGCAGAACTATACTCTGTATCGGTTGATGAGCTTTTGCGTGGCGAAAAAATATTAAAAGCATCCACCGAAGAAAGCAAAGATACAAAAAGTGATGAAAGAATCAAATATTTAATAGATAAAGCATTGGTTAAATTCACAAACAGTTCTATTGTTTCGATTGTTATCGGTGTTGTTGCTCTGATTTTAGCTTATACTGTCGGAGACATCGTTAATTATAATGTGTTATGGGTCGGCTATGTAATAATACTGATTTTATCTGCCGCTTCAATTTCTGTTGCTCTGGTTTCGTTTAACAATTTAATATCGGGTTTACGCAATGAGGATATTGTTGAAAAACAAGCTTTTGAAAACGCAATCAAAAAATGTATAAAACATATTTCAATTATAGCTTTCCTGACAACAGTAACCTTCATGGGTCTTCTTCTTAATATTCTTCTTGACGGCCCGTCATTTCTTTTTGTTGCATTACCGGCTACGGTTGTTGTCGGCGGTGCAGTCGCATATTATATTCGCTCAGTTTTATATAAAAAACACGAAATTGCAGAAGAGGAAATGTCACCCGAGCAAAAACTCTACCGTAAGAAACACATCAAGATTACTTCAGTTATTCTTACAGTCATTATTTTTATTTCTGTTGCGTCACCGTTGATGCTGGTATTCATTGAGTCTTTAGGAAGCGGTTCTTTTGAATTTTTAAGCGGTGTTGGTTATCAGTATGAAACTAAAGAAGAGGCTGAAAGAGAGTACTATAAATTAAAAGACTATGTTACCGGTGGCAAAATATTATATGACAGCATTGTTCACGAGGAATATAACGAGGAAACAGACACATATATTCTGTATCTCAACGAAATGAAGCATACTTTTGAAAAAGGCGAAAACGGTTATAATCTCGCTATGACGGGCGCAACAGTTGTTGTTGGGTCATATACCGATACACCTGAATTTCATTTTGAAACTCTGGAAGAGATGGAAAAATTCAAAGACGAAAATATGTATAATGACAGCAATATTTCGATTAATGTGCTTCAAAAAAACGTTACCTTTAATGATGAAACATTAACGGTTAATTTTAAGTCAAATACAGATTATCTTAACAGCGCGCTTGATATTTTGCCCGAATTTATAATAATCGGTTCATGTGCTTTTATTATCACCTTTATTGTTTCTGTTGCAATATATTACAGAAAGAAAAAGAGAATGAAGTAAAATAAGGCGGGTGTAAAAAATGAAATTAAGAAAGATTTTCTCAGTAATTGCCGCTGTAATATCTTTAGCATCATTAGGTGTTTGCATCTATGGCATCTGTTATGAAACATTAGATGCTTTTGCCTATGAGCGAGCGACGGCGTGGCTGGATTTGACTCCATATTTAATTTTGTTCACAGCAATATTGTTCATCGTTTTTGCAACGGTTGCAATAGTCTTGCACAAGAAAAAGAACTAAACAAAAGATAAGGGTGTAACATCGGAAATCCGTGTTACACCCTTTGCTGGTTATCAAGTTAATTTTCTGCCTTGATTTTAAAAAGTCTTGCGCCGTGGGGATTCACAGTTGCGGAGAATTTACCATCGGTTACGATATATTCTTCGTGTTTCCACATATCCCGGACACTGTATTTAATGCCGCCGATTGAAATAGCAGTAACGTCAAAACTGATTTCTCTTTCTTTGTCGTCTGTGTTGAAAAGCGCAACATATTTGCAGTTTTTACCCGTAGATGTCCAGATAATTTCACCCTTGCCGTCCGTTTCTTCACGTTTGAACTGCCTTGCACCGCATGAATTTTTAAGCATATCAATAAGTTCTCTGTTCTGAAGAAGTGAAAGAGTAAACTCATCATTTTCTCTCATTTCGCCACCCATCATAAGCGGTGAACGGAAAATACCCCAGAGAGTCATCATAGTTATCTGTTCATCGTGGGTAAAACGTGTGTATCTGTTTCTGTATTCGGGAAGTTCTTCGGTAATCTGGATTCTGCCGAGGGGCAACATATCGCAATCGGGCCAGGCACCCGGCTGAACATACTCTTGCCAAGCGTAACAACGCTCAAACATAGCGTGAAGTTTGCTCCATTCATCCCAGAAATCACCTGTCATACGCCACATATTTGCATGCGCTGCAAGGTGCTCATGCTCCCACACGGGTGCAGGTCCCGGAGAAAGACTGAGAACCATGTCTCTGCCGCATTTATCGATGGCTTTTCTTATCATTTCAATTTCTTTTCTTGCGGAATAAGGGTTATCAGGGTACATCTCTGTGTTTGCAATGTCATCGCACTTGATGTAATCCACATCCCACGAGGCATATAATTCAAAAATTGAGTCGTAATATTCCTGTGCCCCCTTTTTGTTCGTTTCAATTCCGTACATATCGGGATTCCAAGGGCAAATGGATGAAGGCTTTGCAATATCATTGGCGGTAACGCCGTCACATTTGATTTTGGAGTGTTGGTGTGCCGCTTGTCTGGGAATTCCTCTCATAATGTGGATGCCGAATTTCAGTCCGAGGGAATGTATGTAATCGGCAATTGGTTTGAAACCCTTTCCGTCTGCTGATGAAGGAAAGCGTTCAACGGAAGGAATGAGGCGAGAATACTCATCCATACAAAGCGGAGCAAAGTAATTATAGTAAAAGCTGTTTGCGGTAGGTTCAGACCACTGAATATCGCAAACGACGTACTCCCAACCGTAATCCTTAAGGTGCTCCGCCATATAATCGGCATTGGCAAGCAACTGTTCTTCATTTACAGCCGCACCGTAGCAGTCCCAACTGTTCCATCCCATAGGCGGGGTAATAGCTAACTTTTTATGCATATAAATCTACCTCTGTATTTTAAAAATGATTTTTTATTTTTTACTTATATTCATAAACCCTTACGTAGTCAACAATAAACTCTGCCGTTTCACCGGGTTTCATACTCATTTTGCCCGTACCGTGGCGGTCTGCAAAAGCAACACCGTTCTCCCCTGCTACCTCACAGGAAACAAGCAGATGCTCGGGATTCTGACTTACGCCGCCCTTAGAAAGTCTGCCGGTTTCAATGCCGTTAATGTAGAAAATATATTCATTTTCATTCCACTCAACGCCATAGGTATTAAATTTATCATACGGGTCATCGGCAAACCACTTACCGATTGAGGCACTTTGCTGTCCTTCGCCGTATCCGTCATAGTGAATACCGGTAATAATCGCATCACCGGCACCCCACCAGACATCTTTATAAAACATTGACTCAAAAATATCAACCTCTGTGCCGTCTTTACCCGAACCGTCAACGTTTTCAACCTGATTGTTCATCATCCAGAAAGCCGACCACATTCCCGAGGATTTAGGCAGAATACAGCTGATTTCAAAATATCCGTAGCACTGAGTGAAAAGATTCTGCGTTGAAATGCAGCCTGTGTACCAACCGGGTTTATAATCTTTAAAGTTGATGGTGTCGCCCCAATCCGCAAGATATTTGTTTTCAAGAGGAGTTTCCATATATGCGGTTGTGATAATCAGTTTGCCGTCTTTTACGGCAACCATATCTTCGTGCCAATAACCGCCTTTTCTTTCGGTCTGCCACCAAGGATATGTCCATTTTGTCTTATCCAGCGCATTACCGTCGAATTCATCGCTCCACTTGAGTTTAAAGCGCTCTTCAAGTCTTAACTCCTGACCTCTCGGAATTGCGGGCAAAGTCAATGTCTGAATAAGTGAAGGTGAAACCACCATAAGAAGTGCAACAAAAGCTTTAATAATGATTTTTAACATAGAAACCCTCCCGTTTTATAAAGTTATTCCGTCTTTGAAAATTGCAATTTCACGGTAACCGTATTTTTCGTTATTGGTTTGTTTACCGTTTACTGTTTCAATAATTAAATCCAAAAGCTCGTCTTCTTTTCCGCTTTGCCCGTCAAAGTCAATCCAGTGTTTTTTTGACAGAGCAAGTGCCGTGTTTGTTGAAATTTTTATTGTAGGCACCGGTGCACCCAGCGGAGTGCCTCTGCCCGTTGTAAAAAGAATCAGATGACAGCCTGCCGCGGCAAGATTAGTTACGGCGACGATATCGTTTCCGGGGCCATTAAGCAGATTAAGGCCGCTTTTTGTTGCAAAATCACCGTAATCAAGAACATCGGTAACGGGTGAGTTACCGCCTTTTTGGACACAGCCGAGAGATTTTTCTTCAAGAGTTGTTATTCCGCCCTCTTTGTTCCCCGGTGACGGATTTTCACTGACAGGCTGCCCGTGAGAAATAAAATAATTCTTAAAGCTATTTATCATATCAACCGTTTTGGAAAAAAGCTCTTCGGTAACGCATCGGTTCATAAGCAACTGTTCTGCACCGAACATTTCAGGTACCTCTGTAAGAACCGCGGCACCTCCCATTGAGACAAGTTTATCGGTAACTCTGCCGCAAAGCGGATTAGCGGTTATGCCAGATAAACCGTCACTTCCGCCGCATTTCAGACCGATTTTTAATTTGTTAATGGGAACAACGGTGCGTTTATCAAGCTCGCAGATGGCTTTGAGTTCTTTTATAATCTTAATTCCTTCGTCAATTTCATTTTCACAAGACTGCGCATTGAGAAAACGGACACGCTCGGAATCATAATAACCGAGCATTTTTTTCATTTCATCGATATTATTATTTTCGCATCCGAGCCCAAGCACCAGCACTCCGCCTGCATTCGGATGTTGAATCAGCCCTCTGAGAATAAGCTGAGTGCGGCCGTGGTCTTCACCAAGCTGACTGCAACCGTAAGGGTGTGTAAAACAGAAAGCACCGGTCTCTTTTGCCAAAATTTCAGCGGTCTTGTTTACACAACCGACCGTGTTTATAACCCACACATCGTTACGAATTCCGATTTGACCGTTTTTACGTACAAAAGCGTTAATGTTCAATGTTTCAGACGGTTTTTCAAAGGCAAAACGAGGTGTGTAGCAGTATTCATTCTTTTCGCTAAGTGCGGTTTTAAGATTATGAGAATGAACATGTTCACCTGTGTTTATTTCTTTGGTGGCAACGCCGATGGGAAAACCGTATTTAATCACCTGTTCGCCTTTTTTGATATTACGCAGGGCATATTTATGTCCGTTATCAATATCTACAGCCACATTGTCGTGCTCATTAATCAGGATATTGCCCATTTGATAGCCTCACTTATTCCGTCGGTATGAATCTTTTCAATACATTCGGTTACGGTTTGCATCATTCTGCTGATATCGCAACCCCACAGATTTGCATTTGAAAGAATATCGTTGACTGTGTTTTCTCTGATGAAATTAACAGCATCAATATTATCCTGAGGTGTTTCGGTTTTATAATATTCAATAAGACAACCGAGTGAAAAAACAAGCGGTAACGGTAAAGTGCCGTTAAGCTTTTCATAATCAAGAATTGTCGGCAAAACTCTTACGGCAAATTTGCTGACGGAATTTAAGGAAATTGACTTCCACAAATGCTTAATATAAGGATTTGAAAAACGCTCAAGCACTGCCTCGGCAAACGCTTTGTTTTCGTCTGTGTCATCAAGCACAGGCATTATGCATTCAAAAAGGCAGGTGTTCAGGAAAGTTTTAAGTAAATCATTATTTAGGCTTTCTCTGACAGTCTGAACATCGCTCAGCAATGAAGCAAACACCAACGAGGTATGTGCACCGTTGAGAATACGCACTTTCATCTTTTTGTAAGCAGTAACATCATCTGTATAAACAACATTAAAGCCGGCTTTCTTAAGCGGTAAAACAGACTCGGTGTCACCCTCAATAACCCAAAGATGATAGATTTCGGCAGTGTCAAGCAATTTGTCTTCATATCCGATTATTTCATATAGAGCGTTCGCTTCGTCTTTCGGAAAACCGGTTACAATGCGGTCAACAAGGGTGTTGATAAATTTGTTTTCATTGTTGAGCCAATTACTAAAAGCATCGCTGAGATTCCAGAGTTTCGCATAGCTTAAAACACATTCTTTAAGTTTATCACCGTTGGAATCAATAAGTTCACACGGCAAAATGACAAAACCGTTAAAGCCGAGACTGTAACGGGCAAAAAGAAGTTGGGTCAGTTTTCCCGGGAAAGAAAGCGCCGGCTTGTCAGAAAAAAGGCAGGTGTCATCAAACTCAATTCCGGCTTCGGTTGTGTTGGAAATAATAATGCTTGATTCCTTGTTTTCGGCAAGTTTTATGTATTCATCGTAATCCTTATACGGGTCAATACAACGCGTAACAGAGTGAATTTCACAATGCTCGCATACCTCTTCACCGTTTTTGATTCCTCGCAGAAAAAGATTGTATCTGCCACCCTGTTCATTAATAAGATTGGGTCTGTCACCTTTTGTGGGTTTAACAATGACAACCTTGCCGTCATAAAGAGATTTCTCGTTTAAAACATGAACGAAATGGTCAGCAAAGCCGCGCAGAAAATTACCCGTACCGAACTGAATTATTTTTTCACTCATAAAAACACCTGACAGTTTTTAAATTATAAGAATATAATAACATAAAATTTTTAAAGCTACAACAAATTAAAGCGACATAACGAAATTTTTCCGCTATGTCGCTCTCTGTCAATGTTTTATTGTGTTTTTTATTTTTTCATAGATTTCTACAATTTTAAAACGCACCTCATATTCCGGTTTGCTTTTAATCACACGGATTCCGCCCTTGTCAAGATATGCATCTATTTCCTCAATTTCGCTTGCAGCCGGTAAACAAAGAGGCGGAAACATTACGCACCACCAGTTCTTGCCGCTGCCTTCTCCGAGAATGACCTTTATTGCCTTATATCTGCCTGCGGGTACGGTATAATCACCGTAACAGCGTGTTTCAAAATATTCTTCAGTAAAAATTATATCTGTTTTATAATCCAAACCGCTTTTCGCAAGCACACCGTCTGCAACCGCAATAAGATTTTCTTTTTCGACAGTCAAAGCTTCCTCAACCTCATCAGCTTTCAACTTGCCGCCGAAAACTTCACTGCCGAAAGCAAGCAAAGCATCACGCACCAACAGTTTTACAGCTTGGTCAGTTGCGGAATCTGAATTTGCAAGAATATGAAGTCTGATAATGTTGTCGCGAACTTTTTCACAGTCATAACCGAAACCGGCAATGCCGACAAGAACAGAAATCACAAGAGCAACAGCAATCGAAGCTTCAAATAAATGTACTTTTTTCAATAAAAAAACCGTCCTTTCTATGTTCAGAACACAGTATTGGACGGTTTAAAATTATTTATTCATTTTCATAGGGTGTAAGACTGCCGATATCTTCTCTTGATTTAAAAACATAACCGTTATCAATAAGAATATCAATATGCGACAAAGCTTTTCCCGTACCTCTGGCAACACAGTTAATAGGGTCATTGGCAACATAAGTACGAATACCCGTTCTGCGCTGTATCATATAGTCAATACCGTCAATCAAAGCGCCGCCTCCCGTCAGACAGATACCGGTCTGTGAAATATCGGCGGCAAGTTCGGGCGGTGTGATTTCAAGCACGGAGCAGATGCCGTCAACAATCGCTTCAAGATGCGGTCTCATTGCAAGATAAACCTGAGTTGACGTAACCTCAATGCTTACGGGCATACCGGTAATATAGTTTTTACCTTTTGTTTTTCGTGCAAGCTCAGCCTCACGCAGATAAGCACACCCGATTTGCTTTTTAAGCTTCTCTGCTGTCTGTTCACCGATAACAACATCTCTTTCGCGACGAATTTGCCGCATTATTGCTTCATCAAACGCATTGCCGCCGATTTTCAGTGATTTTGAAAGAGACACACAGCCCATTGTTATAACGGCAATGTCAGTTGTGCCGCCGCCGATATCAACAACCATTGTACCAAGCGGTTTGTCAGTGCTGAGTTCCGCACCGAATGCAGCGGCAAGAGGTTCTTCAATAAGGCAGGCTTTACCTGCACCCGCGGCAGTTACAAGGTCAAGAATTGTTCTTTTTTCAAGATTGGTAACGCTTGAGGGAACACAAACAACAATATTGGGTTTAAAAATCATATTACGGCAAATTCGCTGTAAAAAGAAACGAAGAATGTGCTGAGTTGCAGTAAAATCGGAAACAACACCGTTATGCATAGGTTTTACAACACGGATTGAATCGGGTGTTTTTCCGTGCATATCATAGGCTTTTTTTCCGACAGCAAGCAATTTGCCGCTTTCTGCTTCATAGGCTGCAACGCAGGGTTCCGAAAGCACAATACCCTTGCCTTCAACATAAATTATGACACTTGTTGTGCCAAGGTCAACACCGATATTGACACCGAGCATCAGCTTTCATCCTTTCCTTCTTTTTTCTTGGGTTTTGTAAGTGCTGTCGCAACGCAATAAGTTTCTTTAGCACCGTAAAGATACAGCATTTTTGCACATTCCTCAAAAGTCTGACCGGAAGTGGAAATATCATCACAAAGCAGTATTGTTTTATCTTTCACAAACTCGGGACAGGTAACATCAAAAACACCTGCAAGGTTGCCTTTACGCAAAATCCAACTGAGCTTGTGTTGAGAGGAAGTATCGTAAATCTTTTCAAGTAAATCTGCTTTTAATTCAATGCCGAGTGTTTCGGCAATTTGGGCGGCAATAAGCTCACTTTGATTGTAGCCTCTTTTCTTAAGGCTTCTTTTGTGCAGAGGCACACAGCAGATACAGTCAAAGTACACATCTTTATAGCGTTCGCGGATACATTCGGTCATATAATTACCCAGATGCCTTGCGACTTCTTTATTGTCGCAAAACTTGAGATTCCAGAGAGCTTTCTTAATTGCACCCTCATAATAAAACGGGGCGGCAAGCTCTTTGAAAAAAGTGCTTCTTGAACGGCAGGAACATTCTTCTTTTCCTCTGCCGCAAAGTTTACACACTTTTGTTTCGATTCGACTGAGAGTTTTTCCGCAGTCGTCACAAAAAATTTCATCAGAACGAACAACACAGCGGCAGGCAATACAGCGGTTAGGAAAGATAATAAAACCAAGCTTATTTAAAAACTGTTTAAGCATTACGGCTCATCCCCCATAATAAGGAAACTTTTAAGAGCTGAGTATCGCTTAGCCTTCACATTATTATCAACCATTCGTTTAATTTGCTGCTGTGTGCCGACAAGAATCAACTTGCTTTTGGCTCTTGTAACC
Organism: Acutalibacteraceae bacterium; assembly: GCA_045592705.1. Lineage (GTDB taxonomy): Bacteria > Bacillota > Clostridia > Oscillospirales > Acutalibacteraceae > CAG-177. The sequence continues at coordinate 17,525 of JAZNVG010000017.1, read as the reverse complement.
GCTGTGTAAAGAAGATTGCGATAGGCAAGTTTATCGGGAACGCAAGTGACAGGTATTACAACGGCTACAAACTCGTTACCCTGACTTTTATGAACGGTAACAGCATAAGAAAGGTCGAGTTCCGAAGCCGATTCAAACGGATAAATAACTTCACGGTCGTCAAAAATAATTTTCATAACCGCTTCAGCTGTATCAATTTTTTTAATGATACCGATATCTCCGTTAAAAATACCCATCCCCTCTTTATCAGAGGATGTCCAAGTAAGGTTGTAGTTATTTTTAATCTGCATAACCTTGTCCCCCTCACGGAAAACACGGTTGGCAACAGTAAATTCTTTTTTATTTTTATCAGGCGGATTTAGCGACTGCTGCATTAATTTATTAATATTAACGGTTCCCGCTTCACCCATTCTCATCGGACAGAGCACCTGAATGTCATCAAGAGGAGAAAAACCGTAAGCTTCAGGTAAGCGCTTTGCACAAAGCTCAACAACCGTGCGTGCCGCATGAATTGGCTGAATGCGCTCAAGAAAGAAGAAATCCTTGTCAGTGTGTGTAAGGTCAGGCATTTCGCCGCTGACAATCAGATGAGCATTAGTTACAATGAGACTTTCCATTGCCTGACGGAAAACCTCGTCAAGCTGGACAACGGGAAGACGTTTTGAATCAATAAGATCGTGCAGAACATTTCCGGCACCAACAGGCGGCAACTGATTTGAGTCACCCACCATAACAAGACGGCAGCCAAGCGGCAAAGCATCAAGAAGATTCGAAAACAGCTGAATATCAACCATTGACAGTTCATCAACAATGACCGCGTGAACATCCAATGGATTGCGTTGATTACGCTGAAAAACGGGTCTGTCGTTCTGATCCCACTCAACCTCAAGTAAGCGGTGAATGGTCTTTGCTTCCCGCCCCGTAAGCTCACTCATACGTTTGGCGGCTCTTCCTGTCGGTGCAGCCAAGGCAACCTCCAGGCCTTCATTTTCATAAAGCTTAAGAATTGCGCGAAGTGTCGTTGTTTTGCCTGTACCGGGGCCGCCCGTAAGTATCAGAATACCCTTGGTGACGGCCTGAGAAATGGCAAGACGCTGCTTTTCGTTATAACAGACTCCGCTGATAAGCTGTATTTCATCGATTTCACTGTTTAAAAGCTCAATTCCGCCGGGCGGAAAACGTGTCATAAAAGCTATTCTGTCAGCCGCACGGCGCTCTGCCTCAAAAATATGAGGCAAAAAAACAAACTTTCTGTTTGCAAAAGAAACGCTGATAAGCTGTTTTTGCTCAATGAGTGAATCCAGCGCCGATTCAATAGCATTGCTGTCGGCATCCAGTAAAAGAGAACAAGGTTCAAAAAGCTTTTGTCTGGGAAGGCAAGTGTGTCCGTTATATAAATTATGTCGGACAACGTGAAGAATTCCTGCAGAAATGCGGTAAGACATTTCGGGACTTGACGGCAGACACGAGGCAATTGCGTCAGCGCGCTCAAAACTGAGACCGATATTTTCAGAACACAAAATGTAAGGGTTTCGCTCAATTGTGTCAACCGCATTGTCACCGAGAGTCTTATAAGCTTTCATACATTCAACCGATGTCATTGAATACTTTTCAAGTGCAATCAGTATTTCACGAACCGAAAACTGATCTTTGAAAGCCTTTGAAATTTCCAAGGCACGTTCGTGAGTTATGCCGCGTATTCTTGCAAGACGCTCAGGCTCGTTTTCAATAACTTCAAATGCTTTTTCTCCAAAAGCTTCAATAATTTTCTGAGCTGTTTTTTCCTTAATGCCTTTGATTGCACCGGAAGCAAGATATGAATACATATCCGCGGCAGTCTTCGGAATTTCTCTGCGACAAGCTTCAACTTTGAACTGTCTGCCGAAACTGGGATGAACACTCCAGTTACCGCTGAGTGTGACAAGTTCGCCGACATTGATATCTCCGACACTGCCGACACAAGTTATGTATTCATCTTCAGTTTCAACATCAAAAACAGTAAAACCCGAATCCTGACTGTGAAAAGTCACGGAACCGACAGTACCGCTTATAACAGTTAAATCATTCTCACTCAATTTTGTTTTCCTCTTGCATTATCAAGTTAATAAGCCTATCAGGTTTACAAAGATAAATATGTGCGCACTCCCTGCAAAGCGCTTGACAAGAGTCTTGTTCCGAAGCGTCTAAGCCGATATCCAGTGCAATAATGCGACTGCACTTTGAATCGCCGAGCAAGTCAAGACGAAGCTGAATACCGTAAAGCAGCTCTGCTGTTTTTTTACTGTCGGCACCTACGGGAATTATAAGAAAATACCCGCCTGCCGATTTCGGAAACAGTACGCGCAACGAAAAATAATAAACAACCGCCACTATGCCTGCAAGCACAAAAGCGGTAATAATTCCTAATAATAGACCGTTGAGCATTTTTTATCACCCCATAACATTGTATGGAAAAATGCCGAACATGTGATGTTAACAAACAAAGTTGTGACCGAAGCTGTAAGCCGAGTTCTGTCTTTTAAGGCAATCATCTATCTACGCCTTACGTTGCCGCAAGGCTTTAGCCACCTTTCTGAGTACATGTCGAGCAAACATCGGGGCAAAAGCCCGCAACTCAAGTCGGTGTTGCTTCGGATAGGGTTTGCAGGGCCATGCGGTTCCCCGCATGCCGGTGAGCTCTTACCTCGCCTTTCCACCCTTACCTGCCAAAGGCAGGCGGTATATCTCTGTTGCACTTTCCCTAAGGTCACCCTCGGCGGCCGTTAGCCGTTATCCTGCTCTGCGAAGCTCGGACTTTCCTCACGCAGCGAAAGCTGCCCGTAATTGCCCACCTCGGTCACAACAATTGTTTATTTTATAAGATTAATAATAAAAAGTCAACAATAATTAATACTCAATCGGTTTTGCGTTGGAAAGAAGATAACGCTCAGCCTCACTGTTCCAAAGACCGTTGGTTTTTGATGTAAGACGGTGAAGCTCTGCAAAGAACTCATCAGTTTTGCCGAGCTCTTCAAAATCCGAAATAGCAGTGAGCGGCATTGAAACGCCTGTATAAATAAGTTTTTTGCCGCCCGGAATTTTCGGAAGATTAAGCGTTGTGTCAATTACACAGTCAAGACCGCCGATGTGGGTAACAAGGATAGCAGGATTAAGCAAACCTTTACCAATCATATCAATTGCTTCAATCATATCGTCGGTGTTGCCGCCCGATGTTCCGACAATGTGTGTTGAACCGTAGTGAACGTTATAGAAATTAAGCTTGGCACTGAAATCGGTTCTTGTGGGACCGGCAAAGAAATTAAGGCAACCGTCTGCACCGAGAAGTTTATCGCCGAGTTCTACTACACTTGAAACGGGAGCAAAAACAAACACATCGTCAAAGGCTCCGCCTGCAATTTCTTTAAGATACTCGTCAGCATTTTCGACATTTGCAGTGTTAACATAAGCAAGCTTTACGCCGTTTTTGGCGGCCTCGTCAACTGTGAGAATTTCAGCTGCACGGGCAAGTCTGTTTTCATCGATATCGGTTACAACCAGCACAGAAGGTCTGCGAGGACAGTGAATTATGTAATCAATCGCGGCGAGACCCATCGGACCGACGCCGGCAAGGATTGCCATTTTTCCGCCTTCGACAATGCCCATTTTGTGTTCATAACCGCCGCGAACAGTATGATACATTGCGTGGAAAGAACCGATTACGCAGGAAAGCGGCTCGGTAAGTGAACCCGAAAACCAGCTGTCACCCTCATAAGGCAGAAGACAATTCATAAGCATTACTTCCTGCGGAATTACAACATAAGTTGCATCACCGCCGATAAAGCGATATGAGTAACCGGGAGCATCGAGCTTGCCCCGGTAATTGAGTGCGGGCTGAATTACGTATTTATCACCGGGTTTATATTTATCTGCCCACTTTGCGCCGACCTCAACAATTTCGCCGCAAAATTCATGACCGATAATTGTGGGATTAACATCAATATCATCGGGTACACGTTTATGGTCAGCACCCTGTTCGGCAGCTTTATATGAAGACATACAAATACTGTCTGAAATAACCTTTGCCAGAATCTCATCTTCGGCAATGTCAGGAAGCTCAAAGGTTTCAAGCCTTAAATCCTCTTTTCCGTAAAGTCTAACTGCTGTTGTTTTCATATTGTCTGTTCCTTTCGTTGAGAAAACTTAATTTTTATGACAGAATACAAAAAATATTTTGTCGAATCTCTTGACTAATGATAAAATTTTGATATCATATAAGCAATGAAACAAAATTTTTTCGAAAGTGAGGTGCCAAGGGGTTGGATAATGTTGATGTAAAGATACTTGAGTGTCTGAAAAACAATTCGCGTGAAAACGCATCTGTTATCGGTACAAAGGTCAATATGTCGGTTTCGGCTGTTATTGAGCGAATTAAAAAGCTTGAATCAAGCGGAATTATTAAGCAATACACAACCGTTCTTAACGAGGAAAAACTCGGCTACTCCGTGCAGGCACTTGTTTTCGTTAACCTTGATTTTCACGACCGCGGCAAAACCTTCCTTGAGTTTTGTAAAAAACATCCGCAGGTTGTGGACTGTGTCTCACTTGCCGGCACTTACGATGTTCAGTTAAAGGTCTGTGCCGCAAATACGCCGGATTTGGAAAAACTGCTCAGTGAAATCCGTGCAATTAACGGTGTCAAGGACACGGGAACGAATATAATTCTTTCAACATATAAGCAAAACTTTTCTCCCGACATAACAGAAAACTGATTTTACAGAGCCGCTGAAAGCGGCTCTGTTTTATTTGCCTGTTGCACCTTTTATTTTTGCAACACTTGCGCTGTACTTAATAAGCTTTTGCGCATCGGCAAGGGTGTCAAATTTTCCGCAGGCAGTCAGTGCATAAAGCGCGGCACCGAACGCCGCTTCTTCCTTATGTGAAGGAATACTCAACGGCATATCGAAAGTATCGGTAAAACGCGCGGCAAGCGAGGTGTTGTTTCTGATTCCGTTACCGGAGCCGACAAGCTTTGTGTGACTGACGTTGCAGGGGTCATACATACCTTTCAACTCATTGACGATACCCTGCATAACACCGTGGAGAAGATGACCGGGTGTAAAATTGTCAAGACCGATGTTTTTAACATATCCCCTCTCCTCGGGATTATCGCGCGTGCCGTCAAAGCGGGTTGACACATCCAACGGATTTTGGGGAATTGCACAGGTCGTTAAAAATTCATCAATAAACGGGTATGCGCTTTTGATTTCAAGGCCAAACAGTTTTGCACTCAAGCGGAAAAACTCTTCTGCTTTTGCAAAGGCTCTGCCGCCGCAAAGAGAAGAACCGACACGCAAAAAACTGTTGTTGTGGCAAGGACGCAATTCAGTGCCTTTAACCTCGGTTTTATCTGTTGTGAGAAAAGAAATCTGACTGCCCGTGCCGATATTGACAAGCACGGAATTTTCCATATCGCTGACCGAACCGATAAAGCTTGCCTGATTGTCACCGATTGCAACGCACACGGGAATATCACTATACTTTCCGATTATTTCGGCACCTGCGCAAACATCAGGAAAAACAGCAGCATCAAGCCCGGTTTTTTCGACAGCTTGCAAGTCGAAAGCAAGCGTATCGTTATTAAACAGACCAAAACTCGCTGCATCGGATGTATGCATAACGGGTCTGCTGTTTTTACAGAGCTTCATTCCCACATAATCGTGAATAGTCGATATACTTGCTGTTTTCTCGGGAACTTCGTTCTTGAGAAAATGTGCATAATAAGTCGAACAACCGAAACCCGCGGCGGCTTTGTATCCCGTCAGCTCCTGCAATTTTGCGGCATAGGTTGTGCCGTCATATTCTTCGTTGGCGGTCATATCCTGCCAGGTGTAAAGATTGCTCAGAGCGTTGCCGTCCTTGTCAAGATAAACAATGCCGTGCATCTGACCCGTAATGCCGATAACACAAACGGGGGCAAAACGCTCACAAAGCTCATCTATCATTTCAATACAGACGGTATAAATTTTATTGGAATCCTGACAGCGCTCATAATTTTTATCGGTTGCGATAAACTCATTGTCACGGCTGACTCCGCCGAGCAAACAACCGCTGTCACTGTCAATTGCAACGGCACAGATTTTTGTTGTGCCGATATCAAGACCGATTGCCGTCAAAATTAATCACATCCTTGTTGATGCCAGGTCAAGGCGTTTGATAATATCCTGCTGAATTGCAGGTGAAAGGTCAAGGAAATTAACAAAAGTGCCGTGGATTCTCATAATGTAAACACCGCCGGGAGCATATTTCTGCGGGTCAGCAAGCACCTTGCGCAATGTTTCGGGTGTTGTAACGTTTACATAGAGATAGAAAGGAGAAATATTTGTGTTTTTCTCATTAAAGAAAAGCGGTGTGACAATACGTTTTGCGAATTCCTCACCCTTACCCTCAAAATCGGGTGCAGAGAAGAATTTCGGGTCAATACCCATATGTGAAGCATAACCGCCGTTAAACTCCGCAAAAGGAAGCTTCATATTTGAAAGCATACGGAAGCCGAGTCCGTTTGTTGCCTCACCGTAAAGCGGGTCAACACCGTAGTTGAGTTGTTCGCGTGCCTTTCTGCCGTCGGGTGTAGCTCCGACCCAATAGCCGTAAAGAAGATGTGTTGAGGGGCTTGACCAGTCGGCACGGAAGGGATTGCCGAGATAATTCTTCTGCTTCTTGACAATTTCGGAAATTTTCTGTGCAACCTCAACGGCTTCGTTATCAACCACCGCAATATTGTTGCCGAATTTCGGGCAAGCAAGCAACCACTCGTGAAGCTCGGCGTCATTTTCAAAGTTTGTTCTTAAGGCTTCGATAAGTCTGTCAGCATCCTCAGGACGCTCGGCAACAAGCTTATCAATTGCAACAAATGAGTCTGCGACAACGGAAAGACCGTGAATCAGACAACCGCTGCCGTTATATTTTGTGCCCTGTCTTTCGGTATTACGGGCATCAATACCGCTTTGTGCGCCGCCCATAAAGCCGGAAAGGAAGGGAACGGGAAGATTTGAAAGTGCTTTTGAGGCGCCGTTACCTGCCGCCGCCATATTTTCGGCAAAATATTCAGCATTCTTGTAAAATGCATCACGGATATTTTTAAGCAAATCAAGTGTATTCTGTTCTTCAACAACGGTGCCGATTTTTTCGCCTGTAATAAGTGATTTACCGCCGTTGAGGGTAAGCTCAAGCACCTTGGGCAGATTAAACCAGCTGTTTGTTGTGTTGCCCGTATCAGCGCCCATAATCAACGGTTCCTGACAGCCGGCAACGGAATAATCAGGCAGGTCAGCCTCAGCAACACCGGATTTTTTGAGAACGGCAAAAATTGAATCGTCATTGAAAAGTGAAGGCGTCAGTGCACCGGGAGTAAAGAGGAAGCGACCGACTTCGCGGTAAAGCTTTGCAGGTGTGTTTTTATGTAACTTAAGTGAAAGAATCGGCTGAGGAAGATTCATTTCATAATAAGCGTCAAGAAGAGCGTATGATGTATCGTTTGTAAGGTCGTTGCCCTCAACATCACGGCCGCCAATGAGAAGGCTTTGAGAAATTGCCCAGCTTCTGTCGGCAACGTTGAAGAAAACAAGGAAATGCTTGAGCAAAGCAGCCGCGTCTTCCCTGCTCTCCCCGCTCATTGCGCGGTAAGGCTCGAAGATTCTGTCGGCATTTCCGACAGAGAATGCAAACGGATTGGGTGCCTGCTCAAGGCACATAACCTGCCAGAGAATGATGAATGACTGAATTGCTTCATAGAGGGATTCTGCGCCGAATTCAGGTACACGACGAAGAGTTCTTTCCATATAGTCGAGCTGAACGGCTCTGTCGGGGTCAGCTCCCGCCGACTGTTCACGGCAGATGTCCGCATATCTGTTGGCAAGCAGAACAACGGCATCAAGCGTGACATTAATAGCTTTGAAAGTTTCGATTTTATCCGCATCGGTTTCGGCTGCAATGCGTGCTTCAATTTCAGCTTTGATTGCCTTAACACCGTTTTTAAGAGCGGGACGGAAATCGGGAATCAGGTGACCGGTAACCTGTTCGATAAAGAATGCTACCTCTTTTGTAAAATCGTTATATTCGTCATATACTGCGCAAAGCTCGGTTACATAAGCGCCCTGCTTTGTTTTTTCACGCAGAGCGTTGATTCTGTCAGCAGAAAACTCTTCGTTAGGAACAATATCATCAAAAACCGCGGTGGGGTCGCAGTAACCGGAAAAGGTTTCAACCTCAAACGCAGGGTTTATTAAAGCGTAGGTTCTTGCAAAAGCATCGCGCTGTGTACCTGCAAAAACGTTGTTGTTGCTTACGCTGAGCGGAAGCTTCTTGATAATTTCATAAAGCTCAAGCGCTGCGGACATTTCTTTCGAAAGCTCGGAATGTGCCTCGGCAAATTCGGTAGCAACCTCACGGGCAATGAACCAACCGTCAAGACGTTTAATGGCGCGTTCCTCTTTAAAAAGCGCTTTTGCCATTGCGGTTACACGAGAAAAATCTGAATTAACAAACAACATTGTCAAACCCTCCGTTATGTGCAAATAATTTTCAGTGAATTTTTTTCAAATATGTTTTTAAATGCGGCAAAATCGTCATCGCTGACAAAGCCATTTTCAACAGTGTAAGCGAGTCCTACTTTCTCATATTTATCTTTGCCGTATTCGTGATATGTCAACAACTCAAACGAGCAGGACGGTGTCGCAATTTTCTTGAACAGCCTCACAAATCCCTCAGCATCGGCAACCGAACTGTTGAAACCGCCGATGAGCGGTATTCGGACAAGAAGTTGCGAACGTTGCTTTGCGGCAAGTGATATATTGTTAATTACAGTATCGTTGCTCACACCGCAAACTGACAGATGTTTTTGCGAATCGTAATGCTTACAGTCAAGAATAAGAAAATCGCAAAGTTCAAACAGTTCAGATAGCCGCGGGTGTGTTGCATTGCACTCAAGCGCGGTGTTTATACCGTTTGCTTTAAGCTGTGTAAAAAATTCTTTCAAAGCGTCAAACTGCAAGGTTGCTTCTCCGCCCGTCACGGTAACGCCGCCGCCGTCAAAAAACATCATTTCGCAGTCAAGACACTCATTGACAAGGTCTGAAACCTCAACCTCGGTAAAGCTGAGTTTGCCGTTTTTTAACTGCGCACCTGCAACACTCAGTCCCTCGGGATTTGAACACCAAGGGCATTTGAGGTTACAACCCTGAAAATGAATCACAAGTCGGTTTCCGGGACCGTCTTGCGAAAAATTGAACCCTTTCTGAAAATACTTGATCGTCATTTTTTATCCCCGTTCAGAACTAAAAGTTTTTAATAAATAAAATCGTAAAGAACCTGACGGTTTGATTCCATATCTGCGACCAGAGCCGACTGACCGTTTACGGTTTTACTTGAATACATTCCTTCTTGCGGAATGCTGAGCTGCTCAACATCAAAAGCCAGCAATGCAACGGAACCAACCATTGCAAGCGCGGAAAGATCGGTTTCGTCAAGGCTTGTTTCAAGCAAAGAGACGACATCCGTAACAATATCAATAAGCTGAAAAATTTTGGTTTCGTTAGCTTTATTAATTATCGCGGTAATCAGTTTGCGCTGGCGTGCGGTTCTGTTAAAATCGGAATCAAGTTTACGGATTCGGGCATAAACCAAAGCTTCGTTGCCGTCAAGGTGAATATTTTCACCGCTTTCAACAGTATAGCGCGTTGTACGGTTAATGAATTTTGCTTCTTTTTCCGTAATATCCACCTCAACGCCGCCGAGACGGTCAACAATTTCGGTGAAAATTTTGAAATCCACGAGAACATAATCATCAATATCAATTTTGAAATTATATTCAATTGTGTCAACAACAAGCTGAGGTCCACCGTAGGTGCAGGCGGCATTGAGCTTCGCCTCTCCGTGTTCAGGAATTTCAACCCACATATCACGCAAAAATGATGTAAGCTTCAGTTTACCGTGAATTGTGTCAACTGACAGTAAAAGCATTGTGTCGGAGCGGGAAACTTTTTCGTCATCTTTACGGTCAACGCCAAGCAAAAGAAGGTTAATTACACCGGTTCCCGAAGCAAGCTGTGATGAAGATATGTACCGATTCTTCTCAAGGTCGGTTTTATTGTAATCAAGTGAAGTGAAGAAACCGCACAAACCGATGTAAACAGCAGAAAGAATAATTGCAATCACAGCAAGAAACGAAACTATACGGCGAAAGAATGATTTTTTCTTGAGTTTCCTTTTGTTACCGTTGTTCTGAGGCGGTTCCTGCGGTTGATACTGTGTTTGAAAATCAGCATCAGGCGGCAGATTGACGGTAAAAACATCCCCTGAACCTTTTCTGTTACCCGACACATAAATATCATTCATTTTTCTTTCCCTTTCAATTACGCTGTACATCATATTGTACAACATATATTAAAGATATACAAGGGGTTAAATATTAAAAATAAATAAAATGCGCGCCGGTACCTTTGTACCGACGCACTTTCTTTATTGTGCCCTGATTACCGAAACGCCCGTATCCATTTCACTCGGTCCTGTTTCATAACCCTTGAGAACCGCGAGAGCCTGAGCCATTCCGAGATATCCCATTGTATAAGGATTCTGTGCCATAACTGCTTTGAGCGCTCCGTCGTTGATAAGTGACATTATTGCGGACGATTTATCGAAACCGATTCCTACGATATTACCGCCGTTATCCTTGATTGCGTTGCCGACACCGACTGTTGACCCTTCATTTGTGCCGTAAAGTCCGACAAGATTGGGATTTGCTGTGATATATCCCGTTGCGGCTTCCTGAGATGCGGCGGCATCACCGTCTTTATATTCGGTAGTCAGAATTGTAAATCTGCCGTCCTCTTTAATTGCATCTCGAAAACCTGTTTCACGCTTCATTGTTGAAGCAGTTGCCGTGTTGGTGCTTATAATACCGATTGAACCGCTTGTTTTACCCGCTTTTCCGAGTTCTTCAAGCATAGTTTTTCCTGCGATATAACCTGCATTGTAATTATCGGTTGAAAGTGTCGCTTCACCCGACTCATCAGCTGCAGAGTCGATATAAATTATTTTACATCCGCTGTTTTTGGCGCTTCTGACCGCATCGGAAATTGCGGTCGGGTCATTTGCAGCAAGCATAATTATATCCGCACCGTCGGCAATCGCATTGTTGAGAATTTCAATCTGTTTTGCGTTATCTTTTGTGTCGGGTGCATCCCATTTGTAAGTTACACCGATTTCTTTGGCAAGCGCACTTGCACCCGCATCGACCGCGACCCAATGCTGATCCATCTTATCCATTGTGACAAGATATACAAGAAAATCTTTGTTTGCGGAATTTGCTTGCGTAGCATTATTACCTCCGTTGTTAGTGCCGCCGTTGTCGGAACAAGCCGTAAAAAGCGAGAGAATTAAAATAACAGACATTAATAATGCAAGAATTTTTTTCATGATAACCTCCATAACTGTAAAATTCGCAATGATATCTTTGACAAATTCAACTGAATTATTCGGCAATTATGAAATATTTGTCTGTTTGTTTTCGGGTCTGTCGCTGTTTTTGATTGATGGAGCGGCTTTTCTTCGTCTGCCTCTGACAACGCGGTCAATGAGCACTGAAATTATTACAACAACACCGATAACAAGGTTTCTCAGCGCAAGCGGTGCGCCTGCAAACTGGAGACCGTTGTTTAAGACACCCCAGATAAATGAGCCGATAACTGTGCCCAAGAGCATTCCCTGACCGCCCATAGTGCTGATACCGCCGATTACGGAAGCAGCAACGGCATTAAGCTCATAGCCACTGCCGGCATCCATGCTTCCCATACCGCTTTGCGCCGTAAGAATAAGGCCGACAACTCCTGCAAGGAATGAGCTGAAAACATAAACTTTTACTTGTGCCGCAACGACATTTACACCTGAAAGTCGTGTCGCTTCATAGTTTGAGCCGACAGCGTAGATGTGTCTGCCGGTGCGTGTTTTTGAAAGAATAACTGCAAAGATTGCAAATAGAATTGCGGCAATCCAAATCGGATTATAAATACCGATAAAACTGCCGTAATAGAAAAGTGATTTGAATCCTTCATACTTAATTCCGTCGGTATTCATATTTCCGTTTACAAGCTGTGCGACACCGCGGGAAATTATCATTGTTCCGAGCGTTGCAATGAACGCGGGCAGTTTTGCAACGGAAATAAGCAAACCGTTCACTGCACCAATTAACAATGAACACGCTATTGCAATAACAGATGCCGTTAAAGGTTTCATGCCGCCGGCCGTCATAAGTGTTGCGCTGATCATACTTGACATTCCGGCAACAGAACCGATTGAAAGGTCAATTCCGGCAGTCAGCAAAACGCACGACTGACCGATACCGATAATCAGAATCGGTGCAACCTGACGCAAAAGGTTTGTAATGTTTCCCGTCGAGAAAAAGCGTGGATTTATCACGCCGAAAATTATTATCATTACTATCAGCGCCACCGTTACGGAAAGAACCTGCCCCAGACCTCGGATTGAAGAAAATTTTTTCATTTTTTCACCTCTGTTTTACTTTGTAAACCTTGTTGCAAGGCGCAGAATCTTGTCCTGAGTTGCCTTTTCAACCGGCATATCACCTGTTATTCTGCCCGAACACATTACAATTACCCTGTCGCTCATACCGATTATTTCGGGCAATTCGGATGAAACGAACATAACACCGATTCCTTTACGTTTCAGCTCATTCATCAGGTTATAAATCTCCACCTTTGCCGCAACGTCAATTCCTCTTGTCGGTTCATCAAAAATTACTACTTTTGCATTGCGCATAAGCCATTTGCCGACGACGATTTTCTGCTGATTTCCGCCTGAAAGAGTACCTGCCTCCTGCTCGGATGAAGGAGTTTTTATTCGCAGTTCCTTTATCGCTCTTTCGGTCATTTGTTTCTCTTTTTTTGTGTCGATGAACCCGGTTCTTCCCGACAGATTGTCGAGGTTTGCAATTGCAATGTTTTCGCGCACATTCAGTTTAAGAATTAGTCCTTCTTTTTTTCTGTCCTCGGGTGCACACACAATACCGGCACGAATTGCACCTCGCGGATTTTTAATCTTAACAGATTTTCCGCCAATGCAAATTTCGCCTTCATAAACTCGGTCAACGCCGAATAACGCTCGAATCAGCTCTGTCCTTCCGGCTCCCACAAGTCCCGCAAAGCCAATGATTTCTCCGGCAAAAAGGTCGAAGCTGACATCACTCACAAAGTCGCTCGTTAAGTGGCTGACAGACATTATTTTTTCACCTTTTTTAACTTTGATTTTCGGATACTTGTCCTTAATTTCTCTACCGACCATAAGTGAAATTATTTCCGGAATATTCGTTTGAGCAAAATCTTTTTCAGCGATGAATTTACCGTCACGCAAAATTGTTATTCTGTCGGTAATTTCCTCAAGTTCTTCAAGACGGTGTGAAATATATATTATTGATTTACCTTGCGATTTAAGCTGTTTTATTATTGTAAAAAGTTCGGTAATCTCGCGTTCTGTAAGAGAAGATGTCGGCTCATCCATTATAATAATTTTTGCATTTACGCTTGTTGACTTTGCGATTTCAACCATTTGCTGACGCGAAACCGGCAGATTACCGACAACAGTTTTTGCGGAAAAATCCATGCCGAATTTTTCAATAATTTCCTTCGCTGCGGCATTCTGGCTTTTTTCATCCACAAAACCGAAACGCGTAAGTTCACGACCCAGAAAAATATTTTCCGCAACCGTAAGATGACGGCACATATTCAATTCCTGATGAATAACCTCAATTCCGTTTTCACTTGCCTGACGTGTATTCGTAAAATTAACCGGCTCACCTTCAAGCAGAATTTCACCGCTATCTCTTTCATAAATGCCGCCGATAATTTTCATCAGGGTGGACTTTCCTGCACCGTTTTCGCCAAGAAGCGCGTGCACCTCACCTTTGCGCAGATTAAAAGAAACATTATCAAGTGCAACAACACCCGGAAAGGATTTACAGATATTTTTCATTTCAAGAACATATTCTTCCATTTCATCATTCCTTTTTCAGAATAAGCACACCTTAGTTTACCCGAATGTTAAATCAATATTATTCTCAGGAATTTTTTTAGCAAAAAGGGTATATTTTTTCTGATAAATTATTGTTTTTATTATATAAATGTGATAACATTTAATGTTGTAATATGTTATAAACGGAGGATAAGTTGATGATTTACGATGTTGCTGTTGTCGGCGCAGGTGTTGTCGGCGCTTTGATAACAAGAAGTCTAAGCCGTTATAATTTAAAAATCGCTCTTTTGGAAAAATGCAACGATATGGCTATGGGTACATCAAAGGCCAACAGTGCGATTGTTCATGCGGGTTATGACGCAAAAGAAGGTTCTCTTATGGCGGAGCTTAACGTCAAAGGTAATGCCGCAATGCCCGAGCTTTGCGAAAATCTCGGTGTACCTTTCAAGGCAATCGGCTCACTTGTTGTTGCTTTTTCAGAGGAAGAAATTGAAACACTCAATGTTCTTCTGGAGCGCGGCAACGCAAACGGTGTTCCTGACCTTGAAATTATCGGTAAAGAAAAGCTGCGTGAAATTGAACCAAATATTAATGAAGAGGCTGTTGCCGCACTTTTTGCTCCCACCGGCGGTATTGTCTGCCCTTATGAGCTGACAATTGCCGCAACCGAAAACGCTGTTGTCAACGGCGCAGAGTTCATCCGTAATTTCTGTGTTGATTCAATTAATTTTGACAACGGAATTTTTACGGTTGCAAGCGGAGAAAACAAGATTCAGGCAAAACTTATCATCAACTGTGCAGGCGTTTACTGCGATGATGTTGCTGCACTTATCGGCGATACATCATTTAAAACAATTCCCCGCAAAGGCGAATATATGCTTCTTGACAAAAGTGTCGGAAACCTTGCAAAACACGTTATTTTCCAGTGTCCGTCAAAAATGGGTAAAGGTATTCTCGTAACACCGACCGTTGACGGCAATCTGCTTGTGGGTCCGAGTGCAATTGACACAGAGGATAAGGAAAACGTTACAACAACCGCTGATACTCTTGCCAACATTTTAGCAACCGCAAAACGCTCTTTCCCATCAATCACAACAAGAGATGTCATTACCTCTTTTGCCGGTCTTCGCGCACACACAGTTGATCACGATTTCATCATTAAAAAGAGCGATAAGAATGATAAATTCATTAATGTTGCAGGTATTGAATCCCCCGGCTTGTCCTCTGCACCGGCGATTGCGGAATATGTAACAAACATCGTTCTCGACTCACTTGAGGTTGTTGAAGAAAAAATTGATTTTAATCCCATCCGTGTTGAACCCGTCCGTTTCAGACACCTTTCAAACGCCGAACGCGCCGAGCTTATCAAAAACAATCCTTCTTACGGTCGCATAGTCTGCCGTTGCGAAACAATTACGGAGGGCGAAATTCTCGATGCAATCCGTGCTCCTGCCGGCGCAAGAGACGTTGACGGCGTAAAACGCAGAACAAGAGCAGGTATGGGCCGCTGTCAGGGCGGTTTCTGCGGATCAAAGGTTGTTGAGCTGCTTGCCAAAGAACTCGGAGTTGAAATCAACGAAATCACGAAATTCGGCGGCAATTCAAAAATTCTTTATGAGAGAACGAAATGAGGTGAATGAGATGCTTAATTACGACATAGTTGTTATCGGTGGCGGTCCTGCAGGTATGGCTGCTTCGCTTAAAGCGAAAGAATGCGGAGTTGACAGTATTCTCATTCTTGAACGCGCAGAAACCCTCGGCGGTATTCTTGAACAGTGTATTCACACGGGCTTCGGACTTCACTATTTCGGCGAAGAGCTTTCAGGCCCCGAATATGCCGACCGCTTCATTGAGCAAATCCACGAGCAGAAAATTGAATATAAAACCGACACAATGGCGCTTGAAATCGCTGACGGCAACGTTGTTTATGCAGTTAACAAGACCGACGGTCTGCTTGAAATTCAGGCAAAAGCCGTTATTCTTGCAATGGGTTGCCGTGAAAGACCAAGAGGCGCTCTCAATATAGCCGGTACTAGAGCCTCAGGTGTTATGTCAGCGGGTGCAGCGCAGAAATATGTTAACATTGACGGATATATGCCAGGCAAAAAGGTTGTCATTCTCGGCTCGGGAGACATCGGTCTTATTATGGCAAGACGTATGACTCTTGAGGGAGCTGAGGTCAAGGTAGTATGTGAGCTTATGCCCTATTCAAGCGGTCTTACCCGTAACATTGTTCAGTGCCTTGACGATTTTAATATTCCTTTACGTCTGAGCTGTACGGTTATTGATATTCACGGTAAAGACAGAGTCGAAGGTGTCACAATTGCAAATGTTGACAAAAATTTAAAGCCCATCCCCGGCACCGAAGAATACATTGAGTGCGATACACTTATGCTTTCTGTCGGTCTCATTCCCGAAAATGAGCTTACACGTTCAGTCGGCATTACAATGGATCCCGTTACAAACGGTGCTGTCGTCAACGAATACCGTGAAACGGACCGTGAAGGTGTTTTTGCTTGCGGTAATGTGCTTCACGTGCACGACCTTGTTGACTATGTAACCCTTGAAAGCCAGACCGCCGGCGAAGGTGCGGCAAAATATGTTCTCGGTAAAAAAGCCGAAGCAAAATATATCAGCACCAAGGGCACAAACGGTGTTCGATACATCGTTCCCCAGAAGGTAAACATTGCTGACGGAAGCGATGTAAAGCTTTATTTCCGTGTGGGTCAGGTTTATAAAAACGCAAAAATTGTTGTAAAATATAACGGCGAAGAAATCCTTTCTAAGAAAAGACCGCGCCTTGCTCCCGGAGAAATGGAAGATGTTGTTCTCAAGAGCAATGTTCTTTCGGGCTTCAGCGAAGGCGGAACGGTTGAAATTTCGGTGGAGGCGTAATTATGAAAAAAGATATTATTTGTGTTGCCTGTCCCCTCGGTTGCGGCATTACGGTTGAATTTGACGAAAACCGTGAAATTTTAAGTGTCAGCGGCAATACTTGCAAACGCGGTGACACTTACGCAAGAACCGAATGCACAAATCCCACAAGAAGTTTTACAACAACCGTTAAAGTCAACGGCGGCATTTTCAATGTCGTTCCCTGCAAATCTTCCGGTGCAATTCCTAAGAATAAAATTATGGAATGTGCAGACTTTATTAGAACGGTTGAAGTGAATGCACCCGTTAAACTCGGTGATGTTCTTGTTGCCGATATTCTTGCAACGGGAATTGATATTGTTGCAACCAACCATTGCCCCGAAAAATAAAAAAACAAGGCTCGGAGAATGCGGCGTTCCGATAAGACAGCATAGCAGAAATTAAAAAGTGCGGCAGTTGCCAAACAGATTGCTTATTAAATTAAAAAAGGATTTCTGCTATGAAAAATCAAATTATGTCTTGTGAATTCAACATTGACACTGCTTGTGTTGAGTTGAAGTTAACCGACGGTTCTATGGTGTCAATCGACTGTGATACAGTCGAAAACGAATATGCTCGTAATATGTATGAAG
>JAZNVG010000016.1:0-45526 GCA_045592705.1 Acutalibacteraceae bacterium | reverse complement strand
GATCATAAGAAGAAGACCCTGTGAAGCTGTGTAGGTTGTTGTGAGTGCACCGGCTGCGAGTGAACCGTGAACAGTACCTGCGGCACCTGCCTCAGACTGCATTTCGGAAACCTTTACGGTTGTGCCGAAGATGTTCTTCTGTCCTGCTGCTGCCCACTGGTCAACATAGTCAGCCATGGGGCTGGACGGTGTGATGGGATAGATGCCTGCAACTTCTGTGAACGCATAAGAAACATATGCGGCCGCATTGTTGCCGTCCATGGTTTTCATTTTTCTTGCCATAGTTAACCTCCTGAAAATATAAAAAGAATTAAATAATTTGCACCACGAAGTATATTAACACTTTTATTCGCATTTGTAAACCGCAAAATAGTGCAAATATAAACATATTTTTACTTACTTTTTGTTAAAAGTTGTTATATACGCGTTAAATATTTCAATTATATTTTTATTTGGCAATTTTTCGTTTTACATCCCTGTTAATCCGCCAACAAACATTCACTCTCCTGCAGCTCCTTTATTCTTTTTGGTTTTCTCCCGTTTTCGGCTGAAATCGGTGGATTCGGGCGGTTTTCGGCTGATTGAGTGCACTTTTAAGCAAACAAATTTATATTGCTTTTTCTGAGCAGGTCACATCAGTCCGCACCGCGATTGACTTTTTTGTGCGGTTTTGATAAAATTAATTAACTTTAATTTCGGAAGGAGTAATCCCCACAATGGAAACAGCTGACCCTGACGGTGCTGAAACTGTTATTTTTAAAATCGTATTACTTTTTGTTCTAATCCTTGTCAATGCATTTTTTGCAATGAGTGAAATTGCAATTATTTCGCTCAACGACAACAAAATTGCGAAAATGGCCGAGGAAGGAAACAAAAAAGCCAAGCAAATTGTTAAACTTACTGAAAACTCAAGCCGATTTCTTTCAACAATTCAGATTGGTGTCACTCTTGCAGGCTTTCTGACATCTGCCTCGGCATCACAGTCCTTTGCAGACCCGCTTGTCGCAAAGCTCACTTCAATCCAGCAGCTTTCATTTATCCCGACGGGCGTTATCAACGCTGCGGTTGTAGTCATCATCACAATTCTCACCTCTTACTTTTCTCTTGTTCTCGGTGAGCTTGCACCCAAAAGAATCGGTATGCAGATACCCGAAAAAATTTCTTTCAAAATTGTCGGCATTCTGCTTTTTGTCGCAACCGTAACAAAGCCATTTGTCAAATTTCTCGCCATGTCCACAAACGGAGTTGTGCGCCTTTTCGGCTTTGACCCCAATGCAGACGAAGAAAACGTGACGGAAGAAGAAATCCGCCTTATGGTTGACGTCGGCGGCGAAAAGGGTGTTATCGAAGACACTCAGAAAGAAATGATTGATAATATCTTCGAATTCGACGACATTGATGTAAGCGACATTATGACGCACCGCACCGATATGTGCGCAGTCGAAATCACAAAATCTCCGCAAGAGGTTATTGACCTTTCCATTGAGCACGGTTATTCAAGAATCCCTGTTTATGAAGACGACCAAGATAATATTGTCGGCATCATTTACATTAAGGATTTGCTTAAATATATCGGAAAGAAGCTTCCGTCAGACCTTAAAATTGCCGCAATTATGCGCAAGGTCATTTATGTGCCCGAAACAAAGCCATGCGGCGACCTTTTTAAGCAGATGACTGAAAGCCGCACGCAGTTTGCCATTGTTGTTGACGAATACGGCGGCACAGCCGGCATTGTCACGCTTGAAGATTTGCTTGAGGCGATTGTCGGCAACATTCAGGACGAATATGACAACGAGGAAGAGGAAATTTCAAAAATCAATGAAACGACCTTCACCGTTGAAGGTATTACAAACATCGATGAGGTTGACGAAATTATAGGTGCCGACCTGCCCGAGGGTGATTACGACACCGTTGCCGGTTTCGTTATAAGCCTGCTCGGTTATCTGCCCGAAAGCGGCGGTGAAGATGTTGCGGTTGAATATGAAAACTTCCGTTTCACCGTTCTTGCCGTCGAGGACAGACGAATTGACCGCATCAAAATCGAAATCCTTCCCAAGGAAGAAAACGATGAAGATGATGAACCTGAAGAGCGCAGCCGCATAAGGCTTCGTGACAGGAACGATAAAAACGACTAATTAAATATCACGGAGAACTGACTATGAAAAGAACGGATATCATACCTTATCCCAACAAAATCACATATCTCGGTTCGACGGTTGACATCGACAAGCTTTCACTTACCGACGACTGCATCAGGATTGACAGAGCCCTCGGTGAGGAAGAATACAAGCTCAAGGTTACGGCTGACGGTATTGAAATCACCGCCGGTTCAGATAAGGGTGTATTCTACGCAAAGCAGACATTAAAACAGCTTCACGGACAGGTCGAGTGCATTCTCATTGAGGATGCACCGGCCTTTTCTTACAGAGGTTTTATGGTTGACACCGTCAGACACATCGTATCGCTCGAAGACACAAAAAAGCTTATTGATGCCGCCGCCGCTTCAAAAATGAATGTAATGCACTGGCACCTTACGGATGACCAGGGCTGGCGCATTTATATTGACGGCAGACCGGAAATTTGTGAAAAAGGCTCAGTGAGAAAAAGCTCCGATTTCGGCGAGGTTCACATTAACGAACCCTACGGCGGATATTTCACCGTGGCTCAGCTTAAAGAAATTGTCGCTTACTGCGCAGAACGTTACATCACGGTAATCCCCGAAATTGACCTGCCCGGTCACACCTCCGCCCTGCTTCACGTTTATCCGCAGCTTTCCTGCACGGGAAAACAGATTGACGTTAAAACAAAGCAGGGAATTTTTCCCGATATTCTTTGTGCGGGCAAAGACGAAACCTTTGACATTGTTTTTGACATTCTTGAAAAAGTGCTCGACATCTTTCCGTCAGAAACCATTCACATCGGCGGTGACGAGGCACCGAAAAAGCGGTGGAAAGCTTGTCCCGACTGTCAGAAAAGAATACTCTCCGAAGGACTTAAAAACGAAGAGGAATTGCAGGGCTGGTTCGTCAACAGAATTGTTGATTTTCTTGCACAGCGCGGCAGAAAAGCGGTTGTGTGGAACGAAAGCCTCAAAAGCGGACTTGTTCGCAACTCCGTAACCGTTCAGCAGTGGATGGACCGCAAAAAGCACAGTGTGCATTACGCAAATCGCGGAGGAAAAATTATTGTTTCCGATTTTTTCCATTACTATGTTGATTATCCTTACGGAATGACTCCGCTCAAGAAAACATATAAATTCAGCCCATTCATCAAAGGTCTGAGCGCAAAAGGAAAAAATAACGTAATCGGCGTTGAAACACCGCTGTGGACCGAATACGTTGACAGCTTTGACCGCTTTTGTTATCAGGGTTTTCCAAGATTTACCGCCGTTGCGGAAACAGGCTGGACAAAGCCCGAAAACAAAGACTATGAGGATTTCAGGCGACGCTTTGAAATTTTCGCATACACACTGCGCGGTATGGGGATTTATCCGGCGCCGAAAGTTGATTGGGACCTTGATCCCCTCGTAAGAATCGGCAAAACAATCGGATTTTTCAAAGGAATTATATAATAACTCAAGGCACCTCACAGAGAGTTAACGGTTCTCTGTGTGGTGCTTTTTCACATCAGCCATTTAACACTCAGCGCAGAACACACAAAGCTGACAATATCTGCCGTCAATGCGGCAGGAACCGTGCACCGCGTTTTTTTGACACCTGCACTCGCGTAATAGACAGTCACGGCATAAAAGGTTGTTTCGGTTGACCCCATAATGACGGAAGCTACCCTGCCCTCGGGAGAATCGGGACCGAAGCGGTGAAGAATATCTTCAAACACGCTCAATGACCCGCTGCCCGAAACGGGACTGAGCACAGTGAGAGGCAAAACTTCGGCAGGCATACCCACCGCCCGTGCTATGGGCGAAAGTGCGGCAACGAAATAATCAATTGCACCCGATTCGCGCAACGCACTGACACCGAGCATTAAGCCCATAAGAGCGGGCAGAATTCCGACAACTGTGGGAAGCGCTTCCTTTGCGCCGATTAAAAAGCAGTCAAAAACCTTAACCCCTTTTATAAAGCCGGTAATAACAACCGCAACAATCAGTGTCGGAAATATGTACGCGCCGATAACCATATTTTTTCACCCTTAATCATTAAATTGGCCGCTGTCAGTCCTGCACAAAGTGCCGCCGCCGAGCTTATCCATGCGGCAGGCATTATGTCAAAAGGCAAAGCCGCTCCGTAATCACTTCGCAAAGCCGCAACCGTTGTCGGCAGAAGATGAAATGCCGCCGAATTCATAACAACGAATTTTATCATATCGTCACCGGCTGTGTCGCCGAGTCTGCGCTCCGCCTTGATTGCGCGCATTGCTTCAAGACCGAGCGGAGTTGCGGCATTGCCGAGGCCGAGCAGATTTGCCGTGACATTCATAGAGATTGCCTTTGCCGCATCACCTTTAGGATTAAGATTTTTGAAAATTCTGCAAAGCACAGGTGACATCAATCGACAAATCGCATCAGTTATTCCTGCTTCGGTTGCAATTTTCATAAGTCCGCCCCACAGGCAGATTGTGCCGGCAAGGCGCAAACAAAGCTCAACGGCAGAACCTGCGCACGAAATCATTGCATTGGATAACGCGCCCATATTACCGCAAAGAACAGCGAAAATTATCGAAACAACAAGCATTGCCGTCCAGATATAATTCAGCATCCGCTCCCCTCCCTCACTTTCATATATACGGGATTTTTTGCTGAATATTCTGACAGAAATTGTAAATTTTTATATTGACAAAAATGTCAATATATGGTATATTTTCACCATAAGGCGTAAGTTTATGTCAAGAATGTTGTATGGAGGTTGTCTTATGTCGGAAAAAGGTTTTATTCGCGAAATTGATAAAGTGGGCAGAATCGTTCTGCCGATGCAAATCCGTAAAACACTCGGAATTGACGGCGACGGTGTCAAGCTTTCGGTAACAACCGACGGTCACTCGATAATTGTAAAAAAGCTCAGCGATTACTGCGCACTTTGCGGAAGTTCAAGAGGACTTACCGAGTTTAACTCAAAGCACATCTGCAAGCGCTGCATTGCAAAAATCAAAGAAGAAACAAAATAAAATAAGACCATTGTAAAAACCGCAATAAATTCTGTTGCGGTTTTATTTTTTTGTGCAACTGAATATATTTGAGTGACAAAACCACGAAAGGAACAAAGAAAATGGATTGGCACTCAATTTCCACCTCACTTGCCGCTGAAAAAACAGGTTGCGACATAAAAAGGGGGCTTTCGGAGGCAACCGCACGGGCAAGACTTGAAAAGGAAGGGCAAAACACCCTTATCCGCGAGAAAAAGCATTCGCTTATAAAACGGTTTATTTCCCAGTTTTCCGACGTTTCGGTGCTTACCCTTCTTGCCGCCTGCGCCGTTTCATTCATCACGGGAATTACTCAGGAAAACGGCGACCTTGTTGACCCGATTATTATCCTTGTTATCGTCATTTTAAATGCGGTAATCGGCGTTTATCAGGAAAACCGCGCGGAAAAATCAATCGAAGCGCTGAGAAAAATGTCTGCGCCTTCGGCAGGTGTTATCCGCGCAGGAAAATTCAAAAAATACCGTGCGAAAAAATTGTACGCGGAGATTTACTTAAGCTTAAAAGCGGCGACCTTGTGCCCGCCGACGCAAGACTTATCGAAGAAAACGGACTTCGTGTTGAGGAAAGCGCGCTGACGGGCGAAGCGACGGCAAGCGAAAAAAATGCAGATTCGATTCTCGCGCCCGACACACCCCTTGCCGAAAGGGAAAATATGATTTTTGCCTCAACAACGGTAACAGCCGGCAACTGCACGGCAATTGTCACCCAAACGGGCATGGACACACAAGTCGGAAAAATCGCCGCACTCATCACAAGCGAAAAAGCTCCGCCGACACCGCTTCAGCAAAGGCTTGCAAGGGTCGGCAAAGTGCTTGCCTTCGGCGCTCTTATAATCTGCGCACTTGTATTTTTGCTCAGCCTTGCCCGAAGCCAAGGTGTGCTCGGTTCATTTATGCTTGCCGTCAGTCTTGCAGTTGCCGCAATTCCGGAGGGGCTGCCCGCCATCGTAACGGTTGTGCTGTCGGTCGGAGTGCAAAGAATGGCAAAAAGCAACGCTGTAATCCGTCACCTTCCGGCAGTTGAAACTCTCGGCGCCGCAACCGTAATTTGCTCAGACAAAACGGGCACACTAACACAGAATAAAATGACCGTCACCCGCCTTTTCACCTGCTTTTCCCAAACCGATTTTAATTCACGGCAGGCAGAAAAGCTGCTCACCTATGCTTCGGTTTGCTGTAACTGCGAAATAACGGCAACATCCGTTACCGGCGAGCCGACGGAAACCGCTATTGTTTCAGCGGCACAAAAATCGGGAATTGACATTGAGAATATTCACAAAAAGCATCCGAGGATTCACGAAAATCCGTTTGACTCAAAACGAAAAATGATGTCAACGCTTAACCGCACAGACGGCGGCAACATTCTGATTGTGAAAGGTGCGCCCGATATTCTTCTGAAACTTTGTGATTTTTATTACAGAGACGGAGCAAATCTTCCGCTCACACAAGCTGACAGAGAAAAAATTTCAGCCGCTAACAAAAAAATGGCCGATGATGCCCTGCGTGTGATTGCCGTTGCTTTCAGAAACGTGCACTCATCAACGGATACAAGCGAAAAAGAACTCACTTTTATGGGGCTTATCGGAATGTATGATCCTCCCCGCGAGGAAGTTTTGGCCGCCGTACGTTGCTGCCGACAAGCCGGAATAACACCCATCGTCATAACAGGCGACCATGCCGCAACCGCCGCCGCAGTTGCAAAACAGCTTGAAATTTCAGACAAAACATCAACAGTAATCACAGGCGAAAAGCTCGATTCAATGACGCAGGAGAAGCTTATCCGAGAGGTGGAAAACTGTCGGGTTTTTGCACGCGTAACTCCCGAGCACAAGGTAAGAATTGTCAAGGCTTTCCGAGCACGCGGTGAAACCGTTGCAATGACGGGGGACGGTGTTAACGATGCCCCTGCGCTCAAGGCGGCAGATATCGGCTGTGCAATGGGCAGGGGCGGCACGGAGGTTGCAAAAAGCGCCGCCGACATGGTGCTTGCCGACGACAATTTCGCAACAATTGTAAAAGCGGTTGAGCAGGGGCGCGGAATTTACGACAACATCAAAAAAGCCGTTCACTTTCTTTTAAGCTCAAACATCGGCGAAATTCTGGCAATTTTCGTTTCAACGCTTATGGGCTTTCCCGCACCGCTTTTGCCGATTCAGCTTTTATGGGTCAATCTCGTCACCGATTCATTGCCGGCCATGTCCCTCGGAATGGAGGCAATTGAAAAAGATGTTATGCGAAGAAAACCCACCCCGGCTTCAAAAAGCTTTTTTGCCGACGGACTGTGGCTCGACATTATGCTTGAAGGTTTTTTTGTCGGTGTGCTTACACTTTTTGCGTTTTGCGCAGGTTGTTTTATGTTTGAAAGCTCTTGCGTGGAAGTCGGCCGCACAATGGCTTTCGCTACGCTCAGCCTTTGTGAAATTTCTCACGCAATCAGCATGCGCTCACACAAACCGATTTTCAAAGTCGGTTTTTTCTCAAACAAGCGAATGGCTTTCTCAGCGATCATCTGCACCGCTCTCCAGCTTGCGGTTATGCTCATCCCCGCCTTTGCGCAAAGCTTTAAAGTTGTGCCGCTCGGCCGTTCCGAATGGTTCACGGTAGCTTTGCTGTCACTCGCGCCTCTTATTATAGGTGAAATCACAAAACTGTTTAAGGGCAAATAAAAAACGCACCTCACGGTGCGTTTTTTATTATTCTTCTGTGTATTCTTCCGTGCTGTCAGCCGTGTCGGAAGTTTCATTCTCCGAATCTGTTTCATCCCCGGCAGTGGTTTCGGGTTCAACCGTTTCAGGCTCTCCGTTTTCGTTTGTTACGGTTTCCCCGTTTTCGTCGGTCACATATTCGGGAGCCTGCGTTACCGTAACGGTTTGAACTGCGATAAGGCTGTCTGTTGTTGACTGTTCTTCACCTGCATCCTTATCTTGCTGAGTCGGGGCAACGGTTGCAACCTCCTGGGAATCGATTGCCTTTATTGCAGAAATGTAATAGTTATCGTCTCTTTCGCGAAGAGTTATTTCCATATATTTGTCAGGCTCAGGCACATAACT
This sequence comes from Acutalibacteraceae bacterium, assembly GCA_045592705.1. Lineage (GTDB taxonomy): Bacteria > Bacillota > Clostridia > Oscillospirales > Acutalibacteraceae > CAG-177. The sequence continues at coordinate 37,317 of JAZNVG010000016.1, read as the reverse complement.
GTCGGGTGAATCAATCTGCGCCCAGACCTCGTTACCGATGTATCCGACAGTGAGAATAACCGTACTGCCCTGCTCTTTGATTTCAAAAACCTTAGGTGTGTAAGCCGTTTCAACACCGGTAACGGGAATAATGTAGCATTGAAGCGTTGAATCGTAAGAAATGTCATAAACACTCATATCAAGCACGGTATGCATTGAGGTTATGTCAATTTCGGTGCCGAAAAGCGAAATAAATTTTGCTTCAATATCTGCCTGAGGCACTTTAAGTCCGCCCTCAAGATACTCGTATTTATCGGAGTTTGTCTCATCGGTGAGCAATGCCCAGACAGCAGAGTTAAGAAGCTGGGTGACATTCGCCTGACTCAAATCATCAAACGGGTCGGGGTCAAACATAACAACGGGTTTCAGGAATTTCTCATACTCCGCTTTTTCCGCACTGCGGTCTGTGAGAACCTGCACCTTGTCAACGGCAAAATTGACAACAGTTATTGCACCGATTATTGCAAGCACCACAGCAATCAGACCAAGAGGAAAAGCAAGACGGCTTTTCTGAGAAATCTTCTTTTTCTTTGTTTTTTTACTCTTTTGCTCTTTAACTTTTTCTTTTGCCATATCCAAAACTCCTTATCTTACCTGACCGCAACCGCTGACAATATATTTTTCGGTAACAAGATTTGCAAGGCCGAGAGGTCCGCGTGCGTGAAGCTTCTGTGTGGAAATTCCGATTTCCGCGCCGAATCCGAACTCACCGCCGTCGGTAAACCTTGTCGAAGCATTGACGTAAACCGCCGCGGCATCAACCTCATCCTGAAATTTCTTTGCAGCAAAATAATCATTTGTGACAATGCACTCGCTGTGACCCGTGCCGTATTTTGCAATATGCTCGATTGCACAGTCAATGCCGTCAACGACACCGACCGAAATCACATAATCAAGATATTCTCTGCCCCAATCCTCTTCATTTGCGGCAACCGCCTCGGGCAGAATGGCGCATACCGCCTCATCACCGCGGATTTGGACATTTTTTTCTTTAAGCTTTTCCCAGACGGCAAGCAACGCCATTTCCGCAATATCCTTATGTACAAGCAGACTTTCGCAGGCATTGCAGACAGAGGGACGTGAAGTTTTTGCGTTATATACAATTTCCGCAGCCATATTGAGATCGGCGGCAGAGTCGATATAAACATGACAGTTGCCGGTACCTGTTTCAATAACGGGCACGGTTGAATTGTTGACAACGGCACTGATTAAGCCTGCGCCGCCGCGCGGAATAAGCACATCAACATATTCGTTAAGGCGCATAAGAGCAGTTGCTGCATCGCGCGAAGTGTCTTCAACAAGAATCACACAGTCCTCTGGCAAGCCGCTTTGCGCAAGTGCTTTACGCATCACGGAGGACACGGCAAGATTTGAATTGATTGCTTCTTTGCCACCCTTCAATATTACGGAGTTACCTGCTTTGAGGCAAAGTGCCGCAGCATCTGAAGTAACATTGGGACGCGCTTCATAAATAACGGCAATGACACCGAGAGGCACGCTGACTTTTTCAATTTTAAGTCCGTTGGGACGGTTTTCACCCCACAGAACTTTACCGACGGGGTCATCGGCATCGGCAATCTGCAAAACGCCCTGAGCCATACCCTCAATTCTGTCCGCAGTGAGTCTTAATCTGTCAAGAAGTGAATCAGAAAGACCGGCGGCGGCACCGTTTTTAATATCCTCTGCATTAGCGGCAAGAATTTCCGCCGTGTTTTCACGCAAAGCCGTTGCAATTGCTCTGAGCGCCGCATTTTTTGCCGCACTGCCCGCTTTTGCAAGCACCTTACCGGATTTCTTCGACCTTTCGCCGATTAAACGGATATCCGTCATATTCACCGACCCTTTCTTGCTTTGAATAAAGTTCCGACCTGCCTGCCCTCAAGCAATCTGTACAGGTCCTCTGCATTGGCACCGTTCATAACAACGGTGTCAATACCTGCCTCACAGGCAATTTCGGCGGCGTGAAGCTTTGTAACCATTCCGCCCGTACCTCTCTCACTGCCCTTGTCGCCTGCGATGGCATATATTTCGGGTGTTATTTCATTTACAACAGGGATAAGACTTGCGTTTTCGTCAACCATGGGGTTTGCACTGAAAAGTCCGTCAATATCCGAGAGGATAACAAGCAAATCCGCCTTGACAAGCGTTGCGATATGGGCGGAAAGACTGTCGTTGTCGCCGAAAACAATTTCTTCAACCGCAACCGCGTCGTTTTCATTGACAACGGGCAATGCCTCATATTCAAAAAGCTTGTCAAATGTATTTGAAAGATTGTGACAGCGTTCTTCGTTTTCAAAGTCGCTTCTTGTAACAAGCAGCTGGCCGATTGTGTTGCCGTATTCACCGAAAAGCTTGTCATACATAAACATAAGCTCACACTGTCCGACGGTTGCCGCCGCCTGACGGCCGGGAGTGTCGTGCGGACGCTCTTTAAGCCCGAGCTTTCCGACACCCACACCGATTGCGCCAGAGGTTACAAGCACAACCTCAAGCCCCGAATTTTTAAGGTCACTGAGCACCTGAACAAGCTTGCCCATCCGCCTTAAATTTGTCTTTCCGTTTGCGTATGTAAGCGTCGATGTGCCGACCTTGACAACAAGACGCCTGACAGTATTTGCACCAATCATTTTATTCACCTTATTTCAGAATTTTGCGATAATGTTCTTCTTTGCCGACCTTGCCGACGGCACAAAATGAAATATTGTTTACATCAAACATTTTCTGTGCCGCCCCGACAATTTCACTGAGGGTGACACCTCTTATATTTTCAACAACTTTTTCAATGTCTCTCAGTTGCGAGAAAAGAAGCTGTTCCCTGCCGTTGCGGGATGCGCGCGATGAACTTGACTCAAGGCTCATTATCAAACCTGCAACCGCCTGCTCTTTTGCTCTTGAAAGCTCTCTTTCGGTTACTGTTTCGGGGAATTCACGGACAATTTTCAGAATTTCTTTAATTGCCTTTTCCTCACTTTTTGCGCTGACACCCGCGCATATGATAAAAGCGCCTGTGTTAAGATGCGAAGCGTTTGCGCAGTCAACGGAATAAACCAGACCGAGCTCTTCTCTTATGCGCTGAAAAAGCTTTGATGAAGATGATGCGCCGAGAATTGAGCTGAGAAGCTGTACTGCATAACGGCTTTCGTCATTGAGCGCAACACCGGGATATCCGAGCATTATCTGATTCTGCTCAAACGGTTTATCTACAGTTACAACATTTTTCTTGTATTCGGCGCCGCCGACACAAATCGGATTGTTTGTGTTCTTCTTTTGTGAGAAATACTTGTCGCAAAGTGCCAGCATTGCCGCCTCATCAAAATTGCCGCAAAAGCTGACAACCATACGCTCGGACACATAAAATTTTTCAAGGTGAGCCCTGAGCGCACCTGCTGTCATTGCACCGACGGTTTCCCTTGTGCCGAGAATATTCTGACCCAGAGCATTGCCCGCCCAGATATTCTCGTAAAAAACATCTGAGCAAAGATCCTCGGGACTGTCTTCATACATTGCAATTTCTTCCGTAATGACGTTTTTCTCAAGCTCAATGTCACTTTCGTCAAGCCTCGGGTCACTGAGCATATCACAGATTATATCAAACGCCATTTGTGCGTGCTCGGTCAGCGCACGTGCATAATAGCAGGTGTATTCCTTTGCGGTATATGCGTTGAGTACTCCGCCGATTTCATCCATCTGTTCAGCAATATCAAGAGATGAGCGTGTGTGAGTGCCTCGGAAAAGCATGTGTTCAATAAAATGAGATGTGCCTGCAGTTTCAGGCGTTTCGTAACGGGAGCCTGAGCCCACCCACACGCCGAGCGAACAGCTTTTTGCATTCCCGTCAAGCTCACTTACAATTTTCAGACCGTTTGCAAGAGTATAAACTTTTTTTCCGTTTTTTTCAGTTATTTCAAAATTCATTTATTTATGCTCGAAGACCAGTGCCACACCGCCGACCGTTATTCTGTCGCCGTCGGCAATTGCAGCACGACCCTCTACCTTCTTTCCGTTTACAGTAATATCCGCACCGAGAAGCGCGCCCGAAATGTGCCAGCCTTTTTTTGTGCAGATAACAACTGCCTGAAGCCCCGACACGGTTTCGTAATCAAGAACAATGTCACATTTTTTGCCTGAACCGATTGAAGTTTCACGGTGATTGAGCTCAAACACATCGTCCGACGACACATCAACAAGACGGGCCTGACCGAGCGGCGGCTGCCGACGCTTTAGCAAAGGTGAAAAGCAAAGCAGCAGAATTATCAGCGTCAGTGCGGGCAGAGCATAAGCCGCGACCGACTGTACAATATCATAAGCAGAGCCCATAAGAACCCCCTCGGTTATTAATTAACGTCCGAGAGCGCATATCTCGGCATTATAAATTAATAATATAATTAGTTTTTCCAAAAGTCAACTAATATTAAAATAAATTCACAAAAAAGATTTACGAGCAACATAAATTCTGAAATCATTGAACTTTTAAAAAAATATTTTAATTTTTTATGGATTTTTAATAAAAATATAGTGACTTTTTGGCGAATTTGTGCTACAATTTTAAAGATTATAAGTAATGTTTGGGAGTATTCTATGTTTGAACAGTTGATTAATGTTGAAAGAATGGAAAATGCGGTAAGTCTTTTCGGCAGTTTTGATGAAAACATCAGACTTATCGAAAAAGAATTCTGCGTTACCGTCATCAGCCGCGGCTCAGAGCTCAAGGTCACGGGGGAAGCTGAAAACGTTCAGCTCGGCACACGGGCAATTCAGGGCTTGCTCACCCTTATCAACAAAGGCGAATCTCTCAGCGAGCAAAACGTGCGCTATGTTCTTTCTCTTGTCAAAGAAGGCAACGAAGACAAGCTTGACCAGATGACCGCCGACTGTATCTGCATAACCTCCCGAGGCAAACCGATAAAGCCGAAAACGCTCGGTCAGAAAAAATATATCGAAACAATACGCAACAACACAATCACAATCGGTGTGGGTCCTGCCGGCACGGGCAAAACCTACCTTGCCGTTGCAATGGCAGTCACCGCTTTCAGAGCTAAAGAAATCAACCGAATTATTCTCACCCGTCCCGCCGTTGAAGCAGGCGAAAAGCTCGGTTTCCTGCCCGGCGACCTTCAGCAGAAGGTTGACCCCTATCTGCGTCCGCTTTATGACGCACTTTTCGATATGCTCGGCGCGGAAAACTTCCAGCGCCATCAGGAGCGCGGTGACATTGAAGTTGCCCCCCTTGCCTATATGCGCGGCAGAACACTTGACGACAGTTTCATCATTCTCGACGAGGCTCAGAACACCACCGCAGAACAGATGAAAATGTTTCTTACCCGTCTCGGTTTCAACTCAAAATTGGTAATCAACGGTGACATCACACAGATTGACCTGCCGGACGGCAAACGTTCAGGTATCAAGGATGCCGTTAAAATTCTCAAAAACATTGAAGGCATCGGCACGGTACGTTTCACGGAAAGAGACGTTGTTCGCCACCGCCTTGTTCAGGATATAATCAAGGCTTACGAAAAGCACGAGGAGGACAGAGGAAAAAATGCCAGATAAAATTAAAGTTATAATTTCCAACGACCAGAAATCCGTAAAAATTCCCACGGGAATAAGAATGCTTATCCGCCGCAGCTGCACAGCGGTGCTTTCGCTCGAACAGTTTGAAGGCTCTGCAGAGGTCAGCGTTACCTTTGTTGACGATGACACAATCCGTGTGCTCAACTGTAAGCACCGCAACATTGATTCTTCGACAGACGTGCTTTCTTTTCCGCTAGGAGAAAACGGCGAATATGACATAAATCCCGAAACCGGTGCAAAGCTTCTCGGTGACATTGTCATTTCCGTTGAGCATGCCGTAAAACAGGCAGATACATACGGCCATTCGTTACAGCGTGAAATTGCTTTTCTTACCGTTCATTCAATGCTTCATCTTCTCGGCTACGACCACGTAAACGGCGGCCTTGAAAGTGTAAGAATGAGAGAAAAAGAAGAAACCGTTCTCACACAGATGGGACTCACTCGCAATTTCAGCTATTTTGTTGATGAATAAGGGCAAAGAAAATATGAAATCACTTGCTTTGAGTTTTGTTTATGCGTGGCGCGGCATTGTTTACTGCGTCAAAAATGAGCGCAATTTCCGCATTCATCTTTGCTGTATGGCATATATGTATTCGTATCTGCTTATTTACGACTTTTTCAGTCTTTCGCGCCGTGATTTTGCAGTGCTTTTTCTTGCAAATGCTGCCGTGCTGGCAGCAGAGCTTATAAACACTGCCGTTGAGCGTGTCGTTGATATGACCACAAAGGATTTCAACGAATACGCAAAAATTGCCAAAGACTGCGCCGCAGGCGCCGTGCTCGTTTTTGCGATCTTCGCCGTCGCGGTAGGCTGTGCTCTTCTGTGGCAGCCCGACGCATTCAAGCAGCTTTTCGATTATTATATTACACATCCGCTGATGATTGTTGCACTGATTATCAGCTTTGTTCTGTGCGGATTTTTTATTTTCGCACCTTGTAAAAAGAAATAAGGAGAATACCATGTCTCAAACAAAAACCGCATTTATTGCAATTGTCGGCTGTCCGAATGTCGGCAAATCCTCACTGCTCAACCGCATGCTCGGTCAGAAGGTTGCGATTGTCACACAAAAACCGCAAACAACCAGAACACGTATTGTCGGTGTTCTCACCCGCGGTGACACTCAGCTTGTTTTCACCGACACCCCCGGCTTTCACCGTCCCAAAACGAAGCTCGGCGAAAAGATGGTAAAAGCCGTCAGTGACAGCATTTCCGACGTCGATGCCTGCCTTTTCGTTGTCGAGCCGGAAAACGAAATCCGCGAGGCCGAACAGGAATTGCTCGGAAAAATCAAAACATCAAGAATGCCCGCCGTGCTTGCAATCAACAAAACAGATACCGTCAAGAAAAAAGAAGAATTGATGGAACAGATTCTTGTTTTTTCGAAGCTTCACGATTTTGAGGCGGTTGTTCCCGTTGCCGCAATCAACGGCACAAATGTTGATGAGTTGCTGGATGAGCTGGAAAAGCTTGCAGAGCCATCAATTCACTTTTTCCCCGCCGACACTCTCACCGATCAGCCCGAAAGAGTGCTTGCCGCAGAGATGATAAGAGAAAAAATGCTTCTTCTGCTGGATAAGGAAATCCCCCACGGCATTGCTGTCTGCATTGAAAAGATGCACGAGCGTCCCACCGGCGACATTATGGACGTTGAGGCAACGATTTTCTGTGAACGCGACAGCCACAAGGGTATTATCATCGGAAAAAACGGCGCGATGCTCAAAAAAATTTCCACCAAAGCAAGAATAGATATGGAAAGATTCTTTGACTGTAAAATCAACCTCAACTGCTGGGTCAAGGTCAAGGAAAGCTGGCGCAACCGTGAGGGTATAATTCACAATTTCGGTCTCGACTGATTTTATTCACCGCAAAGCCGCGAAATAATTACCTGTAATAACCGCCAAAAAGAAGGCAAAGTTATTACTGTGATTGGAGGCTTTCGGATGAACAACAGTACAGACGCCTGGAACAGATTTGCCAGAAGCGGCAAAATCAGCGACTATCTGATTTACCGCGCTTACGATAAAAATTCTTCTCACACGGAGGCTGTCGAGAATGAGAATGAACACCGACGGCATTGTGCTGAGGGTGACGGACACGGGCGAAAGTGACCGTGCCGTCACGGTGCTGACCCGCGATTTCGGCGTTATACACGCATTTGCAAACGGTGCAAAAAAAGTTAAAAGCCGCTTTCTCGGTGCAACTCAGCCGCTGTGCTTTTCCCGCTTTTCAATTTACAAAAGCAGGAACAGCTACATAATTGACGAAGCGCAGAGCATTGAAGTTTTCTTCGGCCTGCGTGACGATATTGAAACGCTTGCGCTTGCACAGTATTTCTGTGAGCTTGCGGGGGAGCTTGCCCCTGAGCTTGATGTCGCGGATGATTTTCTTCGGCTTTTGCTCAATTCGCTTCACATGCTTATCAGCGGCAAACGGCCGCAAAATCAGGTTAAAGCGGTTTTTGAAATGCGGATTCTCACCCTTGCCGGATATATGCCTGAGCTTTCGGTCTGCCCCCACTGCGGTGACGAACCGGAAAACGGCATTTTTTTCAGCGTTGATGAGGGGTGCATTTACTGTCAAAGCTCCGCTCACGGCGGTTTTGAAATCACCGCCGGTGTGCTTTCGGCAATGCGCCACATCTGCACCTGCGGCGACAAAAGAATTTTTGCTTTTGAAATGCCGCCCGCATCACTATCTCTTTTAACGGAAATTAGCGAAAAATATCTTGTTGCTCAGACACAGCGCAGATATAAATCGCTTGAATTTTACAAAAGTTTATTTAATTAGAAAGGAAACAGACATGAAAACCAACGGACTTCTCCACAAGATTTTCGGTACGACCCCGGGCAAGGGCGTTCAACCGAAAGAGGCTATCGCTTACAGCATAGCGGGCTTCGGCCAGAACTTCATCTGCACCATCATCGGTTCTTACTTAACGGTATTTCTTACCGATGCGCTTCTTTTCGGCGCGGATACAGCCAAAATCGGCGCAATTTCGGGCACAATGGCGGTTGCTTACTTAATGCTCGGCACAAGAATTTTCGATGCCCTCAATGACCCCATCATGGGCAGCATTGTTGACAGGACCCGCACAAAGTGGGGCAAATGCCGTCCCTACCTCAAGTGGATGGCTATTCCCATCGGCATCAGCACAATTGTGTGCTTCTGCCCGTTCCTGCCCACTCAGGCAGCATCAACCTTTGCCATCATTTCAGTTATTTATGTCATTTGGAGTGTTATTTACACAATTGCCGACGTTCCTTACTGGGGACTTTCAACCTGTCTTACAAACAACACCGAAACAAGAGGCAATATTCTCACCGTTGCAAGACTTTTCTGCACTCTCGGTGCAGGCATCGTCACCGTCGGTGTTCCGATTGTCACCTCTGCCGTTACCGCAAAGTATAAGGGTCCCGACGGCAACGTTCTTGTTGAACACATTTATGACAATGCAAATACCCTCAAATGGACATACTTCATCTGCGCTGTTGTTTTCGTCGCTATCGCAATACCCATGTTCTTCTACGGCTTCAAAAACACAAAAGAAAGATTCCAGTCCACCGAAACTCCCCCCAGCCTCGGTCACAACCTGATGCTCTTATTCAAAAACAAGCAGCTTCTGCTCATCGTTCTTTCAGGCGTTCTCGGCGGTGCAAGAATGGTTTATACATACACCGGCGGTCTTTATTTTGCAAAATATGTTCTTCGCTATGAGAGTATGTATTCGCTCATCACCCTGCTTGTTGTTCCCGGCGGTCTTGTAGCATCGATCCTCGTTCCGTGGATGTCAAAGAAATTCACAAAAAAATGGGCATATATATATGTTCACGTTCTCGGTGCCGTTACGATGTTCGCAATGTATTTTGTCGGCTACGACAAGCCTTGGAAGCTTGTTGTGTGCGCAATCGGTCTTGTCCTTCTCGGAATTCCGCAGGGCGTTAACAACATCATCACCTATGCAATGATCGGCGACACCGTTGATTACCTTGAGTGGAAAACAGGCGAGCGTGCCGAAGGTATCTGCTTTGCAATGCAGACACTCATCAACAAGGTCGGTATGGCAATCGGCGCATTCATCGGTGTTTTCTCCTACAGTTGGGCAGGCATCAACCCCGCAGCTTCTGACGGTGTTTACATCACCGCAGCAGGCGAGCAGACACTTTGGAATCTGCTCATTCTCTCAGGTGCAATCAGCATGGTTGCAACAATTATACCCATGCTTTTCTACAACATTACAGAGAAAAAACAACGCGAAATGGTTGCCGAAACAATGGCAAGAAAAGGCATAAACGAATAAAGCGGCATTACATAATTGAACAGAGGAGGAAATTATGGCCAGACGATTACCTAACCCTGACAGAGGGGTAAAAACCTACACGGCAAAAGAACGCAATATGTACCTTGCGGGTCTTGCCGGTCAGAACATCATTTACAATGTCATCGGCTCGGGCTTGCAGTATTACTTTGAATCGGTAATTTTCCTGCCGGCGCTTGCCGTGGGTGCAATTATGACAAGCGCCCGTGTGTGGGATGCTTTCAATGACCCGATGATGGGTACAATCACTGACCGCACCAACACAAAAATCGGCAAATTCCGCCCCTATCTGCTTCTCATTCCTCTGCCCATTCTCATCATTACCGTTCTTTGCTTTTCAAGCTTCGGCTTTTACACCGATCCCGACGCAAACAAAAGCCTCATCGTCGCCTGGGCGGCAATCACCTATATTCTTTGGGGTATGACATATACTGTCGGTGACATTCCGCTCTGGGGCATCACTGCGGTTATGACGGAGGATGACAATGACCGAAACAAGTTACTTTCGTTCGCACGAATTTTTGCCGGTATCGGCGGCGGTGTTTCTTTGCTTGCCATTCAGCCCGTCGGCATTGCAATCGGCGATTTTCTTGCTTCTTCGACATTTGCCGATCTTGATTCAGCGTTGGCAATCAAACAAGGTCAGCGTTACGGTTTCCTGATTGCGGCGCTTGTTTTCTCTGTTCTCGGTTGCGGTCTTTTTCAGCTCGTCGGTATTTTTGCACGCGAGCGTATCCGTCCCGCCGTTCAGAAAAACTCAATCAGAGACAATTTCAAGCTTATGTGGGCAAACAAGCCCTTCCGACAGATTCTTGTTTCGGGCGTGCTCAGCAGCCCCAAACAGATTATTATGCTTGTTGCCTTCACCCTTGTTAATTTCTACTATGCAAACGGCGACAGCGCACAGATGATTTTCTGGTACGTAAAGCTTGGCGCAGGTCTTTTCATCGGTCAGTTTATCGCAATGGCGTTCATGCCCTCGCTTGTAAAGAAATTTGAGAAAAAATCTCTTTACAACTGGTCAAACATCATCAGCGCCGTACCTTTCCTGATGATTTTTGTTTGCTACTACCTTGCCCCCAACCACGATGTAACCTCAACGGGATTTGTTGTTCTTTATGCAATTATGTTCACCTTTGCAGGTCTTTCAATCGGTGCTTCAACTGTTCTTCAGTCACTTATGATTGCAGACTGCATCGACTATGAGGAATATCACAGCGGACTTCGTCCCGACGGCGTATTCTTCTCCGGTCAATCCTTCATCACAAAGCTTTCAACGGGCATTGCAACAATTATGTGCTCGGTCGGCTACTTTGCCGTCGGCTTTGAAAAAGAACGCAGAGAGGCTGTTGTCCTCTTTATGCGCGAAGGTCTTGCAAGAGCAAATCCCGAGTTTGAGCCGTTTATGGCGGTTATGTTCTTCCTCATCTCTGTGCCCCCTGCAATCGGCTGTATTCTTTCGGCAATTCCCACCTGGAAATATGCCCTGCCCAACGCAGAGCACAAGAGAATCCTCAAAGCACTCAACGAAAAAAGGCACAGCGAAGAAGAATAATTTATCAAAGCGCTGTCAGCGAAGGTTGGCGGCGCTTTTTTGAAAACAATTTCTCTTGGAGATTTAAAATGGATTTTTCAATTCAAAAACATTACAACGCGTTGGAATTTTCAAAGGTTCTGCAAATGCTCAGCGAGCACGCAACCTGCGAGGATGCAAAGCAGATGGCGCTTGATTTAAAGCCCGAATCAAACCTTGACCTTGCCAACGCACTTATGAATCAGACAAAAGATGCACATATGCTTCTTGCACGCTTCGGCGGACCGTCTTTCGGCGGTCTGAAAAACGTTAACAATGCACTCAGCCGTGCAAACGCAGGCAGCGTGCTGTCAATGCGTGAGCTGCTTGATATTGCAGGTGTGCTGCGTGCAGTGCGCTCGCTTTCGCAGTGGCGCGCCGCAAACGCAGGTGTTGAATCCTGCCTTGATTCACTTTTCGGTGCATTAATGCCCAACAAATTCTTGGAATCGGCAATTTACGATGCGATAGTTTCAGAAGAAGAGATTGCCGACAACGCTTCCCCTGCCCTTTACGATATCCGCCGCAGAATTCGTGTTCAGGAATCCCGCGTCAGGGAACAGCTTGAAAAAATCACCCGCTCATCAAAATTTGCAAAAAGCCTGCAGGATAACATCATCACCCAAAGAAACGGCAGATATGTAATTCCCGTCAAGGCCGAGTGCCGCGGAGAAGTGCCGGGTCTTGTACACGACACCTCATCAAGCGGCGCAACCGTTTTTGTTGAGCCGATGGCTGTTGTTGAGGCAAACAATGAAATCCGCGTTCTTCAGACAAAGGAACGCGAGGAAATTGAAAGAATACTTGCCGAGCTTTCCGCTTCGGCAGGCGATTTTGCCGAGTGTATCAAAAGCAGCTACGCCTGCGCGGTTGAGCTTTGCCTCATTTTCGCAAAGGCACAGTTTGCATACAGATTAAAAGCCTGTCCGCCTATACTAAATAATAAAGGTATAGTAAATCTGCGCGGTGCAAGGCATCCGCTCATCGACCCGAAAAAAGTTGTTGCCGTCGATATCAGACTCGGTAACGATTTTGACACGCTCGTCATCACAGGTCCAAACACAGGCGGTAAAACCGTTTCCATTAAAACTGTCGGACTGCTTTCACTTATGGCGATGTGCGGCCTTATGATTCCTGCTCTTGACAGAAGCGAGATTTCCGTTTTTGACAAGGTGCTTGCAGACATCGGCGACGAGCAGTCAATCGAGCAGTCACTTTCCACTTTCTCGGCACATATGACAAACATTATCAGCATCATGTCGGTTGCGGATGACAGCTCACTCGTGCTTATCGATGAGCTTGGCGCAGGCACTGACCCCGTTGAGGGCGCGGCACTTGCAATGGCAATTCTTGAATCGCTTCATTTCAAAGGTGCAAAAATCGCCGCAACAACACACTATGCGGAGCTTAAGGCTTATGCCCTTGAAACTCCCCGTGTCGAAAACGGATGTTGCGAGTTTGACATTGCCACCCTGCGCCCGACTTACCGTCTTTTAATCGGCGTACCGGGCAAATCGAATGCACTCGCTATCTGTGAGCGTCTTGGTCTTGACGGTGAGGTTGTCGGCAGGGCAAAGGAGCTTGTTTCAAGCGAAAATAAGCAGTTTGAAGATGTTGTTGACCGCCTTGACGAAAGCCGCAAGAGAATGGAGCTTGAATATGAGCGTGCAAGCGAACTAAAACGTCAGGCAGAAATTGAGAAAGCAAAAGCCGAAGAAATGCGCGCAGGTATGCAGAAAATCCGTGAGGATGAGCTTGAAAAAGCAAAATCTCAGGCGGCAAAGCTCATTGAGCAGGCAAAGAGAGAATCCTATACTCTGCTTGCGGAACTTGATAAACTGAAGAAAGAAAAAGATAAGGCGAAGGATACCGCCGAACTTGCCCGCCGTGCACGAAGTCTTGTCAAACGCGGCGTTGAATCCATTGACGCCGCCGCTGACCCCGTTATGGGAATCGGTGACGATGATGAAGATTATGTGCTGCCGCGCGACTTGGTAAAAGGCGACAAGGTAATTGTGCGCGACATTGCCAAAGAGGCAACAGTACTGAATGCGCCCGACAAAAACGGTAATGTCGAGGTGCAAATCGGCACAATCAAAACACGCACAAAGCTTTCAAACCTGCGTCTTAATGAAAACACATCGCAAAAACAAAAAGCAAAATCAACCGCACGCACCACAACGGAAAGCAGACTCAACTTGGCGGCCGCTACCCGTCTTGACTTAAGGGGGCAGACTGTTGACGACGCCCTCATTGAGGTTGACCGCTTCATTGATGCCTCACTGCGCACAGGACTTACGGAATTCACCATTGTTCACGGCAAAGGCACGGGCGCACTCAGAAATGCCGTCACACGCTATCTGAAAGCTTCACCCTATGTCAAAACCTCGCGTCTGGGTCTTTACGGTGAGGGCGAAGACGGTGTAACGATTGTCACTCTCAAATAAGCACCTGTAAAGTTCTGCCACTTTACAAAAATATTAACAAACTTTTTCAAAAAATTTTTCCACAGCGAAATGTTTCCGGTAACCGTACATCTTGAGTTTTTGATGTGTTTTTTGCACTATAAGTAGGTTTTCACAGGCAAATCACACATTTTCCACAGTCCGGCTGTTGATAAAAGGCGATTTTTTGGGACAATTTTTGCTTGACAATCGCGGTTTCTTTTAGTATAATACCGACTTGTAAAGTCTTGGTGCTTTACAAGTCGGTATTTTATGACATTCATTTTTAATTGATTTATATTATTTTTTCGGAAAGGAGGCGTCAGGTTGGCTAAAAATCTTGAAATTGCAGTTTTGCTTGACTATTACGGCGAAATGCTTACAGATAAGCAGCGTGACTTTTTGGATTATTATTATAACGATGACCTCTCCCTCTCCGAAATTGCAGAAAACGAGGGAATCACCCGCCAGGGTGTGCGCGACGCAATCAAGCGTGCGGAAACTCAGCTTTTCGATATGGAAAGCCGCCTCGGCTTCGCAAACAAATTTGACGAGCTCCGCAGTGGTCTTAATGAAATTATTGAGGTTTCAAATCAAATTTCGGACCACAACCTGCGTCACGGTCTTTCACGCGAAATCAACGACTACTGTGTTCGCATTAAGGCCGCCGCAATGACAATGCTTGACACTTAACATATTACATTTATATTTTATATAAATCGAGGTGATATCTTTGGCTTTTGAGGGACTTTCCGACAGACTTGAATCTGCATTCCGAAACTTGCGCAGTAAAGGCAGTCTGACCGAGGCTGACGTGCGAAGCGCAATGCGCGAAGTGCGAATGGCTTTGCTTGAGGCTGACGTCAACTACAAGGTTGCCAAGGATTTCACAAACACCGTAACCGAAAAAGCAATCGGCGAAAAGGTTATGGAAAGCCTTACCCCTTCTCAGATGGTAATCAAAATTGTCAAGGAAGAGCTTATTGCCCTTATGGGCGGAACAAAAAGCCGCCTTGCCATTGCCAACCATCCGCCTACGGTCGTTCTTATGTGCGGCCTTCAGGGTTCGGGTAAAACAACCCACTGTGCAAAGCTTGCACTTATGCTTAAAAATCAGGGCAACCGTCCCCTTCTTGTTGCCTGCGATATATACAGACCTGCTGCTATCAAACAGCTTCAGGTTGTCGGCGAACAGGTCGGTGTTCCCGTTTTTGAAATGGGCCAGATAAATCCCGTTGAAATTGCAAAAAGCGCACTTGCCTTTGCAAAAGACCACGGTTATGATTATGTTTTGCTTGACACTGCGGGCCGTCTGCATATTGATGAGGAGCTTATGGACGAGCTCAAAAACATCAAGAGCAATGTAAAGCCCCACGAAATTCTGCTTGTTGTTGACGCAATGACAGGTCAGGATGCCGTTAATGTTGCCACCTCTTTTGATGCGGCACTGGGCATTGACGGTCTTATTCTCACAAAGCTTGACGGTGATACACGCGGCGGTGCCGCCCTTTCGGCACGTGCGGTTACGGGCAAACCGATTAAGTTTGTCGGTGTCGGCGAAAAGCTCGGCGACCTTGACGTTTTCCATCCCGACAGAATGGCTTCCCGAATTCTCGGCATGGGCGACGTGCTTTCACTTATCGAAAAAGCCGAAATGGCAATTGACGAAAAGAAAGCGGCGGAGCTTGAACAGAAGCTTCTGAAAAATAAATTCGACCTCAATGACCTGCTTGACCAGTTCCACCAACTGCGCAAAATGGGTTCTCTGCAAGACACCCTCGCAATGTTGCCCGGAATCGGAAACAAGGCAAAGGACATTGAAATAGACGAGAAAAAGTTTGACCGTATGCAGGCAATCATTCTCTCAATGACAGAAAAGGAACGCAGAAATCCCGACATCATCAACCCATCACGCAAAAGACGTATTGCCGCCGGTTGCGGTCAGCAGGTTGAGGATGTTAACCGATTACTCAATCAGTTCCGCCAGATGCAGAAAATGTTCAGGCAGATTGGCGGCAAAAAGGGTTCAAAACGATTCAAACGCCGTATGGGTAAAATGCCCAACATGAATGGCTTTGACCCGAGTCAGTTCGGAATGTAATACAGCTTTTTGCTGATACATTATATATTTATTTTCATCTACTTTTTGGAGGAATTCTAACATGGCTGTTAAAATCAGACTGCGCCGCATGGGCGCAAAGAAAGCACCTTTCTACCGTATCGTTGTTGCTGATTCAAGATATCCCCGTGACGGCAGATTCATCGAAGAAATCGGCACATACAATCCCCTTACCGATCCTTCAGAGGTCAAGATTGACGCTGAAAAGGCAAAGCAGTGGATTGCTAACGGCGCTCAGCCCACAGATACAGTTAAGGTTCTTCTTAAGAAGGAAGGCATCCTTTAATCCTTACATCTTAATCTGTAAAACAGCGAGAACACCTTGACGGGGTTTTATCCCCGGCGAGGATTTTTCGCTTTGCAGAAAAAGTATTTTCTGCCATTCTTGAAAGGAGAATTTAAAATGAAAGATTTACTTGTCAGCATCGCTCAGGGTCTTGTTGAAAACCCCGACGAAGTTACTGTCACGGTTGACGAGCCTGCTGAAGACGGCACCGTTGTTTATCACCTTCACGTAAGCGAAGATGATATGGGCCGCGTCATCGGCAAACAAGGCAGAATTGCCAAGGCTATCCGCACGGTTATGCGCGCCGCCGCAACACGCCGTGATTCAAGGGTTGTTGTAGAAATTGATTAAAGAATTTCTTGAAATCGGTCAGATTGTCGGCACTCACGGGGTGCGCGGAGAAGTCCGTGTCAATCCCCTTTGCGACTCGCCTGATTTCTTAAAGGGTTTTAAAACACTATATTTTGCAGACAACGAAAGCTGTGCGGTCCGCGTCAGAAGCGCAAGACCTCACGGCAATGTTGCTTTACTGTGCCTTGAGGGCATTGACACCGTTGAGGCGACGCAATCTCTGCGCGGAAAAATTCTCTTTATGAAACGCACCGATGCAAAGCTCAAAAAGGGCAGTTATTTCATTGCGGAGCTTGTCGGCTGTGAGGTTTTTGATGCAGACTGTACCGAAAAACGCTACGGTGTTATCAGCGATGTCAGCCGCACGGGCGCAAACGATGTGTGGCACATCAAAGCCGATGACGGTAAAGAATATCTTTTGCCGTCCATCCCCGATGTTGTAATCGACGTTAACGTTGAAGAAAACACTGTAATCATCAGACCCCTGAAAGGTATTTTTGACGATGAGAATTGACATACTCACGCTTTTCCCCGATATGTGCGGTGCGGTGCTCAAAGAAAGTATTATCGGACGTGCACGCGAGCGCGGTTGCATTGAAATCAATTGCCGCGACATCAGGGATTATACGCTTGACAAACATAACCGTGTTGATGATGCGCCTTACGGCGGCGGTACGGGTATGATTATGCAGGTGCAACCCGTTTATGACTGTTACAAGTCACTGTGCGAAGATATCGGCATAAAGCCGCACCTGATTTATATGTCACCCCAAGGCAAAACTCTCACGCAGGAAAGAGTTAAAGAGCTTTCAAAGCTTGATAACATTGCTCTTTTGTGCGGTCACTACGAGGGGATTGACGAAAGAGTCATTGAAGAGATTGTCGATGAGGAAATTTCCATTGGCGACTATGTACTCACGGGCGGTGAATTGCCAGCACTTGTGCTTGCCGACAGCATTGCAAGAATGTTGCCCGGTGTGCTGGCAAACGAAGACGCTTATCAGTTTGAAAGCCACTATTCGGGCCTGCTCGAATATCCGCAATACACCCGCCCCTTTGAGTGGCACGGCAAACAGGTGCCTGAGGTGCTTATTTCAGGTCACCACGCAAATATTGCGAAATGGCAACGTCAACAAAGCCTTTTGCGCACAAAAGAAAGACGCCCCGACCTTTTTGAAAAGGCGGAGCTTGACAAAAACGATATTAAATGGCTCAAAAGCCTTGAACAAATCGAAGATTAACGCAAGGATAAAATCCCGTAACACGTGAGTGTTACGGGATTTTTGCTATTATTCGTGGAATTTAATCAGGTCAATTGCACCGACAGGGCAGACAGCGTGACATTCGCCGCATCCGTTACATTTGTCAAAGTCAACCGTTGCGCAGAAACGGTCGATGGTGATAGCTTCTTCCGGGCAGGCTTTAACACACTTCATACAGCCGATACAGCCCGTTTTACACTCTTTGCGAGTGAGAGCGCCCTTGTCGTGATTCTTACAGAGCACCGCCGACTTGGCTTCATGCAGGGGCATAAGAGTAATGATACCCTTGGGGCAGGTATTAATACACATTTTACAGGCACGGCACATAATGGGGTTGATTCTCGCAACGCCGTTACAAATCATAATTGCGTTATAGGGACACACCTCAACGCAGTCACCGTAGCCTATGCAGCCGTAAATACAATCCTTGGGGCCGCCGAAAAGCTGTGCTGCCATTTTACAGCTCTCAACGCCTGAATATTCAAGCTTTGTGCTGGCATTGATGTTGTGACCCTGACAAAGAACAACCGCCGCAGAGGGCTTGATTTCGCCCGCTGCAAGGCCGGCAATTTCGGCAATTTCTTTTGAAACATCGTTGCCGCCGGGAGCGCAGAGTGTTGTATCGGTTGTGTCGCCGTTTGAAAGTGCCGCCGCGTAGCCGTCACAACCGGAAAATCCGCAAGCGCCGCAGTTTGCACCGGGCAAACATTCTCTGATTTGTTCTGCTTTTTCGTCAACGGCAACCGCCATAACTTTTGATGCAATCGCAAGGCCGAGACCGGCAATCAGACCGATTGCGGAAACAATGATTATCGCAAATAAAATCGGATTCATTATCAGTCTCCTCCTTAAGCAAAAATGTTGTCAACAAGTCCCGCAAAGCCGAGGAAGGAAACGGAAACAAGTGAAGCGGCGATAAGAACAATGGGAAGACCCTGAAGGAATTTCGGAATGTCACAGCCTTCAAGCTTACTGCGTACACCTGCAAACATTACCATTGCAAGCATAAAGCCCAGACCTGCGCCGACGCTGTTGACCATTGACTGTGCAAAACCGTATTCTTTGGTGATATTAAGAAGAACAACGCCGAGAACCGCACAGTTTGTTGTAATAAGCGGCAAATAAATGCCTAATGCATTGTAAAGCGGAGGCATAAACTTTTTTAGCACGATTTCAACAAGCTGAACAAGCGCCGCAATTACAAGAATAAATACGATAGTCTGAAGATAATCAAGTCCGTTGGGAACAAGAAGGTACATATTTATCGGATATGTAACGGCGGTGGAAAGCGCCATAACAAAGATAACTGCCGCAGACATACCGACTGCCGTGTTTACCTTTTTGGAAACACCCAAGAAAGGACAGATGCCGAGGAATTTGCTCAGAACGAAGTTTTCCGTGAGAATAGCCGTAAGGAGAATGGAGAAGAAAATTTTCATACCGTTGCTTCCTCCTTATCCTTATTTTTACATTCACTCTCAGCGCTGCCGCCCTTTGCGAGAATTGCGCAGTTTGCCGCCATGGGGCATGCATCGCAACCACCGAGTGTTGCACGGGGTTTGCCTTTCTTGTCGGCAATCTTGTTGGCGCAAGCCATAAGAATACCGAAGGTGAAGAAACCGCCGGGGGCGAGAATGAAAATAAGCATAGGGCTGATTGATGTGCCCTCGGGCAGAAGTGCCATAAGGTCAAAGCCCTTGAAGCTTGTGATACCGAAAAGGCCGAGAAGGCTGTCGGCACCGCTCAGGAATGTGCCCGCACCGAGAATTTCGCGGACTGTTGCCATACAGCAAAGAGCAAAGGTAAAACCGATACCCATTCCGAGACCGTCAACAGCAGAAGCGAGAACCGAGTTTTTGCCTGCAAAAGCCTCCGCACGGCCGAGGATGATACAGTTAACAACGATAAGCGGAAGGAAAACACCCAGCGCACTGTCAAGTGCAGGCACAAAAGCCTTGACTAACATCTGAACAATTGTAACAAACGAAGCGATAACAATAACATAAGCAGGAATTCTTACTTTTGAAGGGATAACCTTTCTCAGCAGAGAAATAACGATATTCGAACAAATAAGAACAATTGAAGCGGAGATGCCCATGCCGATTGCGTTGACAACCGATGTTGAAACGGCAAGTGTCGGGCACGTGCCCAATACAAGACGGAAAACGGGGTTTTCATCAAGGAAACCCTTTGTCAGGGTCTTGCCAAGGCTCTGCTTTTTTGCTGCCATTATTTCTCACCTCCTGCAAGCTCAAGTGCCATATTTACCGCATTGGTAACGGCTCTTGATGTGATTGTTGCGCCCGTGAGCGCATCAATTGAATTTTCACCGGGTTTATCTTTTGAAACAAAGATTTCGCCCGAAAGACCGAGATACTGTTTTAAATAATCTTCATTCTTGGCATTCATACCGAGGCCGGCGGTTTCGCTGATTTCAAGAATATTGACACCCGTCACTTTGCCGTCGGCATCAACACCCGTCATAACAACAATGTCGCCGCCGTAGCCTTTCTCGACCGTTACGGCAACATATCCGATAACATTGCCGTCTGCATCATAAGCCTCGCAAACGGTATTGCCTGCCGCATATCCCTCCGGAGTAACGGCATCACCGTATGATGCTGCTGCGGGGAAAACGATTTTTCTTGACTCAATTTCATTCTCAATTGCAAGCTGTTCGATTTTTGGGGCAGTAACATCATTTGTCACGGCAAGCAAAGCGGTTGCAACAAGACAGATAACGAAAAGGACAATTGCGGGAACGACTAATTCTTTAAAGTTTTTCATGCGTTTGCCGCCTCCTTTTCCTTTTTCTTCTTTTTCTCCTTTACCTCACCGAAAGGTCTTGTATAAATAAGTCTTTCAATGTGAGGAACAAAGATGTTCATAAGAATAATTGCAAAGGAAACGCCCTCGGGAAGATTTCCGAAAAGTCTGATTAACGCAGTGAGCAAGCCGCAACCGATACCAAAAACAATTCTGCCGCGAATATTTACGGGGCTTGTTGCGTAGTCGGTTGCCATAAAGATTGCACCGAGAAGCAGGCCGCCGCTCATAAGCTGATAGGCAACAAAGGTGAAATCACCCTTACCTGCAATAAGCATAATAATCGCAACGGTGCCGATGTATGTAAGCGGAATTATTGAGGAAATGACCCTTCTGATTATAAGATAAATACCGCCGAGGATGAGTGTCAGGGCGCAGGTTTCGCCGAGACAGCCGCCGCGCAGGCCGAGGAACATTTCAAGCAATGTGGGCAATTCGTTTTCAGCCATTGCAAGAGGTGTTGCCGTTGTAACAGCCTCTGTGCGCCACGAAAGCGGCTTTGTCCAGGTGGTCATTGCGTTGGCAAAGGAAACAAGCAGAACAATTCTGCCGATAAGGGCGGGGTTTACGAAATTCTGACCGATACCGCCGAAGAACTGCTTTACAACAACAATCGCAACAACACTTGCAATTGCTGCCATCCACAGCGGAATTGTTACGGGCAGGTTGAAAGCAAGCAATACGCCCGTAACAACGGCACTCAAGTCACCGATTGTGTTGTGGCGCTTCATTGCCTTGCGGGCAACAAACTCGGAAAGAACGCAGGTGATAACGGTTGTTGCCGTAACGGCAAGAGCCCTGAATCCGAAGAGAATTACGCTTGCAATCAGAGTGGGGACAAGGGCAATAACGACATCGAGCATTATTCTTTGTGAAGTATCAGGTGCACGAAAATGGGGCGAAGCACTGACAATTAATTTTTTACCGTCAACCATTATTTCTTACCCTCCTCTCTGAGAATTGCCTTGGCAAGGCGCATATGCTGAACAAGGGGTTTGCCCGACGGGCAGGCATAGGCACAGCTGCCGCATTCCATACAAACATTAACTCCGATTTTTTTAAGTTCATTAATATCCTTCGCTTTGGCATATTTTTCAATAAGCGTGGGTCTTAAATCCATCGGGCAGGCACGTGCGCAACGGCCGCAGCGGATACAGTCACGCTCTTTTTTAATTGCGGTGTCATTTTTTGCAAAAGCAAGAATCGCATTGTTCTGCTTGCAAACGGGCAGGTCGGTTGAAATAATTGCCTGACCCATCATCGGACCGCCCGCAATAATCTTACACGGAGGTTCTTTAAAGCCGCCGCAAAAATCAATTATCTCGCCGATACTTGTTCCTATGGGGACACGCACATTTTTGGGGTCTGCAATTGCCGAGCCGTCAACGGTGAGCGAACGGCTGACAAGAGGCATACCTGTTTTGATATATCTGCCGATAAAAGCTATGGTCGCAACATTCATAACAACACAGCCGACATCGGACGGTAATTTTCCGGGCGGAATTTTTCTGCCCGTGGTGGACTGTACCATCATTTTTTCAGCGCCCTGAGGATATTTTGACCGGAGCACCATAAGGCGCACTTTGTTGCCTTCGTGCAAATCTCTGTCGGCAATTTCTTTGAGCACCTTAAACGCCTTGGGCTTGTTATCCTCTGCGGCAATAATGACATTTTCAAAGCCGAAGAAATCCTTGACAGAGTAAATACCCGTCAGAATATCGTCGGAATGTTCGATACATTCACGGTAGTCAACCGTGATGTAAGGCTCACACTCTGCGGCATTGATTGCAAGAGTATCAATCTTTGCATCGGCAGGGAAATTGAGCTTTACGTGGGTGGGAAAGCCTGCGCCGCCCAGACCGACAAGACCAGATGCTCTGACAGCCTTTATAAAATCTTCGCGAGTTTCGATTTTCGGGGGCTCAAGCCCCTCCCAATGACGCATTTCACCGTCAGATTCAATTGTAACGGCGGTCGAAACAGATCCGTTGGGCAAACGCACTTCTCCGATTGCGGTAACCTTGCCCGAAACAGATGCATGAATGGGGGTGCTTATGTACTTGTCACTGTCGCCAATCACCTGACCGACACCGACAACATCACCGACCTTTACGGTGGGGATGCAGGGCACACCGATATGCTGTTGCATCGGCAGAATGACTTTTGAAGGTGTGGGAATTCTGATTAGCGGTGTTTCCGCCGTATTCTTACGGTGGTCAACCTTAACGCCGCCCTTGACTTTTTTGACAGCCTTCAGAACTCCGTCAACTTTTACCGAAGCCATATTAAACAACTCCTTTTTATTCAAAGTGAGAATTTTCAATAAAATATTTACTCTGCTTATTTAAAATAGGTATTATTGCTTTAAATATTACGCCCGTTACGCAACCCGTTATAACTGCGAAAATCAAAAGCACGGGAGCATACATCATAATACTGCCGGTACCGGTGAGCACCGCCGCCACACAAAGCTGAGCTGCATTATGACAAAGCGCACAGATTACCGAAATGCCGACAAGACCGAAGATTCCTCGGAACTTCCGAAGCAAAAGATACATCATCAGCGTGCTGACAATGCCGCCCGCAAGGCTCATAAACCCTGCAGTAACACCGCGTGTGATGAACGCAAATCCTGCCTTGACAACGGCAATCAGAAGCGCATAAGAAATGCCGACACTGCCTGCGGCAAACATTGTAACAATGTTTGAAAATCCGGGTTTTGCCCCCGGCGGCATCCACGGAAAAGCGGGCAACAGACTTTCAAGCCACGACAGCACGAGTGCCTGTGCACACAAAATTCCGACAAGGGAAACTTTTTTCGCTGTTTTATTCATATTAATATGTCACGGCATCGACCGAGCCGACTCCTTTAACCGCAATAACCGTTTTTTTCGGCAGGCACGCCGCCGACATTCCCGGTCGTGTAAGCTTGCCGCAATTTACGCACAGCCCGTCATTACAAGTTGAGCTGTGAAAACTTATTGCACCTCGCTCAACAAGAATAACAACACCCTGAGCATTTTCGGGCTCAATAAAATAGCTTTTTTCAACATCAGTCAGACTGACCGTTTCGTAAACCTCACCGTCAACGGTAATTACCGCAACGGGCTTGTCTGCGTTGAAATAAGAAAACGCAAGCGTTGCAAGACAGACGGCGACAACCGAAAATATAAGAATAATGTCGCTTATTTTAACAGTTTTAATTTTCATATATCACTCACAAAGTGTGTAATTCGCATCTTTAACGGAAATTTTTCCTTTTAATCCGTCGGTTATGTGTATTTCGGAGTTATCCGTAACAAAAACCGCCTGACAGCCGTATTCTTCGACAAGCTTCATTCCCGACTCAACACCAAGCACAAAACAAGCCGTTGAGAGTGCATCGCTGAGAAGACCGCTGTCGCTGACAACGGTAACGCTGACAATGTTGTTGCTGACAGGATAGCCTGTTTTTCGGTCAAGAATATGGTGGTAATCAATGCCGTCAACCGTCACGGTCCGCTCGTAACTGCCTGAGGTGGAAACACAACCCTCTCCGAGAGTAAGAACAGCAATGTAATCGCTCACCGTGCCTTTCGGGTCACGCACACCGACGGTAAACTCTTTGTCGCCGTAAAGCAGAACACTTCCGCCGACGCTGATAACCGCTTTTCTGATTTTTGTAGCTGCGAGAAATTTGCGCACACGGTCACAGGCAATACCCTTACCGACTGCGCCGAGGTCAAGCTCAACACCTGAGGGCACAGTCAGCACATCACCGTCAAGAACGATTTTTTCAAAGCCGCAAAGGGCAAGCTTTTGTGAAAGAGCTTCGCTGTCGGGCAGAGTTTTAATTTTTTCTGCACCGCTTGAAAATCCCCAAAGGTCGGTTATTTCGCCGAGGGTTATGTCAAGCGCGCCGCCGCTTTTTTTGCACACATCAAGCGCTTTTGCAAGATATTCTGCCGTTTCAGGTGAAATTGTAAACGGAGCATTGGCATCGTTTGCCCTGAAAAGTTCGGAACTTTCTGACATTCGTGAAATCAAATTGTTTTCAAGGTCGGAAATGAGCGAATAAATCCCGTTGGCATCTTCACTGTCTCCGCCGTAAAGAGTGACACCCACAACGGTGTTCATTGCATAAGACGCATCTGTGAATTGGCGGTTGACGTTGTCATAAATAACAAGCCCCGCCAAAGCCGCTACTGCAAGGAAAATCACAACGAAAAACACAAATTTTCTATTTTTCATCCGATTCTCCTCCATTGTATGTTGCATTATAGCATATTATATTATAAAAAGAGGTTTTTTTCAACACACCGTCAACAATTGAAGTGAAAAAATAGTGGCATTTTTTTGGTTATTTTGCTATAATGTGTAAGAGAATACATAATTAAGGATGTGAATTTTATGAGTTTTAATATTTATATGCCCACCCGTGTTATCTGGGGCAGAAACTGCGTTGCCGACAATGCCGATGTGTTTTCTTCACTCGGTAACCGCTGTCTTATTCTCACGGGAGGCTCGTCTGCACAAAAAAGCGGCGCACTCGATGATGTAACAAACACTCTCAAAAAAAGCGGAATTTCTTACACCGTATTCAACAAAATCAGCGCTAACCCCCTTGTCTCCGTCTGTCACGAAGCGGGTGCGGCAGCAAGAGATTGCGGCGCAGAATTTATCATAGGCATCGGCGGCGGTTCGGTATTGGATGCCGCAAAGGCCGTTGCCATTTATGCCGTTGACGAAACGCTCAGTCCGATTGACATCTACAAAAGAACATATAACGGAAATCCGCTTAAGGTTGCCCTTGTCGGCACAACGGCAGGTACCGGCAGTGAAGTAACTGCAGTCAGCGTGCTGACCAATGACGAAACGGGATTCAAAAAAAGCATTTCGGGTTCCGACTGTTATGCCGCTGTTTCTTTTTGCGACCCGGAATATACTTACTCCATGCCCTGTGACACAACAATCTCAACCGCTTTTGATGCACTTGCGCACGCAACGGAAGGTTTTTTTACACCGAAAATGTGTATGCCCCTTGAGCCCTTTGCCCGCACGGCAATTTCGGACCTTGTTGAATTTTTCCGCCGTCTCGGCGCAGGCGAAGAAATAACCTCGTCCCTGCGCGATAAAGTTTATTATGCCTCACTTTGCGCGGGACTTGTCATCAACACCTGCGGCACCGCCTTTCCCCACCCCCTCGGTTACATTCTGACCGAAAATTACGGCATTCCTCACGGTATGGCCTGTGCCGCGTTTTACCCTGCACTTATTAAGCGTGCTTCGGAATTTGCCGAGGCTGAAAAGTTAGACCTCTTTGCAAGCTTTGTCAATCGGAGCGTCGATGACGTTATAAAAGTTCTTGTGCCTTTCATTGACATAAAAAATGTGAAAATCACAAGAGAAGAAGCTGAACTTTACGCAGCACGATGGGATAGCGGAGTACCGAAAAATTTCACCGCCTCCCCCGGCGGACTCACCAAAGAGGAAGCGGTTAATTTGCTTTGCAGTATTTAATTTTAATCAGTTAAAAGCCACGGGTGCACCTGTCACGGTGTCACCCGTGGCATTTTTTTGTCAGCAACCGCAACCGCAGCCGCAATCATTGTTTCTTGCAGAGCCGCAACCGCAGCTGTTACCGTATTCATTACCGCAACCGCCGCAGCAGAAAAGGATGAGAATGAGGAAAATGAACCAGGAATTATTGCATCCGCACATAATCTTACCTCCCGTCAGTTAGTGGAAGACGTTTTCGACCGCCTTCATTCACAGAATATGACAAATAAGCGGTTGTGTTACATTTTTTGAATAACAGCAACAAAAAAAGAATAAACTAATTGAAAGATTTTTATTGCGGGGCGATTTTTTGGATTATGAACAGAGAAGAATGCACTTTGCCGACACTGCGCAGGGCGATTTTTTAACCGTTGAGCGACATTCGGCAGAGCACCCTTTGTGCGAAAGGTCAAAGTTTTCATCAGATTTTGCAACAAGAAATTCAGAATTAAAAAACGAAGAAAACAGCAGTAAAACAGAGATATTTGAATATAAACCGTAATTTCGGCATACCGCAAGTTGTTTTTGACCTTTTCTGACTTTTGACAAAGGTCAAACTTTTTTCTATAATTTAGTCAAAGTCAAAGAAAGTCAAAGACAAATCGTTTTTCTCATAAAGGAGATGTTGATATGAGCCTGAGTAACGATATTGCCCGCATAATTCTGCAAATGCTTGAAACGGGCGATTCCGCAGAGATTCAGCGAAACGAGTTCGCACAGTCAATCGGCTGTGTACCCAGCCAGATAAATTATGTCATTTCTTCACGCTTTACTCCCGAGCAAGGTTACATTGTTGAAAGCAGACGCGGCGGCGGCGGATACATTAAAATTACAAGAATGGCACTCAACTCTGATTCTATGCTTATGCACGCCGTGAATTCGGTCGGTGAAAGCATTGATTTTCTCACCTGCCGCGCTTTCATTATAAATTTGAATCACCAGAATCTGTTGTCTGCCGAAGCCTCCCGTCTTATGGCCGCGGCACTCAGCGACAACGCACTTAAACCCATTCCGCCCGAAATGCGAGACTGTGTGAGGGCATCAATATTCAAACAGATGTTATTGGTAAGCAGAAAGGATGATTGATTATGTTATGTCAGAACTGCGGTAAAAACGAAGCAACAACCCACATCAAACAGATTATCAACGGCGATATAGCCGAAAGCCACATTTGTGCAGAATGTGCCGCTCACCTTGGCTACGGAGATATGTTTTCGGGCTTCGGTCTCAACTTTTCCGACCTTTTAGGCAGCTTTTTCGGCGACATGATACCTGCACTTTCTTCGGGCAATGTCACACGCTGCAAGAAATGCGGCAGCTCGTTTGACGACATTGTGCGTGACGGACGCGTTGGCTGTGCCGACTGTTACAGAACTTTTTTTGACAAGCTTCTTCCCTCTCTTCAAAGAATTCACGGCAAGGTTCAGCATTCGGGCAAAGTCAGCACCTTCGGCAGCAGTCCCGTTGTTGAGCAAAAGCCTGCCATACAAACAAAAGAAGAGAAAATCGGCGAATTGAAAGAAAAAATGAACGAAGCAGTTTCCTGCCAGAATTTCGAGCTTGCCGCACAAATCAGAGACGAAATCAAGGAACTTGAAGGAGGCGAAAACAAATGAGCAAATGGTACATTGAAAAGGGCGACGAGGGCGATGTTGTATTAAGCACAAGAATCCGCCTTGCCAGAAATCTTGACGATTTTCCGTTCCCCGCAAAGCTTGACAACACCGCGAAAAACAAATTAAACGAAATGATTCGCGACGCAATTTTTGAAATCGATAACGAAACTTTCAGATATCTTGAAATGCGCTCGCTCACACAGATTCAGGCTTTTTCTCTTGCGGAAAGACACCTCATCAGCCCTGAATTCGCCTCCTCACGCGAAGGCAGAGCACTCATCATCACCCCTGATGAATCCGTCAGCATTATGCTGTGTGAAGAAGACCACATCCGTCTGCAGGTTATGAAAGCAGGTCTTGCCCTTGAGCAGGCTTATGACATTGCCGACAAAATTGATTCAATGCTTGACGGCAGACTTAAATACGCTTATGACGAGCGCATCGGTTACCTCACACAGTGTCCCACAAACCTCGGCACGGCAATGAGAGCCTCTGTTATGCTTCATCTGCCCGCACTCACACGCTGCGGTCAGATTTCAAAGCTTGCCTCAACCGTTTCAAAGCTCGGTCTTACTCTGCGCGGTGCTTACGGCGAAGGCTCGGCACCTAAGGGCGATATCTATCAGTTGAGCAACCAGATCACCCTCGGCATCACGGAAAATTCGGCAATCGCAAACCTTAAAGCGATTGTTTTACAGCTTGTCAATCAGGAGCGTGCCGCAGCTGCAGAGCTTGCACGCAATCCCGTTGAAGAGGATAAAATTTTCCGCTCACTCGGTGTTTTGCAGAGCGCCAGATTACTGAGCACAGACGAATTTATGGAACTTATTTCTGCCGTAAGAATGGGCGCGGCAAGGGGAATTATTGATATAGAGCTTGAAACAACAAACGAGCTTATCGTTAAAATGCAGCCGGCAACAATCAGCGCTGAAAACAGCACGGCAACCGATGCCGCACAAAGGGATGCAGTAAGGGCAACGGCAGTGCGCGAGGCTTTGTGCAGAGAGACCCGATAAGCCCGACTCAGAAGGGAGAATAAAAATGTATAAATTCACAGGCTTTACACAGAAAGCAAACGAAGCACTTAATGCCGCAGTAACGGCGGCGGAAAATCTCGGTCACACTTATATCGGCACCGAGCACCTGTTGCTCGGTCTTCTGTCGGAAAACGGCGGAATGGCTTACACTGTTCTTTCGGCAAAGAAAGTAAGTTTGCGTGCGGTTGAAGATATTATCAGACAAAGCATCGGTGTGGGAGCACCCACTGTGCTTTCCCCCAACGATTTCACGCCGAGAGCAAAGCACATAATTGACAACGCAATTGTTCAAAGCAAGAATCTCGGACACACCTACACGGGCACGGAGCATATTCTTATGGCGATAATCCGTGAGGTCAACTGCGCCGCAAACGAAATTCTTGCACGTCTTTCGATAAGTCCGAAAGAGCTTTTGCTTGACCTTTCAAAAATCCTCGGCAATTCAGGCTCTAAAAGCGGAAATCAGGGCGAAAAAAGTGACAAAAAGAGCTCAACACCGACTCTTGAGCAATACGGCCGTGACCTGACCGCTTATGCAATGCAGGGAAAAATCGACCCCGTTATCGGCAGACAAAAAGAGATTGAGAGAGTTATTCAGATTCTTTCACGCCGCACAAAGAACAACCCCTGCCTTATCGGCGAGCCGGGTGTCGGCAAAACCGCAATCGCGGAGGGTCTTGCTTTGAAAATTTCAACCGCCGATGTCCCCGAGCCGCTTCGCGACAAGCGCATTATTTCGCTTGACCTTACGGGGATGGTGGCCGGCACGAAATACAGAGGTGATTTTGAAGAAAGAATCAAAACCGCAATTGAAGAAGTACAAAAAGCCGGTGACGTGATTCTTTTTATTGACGAAATGCATACTCTTATCGGTGCCGGCTCGGCAGAGGGTGCCGTTGATGCCGCGAATATTCTCAAGCCTGCTCTCGCAAGGGGCGAAATGCAGGTGATCGGTGCCACCACGCTTGAGGAATACAGAAAACACATTGAAAAAGATGCCGCTCTTGAAAGACGCTTTCAGCCGATAACCGTCGGAGAGCCGAGCGAGGAAGAAGCCGTTGAAATCCTTAAGGGTCTGCGCGACAAATACGAAGCGCACCACAAAGTTAAAATAACCGATGACGCACTTATCGCGGCAGTAAAAATGTCGGCACGCTACATCGGCGACAGATATCTGCCCGACAAAGCAATTGACCTGATTGACGAGGCCGCCTCAAAGGTAAGACTTCAGGCTTACACCGCACCGCCCGACCTTAAAGAAGTCGAGGATAAACTCAAGGGAATTTCGGAAGAAAAGGCAAGTGCCGTAAACGCACAGGAATTTGAGCGCGCGGCAAAACTGCGTGACGAAGAAAAAGAGCTGACAAAAGAACTTGAAGATATCCGTCGCAGTTGGAGCGAAAAAAACGCCCGCATAACGGGAGAAGTGAGCGAACAGGAAATTGCCGCAATCGTTTCCTCGTGGACAGGTATTCCCATTGTAAAAATCACGCAGGAAGAAAGCGAAAGACTTCTCAATATGGAAGATGAGCTTCACCGCAGAATTGTCGGTCAGCACGAAGCCGTCAGCGCCGTTGCAAAGGCAATCCGCCGCGGCAGAGTCGGTCTCAAAGACCCGAAAAGACCGACGGGTTCTTTCATTTTCCTCGGCCCGACGGGTGTCGGTAAAACCGAACTTTGCAAAACCCTTGCAGCATCAATGTTCGGTGACGAAAACGCAATGATAAGACTTGATATGTCCGAGTATATGGAAAAGCACACTGTTTCGCGCCTTGTCGGTTCGCCGCCCGGCTATGTTGGCTATGAAGAAGGCGGTCAGCTCACCGAAAAAGTGCGCCGCAGACCTTATTCC
Organism: Acutalibacteraceae bacterium; assembly: GCA_045592705.1. GTDB lineage: Bacteria > Bacillota > Clostridia > Oscillospirales > Acutalibacteraceae > CAG-177. The sequence continues at coordinate 6,487 of JAZNVG010000016.1, read as the reverse complement.
GTAATTCTTTTTGACGAAATTGAAAAAGCGCATCCCGATGTTTTCAATATGCTGTTACAGATTCTTGAGGACGGTATGCTCACCGACTCGCAGGGCAGACGCGTGGATTTTAAAAACTGCATTATCATTATGACATCAAACGTCGGTGCCAAAATGATTACCAATAAAAGCGGCTCTCTCGGCTTTTCCGCCGACGAAAACGGCGGCACTCTCAGCCAGACAAAAATTCACGACGCCGTTATGAAAGAGCTTCGCAATACTTTCCGTCCCGAATTTCTCAACAGAGTTGACGACATCATTGTTTTCCATCAGCTTACAAAAGCCGACATCAATGAAATTGCACAGAGAATGCTCACCACACTTTCAAAACGAGTCAAAGAGCTCGAAATCGACCTTTCTTTCACAGAAACAGCGGTTGAAAGCATTGCGGGCGCAGGCTTTGACCCCGTTTACGGTGCACGACCCCTGCGCAGAGCAATTCAGCAAAAAATTGAGGATAAACTTTCGGAAGAAATGCTGGAAGGAAAGCTCACTGCAGGCAATGCTTACGAGTGCGACTTTATTGACGGCGATTTTATCTTTACAATAAAATAACCGCAACTGCAAAACGGCATCCGATTCTTCGGAATTGATGCCGTTTTTTTCCTTTGTTTATTTATTTTTCATAATTTGCTATTGTTTTTTTAATAACTATCTGTCATAATGTGATTAATATGATATATAATTACGGAGGAATGAAAATGAAAAAGAGCACCATCGTTATTATAGTTCTTGCCGTTGCGGTCATTGCCGCAGGCATTGCAGGCTTCTTATTCGGCAAAAACGGCCCCGACATCGGTAACAATTCCACCGAAACACCCGTTGCTGTTGTTTCAGATTTTTACAGAAGCGACATTTACCTTAATTATGCAAAGAATCCCGAAAGATTCGACCTGAGCGAAATGTACGGTATGTCCGAAGAGGCTGAGGCTGATTTTTATGCAGACTCCGCTTCCTGGCTGAGTTTTCTTATTGACGTAAATGTGGAAAACACAACCGATAAAACCATTGCCGTTTACGGCATCACAACTGAAGAAAACGGCAACGACGGTATTTACATCTGCAAAACCGCAACCGCCGAGGTTGGTATTCCTGCCGGCGCAAGCACAACCGTAAGCGTTTATGTTATGTGCTCAGACGACTCTATGTCCGATGAAGAAATCAAGAGCAGAGTAAGAAATATGGATATGCTTCTTTCTTATTCAAATGCCGTCACCGTTGACGAAAACGGTCAGGAAATTCCCGAAGAAACAAAATTTGCAGAGATTGAAGAATAAACAATGAATTGGTTTAAATCACGCCAACGGGAGCCTGTCGGAGCCCCCGAATATCTTATTGTTGGGCTCGGCAATCCCGGCAAAAAATATGAAACGACACGACACAACGCAGGTTTCCTTTGTCTTGACCTGCTTGCACAAAAACACAGCGTAAAAATTGACCGCCTCAGGTTCAAAGCCCTCACGGGCGATTTGACCCTTGGCGGGCATCGCTGTATTCTGATGAAGCCTCAGACAATGATGAATTTAAGCGGCGAGGCCGTGCGTCAGGCGGCGCAGTTTTATAAAATCCCGGTCGAAAAAATTATTGTTATTTTCGACGATATTTCTCTCGACTGCGGCCGCATGAGAATCCGCCGCAAGGGCAGTGACGGCGGTCACAACGGAATTAAAAGCATTATATATCAGCTTTCATCCGACCTTTTTCCGCGCATCAAGCTCGGTGTCGGCGCAAAGCCGCACCCCGACTATGATTTAGCGGACTGGGTTCTTTCCGAATTCACGCAGGCCGATTTAAAAAGTCTCCGCGAGGTCTGCGAAAAAGCCTGTGATGCACTTGAACTGATGGTTGACGGCAACATTGACGCCGCAATGAGCAAATTCACCTCTTAAAGCATTGTCTGAATGGTGTCAATCATATCATTCATATTTCTCATCATTTTATCGGCACGCTTTTTCATACATCTGCGTGTATCCTTGTCTGTCATTTTACAGCTCAGAACAGCGGCGGCTGTGCCGATTACCATGCCTGCACCCATTCCTTTGAGCAAGGCATTTGTCTGATTTGTCATATTTTCTCCCCCCTGTTTTTTTGTGACCTCACCGTTATTTTTTCACTCAGCCGCAAAATTAACAGCGTTAAACTTTTCACCGATTGGAAGTATTTTAAATGCCAGTTCTAAACATTGTTCTTGTCGAGCCGCAGATTCCGCAAAACACCGGTAACATTGCACGCACCTGCGCCGCAACGGGTGCAAGGTTACACCTTGTTGAGCCGATGGGCTTTCGCGTTGATGACGCAAAATTAAAACGTGCCGGTCTCGACTACTGGCATTTGCTTGACATTACATATTACGACAGTCTTGATGACTTTTTCCGAAAGAACAAAGACGGTAATTTTTTCTATTTTTCAACGAAAGCAAAAAAAATTCACTCAGATGCAAATTATCCTGACAACTGCTATCTTGTTTTCGGCAAAGAAACAGCGGGTCTGCCCGAAGAGCTTCTTTGCGAAAACTATGATAAATGCGTAAGACTGCCGATGATTAACGACTCTGCGGCAAGAAGTCTTAATCTCTCAAATTCCGTTGCGGTCGGTGTTTATGAGGTTTTGCGCCAATGGGATTACCCCGACCTGCTCACACAGGGCAAGTTAACAAAATTTAATGTTTAATTCATTGAGGAAAGGAAGTATATAAATGGACATTCTGACTCCGGCATTAAAAGGTATCCGTTCTGTTTTAAAAATGACGGGTAAATTCACCAACGCAAAAAATGAAGTTACCGAAATCCCAAAGGCTGATTTCAGCTTTGTTCCACGCGCAAAAAGTGAATACTTTTCACTCGGCTTCAGTAAAAAAAGCATTCTGCCGCCCGATATCGGCACAAAGAAATATTTTGTCGCAGGTTACGGCGACAACAACCCTGCGCAGGGTGTTCTTGATGCACCGCACACACACGCGGTGTGGATTGATGACCACTCGGGCAAGGGCGGCATTGTTATTATTTCAATCGACTGTGTCGGTATGCTCAACTCCGATGTAAACATTCTGCGTGAAAGATTAAAGCCCTTTGCAATGCGCACGGGTTGCCGCAGCATCAACATTTTTGCAACGCACAACCACGCCGGTATTGACACCATGGGCATCTGGGGTCAGCTTCCCCTCAGCGGCAGAAATCCCAGATATATGGAGCTTGTTTTTTCCAAGTCTGTAAAGGCTGTCAAGGATGCTTACGAAAACCGCAAGCAGGGTTCACTTTACCACGGAAAAATTGAAGTTCCCGATATGCAGGAAGATATCCGTCTGCCCATCGTTTATTCAAAGACACTCACCCGTCTGCGCTTTGTTCCCAACGACGGTTCAAAAGAAACTTACATAATCAATTTTGCCTCACATTCCGAATCGCTTCAGGGATGCAATTCACGCATCAGCGCGGATTTTCCTTGCTACATGCGTGAAAGAATTGCCGAAAAGACAGGCGCAAACACACTTTACTGCGTCGGCGCAATCGGCGGCATGATAAGCATGGAAATCGAAAACGAGGCCGAAATTAAAGAAAATGGCAGTGATTTTGCCGAATCGACAAGAAACATTGGCCGCAAGCTTGCTGATTACGCACTTGCAATCACCGATGAAAAACAGCTTGCACCGAAAATCAGTTGTCTGCGCCAGGAATTTTATTTTGAAATTGACAACACCGTGCTTATGCTTGCCGCAAAAGCAGGCATACTTAAAGCGAAGGATTATCATATGCCAGGCATTGGTCTTAACCATATGATGAAATCCGAGATGAGCTATATCGAAATTGACTCGGTCAAATTCGTGCTCATCCCCGGTGAGATTTTCCCCGAGCTTGTTTTCGGCGGTTATCTGAGCGCTGAAGAATCCGCTCAGGGATATTCTCCCGAAATCAACTCAAAGCCCCTTGTTGAAATTGCAGACGACAAAGATATTGTCATTGTCGGTCTTGCAAACGACGAGGTCGGCTATATCATCCCCCTCAACGACTATCTCCTTGACGAAAAGCAGCCCTATGCCGAATCGCCCAGAGACCGTCTGGGAAGAAGACATTACGAGGAAACAAACTCTCTCGGTCCGGCAACGTCACAGAAAATTGCAGATGTCTTTGCGGAAATCATACGCACGGTCAACAAGGCTAAAAATGAATTTAACGGGAGCGTAACCGAATGAAAAACATAAAAAGAGCAGTTATCTTCCTGCTTTGCACTGCTTTTATTGCGGTTGCCTTTACCGCTTGCAAAGATAACGGTGACAAGCAAAACACAACCACAACTCTCAACACCGCCGTTGCCGGCGAGGTAACCCAGACAACAGAGGTTGAAAAGGTAATCAAGGTTGAGGTTGAAGAAAACCCCAATATGAAGGTTAATGTTTCTTATGCGGAAAACTTCTCTTTCGGCGGTTCTTCCATAACTATAACCAATGTCCGCTTTACCGATATGGGTGCCGGCAATGTTTACGGCTTCCTCGATTTCAAGCTTGATTCGCTCGATAGGAAACCTGAAAATCTGGCAATCCCCTACAAGACGTTTGATGCTGACGGCAAACTTATTGCCGAGCGCACAATGCGACTGAGACTTGCCGACAACGATTCACTTGAAGACGGAGTAGGCGTCTGCCGCTTTTCAATTTCACGCGACACGGTATCGGTCAAAATCGGATAAAATCCGCTTTACAAACACTGCTTGATGTTGTATAATTAAGTATCATTTGAAAGGACACTTTGACTTATGAAAAAAATCTTTTGCATTGCTCTTGCATTAATGTTCTGCGCCGTCTGCTTCTACGGATGTGACGGTTCGGGAAATGATGAATTCACAATAGAAGAAGCGGTTACCGCTGAGGCAAACTCAGTCACCCAAAATAAACAGTACACCTTTGAAACACTCGGCGATGTTATCAACGCATCTTCAACAACGGTTGCACCCACAGCAGAAAACACTGACGGCACCGATACGGCAACCACAGCCGCTAACGATGCAGCCGCTTCTGACGGCACAACCGTTCAGACTTACGGTTCAATTGATTTTGATATTGCCGAAAGCTTCAGCGCAGGCGGCAATGTTGTTTCCGTAACAGACATTAACATCACCGACAGAGGTATCGGCGACTATGTCGGCAAAGCTACCGTAACATTCAAAGAATACAACAAAGATGCAGGCATTATGCACATCAAGTACAAGGCATTTGATGCTGAGGGCAACGTAACCAACAACACCTACATCAGAATTGACCTCACCAAAGAGGGTCTCGGTGTCGGCGCTTCGGTTGACTGCCGCTTCAACATTAACCGCGATGCCGTCAAGGTTGTTTTTGCCGCTGTATAAATTTAATATTTTATTGTGCAGGCGACACCAAAACTGTCGCCTGTTTTTTTTGCGTTTCTCCCCCATTTTCTTACTGTTATGTTAATTGTTAACAAAATATTTTAAAAAATATTAGGGATAATTATTTTAAATAGCGTATAGCATTTTTTATATTTATTTGTTATAATGTTTGACGGTGCAGTGCGACCGTTTTTCGGCGCACGTCCTAAAAGTTTGTTTATTATTTTTATGGAGGTATATCAATGGCACACAAGTATGTTTACCTGTTCTCCGAAGGCAACGCAACAATGCGCGAGCTTCTCGGCGGCAAGGGCGCTAACCTTGCTGAAATGACCCACATCGGTCTTCCCGTTCCTCAGGGCTTCACAATCTCAACCGAGGCCTGCACACAGTACTATGAAGACGGCAGAAAAATTAACGACGAAATCCAGGCTCAGATTATGGAATACATCGTTAAGATGGAAGAAATCACCGGCAAAAAGTTCGGCGATATGGAAAATCCCCTTCTCGTTTCTGTTCGTTCCGGCGCTCGTGCATCAATGCCCGGTATGATGGACACAATCCTCAACCTTGGTCTTAACGAAGAGGTTGTTGAGGTTATGTCAAATAAATCCGGCAATCCCCGTTGGGCTTGGGACTGCTACAGAAGATTTATCCAGATGTACTCCGACGTTGTTATGGAAGTCGGCAAAAAGTACTTCGAGCAGCTCATCGACGAAATGAAAGAGGCAAAGGGTGTTGAGCAGGATATCGAGCTCACAGCTGAAGACCTTAAAGAACTTGCAGGCCAGTTCAAGGCTGAATACAAGAACAAGATCGGTTCCGATTTCCCCACCGATCCCAAAGAGCAGCTTATGGGCGCTATCGAAGCTGTTTTCCGTTCATGGGACAACCCCCGTGCAAACGTTTATCGCCGTGACAACGACATTCCCTATTCTTGGGGCACCGCTGTTAACGTACAGATGATGGCTTTCGGCAACATGGGCGACAACTGCGGTACAGGCGTTGCTTTCACACGTGACCCCGCAACAGGCGAAAAAGGCCTTATGGGTGAGTTCCTCACCAACGCACAGGGCGAAGACGTTGTTGCAGGCGTTCGTAC
>JAZNVG010000015.1:0-35292 GCA_045592705.1 Acutalibacteraceae bacterium | reverse complement strand
ATCAGGCGCAACTCGCCATTGAACAGGCGGAAGTCATCATTTTGGTGACCGACGTGACGGCGGGCGTTACCGCCAACGATATGGACGTCGCGGTTATGTTGCAACGCAGCGGCAAACCTGTGGTGCTTTGTGTGAACAAATGCGACCGTGTGGGTGATATGCCGGCGGAATTTTACGAGTTTTATAATCTGGGGCTCGGCGATCCGATTGCCGTGTCCTCGGTGCACGGTCACGGCACGGGCGATTTGCTGGATGCAGTGCTCGAAAATCTTCCCGACTCAGCAATTGACGAGCAGGATGAAGATGCAATCAAGGTTGCCGTTGTGGGCAAACCCAATGTCGGCAAATCTTCCCTTGTAAATGCGGTGCTTGGCGAAAACAGAATGATTGTATCAAACATCGCAGGCACAACGCGTGATGCGACAGACTCTTACCTTGAAAATGAATACGGCAAGTTTGTTTTCATTGACACTGCAGGTCTTCGCCGTAAGAGCAAGGTTTATGACCAGATAGAGAAATATTCGGTAATCAGGGCAAGAATGGCTGTTGAAAGGGCGCAGGTCTGCGTGATTATGATTGACGCTGTTGAGGGCTTTACCGAGCAGGATTCAAAGGTTGCCGGCATTGCGCACGAAATGGGTAAGGCTTGCATTATTGCCGTTAATAAGTGGGATGCCGTTGAAAAAGACGGAAAAACAATGGATTCCTACCGTAAAAAGCTGATGAACGATTTTTCGTTTATGTCTTACGCTCCGATTATCTTCATTTCCGCAAAAGAGAAAATCAGACTTGACAGACTGTTTGAGCTTATCAAGTTTGTTGACACACAAAACGCAATGCGCATTTCAACGGGTAAGCTCAACGATGTTCTTGCCGAGGCAACCGCACGCGTTCAGCCGCCCACGGATAAGGGTAAGCGCCTTAAGATTTATTATATGACTCAGGCTTCCACAAGACCGCCCACGTTTGTTTGCTTTGTCAATAATGCCGAGCTGTTCCATTACAGCTATCAGCGTTATCTTGACAACCGCATCCGTGAGGTTTTCGGCCTTGAGGGCACACCCACACGAATGATTATCAGAGAAAGAGAGTCAAACAAGAAATGATAACAATAGGAATTGACCCCGGCTATGCCATTGTCGGCTTCGGCGTTGTCGATTACAGAAACAATCATTTCACCGTTCTTGATTACGGCGCGGTCACAACTCAGGCAAAAACTCCGTTTGATGACCGACTTGCAATAATCTATAACGGCATTTATGAAATTATCGGGCGCTATAAGCCCGATGCAATGGCGATTGAAAAGCTGTTTTTCAACACAAACACCACAACTGCCATTGATGTTGCGCAGGCGAGGGGCGTAATTATGCTTGCCGCGCGACAGCACAATGTCAGAATTTTTGAATATACACCCCTGCAGGTAAAGCAAAGCGTTGTCGGCTACGGCAGGGCGGAAAAAAAGCAGGTTCAGGAAATGACACGTCTGCTTCTCAACCTTGAAAAGGTACCCAAGCCCGACGACACTGCCGATGCACTTGCAATGGCAATCTGTCATTCACATTCCAGCGGTTCGCTGTTTTTAAGATGAGGTGTTATTATGTTTTACAGTATTACGGGAAATGTTGTTACCCACGATGAATCAAGCGTTGTGCTTGACTGCTCAGGCGTGGCTTTCCGAATGTTTGCAACAATTAACACAATTTCAAAGGTAGCTCCCATCGGTCAGACACAGACACTTTTTACCCACCTTAACGTGCGTGAGGATGCGCTTGACCTTTTCGGTTTTGCCGACAAAAATGAGCTTGAGTGCTTCAAACTGCTCACAAGTGTTTCCGGCGTCGGCCCCAAAGCGGCACTTGCAATTCTTTCCGCACTTACTCCCGATATGCTCGCGCTGAGTATTTCGAGCGGCGATGCAAAGGCAATTACCGCCGCGCAGGGCGTAGGCCCGAAAATCGCGCAGAGGGTTGTGCTCGAATTGAACGGTAAGCTTGGTTCCATTGTCACATCTTCAGCAACAATGGAAAACGTTGTTGCCGCGGCCAAGTCAAAGGTTACTTATGCAGGTGAGGATGCTGTTGAGGCACTTGTTGCTTTCGGCTATTCACGCTCAGAAGCGAGCGTTGCCGTCGGCAAGCTTGACGGTAACCTTTCAACCGAAGAAATGATAAAGCAGGCGCTTACAATGCTTGCACGCAACTTATAAAAGGGGGGCATGAACAATGGATACTGATTTTGAAAGCAGGATTGTTGCCCCCGAGTTTTCCGTTGAAGACACCGACCTTGAAATCTCCCTGCGCCCGAAGGTGCTCGGTGATTACATCGGTCAGGAAAAGGTAAAGGAAAACCTTTCGGTTTATATTGAGGCTGCGCGCAAAAGAGGTGACCCTCTCGACCATTGCTTGCTTTACGGCCCTCCGGGTCTTGGCAAAACAACGCTTGCAGGTATCATCGCCAACGAAATGGGTGTTAATCTGCGTGTTACGAGCGGCCCCGCGATTGAAAAACCGGGTGACCTTGCTGCTTTGCTTACAAATCTCAATGAGGGCGACGTGCTCTTTATTGACGAAATTCACCGCCTTTCACGCGCCGTTGAAGAGGTGCTTTATCCCGCAATGGAGGACAATGTGCTTGATATTATCATCGGCAAAGGTCCTTCTGCGCGCTCAATAAGGCTTGACCTTAAAAGATTCACCCTTGTCGGCGCAACAACAAGGGCAGGTCAGTTAAGTGCCCCGTTGCGTGACCGTTTCGGTGTTATTTTCAGACTTGAAATGTACACTCCCGAGGAGCTTTCAAAAATTGTCAACCGCTCCGCAGGAATACTTAATATTGAGATTGACGAAAAGGGTGCACTTGAAATTGCTTCACGCTCAAGAGGCACGCCCCGAATTGCAAACCGTCTGTTAAAGCGCGCAAGGGATTATGCGCAGGTTGTCGGGGACGGAAAAATTGATAAGGAAATTTCAGACGTTGCACTCGGAAGAATGGAAATTGACGAGCTGGGACTTGATGCGATTGACCGCGTTATTCTTACCGCAATGATAAATAATTATAACGGCGGACCCGTCGGTCTTGAAACAATTGCCGCCGTCGTCGGAGAAGAGGCCGTCACAATCGAGGATGTTTATGAGCCTTACCTCATGCAGCTCGGTTTCTTAAGCAGAACTCCGCGCGGCAGAATGGTCACACCCGCAGGCTACCGTCATCTCGGAATACCGATGCCGGGTCAGCAAAAGTTAGATGTTTAGGGTAGCGAAAACAAACCGAACCTGCCCGAAAGCGAGTATTTTCAGCGCTTTTCGGAGTTTCGGCTTTGACAGGTGACAACCTGCCTGCACCCTCAACACCCAAAAATCATCTGAAAATCATTTGCTTTCGGGTCGAAGATTTTTTATAGTGAGGATTTTCATACAATTCAAGGAAAAAACACAGCGAATCCTTGACGGATTTGCGAGTATTTTAACGATGAAGTTGGCGAAATAATCCGACAAAAAACACTGTTCGGATTGTTCTCGCTACCCTGAGAGGTTATTTTATGCGCATAAGCGATAAATGGAAAGATTACGAACTGATTGACTGTTCAGACGGTGACAGACTTGAGCGCTGGGGCGATATTATTCTTGTCAGACCCGACCCGCAGGTTATCTGGAAAACACCCAAGGAAAACACTCTTTGGCACACACCCCACGCGCTTTACACCCGTTCAAACACGGGCGGCGGCAGTTGGAAGGTTTATTCAAAAATGCCCGATGTCTGGCAGATTAACTACGGCAATCTTAAATTCAATATCAAAACAATGGGCTTCAAGCACACGGGAATTTTTCCCGAGCAGGCCGCCAACTGGGATTTCACCGCTGACCTTATCCGCAAGGCAGGTCGTGAGGTAAAGGTGCTCAATCTCTTTGCTTACACGGGCGGCGCAACAATTGCCGCGCTTGCGGCAGGTGCAAGTGTAACCCATGTTGATGCATCAAAGGGAATGGTGCAGTGGGCAAAGGAAAACGCCGTTGCTTCGGGTGTTGCCGACAGACCCGTGCGCTGGCTTGTGGATGACTGCATAAAGTTTGTGCAAAAGGAAATCCGCCGCGGCAATACTTATGATATCATTATAATGGACCCGCCCTCATACGGCAGGGGACCCGGCGGCGAGGTGTGGAAGCTTGAAAATGAGATTTACGATTTTGTCAGCCTCTGCTCACAGCTTCTCACAGATAATTCAATTGCAATGCTTATCAATTCCTACACAACGGGTCTTTCCGCTTCTGTAATGGAATATATTCTCGGTGCCGTTGTAAAAACAAAATTCGGCGGCTCCGTTTCAAGTGCGGAGCTTGGCCTGCCCGTAACTCAGACGGGAATGGGCTTGCCCTGCGGCGCAACCGCCATCTGGCAAAAATGATTTTTCGGAACGGAACATTTTATGAAAAAATCACTTATTGAATTCAGGGATGTCACTTTCGTCTATGAATCGGACGAAGAAAATCCCGTCGCAGGTGCTGCACCTGCAGTAAAGAACGTCAATTTAAAAATAAATGAAGGCGAATTCGTTGTTGTGCTCGGTCGCAACGGCTCGGGTAAGAGCACCCTTGCAAAGCTGTGCAATGCCATTTATGCGCCGCTCAGCGGTCAGGTGCTTGTAAATTCAATGGATACGCGCAACGAAGACCTTGCAAACGATATCCGCAAAACCGTCGGCATGGTATTTCAGAATCCCGACAATCAGATTGTTGCAACAATCGTTGAGGATGATGTGGCTTTCGGCCCCGAAAATCTCGGTGTTGAGCCCGACGAAATCCGCCGCAGGGTTGACGAGGCACTCAGAAATGTCAATATGTACGAATTCAGACTGCGTGAGCCGCATAAGCTTTCGGGCGGTCAGAAACAGCGTGTTGCCATCGCAGGTGTGCTTGCAATGCAGACAAGGTGCATTGTGCTCGATGAGCCAACGGCAATGCTTGACCCGATGGGTCGCAAAGAGGTTTTGCAGACCGTCAAACGTTTAAACCGCGAAATGGGGATTACAGTTATTATGGTCACTCATTTTATGGATGAGGCGGTGCAGGCAGACAGAGTTGTTGTTATGAATAACGGTCAGGTTGTGACAGACGGCACCCCGCGTGAGGTCTTTTCGAATGTTGAGCTTATCAAAAACTGCGGCCTTGATGTTCCGCAGTCAACAGAGCTTTGTCTGAAACTCGGCATTGACGAAACGGTGCTTAACGCCGAAGAATGTGTTGATGCAATAATGAAACTTTGCGGAGGTGTGTTATGATACCTGCTGTTGAAGTTAAAAATTTGACTCACTATTATTCCGGCGGAAACCGTACAAAGGTTACCGCAATTGATAACATCAGCTTTACTGTTGAAAAGGGCGAGCTTCTGGGCATTATCGGCCACACGGGCTCGGGTAAAAGCACGCTCATTCAGCACCTTAACGGTCTTTTGAAACCGGATTCGGGTGAAATTCTTGTTGACGGCAAAAGCATCTGGGAAAGCAAAGAAACCCTGCGCCAATCGCGTTTCAAGATAGGTCTTTGTTTTCAGTATCCCGAGTATCAGCTTTTCGAAGAAACCGTTTTTAAGGATATTTCCTTCGGCCCCAAAAATATGAAGCTTAGCGAAGCCGAAATCAAAGAGCGCGTAATCAATGCCGCAAAGTTTGTCGGTCTTGATTATGACCTGCTCAATAAATCACCCTTTGACCTTTCGGGCGGTGAAAAGCGCCGTGCGGCAATTGCCGGTGTTATGGCAATGAATCCCGAGGTGCTTGTGCTTGACGAGCCTGCTGCGGGTCTTGACCCTCTCGGCCGCAGACAGTTGATTGAAATGATAAGGGAATACCGCCGCCAGACCGGAAGCACGGTTATTCTTGTTTCTCATAATATGGAAGATATCGCTCTGCTTGCAGACCGCGTGCTTGTGCTCAATAAGGGCACGGTTGCAATGCACGGCACTGTTGACGAGGTTTATTCAAAAGCCGCAGAGCTTCGCCAAATGGGACTTAATGTGCCCGAAATCACCGAGGTTTTTGCTTTGCTTCGTCAGAAGGGTTTTAACTTGCCCGCCAATGTTTACTCGGTTGAAAAAGCGGTCAGCTGTATGAAGACGCTCTTATCGAAGGGAGGTCATCCCGTTGATTAAGGATATTACAATCGGTCAGTATTATATGGCGGATTTCCTCATTCACCGCCTTGACCCGAGGATGAAGCTTGTACTGACGCTTATTTCAATTGTTATAATTTTCTTTTGCAAAAGCTTTTTCGCTCTTGGTTTAATGGCATTTTTTACCGTTATCTGTGTTTTGCTTTCACGCGTGCCCGTCGGTATGGTGCTCAAAAGTTTGAAAGGTATTGTGCTGATTCTTGTTTTTACTGCCGCGTTGAATGTGTTTTATACACAGGGCGGCGAGGAGTATTTCAGATTCTGGAAAATCGTAATCACCGAAAAAGGCGTAAATACCGCCGTTTTTACCGCTGTGCGCATTGTTTGTCTGGTTACAATCAGCTCACTGCTGACCTACACAACCACACCGACAATGCTGACGGATGCACTTGAGCGGCTGCTTTCACCGCTGAAGGTTTTCAAAATTCAGGTGCACACACTTGCAATGATGATGACGCTAGCTCTGCGCTTTATTCCCACGCTGATTGAGGAAATCGAGCGCATTATGAATGCGCAGAAGGCGAGGGGGGCCGACCTTGAAACGGGCTCGGTTATCGAGCGTGCAAAGGCACTTGTGCCGATTTTTGTGCCGCTTATGGTGTCATCCTTCCGCCGCGCTTATGAGCTTGCTTTCGCAATGACCTGCCGCTGTTACACGGGTGGCGAGGGCAGAACAAGACTTAAAAAGATGAAGCTTGCCCTGCGCGATTTTCTTTCACTTGCGGTTATCGTCGGCGTAACGGCAGGCATATTTGTTCTCAATTTTTATTTTCCCGCTGTAATTTAAAGGATTATTATTATGCGAAATGTTTTACTGACCCTTGCCTTTGACGGCACGGCTTATCACGGCTGGCAGGTGCAGGAAAATTCCGTCACCGTTCAGCAGACTTTGCAGGATGCCTGGGAAAAAATCTGTCAGAGCCGCGACAATGTTGTCGGCTGCTCCCGAACAGATTCGGGTGTTCACGCGAAAATGTACTGTTGCAACATCAGAACAGAAACCGCAATTCCCTGCCGTCAGCTTATCCCGGCGCTCAACTCAGCTTTGCCCGACGATATTGCCGTTACCGACTGCAAAGAGATTGATTTTGATTTTCACGCACGCTATGACTGTGCGGCAAAGGAATATATTTATATCATCCGTAATTCGCAAAACCGCGATCCGTTTGATTACAAATATTCTTTGCATTATAAATATCCGCTTGATGCTCAGTTTCTTGCCACTCAGGCGGCACAGTTTGTCGGCACGCACGATTTTTCGGCGTTTTGCGCGGCAGGCAGCAGTGTTCAAAGCAATGTGCGCACGGTTTATTCCGCAACGGTTTACCGCGACGGTGAAAACGTGATTTTTAAAGTCAGCGCAGACGGTTTCCTTTATAATATGGTGCGGATAATGGTTGGCACGCTGCTGAGCATTGCTCAGGGCAAAATTGAGCCTGATACAATAGGGGATATCATAGAATCCCGTCAGCGTGACAGGGCGGGTTTTACCGCCGCGGCACACGGTTTGTATCTTAATAAGGTTGATTATGCAGGGAGGGATAGCTTTGAATCTTCAGACAATTAAAAATTTGTTTGCAAAGATGAAAAATGCAAAGTCAGCGAAAGCGCTGAAAACTGCCGTTGTGGTACTGGCGGTGCTTTGTATTGTCTTTGTTTCTGTTTTCCTCAGTGCAAGGACGCTTGGAAACATTGCTTTTTCTAACATAACAGACAGTGTCAGAATGTTTTTCGACTCTCTTTCCGGCGGCAACGGATTCCCTTATCAGCTTGAAAACCTTAACACTGTTGATGCGGTTGCAATAGATGACAGCACGCTTGTTCTTTATAAAGATTCAAGTGTTGTTATCAACAAATCAGGCAAGGAAATCAACCGGATACAGCTCAATATTAATTCACCTTACATTTCTGTCAATAACGGCAGGGCAATTATTTATGATACAGCTGTTAACAATGTTTATCTGCAAAGCCGCACAGAGCTTTTGGGTGAGCTTAAGCTTGACAATAAGCTGATAACAGCATCGATAGGTGCAAACGGAGTTTTGGCGGTTGCCACAGACCACGCAACAGCGCAAAGCTGCCTTACTGTTTATGACAAACATCTTCAGCCCGTTTTTTCCTGGTTATGCGTAAATGAAAAAATTGCCGACATCGCAATTTCCGACAACGGAAAAACATTCGCCGTTTCGGCAGTCGGCTCAGAAAACGCAAAAATTTATTCACGTCTTATAATCCTTGACATTGACTCTGACCAAATTGTTAAAGAGCACAAATTTGTTGACACATTCCTCATGCGCGTTGTTTTCACGGATAAAGACAGAATAATTGCAGTTGGTGACGACCTCATTGCTTCTTTTGATAAAAAATATGAAATGACATCAAGTGTTTCTTTTGTTCAGGGCAGTCTCAAGCTTATTGATACCGACGAGTCGGGTCAGACTGTTATCTGTCTTTCTTCGCCGAGTGCAAAACGCACAAAGGTTATTAAATTCGGATCAAACGGTAAGCAGATGTTTGAAACCGATGTTAACTGCGATGCCAGCGACGTTTGTGTTGAAAAGAGCAAGACTTATCTTATGGACAGCGGAGTTGTGACGGTGCTCAACCGAAAGGGAGAGGAAACCGAACCCGTTGATATCGGTAACGATAAAGTCCGGGAGTTTTTCGTTGCCTCGGGCGATATTTATGCAATTTTCAACGGAAAAATAAATAAATATTAACATAAATTTAATTGAATGAATAAATAATCGGTGATATACTTGAAACTGATTAAAACGGGGGTATTTAATGAATTACACCGTTGACCTTATTCTGGCTGTGGCAGTGCTTGCATTTACAGTTATGGGGGCGGCCAAGGGCTTTGTTAAAACGGTTCTTTCTTTTGCGGCGGTGATTGTTGCGGCAATTCTTGCAAGGACGCTTATGCCGTCGTTTGCAGAGCAGATTTACTCTGCTTTTATTCACGAAAGACTTGTTGAGACAATTGCCGAAAAGCTTGGCGCGGCAGCAAATGATATCGGTGCGGCACTTCCCGAAAGTGTAAGACTGCTTGCCGCAGCATTCGGACTCGATATCAACGCAATAATTTCACAAATGGGTTCGTCGCTTGATTTGAACGGTATGGCTGAATACCTGACGGTAAACATCGCTCAACCCGTTGTTATGATTTTTGTCAGGGCGCTGACTGCCGTTGCAATCTTTTTTGTGCTGATGGCGATTTTCAGAGTTGCAATAAGAATCATCAACAGAATCTTTAAGCTTCCCGTTCTCAAAACGGCAAACAAGGGACTCGGCGCGGTGCTCGGATTCTTTAAGGGCATTGCCGTGGTAATGCTTGTCGGCAACATAATTTTCGCCTTTGCGGGTCTTTCGGCAAATCCCGCAATTCAACAGGCTGTTGACAACTCGCACATCGTTAAACTTGTGTGCGAGGTTGACATATTTGATGTTTTTGAATCAATTACAAATGCAGGAGGAAACATAAAATGAATGCAATTATCAAAGACCTTTTCTCAAACTGGAAAACCGTTCCCAATTTTCTCTCATTCCTGAGAATCCTTATGGTGCCCGCCATTGGTGTGCTTTATTATCAGGGTCGCTTCGGCTGGGTAGTTTTTGTGCTTTTCCTTTCCGGCCTTACAGATTTTCTTGACGGAAAAATCGCACGTCGCTTCAATCAGATAAGCTCACTCGGCAAAATGCTTGACCCCATCGCCGACAAGCTTACACAGATTGTTCTTGCCGTAATGCTTTATTACACATTCAGCACCAGCAGCGATTCTCTTATCAAGACTTTCAGCTGGATTTTCCTTATCTTCCTCATTAAAGAAGTGCTTATGGTTGTCGGTGCGGCTCTTATGATTGCTTTCGGCATCCGTCCCGGTGCCGCTGAAATGCCCGGCAAAATCGCAACCTTTGTTTTCTATGCCGTAATGCTTCTTGTCATTGCTTTCGGCCCCGACATCGGTGTGCTTTCAGCTTATTTTGTACTGCCCGACATCGCAATGATTATTCTCATTGCCGTCAGCGCAATTCTTACAGTTGTTGCTCTCTTGAGCTATCTTCCCGCTGTTTTCCGACAGGTTAAGGAAAGAAAAGCAGAGGGTGCCAAAAACAGCAAATAAAAAACCCTGCGGCTTAAAAGCCTTAGGGGAAAGGACAATTAATGAAACAGGTTTTATGCTCAAGGTGCAAAAAGCGCCCCGCAATGTTTTTCGTCACGAAGGTTGAGGGTGAAAAAACAACGCAGGAAGGCTTGTGCATCAAGTGCGCAATGGAAATGAATATCGGCCCCGTTAAACAGATTATGCAGAGTATGGGAATATCTGAGGATGAGCTCGACGATGTAAGCGAGCAGTTTGAGCAGATGTTCGGCGAAGACGGCGGCTTTGAACCCGGCGGAGCAGGCACAATGCCCTTCTTGCAGAATTTTGCAAATATGGGCGGTATGCCTTCTGCGGATAATGATTCAGATACCGATTCCGAAAAGGAAAAGGGTAAAAAGAAAAAGCGTTCACGCAAAGAAGAAAAGAACGACGAGAAAAAGAGAAAATTTCTCGGTCAGTACTGCACCGACCTTACCGCAAAGGCGCGCGCAGGCAAAATTGACAGAATAATCGGCAGAGATAACGAAACCTACAGATGTATTCAGATTCTTTGCCGACGTACTAAAAATAATCCGTGCCTTATCGGTGAACCCGGTGTCGGTAAAACCGCAATTGCCGAGGGCCTTGCTCTCAAAATTGCAAGCGGCGATGTTCCCGCAAAGCTTGCGGATAAGGAGATTCATCTGCTTGACCTGACAGCTCTTGTTGCCGGTACACAGTTCCGCGGACAGTTTGAAAGCCGCATCAAAGGTCTTGTTGATGAGGTGCGCAGTGAGGGCAACATCATTCTTTTCATTGATGAGGTTCACTCTCTTGTCGGTACGGGTGATGCAGAGGGTTCAATGAATGCCGCAAACATTCTCAAGCCCTCGCTTTCACGCGGAGAAATTCAGATTATCGGTGCAACTACCTTCACCGAGTACCGCAAGTATATTGAAAAAGATGCCGCGCTTGAGCGCAGATTGCAGCCCGTCAAGGTCGAAGAGCCTTCAATTGACCAGACTGTCGAAATGCTTGTGGGTGTTAAGGAATATTACGAAAACTACCACCGTGTGAGAATCAGCGACCCCCTTGTTGCAAAGGCAGTCACACTTTCCGAAAGATATATCAACGACCGTTTCCTGCCTGACAAGGCGATTGACCTGCTTGACGAAGCCTGCACGTGCGCAAATCTTCGCAACAAGCACATAAGCGATTATGAGGCTGCTCTTAAAAAGCTTGAAAGTCTTGAAAATGAGCAGTCAGAGCTTATGGAAAATGCAGACGAGACAGATTATGAAGAGCTTGCGACGGTTAAGGCTGATTTGCTTAAAACGCAGCAGGAAATTACTGAGCTTGAAAAGCTTGCTGAGAATAATCATGTCACAGAGGATGACCTTGCCCGTGTAATTCAGCTGTGGACGGGAATCCCCGCACAGAAGATTGTTGAAAGCGACATCCGACGCCTTGCAAACCTTGAAACAAACCTTAAGGCAGGCATAATCGGTCAGGATGAGGCAGTCAGCCTTGTTTCTGCGGCAATACGCAGGGGCAGAATTCAGATAAGTCCGCGCCGCCGTCCGTCGTCATTCATTTTTGTCGGCCCGACGGGTGTGGGTAAAACAGAGCTTGTAAAGCTGCTTGCAAAGGAGCTTTTCAGCACCCCTGAAACACTTATCCGTCTTGATATGTCGGAGTTTATGGAAAAACATTCTGTTTCAAGAATTATCGGTTCACCGCCCGGATATGTCGGATATGACGAGGCGGGTCAGCTTACCGAAAAGGTAAGACGAAAGCCTTATTCCGTTATTCTTTTCGACGAAATTGAAAAGGCTCATCCCGATGTTATGAATATCCTGCTTCAGATTCTTGACGAAGGCAAAATCACCGACGCTCACGGCAGAAATGTCAGCTTTGAAAACACGGTTATCATTATGACATCAAATGCGGGCAGTGACCGCCGCGAGGGTGCGCTCGGCTTTGCAAAGACAAAGGGTGAGGCTTCCAAAGAAAAGGCGATGAAAGCTTTGCGCGAATTCCTTCGTCCCGAGTTTATCGGCAGAGTTGACGAGGTTATTCTGTTTAATGACCTCACTCAGGAAAACTTTGAGAAGATTGCCGTGCTGATGCTGAGTGAACTTGTTGAACCCATTGCCGACAAGGGAATTGCCTTTACATGGTCTGATGAAGCAGTTTCGCTTCTTGCCGCAATGTCGGTTGACGGCGACAGAGGTGCAAGAGACCTGCGCAACACAATCCGCCGCAATGTTGAAGACGCAATCACCACAAAAATTGTTGACAGCGTTGATGAAAAGCTTTCAAAAATCCACGTTTGCGTCGAAAATGGTAAGATTTCTCTTGATTGCGAATAAAATTACTGCAAAAAGAAGAAAACCGCTTAACTTTATGTTACGCGGTTCTTGCTTTTTATAATGCTTAAAATGTCTGTTCAAGGCGGTATCTGCCATTAGTGGCAAGTGTTGCACCTTTACGGCGACCGTACCAGACAATCTCACGGGCATAGTCACGCCACTCGGTAATATTGTCATCAAATCTGACTGAAACTGTATTTTTCTTTGCCTCAAGCGGATTATATTCGCCTGTGTAAATGCGCCTGAAATAGTTGTAGAAATCAAAGTCGGATTCACAGATGATTTCAGCTTTTGCGGGCAGACGCAGAATTTCACGCTGATATTTCATAAGCTCATCAAATACGGTTTCATCAATATCAAAGCTTTTAAGAAACGGTGTGATTTCCTCATAAAAAACATCAAGGCGCTGTGCAAGCTCAAGAAAAGCACCTTCCTCAAGGAACCATTCTGCCTCGCCGAAAAGCTCGTTCTTGTAATTCCACTGCCCGTTTTCACTGTCGCGAAGCTTGTCGGCAATTTCTTTGAAAATTCTGTTGGCAAGCGTGTCTTTTGATGAATAAAGCTCGCTTACAAGAGCATTGTAAAAATCATAATAGCTGATATTCTTTTCGTTGCGCAGATAAAGCGCAAAGCAACGAAGCAGACCGAGATTGTGAAAGCACTGAACGCAAACGGAAAAGATATTTGATTTAATCCACATATCGTGGCTCATTGTGGCTGTTTCGATAATCAGGGTAGATTTTTCGTCAACCTCTTCTTCGTGTGCGGCGGAGTGAATGTGGTTAAAACCAACAGTTGCAGTTTTGATTTTGTGCTTTTCGATATACTCTTTGTCAGCCATCGGTGCGTTGGGCAACATCTCGCAGTAGTAAACGCTCAGTGAATTGTGACCGCCCGCCTCAAGCAGAGTGCAGATGCCCTGTGAAAAGCTTTCGTATGTTTCACCGGGTAGACCGAGAATCAGTTCGGAATAGGTCGGAATATTATTTTGGTTATACATATTGAGCAGTGAAGAAAAATGCTCAAGGGTAAGATTTTTGCGGTTGATGTTTTCAAGTGCTTGGTTGTTAAGGGTCTGGTAAGCCATTGTTGCGCCCTTATCCATACCGTATTTGTTAAGCTTCTGACTGATTGCAAAAACTCTCTCGTCGCTGTCTTTGGCATAGCAGGGACGGAAAACCTTGGGATAACCGTTTTTCTCTTTTGCGGCAACAATGCAGTCAACAATCTCTTCGTCGCGTTTGAACATACCGAAGTTTGAATCTGCACAGAAGCAATACTCGATTTTATGTGCTGAAAGCCACTCAATTTCCGCTTTAACTTTTTCAAGAGGGAAAAATCTTACTTTTTTGCATACGCACCAGTCGCAATATGCGCACGAAAACGGACAGCCGCGGTTTGTTTCGAGCACGGTGAGAAAATCCGTGTCGGGTGCGGCGGCGATAATTTCATCAAAAACACCGCTTAAAAACGGAGAAGGGAAAGTGTCAAGCGAGTCGAAATTTTCCTGCGGTGTGACAAGCGTTTTGCCGTTTTCGCGGTAAGCGATGTTTGTGACAGTCGAAAGATTTTCGCCTTTTGCAAGGGCAGTCAGCAGACGTGCGAAGGGGATTTCACCCTCGCCGAACATAAGAATATCAACATAAGGTTCATTGAGTAACTCTGCAGAGCGGCTGACATTGTGACCGCCGAAAAGAATAGTGCAGTCGGGGTATGCTGCCTTGATTTTTGCGGCAAGAGCTTTGTTGTATTCAAAGTTCCAGATATAGTTTGAAAACGCAACGAGATAAGGCTTGTCAAGTCGAAAAACAACATCGTCAAGCCTGTCGCGTTTATAAATCAATTCCTTGAACCGGTATTCACTTTTCAAAAAAGCATCTGCCTGCGAATAGGCGGCAAGGCAACCCACGGCATAAGGCAGATAGAGGGATTTGTCAAACGCAAAACCCACCTGCACCATATAGATGTTTTTTGAAGCCATACTTTAACCTCTTTTAAAAATATAATAATACTATATCATTAAACGCGCTGTATGTCAAAGGTGAAAAAATCCCCTCAAAGCAGTTTTTGACTGTTCTGAGGGGGTTGTGTTCAGTTCATAAGGTCAGCCATTGTGTAAAGACCTGCCTCGCTTACATCGGCAAGGAAACGTGCCGCGTTGAGTGCGCCGGTTGCAAAAAGCTCTTTGCTTCTTGCGCTGTGGCTGAGCTTTATGATTTCATCGTGGCCGGCAAAAATAATCTCGTGCTCGCCCGTGATTGTGCCGCCGCGTACCGCGTGAAGGCCGATTTCAGCCTTTGTGCGTTTTTCGCGCTTTGAGTGGCGGTCAAATTCGAAGTGAGTGTCACCGTCAAGCTCGTCTGCAATTGCATCGGCAAGCATAAGAGCGGTGCCGCTGGGAGCGTCGATTTTCTGATTGTGGTGCATTTCAACAATCTCAATGTCAAAGCTGTTGCCAAGCAACTTGGCAGCCTTTTTGGCAAGCTCACAAAGCAGACCGACACCGATTGAAAGATTTGCCGTATAGAAAACGGGAATTTTTGTGGCGGCTGTTTTGATGAGGTTTACCTGTGCCTCGTTAAGACCCGTTGTCGCAATAATGGCGGGTTTGCCGTTCTTTACTGCGAATTCAAGCAGACCTGCGAGGGCGGAGGGGTGGCTGAAATCTATGATAACATCAATTTTGTCAAGGGTTTCGCTGTCAATGACCGAGGGGGAGTTGAAAACGGGAAAGCCGATATCATTTGCCTCGGCAATATCAAGACCTGCAACAATGCTCAGTGAATCAAAGCATTCGCACTGCTTACGGACCGCCGCACCCATTTTTCCGAGTGCGCCGCTGAGTAAAATTCCTGTCATTTGTTTATTCCTTACTCTGAAAAATTATTTAATAAGACCGTGCTTTCTGAGTGAAGCGGCAAGCACTTCTCTTGAAGCATCTGTCATCTGGCAAAGGGGCAGACGGCAGTGGCCGACATCCATACCCATAAGGTTCATTGCCTCTTTGACGGGAATGGGGTTAACGTCGATGAAAAGATTATTGCAAAGGTCAAGATATTCAAGCTGAAGGTTGCGGCTGCCGATGTAGTCGCCCTGAAGGTACTTTGCAACTATGTTGTGAGCAACGTCGGGAAGAATGTTTGAAAGAACGGAAATGACACCCTTGCCGCCCATTGCCATAATGGCGGTTGCCTGGTCGTCATTGCCCGAATAAATTGCAAGGTCATCACCGCAAAGCGCAACGGTTTTTGTGACGTGGGAAATGTCACCGTTAGCTTCCTTTGTTGCAACAATTCTTTCGTGGCGTGAAAGCTCATAATATGTTTCGGGCTGAATGTTTACGCCTGTACGAGAGGGGACATTGTAAAGGATAATGGGTGCGCTTACTCTGTCAGCAATAAAGTTGTAGTGCTGGATAAGACCGCGCTGTGATGTTTTGTTGTAATAAGGTGTGACGGAAAGAAGTGCGTCAACGCCTGCTGCCTCAGCTTCGTTGGAAAGCTTGACGGCGTAGTTTGTGTCGTTGCTGCCTGCGCCTGCAATGACGGGGATTCTTTTGTTGACAACGTCAACTGTGTATTTGATTGCGGCTGTGTGCTCCTCGTGGTCAAGTGTTGAGCCTTCGCCGGTTGTGCCGCAGATGATGATGGCATCTGTGCCGCCTGCAATCTGCTGTTCAATCAGCTCGCCGAGCTTGTCAAAATTAACTTTGTTGTCAGCGGTGAAAGGTGTGACGATGGCAACGCCTGCACCTGTGAAGACTACTTTCTTCATAGTAAAATCATCCTTTCAAAGAGTTATGATGAAATCAGATTATTTCGCGTTGATGAAGCCCTGCTCGCAAAGCTGTTCGGCAAGAAGAACTGCGCCGCCTGCCGCACCGCGGAGGGTGTTGTGTGAAAGGCAGACGAATTTGTAATCAAACTGTGAATCTTCACGAAGTCTGCCGATTGAAACGGCCATGCCGTTTTCGAGTGTTCTGTTGAGCTTTGTCTGGGGCATATTGTCCTCAGTGAAATAGTGAAGGAACTGCTTGGGTGCGTTGGGAAGCTCTTTTTCCTGGGGGAAGCCCTTGAACTCTGCCCAGACCTTGAGCATTTCTTCCTTGGTGGGCTTACAGCCGTCTTCAAAACGTACGAATACAGCAGCCATATGGCCGTCTGAAACGGGAACTCTCAGGCACTGTGCGGTGAAATTGGGAACCTTTGCGGGTACGATTTCGCCGTTTTCGATTTTGCCGAGAATCTTAAGAGGCTCAACTTCCGATTTTTCTTCTTCGCCGCCGATGAAGGGGATAACGTTGTCAACCATCTCGGGCCATCTTTCAAAGGTTTTGCCTGCACCTGAAATTGCCTGATATGTGCAGACGAGAACATCCTTAACCTTAAAGCCTGCTCTGTCAAGCGGAATGATTGCGGGAACATAGCTCTGAAGTGAGCAGTTTGACTTAACGGCAATGAAGCCTCTGTCAGTGCCGAGGCGTTTTCTCTGGTCAACAATGATTTCTGCGTGCTCGGGGTTGAGCTCGGGGATAATCATGGGCACATCGGGAGTGTGACGGTGAGCGCTGTTGTTTGAAACAACGGGGCACTCTGCTTTTGCATATTCATATTCAAGAGCTTTGATTTCGTCCTTTTTCATATCTACTGCGCAGAAGATGAAATCGACTGCTGCTGCGATTTTTTCAACATCGGCACCTGCATCAAGAACAACAAGGTCTTTCATTGAGGCGGGGATGGGGTTAGCCATACACCATCTGTCACCGACAGCTTCTTCATAAGTTTTGCCTGCTGAGCGTGAGCTTGCAGCAAGGGTGGTGACGTCAAACCAAGGGTGATTCTCAAGCAGTGTTGCAAAACGCTGACCTACCATACCGGTTGCGCCGACGATACCGACTTTATATTTTTTCATAACAAAAGACCTCCTTTTAGGACCTTGAAAAAACGATTTTTTTCTTGTTTAAAAAAGTGCATTGACAAAAGACACTTATAATATTAAAATAATACCATTCAATACCCCTTAAGTCAAATGTAATTTCAACAGAAAATATAAAAGATTTTTACAAATATTTTGGAGTTTTTATGAAAAAGAGTGATTTTTTCTACGATTTGCCCCCCGAATACATTGCACAGACTCCCGTTGAGCCGCGCGACAGTTCAAAAATGCTTGTTCTCGGCAAAACCGACGGCACGATTGAACACCGCACTTTCCGTGACATAACCGAGTATCTCAGGGCGGGTGACTGCCTCATTCTCAACGACACAAAGGTTATGGCGGCAAGGCTTTACGGCACACGCGTTGACACGGGGGCGGTTGTCGAATTTCTTCTGCTTCACCAGCGTGCCGAAAAGGTGTGGGAGGTTATTACGGGACCCGGCAAAAAAGCGCGTGTGGGTCACCGCTTCACTTTCGGCGACGGCAGTCTTAAATGTGAAATCACATCCGTCAAAGATGACGGTAACCGCATTGCTCTTTTTGAGTGCGAGGGCAGTTTCTTTGAAACAATTGACCGTCTTGGCGAAATGCCGCTTCCTCACTATATTACGCAACGTCTTGAAAATGTTGACAGATATCAGACGGTTTATGCGCGTGAACTGGGCAGTGCCGCCGCACCTACCGCCGGTCTGCACTTTACACCCGAGTTGCTTGAGAAAATCAAGGCGATGGGTGTTGAAATCGGATATGTCACCCTTCACGTCGGTCTCGGCACTTTCCGCCCCGTAAAGGCGGACGAAATTGAAGACCACC
Source organism: Acutalibacteraceae bacterium (assembly GCA_045592705.1). Taxonomy (GTDB): domain Bacteria; phylum Bacillota; class Clostridia; order Oscillospirales; family Acutalibacteraceae; genus CAG-177. The sequence goes on along the minus strand of JAZNVG010000015.1, from coordinate 16,922 downwards.
ATATGCACTCGGAGCATTACGAAATCCCCGAATCTACTGCCGACCTTATCAACCGAACAAAAGAAAACGACGGCAGAGTTATTGCAGTCGGCACAACCTGCTGCCGCACGCTTGAATCTTCGGCAAGCAAGAACGGTTGCATAAAAGCAGACGGTGCGTGGACGGATATTTTTATTTACCCCGGCTATCAATTCAAGTGCATTGATGCGCTTATCACGAATTTCCACCTGCCCGAAAGTACGCTGATTATGCTTGTCAGCGCATTCTGCGGGCGCGAAAACACAATGAATGCATATAAAACCGCCATCGAAAACAAATACAGATTTTTCTCGTTCGGCGATTCAATGTTTATTCAGTAAGAGGTATCACAATGTATAAATTGCTTCAGACCGACGGTGCGGCAAGACGCGGTGAATTCACAACCGTGCACGGCACCGTGCAGACACCTGCCTTTATGAATGTTGCCACAACCGGCGCAATCAGGGGCGCCCTCTCCGCCTTTGACCTGAAAGAAATCGGCTGTCAGGTTATGCTTTCAAACACCTATCATCTTCACGTGCGCCCCGGCGATAACCTTGTTGCCGAAATGGGCGGATTGCACGAATTTACACGCTGGGACGGTCCCATTCTCACCGACAGCGGCGGATTTCAGGTTTTTTCGCTTGCACCCCTTCGCCGAATCAAGGAGGAGGGTGTTTATTTCAACTCTCACGTTGACGGCAAGCACATTTTTATGGGCCCCGAGGAAAGCATGCAGATTCAGTCACACCTGGCTTCAACAATAGCAATGGCGTTTGACGAGTGTGTTGAAAATCCCGCAAAGCACGATTATGCAAAAAAATCGTGCGAGCGCACGGTTCGTTGGCTTGTAAGGTGTAAAGAGGAGATGAAGCGCCTTAATTCTCTGCCCGAAACAATTAACAAAAATCAGTTGCTTTTCGGCATTAACCAGGGCTGCACCTTCGAAGATTTGCGTGTTGAAAATATGAAGCAAATTGCAGAGCTTGACCTTGACGGCTACGCAATCGGCGGTCTTGCCGTCGGCGAGCCGAAAGAGGATATGTACCGCGTTATTTCAGCTGTCGAGCCGTTTATGCCCAAAGAAAAAATACGCTACCTTATGGGTGTCGGAACACCGGGAAACATCATTGAAGGTGTCGCAAGAGGCGTTGACCTTTTTGACTGTGTAATGCCCAGCCGTAATGCGCGCCACGGTCACCTGTTCACTCAGCAGGGTGTTATAAATCTTAACAACCGCAAGTATATGAATGACTCTCTGCCAATTGACCCCGAGTGCGATTGCCCCACCTGCCGCAACTTCTCACGCTCATACATCAGACATCTTCTCAAGTGTCAGGAAATGCTGGGAATGCGTCTTTGCGTAATGCACAATCTCTATTTCTACAACAAGCTGATGGCGGATATCCGTCTTGCCATTGAGGAAGGCAGATTTGCAAAATTCCGCGAGGAGCACGTCGAGCTTTACGATAGGCGAATTTAATAAAAAATGGTCTTGCATATTCAATAAACATCGGTTATAATGTATTCATTATATTTTGGAGGTTACCCTAATGTTCAATGTTTTACCCTTATTCAATTCTCTTATGCCCGGTGCAGGCTCAGGCTCAGGTGCTTCGGGACAGAGCAATCCCACATCTATGATTATTATGATGGTTGCCCTTTTCGGCATTATGTATTTTGTAATGATCAGACCCCAGAAGAAAAAGCAAAAAGAAGAGCAGACAATGCGTGATTCCATTCAGGTCGGTGACGAAATCACAACAATCGGCGGCATCGTCGGCAGAGTTGTTACCGTTAAAGAAGATTCTCTCATCATCGAAACCCGTGCTGACAGAAACAAGATGAAGATTACACGTTGGGCTGTTTCCACAAATAATACCGCTACCGAAAAAGCTGCGGCTGAAAAAGAAGCTGCTGCAAAAGCTCGCGAAGAAGAGAAAAACAAGAAGATGGAAGAAGCTGCAGAAAACAGCAAGTCCAAGAGGAAGAAGAGCAGAAAGAAAGACGACACTTTTGACAAATAATTCAGTGTTGTCCGAATAAAAGCAAAAATCCCCTCATATTATTGATTGACAATAGTATGAGGGGTGTTTTTATGTCTGCAAAAAAAGTGAAAACGCAAAGGGAAGAGAAAAAAGCTTCACCCATTAAAACCGTTTTGGTTTTTGCCGCAATCGGCACGGTGCTGTTTTTTGTCTTGTTGTGCGTTTTTGCATTTGTTGCGCTTAAAATTGACGCTTCCGTTGATACATACAGTTGGTACGGCTTCGGCTCAATGGTCGTTTCTGCCTTTTTGAGCGCTTTTGCGGCGCTGAGAAAAATAAAGAACAGCGGAATTGTCTTCGGCGCACTGACAGGACTTTTGCAGGGAATTGTTGCGGCAGTTGCAAGTGTTGCGGCAAACTCGGGTACGGTTGGTTTGAATCTTGCAATTCTTGTTGCGGTTGCCGGAGCGTCTGCCGCGGTTGGCGGTGTGCTTGCCGTCAACAAAAAGACAAAGGTCAGGGTGTGATTTCGTTACCCATACAAAAACGCCAGAGACGGTCTCTGTCAACGGGTGCGGCGTAGTCAATGCCGACACGTTTTGCGGTTGTGATGTTGTAACGCTTTCCGTCATCTTCAATGAAAAGCTTGCCGTTTTCGATTATATCGAGCTTGTTGAATTCACCCGTCACGCCCAGCTTTTTTGTGAGTTTGCCCGGTCCGTTTGCCTCAACGCACGCACGGATAAGTACCGCCTCGGGCTGCTCAATGCCGCCCGTTACGATGTTTAACATCCAGTGCATGCCGTAACAGAGGTAAACATAAACGGTGCCTCCGTTCATATAAAAAACCTCCGTGCGCGGTGTGCGTGAGCGGCTTGCGTGGCAGGCAGTATCATCTTCGCCGCAATATGCCTCGGTTTCACAAATGCGCAGAGTGACCGCTGTGCCGTCATCCTTTTTGCAGGTGATGAGCTTACCCACCAGATCCTGCGCAACCGTAAGGCAGTCACGGATGAAAAATTCTCTGTCGGTTATCATTCATCTCTCTCCTCGCCCGTGGGTGCAGGCAGATCGTTGCAGTAGCGCTTGCGGTCTCTTGTCGCCATTTTGTATTCAATTGCCCTGTTTGGACACAGATTGATGCACGCCATGCAGTGTGTGCAGTTTCTGCCCCAGCGGGGTGTTTTTGATTTTTCGTGCAGGGTAATGTTTCCCAACGGACAGATTTTGACGCATTTACCGCAGGAATTGCACGAGGGCTGTGTATAAAATCCGCTTGATTTTACAAGGAATGTATAAAACACGGGGTTAACAATGTTTGACTTTATTTTGTCAAGCAGACTGTCTTTGCTTTCACGGAAAGGCTGAGAAGCTTTTATCACATCGGCAACCGCAGGCAGAACGGCGGCGGCACGGCTGATGCGGCGCATACAGTCTGCGAGTACATTGACGGGGTAAAGCACAACATAGTTGTCGGGCATTACAATGCCGCAGGTACCCATGTAGTCCCACCCCTTGCGCAGGCAAATAGCCTTTGCATATTTGTTTGTGCAACCCGGCTCTGCACCGCAGGTTACAACAAAATAAACCTTTACCTTGCCTGTTTTGCACGAAAATGAAGCGTCAAGCAGAAGCTTTTCAATGACTTTGGGAATCCGCCACGCATAAACGGGACAGACAATAACAAAGGCATTGTCACTTTCAAGCTTCAGACTTTCATTCTGCTGCAGGTAAGGTGTCAGCGAATGGCAGGTGTCACCGGTGAGGTTGGCAAGACCCTGCGCAACGTAGCGGCTGTTACCCGTGCCGCTGAAATATAAAATCATAAGTCGCACCTCTGAAAAAGCCCGGTGGAAAATCCGCCGGGCAAGGTTTTATTATCAGTTGTATTTGGGCATCCAGTCGCCGTGAGCTTCAATAAGGTCATCACACATCTTGATAATGTCATCAATTGAAAGCTCGCTTGAAGCGTGGGGGTCAAGCATAACGGCCTGATAAATATGCTCTTTCTTCTTTGTCCTTGCCGCTTCAATGGTGAGAAGCTGAACATTGATGTTTGTCATATTCATTGCGGCAAGCTGAACGGGAAGCTTGCCCTGATAGCAGGGCTGAACACCGTATTTGTTTACAAGGCAGGCAACCTCAACGCAGGCTTCACGGGGAAGGTTTTCGATAAGGCCGTTGTTGATGACGTTACCGCCGATTTTGTAAGGAACATCCGTTACCATTGCCTCAATGATGTGAGATGCATATTCATGTGAGCGGGTGTGGCTTACATCGCCTGCAACATACTGTTCTCTTTCGGCGTTCCATCTTTCAATCTGGTGTACGCAACGACGGGGATATTCATCAAGGGGAATGTTATATGCGTCGATAAGCTCGGGATATTTATTCTTGATGAAGAGGTTGTTGTATTCTGCATTGTGTTCGCTTGACTCGGTGCAGTAATAGCCGAGTCGGCGGATGTATTCATATCTTACAAGGTCGTGCTTGTCTGTTCTGTCGCCGTCAAGAACGGCGGCGGCACGCTTGCGGATTTCGGGATAAAGGTCGGTGCCGTCAGCGTCATAAAGCTCAACAAGCCAACCCATATGGTTGATACCGAGAATTTTTTCTCTGATAGGCTCGTGGAATTCAATGCCGAGGTCGTTGAGAAGTCCTCTTGAGCAGCCCTGAACTGAGTGGCAAAGGCCGACGGTGTTGATGCCCGTATAACGGCACATATAACCTGTGAGCATACCCATGGGATTTGTGTAGTTGAGGAACCATGCGTCGGGGCAGACTTCTTCCATATCTCTCGCGAAATCTTCAAGCACGGGGATTGTGCGAAGTGCGCGGAAAATGCCGCCGACACCCATTGTGTCGGCGATTGTCTGACGCAGACCGTATTTTTTGGGGATTTCAAAGTCGATAATTGTGCAGGGGTCATAGCCGCCGACCTGGATTGCATTAATAACAAAATTTGCACCGCGAAGGGCATCTTTACGGTTTTCCACGCCGAGATATTTTGAAATCTTGGCACGGTTGTCGTTGATGTTGCGGTTGAGTGCGGTAATCATGATGTAGCTTTCATCAAGGCGTTGGGGGTCGATGTCGTAAAGCGCAATTTCACAATCGCGCAGGGGATCGGCACTCATAACGTCGCCGAGAACATTCTTTGCGAAAACGGTGCTGCCTGCACCCATGAATGTAAGCTTCATAATATTAACTCCTTAATATATTATTTTTCGAAAGTTCACAATTATAAACCTGTTTTTTCGCTGATGTATTTTCTTGCCATGCAGGCATATTCAAAGGGATTAGCCTTTGCGGGGTCCTGCTCGGCCTCAACAACAATCCAGCCTTCGTAGCCTGCTTCGTCAAGAATGTCGAAAACGGGTGTGAAGTCGAAATCGCCGTCACCGGGCACTGTGAAAGAACCGGCTCTGACGCAGTCAAGGAAGCTCCAACCCTTTTCCTTACCCTCGGCAATCACGTCAAGGCGAGTGCTCTTGAGGTGAACGTGCTTGATTCTGTTGGCATATTTTTTAAGGATGCCGATTGCATCTTCGCCGGAAAAAGCAAGATGACCGGTGTCATAAAGCAGATAAACAAGGTTGCTGTCGGTGATTTCCATAAGCTTGTCGATTTCAGCCTCGGTCTGAACACCCGTACCCATATGATGATGAACGGTGAAATACATACCCTTTTCTTTTGCAAGGCGACCCATTTCGTTGAAGCCCTTTGCAATAAGCTCCCACTGTTCGTCTGTGTAAACAGGCTTTTCGCCGAAAATGCTTACGCTTTTGCCCTGAATGGAGTTACCCTGCTCGGAAGCGCCGATAACCTTTGCACCGAGTGCGTGGAGAAAATCTCTGTGCTTGATAAAAGCTTCGATTGTTGCCTCATAGCCGTCGGAAAGGAGAAGGGATGAGAACCAGGCGTTGCAAATCTGCATGCCTCTGACATCAAGCTTATGCTTGAGGGTTTCAACATCCTTGGGATATTTATTTCCGATTTCGCTGCCGGTGAAGCCGCTGAGTGCCATTTCGCTGACACACTGCTCAAATGTGTTTTCTGCGCCGAGGTCGGGCAGGTCATCATTTGTCCAACCGATGGGGGCAATTGCGAGTTTTACCTTATCTTTGTTAAGCATAGTTATTCCTCCGATTTATTAATAAAGTCTTGCTTTTTTGATGTTCTCCTGCATATCTTCGTAAGCCGCCTGAACCTTGCTGCTTGTTGAAACCTCGGCAACACCGACACGCCACCATGCGTCGTAGCCGTCACTCATACTGCCGTGAACAACCTTGATATCGAAGAGGGTGGGGACAGTCTGTTTCTTTGCATCTTCAAGGGCAAGGCGCAAATCTTCGATGTTTGAAACTCTGTAAGCCTTGCAGCCGTAGCCCTCTGCGATTGTTGCAAAGTCAATGGGAACAATTGCACCGTCAAGCATGCCTGTCATCGGGTTTCTTGCCTGGAAGCGCGTGCCGAAAGTATCGGTACCCTGATTATTCTGAAGATTTTCAATGCAACCCCAGCCGGTGTTGTCAAAGAGCATAACGTTGATTTTTGCGTTTTCCTGAACGGCGGTGTAAAGCTCGCTGTGAAGCATCAGGAAGCTGCCGTCACCGACCATTGCGTAAACCTCTTTTTCGGGCTGGGCAAGCTTTACGCCGAGTGCGCCGCAGATTTCATAACCCATGCAGGAAAAGCCGTATTCCATATGGTAGGTTTTCGGGTGGGTGGAGCGCCAGAGTCTCTGCATACAGCCGGGAAGGCTGCCCGAGGAGCCGATTGCGATTGAGTCGGGTGCGATTGCCTTGTTGATTTCGCCGAGTGCGCGTGTCTGTGAAAGGCCCTCGGAAAGATAGACGCTGTAATTTCTGTCAACCTCTGCAGTGTAGGCGCTTTTTGCATCGGCAATTTCGTCGCCCCACTCGGAACAGTAATCCGCCGCCGAAAGCGCGCCCATAATGTCAAGCAGTGCACTTTTTGCATCTGCAATGACGGGGATTGAATCCATTTTGAAAGCGTCAAACGGGCAGATGTTGATGCTGAGAATCTTTACGTCGGGATTCTGGAAACCCCATTTTGAAGCGGTTGTGAAGTCAGTGAGGCGTGTACCCACTGCAATGACAAGGTCAGCCTGTTTGGCGATTTCGTTTGCCGCGGCACCGCCCGTAACACCGATACCGCCGAGATTTAACGGCATATCCCAACGTATATTGCCTTTGCCCGCCTGAGTTTCGGCAATCGGAATGTTGAATTTTTCGGCAAAGAATTGAGCTGTGTCCCAAGCCTCTGAATATGTAACTCCGCCGCCGATAATGAGCAGGGGCTTTTCACTTTCCATAATTGCGTTGACAGCCGCATCAATTTCGCGTCTGACGGGGGAACGTCTGTCAATATACCAAGTTCTCTTCTGGAAGAAATAGTCGGGATAATCGTAAGCTTCACCCTCAACATCCTGAGGCATCGCAAGGCAGACAGCACCCGTTTCTGCGGGGTCTGTGAGCACACGCATTGCGTTGATGCATGCAGTCATAAGCTGCTCGGGGCGGACAACTCTGTCCCAATATTTACAAACCGCTTTGAAAGCATCGTTTGCGGTTGTTGAATAGCTTGTGGGCTGTTCAATCTGCTGTAAAACAGGGTCGGGCTGGCGGCAGGCAAAGGTGTCACCGGGCAGAAGAAGCAGGGGAATACGGTTTGCTGTCGCTGTGCCTGCGGCGGTTACCATATTGAGTGCGCCGGGACCGATTGAAGATGTGCAGGCGATAATTTCACGGCGGTTTTTCTGCTTGGCAAAAGCGATTGCCGCGTGAGCCATACCCTGCTCATTGTGTCCCTGATAGAATTTAAGGGAATGGCCGCCCTGCTCAAGCGCCTGACCGAGACCGACAACACAGCCGTGGCCGAAAATGCCGAAAATGCCCTTGACGAATTTTGTCTCAATGCCGTCAAAGCTGACATACTGGTTGTCAAGGAATTTGACAAGAGCCTGTGACATTGTTAATTTCATTGTTTTTTCCTCCTGATTATTTCTTGGGTGGCCAGATATCAGCCTCTTTTTCGGGGTCTGTCACCCACAGATGCTCGGGAATAAAAGTGGGGGTGATATAAGGATTGCCGTCAAGGTTTCGGATAACCCAGAGGTACCACATTGCGTAACCGGGCGCTGTTGTCTGCGGATGGGTTTCACCCTCGCAGATGAGTACGGTTGAATTGTGGTGAGTTTTTACAACATCCTCTGACAGCTCGGCAAAGCCGTAGCCGTTTTCGGGAAGGAAACGGTAAAAATAAATCTCGGGCTGGGGGTGCCAGTGCGGGGGATAGCTGGACCATTTACCGGGGTGACCGATAACCTCGCCGAGGATAAGATTTGAATACGGTGCGTTTGACTGGTCAAAAACGGTGCGCACAATTCTCGTTGAGGTTTCTCTCATTGTGCCCTTACCTCTGTCTTCGCTTGCGCACTCTTCGGGAGTGTAAAGCTTTGAAGAGAAGACGATATCATTTTCCGTGCGTTGAATTGCAAATTCTGCGTCGCTGTGAGCGATAAGCGAAATCTTAATGCCTTTCGGCACGTGAAGCACCCAGGGAGAATAATTGAAACAGTCGGGGCGGTCAACGGTTACGCTTTCGCCCTCCCACTCAAAAGTAACATTGCCGTTAATGAGCAGATAAGCTCTTTCAAGGTCGCAATCCTCAGTAAAGGTTTCGTCCGCCCTCATTTTAAGAATACCGAAATCCATGAGAGTATTCTGCTCTTGGTTATCAATCGTTGTGAGCTGAGTGTAGCCGTAAGGCATTACGCGCGGCCCCGGAATGTGTCTTTTGTCCATATTCATCTTCCTTTCATCGGAAACTTATATACAATTGTAATAATTATATACTTTATATATGGAGATTTCAAGGTGAATTTACTGTATTTAGTAATTATTTTTACAAAACATTAAATGTTGTGATATGCGCCGTAATGTCAATCGAGAAAATATGCACAAAAAAACACCCCACAGCTGTTGCTGTGAGGCGTTTATGGTGACCCTATCGCTTTCCAAATCGAACGAATCTGTAATTCTTTCGTCTGAAGCGGAATGGGTACTTTCATTGCTACTTGATTCTGAACCTTTTGAAATATCTATGCCTATTTTAACTTTCGGGTCGGGATTTCCGTCATCACCGTAGTAAATATAAACCTTTTGCAAAATAGGACTTTTCAGAACTGCCCTCATATGTCGATAATAAAGCTTTGCTCTTTTATCATCTGTATCATAATCATCAGAGTCCGGTTTAAGCTGTTTTGACATTGCAATCAGTGAAGCAATATCAAGCCAACTGTTAATGATATTAAAAAGTCTTTCCTTGTCCAAAATTTTAACACTGTTTTTCGCTTGGTCAATTAACTTGTTAAGCTGCTTTTTATCTTCTTCCAGCGGAGCAAGATAATCTTTTGCGGTTTCAATTCCTATTCTCTGCATTCATCAACCTGCTCTTCAATACTTTCCTCTCTCTGCTTATGAGAACTGTATCAGGCATATATTGCAGCGGTTTTCATATTCAAACAACTCCTTTCCGTCATAATCGTTTGGTTGAAAATAAAATTGACAGGTTAATTTTACAACACATATATTTTTTTCAATACGCTATATCGGCGTTATTAATGCCCTTATTAAAGGGAGTGTAATGCAAAAACCACGTTTTTCACCATTAAGGTCTCTTATATTCAGATTCAAAAAATCTGCAAAAACGTCCTTATATATCAACGTTTGTGAGCAATAAATCATTACATTAAATCTAACAAGCCTAAAAATATAAGTCTTAAACAGAAACTACATACAAAGCAGCAGGCAACACCGATAACGATGTTGCCTGTTTCTTTATTTCACTATCTTTTTATTTTTGACAAGTTTGCTGTTTGCATTGATGTAAGAATATTTACGGCATTTAAAAAGTTCTTTTCTGCCGTTTTCGTTTCTTGTGAAAACAAGTTCAAACTTTCCGCCTGCGGATTTGAGATTCTTTGCAAGAATTTCCGCCGTTTCTTTATTGACGGCAATTACCGACGGGCAGGCATAGCTCTGAACATAGTTTCTGCTTGTGAGTTTTGAAATACCCTTTGTGCCGATGAGAAGATATCTCGGGTCGTCAATTGGTGAAAGAAGCTCTGAAACCGCCTTTGCAAAAACATTCTTTTCTCTGACAGTTGCCTTTGAAAGCGAACAGTTAACAGTATTCTTCTTTTCGGATTTTCTGACCGAAACGGTTGCTCCTCTGCTCTCGATTTCGCCGATTTCTCTGAGAGTTCGAAGAATCGCATTTGAAATGTTGGAAACTGTTTTTTCGGGCGATGAATTCTTCATCACAACCGATGCGGATTTGATGAGAAGCACCGCCGCAATTGCCGCAATGATAAATCCGATAAGTCCGCCGAAGAAACCTGACGTTGCGATTATGATTATTGCAAGGACAATCATAACTGCAAGAACGATTGCATAAATCTTGTTCTTATGAACGGCACTTGCAGGCTGAACCTCTGCAGGAATTTCGCTGACTTCTTCAATCTCGGGTCTTGCTTTGCCTTTGACGGCGGCATTCCATCTGCCTGCCATAACGTTTCTTGCGGCGGCAAGCGAGAGCATCTGATTATTGATGCTTTCAAGTCTGTTTGCATCATAGGGTGCTTTGAGAATATCGATTCTGTCCGTGCCGCTTTCGATAACGTCGCTGTTATATGCAGGTGCCTGAAAGCAGGCAAAACGGCGTTTCATCGTTTCAAAATCATCACTGATGATTTCGTCTTTTGAATCGGGCTCAACCGTCACGAGATGCCAGATATTCGACACCTTTTCGGGATTCTTTTTATCAATTCGGATTGCTCTGCCTCGCATCTGATTTGAGAGCATAAAGCTGCCCACAAAGCTTGCAAGAATGAGTGAATTGATATTTGGTGAATCCCAGCCTTCGCCGAGCAGAGATTTTGTTCCGATAAGTACATTGATAACACCAAGCTGAAATGCTTTTGTAATAATGCTGACCTTATTTTTGTTTGAGCCGCTGAAAATGATTTCGGTGTGATTTGTGTTTTCGAGCTTCTTTATTCTGCAAGGCACACCTTCGTTGTATGCGATTTCCTGCGCAGCTTCAACGGCGGAATCGGGCAGAAGAACAAGCGTACCCGAAAGCACCGCAACCTTTGCATCGGGATTTGTTCTGCGAATTGATTCAAAAACGGGTACCGTGCCGAGAGCGTGGATTTCTTCATCCGTGCCGACAAGCTTCAGCATATCCTTTTTGATGTAATCGGTGAGAATGAGCATACGCAGACCGTCGCCGAGATTCCGATATTCGCTTGCAACGATTTTATTTATGCTTTCGAGTTTACCCGTTGAGGAAACGAGCATTTTATTAATTTTATCGCTTGAAGCAAGTCTGACCTTTCTCTTTTCGATAAGAGCTTCTTTTGAAAGAATCGCCTTTAATTCTTCGCTGATTTCTTCGGTGAATACATCGGGTTTATCAATGATAAACTGAAATGCTTTTTCGGCTTCGGCTATTGAGTAAACGGGAGCTTTTCTGCCCTCATAAACCTTTTCTTTAAGGCTTTTTGAGATATTGGCATTTCCTTGTTTTGCAACACAGACAAGCGATTTGAATCCTGCAAGATTATCATAGAGTATTTCTTCGTTACCTGCCGCATTTGAAACCTGCAGAGCCGTTGAAAGCAAACCGCTTCTGATTATCTCATCGGTAACAGCCGTTGCTTTTGCCTTGTAATTCGCGAGAATCTGCGATTCTTCCGCTGTCGGATAGCTGAAATATATATAGTCCTGATGGGGGCAGAGAGTTTTCTGCATAACAAGCTGAGGAACGAAAATTTCTTCATCAATATCGCCGCAGAGAGTCTGATATCTGTTCCATTCGGCAGGTGTGCTGTCATAGGGCGGCGTTGCGGTGAGAGCGATGATTGTCACACCTTCACCAAGCATTGCAACAAACTTTTCAAGAGCCTTCTGCCATTCGCTTTTGAGGTGGTGAGCCTCGTCAAGGCAGATTGTTTTTATGCCTGCCTTTCTGATTTCGGAAAGCAAATCGAAATTGCTGAAATCCTGCGTTTCTTCGGCTTCAAATTCATCTTCATCCGCTTCGGATTCCATAACGGTTTTTGTGAAAGCAGCGTGAAGCGCCTGATATGTGATTGAGGTTATCAGCTTCGGTTTTGTGAGCGAATAGGAAATATATTCATCGGAATTCTCCGTTTCAGGCAGATAAGCCTCAATGAATCTTTCGCCCCACTGCTGACGGATTGTAACAGAGGGCGACATAACGAGCGCAGGTGCATTCTGCCTGCGGACAAGCTCAAGACCGAGAATGGTTTTACCGCTGCCCGGCGCGGCAACGATATGTATTCTTTTATCTTTCAGATGCTTTTGCGAATTATCAAGCACTGCCTGTTGATAATCACGGAATGTCCATTTGAATTTAACTTTGCTGAAATCTTTCATAACATCACATCCGTTTGCCGATTTTTTACAAATATAATTATATCATATATTTTCGGTTTTTCATCGTGTTTTTTTGAATTTTTTAAAAAAGACGGCAGATTGCTCCGCCGTCAGATGGTATATTCAATTAGTGATTCATACCGCAAGCGCAGACTTTGTTCTGACCGAAAAGTTTCTGGAAGAAGAGAACAATCTTGAAGAAGAAGCCTGCGATACCGCCCTGATGGCACTTGCAACCGCAATCTTCTGATGCATCATATCCGCAAGCGGTGCAGACAGACCCGTCAAAGTTGTGAGTTTCGCAAGAAGCTATGAATTCCATTTCAACATAAGCTATACTGTTGGAATATGATCCACCGATAACCGCAGTTTCGCCGTTAATGGTTACAGAAAATTCAGATTTTGACGAAGGGAACAAATAGCCCGAATTGGGGAAAACCTGCATATAGCAAACGTAAGTTTTTCCTGCTTCAAACTTTTCGCTGTTTTCCATCGCTTTGCGTGTGCCGTTTTCTACACGGTACCACACTATTCCTGCCATAGAACCGATTCTGAAAGTTGACTCGGTTGTTGCGGTTTTGTCGGGTGTTGCATTTGCTACGGGCAAATCTATGTCTGTAATTGCGATACTATTAACCTGAATCGGTTTTACTTTGGGTTGAAGATGAAATGTGTTTACAACTGTTTTAACAACATTACCATCGGGATCATACAAAGTTACAGTTTCAAGAACTGATGACATATTTTCATTGGTGCGCTTAAAACTGATACTTACAGGATTCATGCTGTTGGTATCTACGCTCTCCTTACTGGATGTCGGATCTGATGATGAATTATGGCGCACTTTCTTTTCAAGTTTATAGCCTGCGTTGATTAAACAACTTTCGGGCATAACCGTATTAAAAGTAAAAGTCTGATTATCACCGATATAAACAGACATGGTTTTAACCGTTCCGCTTCCGACAGAAGGAGTCTGATCAATCAGGCTCAGATCAACTATAACAAATTTGAAATCTTTTATTTTGTCATAAAGCAATACGCTGTTTTTTTGGATGACTTCTTTTATCTCATATACGTATGATAACGTGGAAAAAGCACCGGCATAAATCACAACGTCGTTGATATCGGCATAACTCAATGCATCAGATTTCCTTGTTATTTCATCATAACCGCCGCCGTTATTCTGAACCCAGTCCGTATATTCATCACCGACAAATCTACCGCTTCTGCATATAAATTTACCGTTTTCCCCAACAGATACAGCTGCGCCGGCATCATGTCCTGCATTTTGAAAAATAACTTTTTCAGTTTCCAGAACACCCTTATTAACGAACACAACAGACGCTGAGCCTGTGGATAAAGAAAGAATACTAAACTCATTAACGGTTACACGAGCATTATCTGCATTAACCTTTATAACAGCGGTTGATGAAAGGACGGTTATATTACTTAATTTTTTTGTTGAGAAAATAATTCTACCGCTACCGCTGAGTGACAATTCACCCAAAACACTGATTAATGCTTTAGGGTATTCGGCTTTACCTTTTTCCTGACATATCAAATTCATTTCGGTGTTTATTTCAACATAAACCTTAGCGTTTGCGGACACAGTAATAACAGACTCATCGGTGAATTCGGTAATTGTTGTTTCCGGAAAAGTACCGACAACTTTAACATAATATGTGCCGTTTTTAAGCTCCAATGCATTTTTGAATTCAGAAAAGTTGTCCACAATAAAAGGGTCGTTTTTTGTGCCGCTGCCGGTTGCACCGGAAACAACAGCCGCACTTGCCGACAGCGGCGCTATGCTCATAAGCATAAGCAGACAAAGAATCATTGCCAGCGTTTTTTTGAAAATTTTCATCAGAAATTTTCTCCTTTCGTGTTGTTCATAATGGGTATACTTTTGTCAGTATACATTCTTACATTGTAATTCTATCACCTTTTTTCGGTTTGCACATTGTACTTTAGTGCAGAAATGGAAGTTTTTTTAAATATTTTTTCAAAAAAAGACGGCAGCTTGCTCTGCCGTCAAATTTGTTTGTGTAGGGCGGGATGCCTTCATCCCGCCGTTGAATGAATGCTGATGTTTGCGGCGGCTTGTGGGCAAGCCGCCATACATATCTGAACATTTTATTCTGTTTTATGGTCATTGATGACAAGACCGCTTTCACGCACTCTTACCGCAAGTTCGGTGCGGTTACGGAAGCCCGTTTTATCACGCATATTCTGAATGTGAGCCTTGACGGTACGCACGGACATACCGAGCTTTTCGGCTATATCCGCATCGGCTTCTCCGTCAACAACCTCACGAAGAACAAGAAGTTCTTTTTCGGTGAAATCAATGTTGAGTGCTTCGCCGAGTCTGAGTGATGGCGTTGTGTCGGGATAAACGGAATCGCCCGCCATCGTTCTGTTCATAACCTCAATGATTTCCTCTGCCGATGCACTTTTGTACCAGAAGCTTTCAACTCCCGCTTTTCTTGCTCTTTCAATAAAGCTGAATTCAGGCTGACTTGTAACAATGATTATTTTGATATGAGGACAGCTCTTTTTGATTTTTGCCGCCGCATCAAGTCCGTTTGCATCCATTGCCGTGCAGACATCCATAAGAATAAGGTCAATGGGGTTTCTTCGGCAGTAAAGCTCTGCCATTGCCGCACTTTCGATAGATTGCGAAAGCTTATATTCTTCGCTGTCGTTTATGTATATTTCAAGCAGCTTGCGAGCCATGGGGTCATCTTCAACAATAAGAACGTTAATCAAAATAATTTCACCTCTTTCGGCATCTGAACAGTCATTTCAAACTGCGGCAAAGACTGAATTTCCATATTTCCGCCCAATCGTTCAATTTTACTGCGGAGCGAACCGAGACCGCCGCCCTCGTGTATTTCTTTTGTCGGCTGATTTCCGTCATTGGTATATCTGGCATTATAGCCATCCTCTGTTTCATAAAACTCAACGAACAGAGTTTTGGCATCTGCGTGGATAACGGCGTTTGTCAGCGCTTCGTTGCGGCGGAAGTCAGTATACTGCCGATTGCATCGTTCATAGGGAATTCACCGCTGATTTCAACAGTAACTCCTGCTTATTCCGCAATATCAATAAGTGTGTTAAGCAGACCGCTGTTCTGTGCAGGTTCAGCTTCCGTTCGGAGAACGGCGATGTTTCTGTTCCACGTGCTGATAATCGGCTGAAAATCGGCTTCGGGCAAACTCAACGTATGACGGGTTGCGAGAAGTGCCTGACCGAGCTCGCTGTGAATACGGATTTTTGTTTCAAGGCGTTCTCTTGCCCTTGTTGTTTCGTCAACGGTTTCACCGTAATGCCTGAGTCTTGCGTTCATTTCTTCAAGCTCTTCGTTGTTCATACGAAGTCTGTTTGTAAGCTTATGAAGGCTTGTTGTATCGGTTACGGTGATCTGAAAAACATTTTCAACCTTTTCACGCTTGAAAGTATAGACCGTTCCGTCAGACAGACGGTATTCGGGTTGCTTGCTGTCGGAAATACGGTGAACGTCGGGAAGAACGTCACCGTTTACAAGTGCCTTCCAGAATTTGTTGGCATTCTGAATTTCTTCGCCTGTCAGAATATATCCCAGCTCGTTCATTTTGTGGTTTACAAGCTGTACCGTGCCATTGGCTTTTGAAAAACAAAGACCTGTCGGAAGATGGTCGAAGCTTTCTTTTATGGAAAGCGACGAAACGCTGTTTTTGCGGTAACGGATTTCTCCGATACCAAGGAAAATAAGAAAAGCAAGGTTTGCCAGAATGAATATCAGAGAATATTCCGCATTTTCAAGAAGCAATATGCTCGGATAAGGAATATCACGGTTAAAAATAAATGCGTTGAGTCCCGTTGTAAGAACAACAAGCAGAGCAAAGCCTGCAAGATTGAAAAGAGCGGTAAATACCTTTGTCAGAGGCTTGTAATCACGAAAAAAAAGATTCGGCACACAGCAAATATTTATTACGGCTTCAAGAAACAAAACCGACATAAATAACGCCTGAGTAAAAGTCCCTGTTTCAAGAAGGTTAATCATCCGATGCACCTCCTTCGGAAAGGAGAATATAAACCGCAACATCGTTTTCATCAACGTCGCAGGTAACACTTCCGTTGGCTAAAGAAAGTGTGTTCAGTGAAGAAGTATCGGCACCGTCATTCAAACCTGTCTGAAGGGTGAGTTTTATGACGGAGTTTTCACATTTAAGCGATACCATAAAAGCGTTGATATCGTCGATGAATAACTCGACTGTTTTTTCAAACAAGTCATAAACAGCAACCGCATTTTCAAAATACAGACTACCCGAGCACTTGTTTTTTAATGATGAATGAACGCCGAGCAAGCGGATATTGTCAAGCGATTCACGAAGACAGAATTCAAGCTCTGATGATGAAATAATCTTGTTTTCTTCGCCGAGCAAAA
>JAZNVG010000014.1:0-3380 GCA_045592705.1 Acutalibacteraceae bacterium | reverse complement strand
AAGAAGCGTATAGACGCCTCACAGGAGAAAAAGGAAGTTAAAAAAGCCGTAGTTAACATGGACAACACATACAACGCATAAAGCATAAAGCTTAAGGGTACTTTTCTATGGAAAAGCTTAGAATAGGCATTATAGGCGTGGGCAATATTGGCTTTGCCCATGCCAAAAGCCTTTTTGAAGCCAAAATTAAAAATGCAGAGCTTACGGCTTTGTGTGATATATCCTCGCAGCGTCTTGCCGATATAAGCGAAAGCTTTCCCGGTATAGCGCAGTTTGAGGATTACAAAAAATTGCTTGAGAGTAACCTTGCGGATGCGGTTATTATTGCCGTGCCCCATTATTCTCACGCTCCTATCGCTGTGGACTGCTTTGATGCAGGGCTGCACGTGTTGACCGAAAAACCCGCAGGTGTTTACACCCGCCAGGCTCGTCAGATGATAAAGGCGGCAAAAAACAGCGGCAAAACCTTTGGTATTATGTTCAATCAGCGTACCCATCCGCTTTTTGCCAAGGCAAAGGAAATTGTTGATAGCGGTGCACTCGGACGCAAGAAGCGCTTTGTCTGGATTATAACAAACTGGTATCGCAATCAGGCTTATTATAACTCGGGCGGCTGGCGTGCAACCTGGTCGGGCGAGGGCGGCGGCGTGCTTCTCAACCAATGCCCCCACAACCTTGACCTTTGGCAGTGGATTTGCGGTCTGCCCGTAAAAATTCAGGCTGTCTGCCACGAGGGCAAGTGGCACGACATTGAGGTTGAGGATGACGTAACAATCTATGCCGAATATGCAAACGGTGCAACGGGCACCTTCATCACCACAACGGGCGACTGCCCCGGCACAAACAGATTTGAAATAACCCTTGACGGCGGCAAGATTATCTGTGAAAACAATCAGCTGCGTGTTTACAAGCTCAAGGGCAGCACCGCCGAGCATTGCGCAACCTCGGAGGAGGGCTTCGGCAGGGTTGAGGGTGAATGGATTGACGTTGAAACCGACGGCCTTAACGAACAGCACTCAGGTGTCACACGCGCTTTTGCCGCACACATTTTAAGAGGCGAAGCCCTTGTTGCAAACGGCGAAGAGGGCATCAGAGGTCTTTCAATTTCCAACGCCGCACACCTTTCTTCGTGGCTTGGCAAGGCGGTCGAGCTTCCCGTTGATGAGGATGTTTATTTTGCAGAGCTGCAGAAGAAAATTGCCTCTTCCACGGGCGAGAAAAAGGTTGTTAAAAGCGTTTCCGCAGACCTTTCGGGCACATACGGCTCCTGATTTGAAAGGGTGATTTTATGAATATTGCAGTTGTCGGCTGCGGTAATATTTCACGCGTACATTTTGACGTTATTTCAAAAACTCCCGATGCCGTTGTTGCTGCAACGGTCGATACCGTTTATGAAAAGGCAAAGAAATGGGCGGAGGTTTTTTCGGCAAAGGCATACACCTCTTTTGATGAGATGCTCGAAAACGAAAAAATCGACACCGTTCACATCTGTACACCGCACTATCTGCACACGCAAATGGCGGTCAAAGCACTTGAAAAGGGCATAAACGTGCTCACGGAAAAACCTTGCTCAATGACAATTGACGAGGTCGAAATCCTGCGTGCCGCACAGAAAAAAAGCGGCAAAAAAGTCGGTGTTTGCTTCCAGAACAGATACAACGACTGCTCCGTTTATGTGAAAAATGTGATTGATTCGGGCAAAATGGGTAAGGTGCTTGCCCTGCGCGGCTTTCTCACCTGGAAAAGGGACGAAAATTATTATTCCGACGATTGGCACGGCACTCTTGAAAAAGAGGGCGGCGGCGTGCTGATTAATCAGGCCATTCACACAATTGATATTCTGCAATATTTCGGCGGCGGCTGTAACGGCGTGACAGCGCACATTGCAAACGACCACCTCAAAGGTGTTATTGAGGTTGAAGATACCGCCACGGCACTTTTTACAATGAAAAACGGTGCAAATGCCGTGCTTTACGCAACCACCGCCTTTGCGACCGATTCCCGTGTGCTGATTGACATTAAATTTGAAAAAGGCACGCTTCGTATGGAAGGCGACAGACTTTTTGAAATAACCGACACCGGCATTAACGAAATCGGAGAGACCGTGCAGAAAGAAACTGTCGGAAAAAGCTGTTGGGGAACGGGTCACGGTGCGCTGATTGCCGATTTTTATGACAGCATCAGAAATGACAGACCCTTTGCCATTGATGCTTTTTCGGGCGGTGATGCGGCAAAAATTGTTGCCGCTTGCTACGAATCCGCAAAAACCGATAAAAAAGTAATGATTTGACGGAAAGGAACGATATATATGAACCACGAAAATCTTAAAGACAGAGTTGCCGTTGTAACCGGCGGCGGCGGTGTGCTTTGCAGCGGATTTGCAAAAGATCTTGCAAAACTCGGTGTTAAGGTTGCCGTGCTTGACCTGCGCGAAGAGGCGGCACAGAAGGTTGTTGACGAAATCAAGGCAGACGGCGGCGAAGCGATTGCTGTCGGCTGCAATGTTCTTGAAGCGGAAAGCCTTGAGGCGGCAAAAGAAAAAATCAATGCCGTTTACGGCACCTGCGACATTCTTATCAACGGTGCGGGCGGCAATTCACCGCTTGGTACAACCACAAAAGATACACTTGAGCTTGCCGACCTTGCCGAAAAGGCAGAGGGCGTTAAAACCTTTTTCGACCTTGATGCCAAGGGAATTGAATTTGTTTTCAACCTCAACTTTCTCGGCACACTGTTGACAACACAGTGCTTTGCAAAGGAAATGGTGGGCAAAGAAAATGCCTGCATTCTCAACGTTTCTTCAATGAATTCATATAAACCGCTTACAAGAATTCCCGCTTATTCTGCGGCAAAAGCGGCGGTTTCCAATTTTACACAGTGGATGGCCGTTCACTTTGCCGATGTCGGCATCAGAGTCAACGCCATTGCCCCCGGATTTTTCTCCACAATCCAGAACGCAAAGCTTCTTTACAGCGAAGACGGCTCACTCACCGAGCGTTCAAACAAGATTATTACCCACACCCCCATGCGCCGTTTCGGTGTTCCTGCCGACCTTACAGGTGCTCTTATTTTCCTTTGTGACGAGGAATGTTCGGGCTTTATCACCGGTGTGATTATTCCCGTTGACGGCGGCTTCTCGGCATATTCCGGAGTATAATTTGTTAAACAAAAAGAGCTGTGCAAGGGCGGCCCTCCATAAGAAATTTAAGTCTTAAAAAGGATATTTTGGCATATAACTGCGTTAAAAATGCTCGAAATCCGTCAAGGATTTCTGCGCTTTTTGCCTTGTTCTATATCCAAACTATCCCTTTTTAAGATGCGAAGCAGTTTTTATCAGGTTATTTTTCGTTCAGACGAAATGACAAAAAATCCGCAATACT
>JAZNVG010000013.1:0-31167 GCA_045592705.1 Acutalibacteraceae bacterium | reverse complement strand
AGTTTGATGAACTGGAAGAGGATTCAATGGAGCTTGACGAGGAATTTGACCTGTCGGATGATGAGTCTGACGAGGACTGATAAAGGCTTTCATGCTCATTACGGGCGGTTTTGTTGGGAGATAATCCCAAAAAGCTTGTTTTCAGATGTCGCTGGTTTGTAAAAACTGAGGCTTGAAATAAAATAGTATATATGATAAAATTTATATGTACATTATAGGAGTATGGATGAAAGAGTGGGGCGACCCGCTCTTTTGTTTGTCTTAAAACTAAAATTCACAAAAAGAAAAAAGGAGCGTGAAGCAATGGCTTCAAAGGGTAAGGGCGGCAATGTTGTCGCATCGGTCTGGAATATCGCCGCACCGATTGCAGAAAGTCTCGGTCTTGAACTGTGGGATATCCGTTTTGTCAAAGAGGGTGCCTCGTGGTTCCTGCGTGTTTTCATTGACAAGGACGGCGGAATCGAAATTCAGGACTGTGAAAAAATGAGCCGTGCACTCGACAAGCCTCTTGATGACGCTGACCCCATTGAGCAGAGCTACTGCCTTGAGGTTTGCTCACCCGGTCTTGAGCGTGAGCTTACCCGCGAAACACATTTTGAAGCCTGCCTCGGCGAAAAGGTTATGTTAAGACTTATCCGTGCCCGTGACGGCGTCAGGGATTTCAAAGGTGTTCTTGAAAGCTTTGACGGCACAGACATCACCGTGCGCCTTGAAAACGGTGAGGGCCTTTGCATCAACAAAAAAGAAACAAGCTACATCAAGCTTGACGATTTTCCGGGATTCAATTAACTGACATATTGACTTTTATCGAAAGGATTGATTAACAAAATGAAGAACAAGGAATTTTTTGAGGCACTTAAGCTTCTCGCAAAAGAGAAGAACATAGATATGGAGGTTCTCTGCGACGGTATTCAGAAGGCAATCGTCACCGCCGTTAAGAGAGATTATAACAACAAAGACATCGTTTTCTGTGAAATTGATGCAGATAAGAGCGATATGAGAGTTTTTGTTCGCAAAAACGTTGTCAGCGAAATTGATGACCCCGACACCGACCTCACCGTTGACCAGGCACGCAGATACAAGGCAACCGCACTGCCCGGCGACATTATCGAAATTGAGCTTGAAACAAAAGAGGTCAGCCGTATTGCCGCAGAAAAAGGCAAGCACGTTCTGCGTCAGGGAATCCGCGAGGCAGAGCACGGCCGTCTGCGTGAAGAGTTCCAGAGCAAAAATCAGGAAATCGTCACGGCAAAGGTTTCAAAGATTGATCCCGCAACCGGCGATGCAACAGTCGAAATCGGCAAGTTTGAAGAACGTCTTCCCAAAGCCGAACAGCTTCCCAACGATAATTTCAAAGAGGGCGACCTCATTAAAATTTACATTGTTGACGTCAAAGAGTCCGCTCGCGGCGGCCCCAGAGCAACAATTTCAAGAACTCACCCCGGCCTCGTAAGACGCCTTCTTGAAAGCGAGGTTCCCGAAATCTTTGACGGCACAGTCGAAATCAAGTCCGTTTCCCGTGAGGCAGGCTCAAGAAGCAAGGTTGCCGTTTACAGCTCAGATGAAAACATCGACCCCGTCGGCGCCTGCATCGGCACAAGGGGCACCCGTGTCAGCAAGATTGTTGACCTTCTTTGCGGCGAAAAGCTTGATATTGTTTGCTACAGCGACGACCCCGCAAAGTTTGTTGCTGCCGCACTTGCTCCCGCAGACGTAATTTCCGTCACAATTGACGAAGATGTTGAACGCTCCTGCCGCGTTGTTGTTCCCAACAGCCAGCTTTCACTTGCAATCGGCAACAAGGGTCAGAACGCCCGCCTTGCCGCAAAGCTCACCGGCTGGAAAATTGACATCAAGCCCGAAAACGAAAATCAGGAATCCCTTCTTAATTTCGATATCTGATAATTTTTCACACAGGAGTTGAACTTATGCCCGCAGTTCGCAGAGTACCGCTTAGAAAATGTACCGGTTGTAATGAAATGAAACCGAAAAAAGAGCTTGTCCGTGTTGTCAGAAGTCCCGAGGGTGAGGTCTCACTTGACCTTACGGGCAGAAAACCCGGACGGGGCGCTTATGTCTGCCGCGATGTTGCCTGTCTTACAAAGGCACGCAAGGCAAAGCGTTTTGAAAAGGCATTTTCCTGTGCGATACCTGACGAGGTTTATGACAGGATGGAGGCGGAGCTCAATGGCGGATAACAGACAACGGCTCGCTTCTCTGCTGGGGTTGTGTCGCAGGGCAGGAAAGCTTTCCTGCGGTCACGATGCCGCGGTAAACGGCATAAAATCAGGTGCGGCGCATTTGTGCCTGCTTTCCGAAGATTCTTCCGAAAGACTCGGCAAAGAATTTGAAAGAGAGATATCCTTTTCACAAAGCTCAATACCGCTCAGGCGGCTTGATATGACAATGGAGGATATCAGACGCGCAACAGGGCTGAAATCAGCCGTTATTACAATAAATGAACAAGGCTTCGCAAATTCCGTGCTGGGAATTCTGGAGAACATGACCGAGGAGGAAACTCAATGATAAATAAATACAAATTACACGAACTTGCCAGAGACTTCAACGTTAAAAATAATGTTGTTGCAGATTTGCTTGTAAAACACTTTGACGGACAGAAAAAGCACTCAACCGTTCTGGAAGAGGATGAGCTTAACGTCATTTTTGAAACCTTTACCAAAGAGTATGAGGTTGCCGATTTAGAGGCATACTTTAACTTGTCAGCTCCCAAGGCAGGTGCTGAGGAGACACAGGAAAAGCCCGCAGAAGAGAAGAAGGAAGAAGAAAAGCTTCCTGAAACCAAGCCTGCCGAAAAGGAAGAAAAGAAACCCGAACAGAAAACCGAGAAAAAGCCCGAGCCCAAGCCTGCCGAGAAAAAGCCGGCTGACAAAAAGCCCGAGGAGAAAAAGCCTGCCGAAAAGCAGGAAAAGAAGCCTGAGCCCAAGCCTCAGCAGAAACAGCCCGCAAAGCCCGAGCGTCTGCCCCAGATGCCCACAGCTCCCAGAGAGCCCAAGAAAGAAAAAGAAAACAAGCCCATGCAGGCAAGAACAAAGGGCGAGGCAAGAACAATTGACACAAGAGCTGACACCGTTGACCTTGAAAAGTACAACGAGCGTTATGAAAACATTGCCCCCGAAAATAAAACAAAGCAGCACGCAAACGCTGTCGGCAAGCAGAAAATCAAGCAGAAGTCACAGCAGTACCGCAAGCAGGGCGGAACAAGACAGCCCCGCCGCGAAACAGAGGCTGAAAGACTTAAGAGAATTGCCGCAGAGCGCGCAAAGAAGCCTCAGCTTCAGCTTAAATTACCCGAAGAAATTACCGTCGGCGAGCTTGCCGCAATGCTCAAGATGACAGCAGCCGAGGTTATCAAAAAGCTGTTCACACTCGGTCAGATGGCAACCGTCAACGAGGTTCTCGACTTTGACACCGCCGCCATTGTTGCGGAAGAACTCGGCGCAAAGGTCGAAAAGCAGGTTGTTGTCACAATCGAGGACAGAATTATCGACGACAGCGAAGATGCCGCAGAAGATCTTCTTCCCCGCGACCCCGTTGTTGTTGTTATGGGTCACGTTGACCACGGTAAAACATCACTTCTTGACGCAATCAAGAATACATCCGTCACCGCAACCGAGGCGGGCGGTATCACTCAGCACATCGGCGCTTACAGAGTTGACCTCAACGGCGAAAAGATTACATTCCTTGACACCCCCGGTCACGCCGCATTCACATCAATGCGTCTGCGCGGTGCAATGGCAACGGATATCGCAATCCTTGTTGTTGCTGCTGATGATGGTATTATGCCGCAGACAATAGAAGCAATCAACCACG
Organism: Acutalibacteraceae bacterium; assembly: GCA_045592705.1. Lineage (GTDB taxonomy): Bacteria > Bacillota > Clostridia > Oscillospirales > Acutalibacteraceae > CAG-177. The sequence goes on along the minus strand of JAZNVG010000013.1, from coordinate 27,336 downwards.
CAAAGGCCGCCGATGTTCCGATTGTTGTTGCAATCAATAAGATGGATAAGCCCACGGCAAATCCCGACAGAATTCTTCAGCAGCTCACAGAATATGAGCTTGTTCCCGAGGAGTGGGGCGGTGACACAATCTGCGTTCCCGTTTCCGCACTCACACATCAGGGTATTGATACTCTTCTTGAATCCGTGCTTCTTGTTGCCGAAATGAAGGAGCTCAAAGCCAATCCCAACAGAGCGGCAAAGGGTGTTGTCATTGAGGCAAGACTTGACAAGGGCAGAGGCCCCGTTGCCACCCTTCTTGTTCAGAACGGTACACTCAAATCGGGTGACATCATTGTTGCCGGTATGGCTGTCGGCCGTGTCCGCGTAATGATGGATGACAAAGGCAACAAGGTTGATACCGCAGGTCCCTCTGTTCCCATTAAAATCACCAATCTTGCGGAAGCTCCGCAGGCAGGCGACGGTTTCGATGCCGTTAACGACGAGCGCCTTGCAAGAGAGCTTGTCGAGCAGAGAAAAAATAAGCTTAAAGAAGAGCAGTTCAAGCAGTTTGAAAAAGTTACACTCGACAACCTCTTTGCTTCAATCAAGGAAGGCGAGCTTAAAGACCTTAACATCATCGTCAAGGCCGACGTTCAGGGTTCGGCAGAGGCTGTCAAGCAGAGCCTTGTCAAGCTTTCAAATGACGAGGTCAGAGTTAAGATTATCCACAGCGGTGTCGGCGCAATCAGCGAAAGCGACGTAATGCTTGCCGGCGCATCCAACGCAATTGTTGTCGGCTTCAACGTCAGACCCGACCCCGTTGCTTCCGAAAACGCAGAGCGTGACGGCGTTGAGCTTCGCACATACAGAGTCATTTACGACTGCATCGAGGAAATCGAGGCAGCTATCAAGGGTATGCTTGCACCCAAATACAGAACGGTTGAACAGGGCAGAATCGAAGTCCGTCAGGTTGTTAAAATCTCGTCTGTCGGCAACATTGCAGGCTGTCACGTTCTTTCCGGTAAGGTTACAAGAAATTCGACAATCAGACTTGTCCGTGACGGCATCGTCATCACCGAGGCTTCAATTTCTTCACTTCGCCGTTTCAAAGACGACGTCAAAGAGGTTGCTTCCGGCTATGACTGCGGTATCGGCCTTGAAAAATTCAACGACATCAAAGAGGGCGACATTTTCGAAGCCTTCATAATTGAGGAGTACAGAGATTAATGGCAGGTTACAGAATCGACAGAGTTTCAGAAGATATCCGCCGCGAGCTTGCCGCAATCATAAGGGAGCTCAAGGACCCACGTGTTCAGGGCAAAATGCTCACCGTTGTGCGTGTTGACGTAAGCTCCGACGCATCCTTTGCAAAGGTTTTCGTCAGCGCAATGGAAGGAATTGAAACGGCGGCAAATGCCGTTAAGGGTCTCACGGGCGCAACGGGCTACATCCGCCGCGAAATCGGCGGACGTCTTCACCTGAGAAAAACGCCTGAGCTCAAATTCATTGCGGATGATTCAATTGAGCGCGGTATGGATATTGCCAAAAAGCTCGAGTCACTCGGCAACGAAAGGGGCGGTGAGAATGACGAAGATTGACCTTCGCGAAACCGCACGCATCCTTTCCGAAAGCGATAATATTTTACTGCTTGCCCACAGTCACCCCGACGGCGACACAATGGGCAGCAACACCGCCCTTGCCCATGCCCTCAAGGCAATGGGTAAGCACGTTGCGGTTAAATGCGGCGACAGAATCCCCGCAGATTTTGATTTTATGTTTGAGGGCCTTGAAACCGAAGAGTTTGAGCCCGACCTGATTGTTGCGGTTGATGTTGCGGATAATAAGTTGCTCGGCAACGAGTTTGACGGCATTTACGGCGGCAGAGTCAATCTTTGCATTGACCACCACGGCTCCAATATCGGCTATGCACAAAATCTTTGGCTGGAGGCTGAGTCTGCTTCCGCGGCAGAAATGATTTTTGCGCTTATCAATGAGCTGGGTTGCCCGATGACTCCCGTTATGGCATCTGCTCTTTTCACGGGTGTTTCAACGGATACGGGTTGCTTCCGTTTTTCAAACACAACGGCGCGCACCCACCTTATTGCCGCTGAGCTTATTAAACTCGGCGCTGATACACAGCCGATAATTCTCAAATTCTTTGAAACAAAAACAAAGACCTATGCCGCTCTTGAAAAGCTTGCGCTCGAAAGTATGCGAACATATTTTGATGACAGATGTGCAGTCATCACCGTTACGCAGGCGATGTATAAACGAAGCGGCTCTGACGAAAGTGAAACAGACCGCCTTGCAAATCTTCCGCGTCAGGTGGAGGGGGTGCTTGTCGGTGTGACAATGCGCGAGTTGCGTGACGGCAGCTTCAAAGCATCGGTAAGAACTCACGGTGACATTGATGCCAGTGAAATCTGCGCACGTCTTGGCGGCGGCGGTCATGCCGGTGCCGCAGGCTGTACGCTTTACGGAAGTCAGCGCGAGGCAACAAACACGTTGCTTAATGAAATCAAGGCACAGCTTGACAGTTAAAAATGACAAAAGCCGCTTGTGAAGTGTTGTACTTCGGCGGCTTTTTCTGCAAGGAGCTATATTATGACAGGTTTGATTCTTATAAACAAACCAAAGGGAATAACGTCATTTCAGGCGGTTGCCCGTGTAAGACGGCTTACGGGTGAAAAAAAGTGCGGTCATACAGGCACACTTGACCCGATGGCGCAGGGTGTGATGACGGTAATGCTTGGCGGCGCAACCCGTTTTTGCGAGCTTTTGCCCGACCACGACAAGGCATACCGCGCAACGGTTCTGCTCGGCACGGTCACGGATACGCTTGATATCACGGGCGAGGTGCTTGCCACAAATAAGGTCAATGTCACCCCCGATGAATTCGCCGCGGTGCTCAGTGAATTTGTGGGCGAAATTGAGCAGGTGCCCCCGATGTATTCCGCCGTCAGCGTCAACGGTCAGCGTCTTTATGAGCTTGCCCGAAAGGGTGTTGAGGTTGAGCGAAAGGCGCGCAGGGTAACGGTGAGCGAAATAAAGCTTGTTTCCTGCGACGGCGAAAAGGGCGAATATGTCATTGATGTTTCCTGCTCGGCAGGCACTTATATCAGAACACTTGCCGCCGATATCGGCGAGCGGCTCGGCTGCGGCGCAGTGCTGACAAAGCTGATAAGAACAAGAGCCAACGGCTTTGATATTTCACAGACGCTTACTATTGAAGAGCTTGAGGAAAAAATAAACTCGGGCGACACCTCATTCCTTTCAAAGGTTGAGGATGCACTTGCGGCTTATCCTGAAATAACCGTTTCTGCGGCGCAGGCAAAACGCTTCTCAAACGGCGGAGAGCTTGACTTGCAGAGGTTGAAAACCGAAGTCGCGCAGGGTGCGGCAAGAGTTTATTCGCCGGAAAAGTCTTTTCTCGGTCTCGGAGAAATCGCAGACGGTGCGCTCAAAGTTAAAAGAGTATATAATGAAAAATAAAAAAATCCTTCGTGTGTCGGACGACTGCACGAAGGAAATTTTTTGTCTTATTTCTTTTTGATTTTCGGCACAACAATGCAGGCGATGAGAAGCAGAACCGCGATAACGCCGACAACAATCGGAACAACGGGGATTGTGCTGCCCGTCTGAGCAACCTCAACAACCTCTTCGGCGGCAAAAGCCGTGATTGCCGCGGCAACAACGCCGATCAACATAACTGCACACAAAAGCAAAGCAACGATGCGCACAAATAAATTTCTGTTTTTCATTTTAAACCTCCGTCAACTTTCAATTTTAAGCAGTTTTTTCATACCTTCACCGATTTTGTCGGCAAGTTCATCTGCAAGGTCGGGATTTTCACCGCGTGCGGTGATGTAAACCTTGATTTTCGGCTCGGTGCCCGAGGGACGGACAACGGCGCGGCAACCGTCGGGCAGGATGTAGGAAAGAACGTTTGATTTGGGCTGGTCAATCGCTTTTGTTTCACCGGTCACGGTGTCCGTTGTAAGGCTCTGCAGATAATCCGAAATTTTAACAACAGGCATACCTGCAATCTCTGCGGGCGGAGTCTGACGGGTGGATGCCATAATTTCAGACATTTTTTTCATTCCGCTTGCACCCTCAAAGCCGAAGTTGTAAAGCTTATCCGAGAAGTAGCCGAATTCGTCATAAATGTCGTTCATAACATCAACAAGTGTTTTGCCCTTTGCTTTGTAATAAGCAGCCATTTCGCACATCAGAAGCGAAGCGGCAACGGCATCTTTGTCCCTGACGTGGGTGCCGACAAGGTAGCCGTAGCTTTCTTCCATGCCCATAAGGAAATTGCCGTCCTTGCCTTCTTTTTCAAGCTCGGCAATGTATTCGCCGACATATTTGAAGCCCGTGAGAAGCTGCTTGACCTCAGCACCGCAAGCGTTTGCGACAATCTCAAGCAGAGGGGTGGAAACAATGCTTTCCGTCATAACGGGAGCTTCGGGCAGTGTGCCGTTTTCTTTTTTAGCCTTGAGAATATACTGTGTGAAAAGCACGCCGACGTTGTTGCCCGACATCAGCACATATTCGCCGTTGTGGTGCACGGCAATGCCGAGGCGGTCGCTGTCGGGGTCGGTCGCAAGCAGAAGGTCAGGCTTTTCTTTTTCATTTTCCGCCATTTTCAGCGCACATTCGAATGCCTGTCGGATTTCGGGGTTGGGATAGGGGCAAGTGGGGAAGTTGCCGTCGGGCAGCTCCTGCTCGGGAACAACGCGGATATTTTTAAAGCCGATACGCTTAAGAACGGTGCGCACGGGGATGTTTCCGGTGCCGTTGAGAGGGGTGTAAACAACGCGAAGGTCGCTGTTTGCGCAGATTTCGGGGTTGATACTCTTTTCGAGTGCGGTTTTGTAGAAAGCCTCGATAAGGTCGTTGCCGATGTATTCGACAGTACCGTCACTGACGGCTTTGTCAAAGGACATTTTCTTAACGCCGCCGAACATATCAACCTTGCCGATATAATCATAAGTTTCGGCGGCGGCTTCGTCTGTAATCTGGTAACCGTCGTCGCCGTAGCACTTGTAGCCGTTATATTTTGAAGGGTTGTGGCTTGCCGTGATAACAACGCCCGATGAGCAGTGAAGCTGCATCACCGCATAAGAAACGAAGGGTGTGGGCACAAGGTGGGGGAAAAGAAAAACTTTAATGCCGTTTGCGGCAAAAACGCAGGCGCTTTCACGGGCAAAAGCGTCGGATTTAAGTCTTGAGTCGTAACCGATGGCAACGCTGGGGTTTTCGAAATGCGCATTAAGATAGTTGCAAAGCCCCTGTGTTGCGTGGCAGACGGTGTAAATATTCATTCGGTTTGTGCCTGCGCCGAGAACACCGCGCAGACCTGCTGTGCCGAAATCGAGATAACGGTAAAAACGGTCAAGTATTTCGTCGTCGTTGCCCTGAATGTTAACAAGCTCGTCGTGCAAATCCTTTTCGGTGCAATTTTCAAGCCAGTTTTCGTAAAGCTTTTTAACATCGTTCATAAAACCATCTCCCAATCAAATTTTTCCATTATATATTTTACCTTTTTTTTGAAAGTATGTCAATGAAAAGCTTTTGTTGATTTAGATAATATCTTATGATATAATTGCTTTGAATATACACACACGGGAAGAGGCGCGAAATGCTTAAGAAAAACGACAAAATAAGGCTCGAAATTGTTGACTGCGCCGCAACGGGCAGCGGAATCGGCCGCCATGACGGAATGGCGGTTTTTGTTAATGCAACCGCACCCGGCGACGTTATTGATGCGCACATTATAAAGGCAAAGCCGAACTATGCTGTTGCAAAAATTGAAAATATAATTGAAGCTTCACCAATGAGAAAACAGCCGGAATGTCCTGTTTTTCTGCGCTGCGGCGGTTGTGTGTTTGACCATATCACTTATGAGGCTCAGGCGAAAATCAAAGCAAATCAGGTTGCCGAAAATCTTAAGCGAATCGGCGGCCTTGACATTGTGCCCGAGCCGATTATTGCCGCCGAAAGCACCTGCCGCTACCGCAACAAGGCGCAGTATCCGCTTGAAATGAAAGACGGCAAGCTCAACATCGGCTTTTTCTCACAGCACAGTCACAGGGTGATTGATTGCCGCGATTGTCTGCTTGCGCCCGAGGAATTTGCGGATATTCTCGGCATTTTTGATGAATACATAAAAAAGAACAATGTTAAAATTTATGACGAGACCGCCCACAAGGGCTTGCTTCGCCACATTTATCTGCGCAAGGCTGAAATGACGGGTGAAATTATGGTGTGCCCCGTTATCAACGGTAACCGCCTGCCCGATGAAGAGGGGCTTGTGCAGACACTCACGCAAAAAATTGAAGGCATAAAAAGCATCTGCGTGAACACAAACACGGAAAAAACGAATGTAATCCTCGGCAAAAAAACGCGCACTCTTTGGGGCGAAGATTGCATTACGGATATCCTCTGCGGTCTGAAATTCCGCATTTCGCCGTTGTCGTTTTATCAGGTTAACCGCACTCAGGCACAAAAGCTTTACGAAAAGGCGGCTGAGTATGCGGCGCTGACGGGCAACGAAACCGTGCTTGACCTTTACTGCGGCGCAGGCACAATCGGTCTTTCAATGGCAAAAAAAGCAAAAAAAATAATCGGCGTTGAAATTGTGCCCGAGGCGATTGAAGATGCAAAAATCAACGCGCGGTTAAACAGTATTGACAATGCCGAATTCCTTTGCGGTGACGCAAGTGTTGCAGCAAAAGAGCTTCAGAGCAGAGGCATAAAGCCGGATGTGCTTATTCTTGACCCGCCGCGAAAGGGCTGTGCACCCGAACTGGTGGAAACTGCGGTTAAAATGGCGCCCGACAGAATTGTTTACGTTTCCTGCGACAGCGCAACCCTCGCGCGCGACTGTGCACTTTTTGCAAAACTCGGCTATACCGCCGTCAACGCCACCCCCGTTGATATGTTTCCGCGAACTGCGCATATAGAGTGCGTTGTTCAGTTGTCCCAACGCAAACCCGACGCGTATATTGACATAGATTTAGACCTTGATGAGCTTGATATCACCGCCGCCGAAAGTAAAGCGACCTATGATGAAATCAAGAAATATATATTCAAAAAGTTCGGGTTGAAGGTTTCGACTCTTAATATAGCTCAGGTCAAAGCAAAACACGGCATCATCGAAAGAGAATGCTATAACAAAGGCAAAGACGGTCACCGTGTTCCCAACTGTCCCCCAAAAAAAGAAGATGTAATCGTTGATGCGTTGAGGCATTTTAAAATGATATAACAAGAGAACCCTTGCTGTGATTGTTTTGTCAATTACAACAAGGGTTCTCTTATTTAGACTTTTCTTTCTCAACTATATCTTCGTTTTCATTTTTTATTACTTTCCATTAACTCGACTATTTTGGCAGAATGTTTTCTGCAAGATAGATAAAACACAAAAGTCAACAATACACAAATTACTGTTACTTTGTAATAATTGTTAAAACAAAAAATAACAGCTAAAATTAAGAATAACGCAATGCTTGTTCTTGACAAAGCAAACTCTCTTGAAAGAGTACTCATTATAGGGAAGGTCTTTTTCTTTTGATTAAATAAAATATAGTCATCATTAAATGCTATTAATTTTGTTTTTTTCAAAAAGGGTTCAACAACAACTGAACCAACTCTATTAATAATAAGACCGATTTCATATGCAACAGCCAAAATACAAACTGTAAAGATGATTTCAGATCCTGTTTCAAGGTTCTCATAGAACTTGCTTTTGATTATTTGAACGGCATATTGAGGAAAAACAATTATCGAGCATCCAAGGAAAATAAACCCAGTGAGAAGCATATTTACAATATTATAAAAAGGCACTTTAATTTCCATTAATAGTCCTCCTCTCCCAACGAAACATAACATTTATCACTTGTAATTTCAAATAAAATTGTACCATCGTTGCGAGTTGTTAAAACATACCGCTTTTCGCCATTAAGCTCAACTCCTATGCCTTTATATAACTTTGAAGTATCAGATTGTGTGTCATAAACAATAGATTTGTCGGAAACGACAGTTAAAACTGGATCCACACAATTAAAGAACTCTTCGCAGTATTCTTTACTTCTTCCGTGATGAGGTGCTAATAAAACTACCGCTTTTGATATTTTATCTTTGATTCCTTCGTAGTTTATATCGATCATTTTCTTTAATACTGAAGCAGGATTGTCTCCGGTTAGCACAAACTTATACCCACAATATGAAAGAACAACAATACTTGAAAATGTATTCAGATCATCTTTTCTTGTCCATTCAGTTTTTGGGGTAATAATATCAAACTTTACACCGCCATTATTGTTTGCTTCTGTAGGAGTTTCATTTTGAGAAAGCGGATAAATATATTCTCTGTTCATTGAATTTGCGCAATCTGCAATTTTAATATGTAGTGGTGTATGTTTAGACGGAGTTATATCAAACGCTTCTTTTTGACGTTGCAAAGCCTTTGGTGGAAGTTTTTCGAGAAGATTAGGCAAATCATAAATATGGTCTTCGTGCGGGTGGGTAATTATTAATTCATCAACCCTTCCTCCAATCCCGCCAAAATACTTTTTGTTTATATGGTCAACAATGCTTTTATCTGCTTTGCTACCTATATCAACAAGAATATGTTTATTGTTTGGCGTTATAATGTGACAACAACTGCCATGATCCACATCATAAAAAATAACTTTCAATATATTATTCCTCCTTCTTATAACAAGTTAATCTATTTACTGTAAGAGAAAAGCCACCTTGTAAAAGGTTGTTACCAATTTCAAGGAGGCTTTAATAGCGTTAGGCTTCTTTATTTAGATATGCACTGATAGGATTATCTGCCTCCCCGTTTGCCTCTATCAAGCTCCTTAACTGTGAAGATATTTGAGATTTATATATTTCTAATTGAGGAACAAACGTATACAAATCAGTCATATCTAAAATAATTGTTCGAAAATTTCCTATATCAAAAGGAATATTATCGCTCGATCTGCTCAAATGAATAGCAGGCAGTCCTCGCATATGGCGAACCGCCAATTCATAAAAGACATTTGGGTTATGAAAAGACAAATCAGCAATAACCATTTTAGATTTTGTAATATAGTCTAAAATTTGGTTAGTAATAATACCGGGTTTATCAATCTGATCCGCTCTCACAGGTTTCATCCCAAACTCTTCTAAAACAGGGGCGACTACGCATTCAAGAAGCATATCAGAGTGTTTTCGTTGTTCTGAGCCCTCTTCACCAATAGGGGTAATGTAAAAACATATTTTATCGTACGGCACATTATCATCTTTTATGTCGTCCTGTTTTGGGCGTACTGTTTTGTTTTCATAACCCACACTTTCTGTGTGGAGCGGTTCTTCTTTCTCAATTTCCTCGAGAAGATACTCGATAGAAATAAGTCTTTGCGCTCCAGAAAGCGTTTTAATCAAGCCAATATATTTTGCGTTCACAACAAATGTTTCAACACACTGTTTCGCTTCATGGGTCTCTATGCCGAAATCAATTATACAATCTTCCATCACCTTATTGCTGGGAACCTTCATATTTTTATAGGTTTCGTACAGATGATTAAAGTATTTGTTGCTTTCTATTGCCAGCTTAAACTTAGCTTCAGCAGAGCCTTTTGATGAACTTTCAGGATTCGAAGCCACACTTCCCAAATCTGTCAATTCAAGGTATTCCGCTTGATAACCACCGTTTGTTAATCCATATTTGGATGATGATGTAACTAAAGTTCTGCTGGGACTGCTTTCTGGAGACTTCCCCAAGTGGTCAAATAAAGTTATTTTTCTAACCTTTTTGCCTGATGCACATTCCCAAATTCCTTCAGCTAAAGACATAACATCTTCAAAAGACATTACAGGAATATTTTTTATTGCCTTTTTACTTGTAGTTTTTTGTTCTGTTTTCTTATTTGCAACTTGTTCTTTTGCTTTTTTCGCCATGCTTTACTCCTTTTTTATTTTACCCTTTATCTCACCAACCAAAAGGTGAACAGTTGTACAAGGGTTCATCTCTGAGGGTTTTGTTTTACCATTTTCTCTGTGTTCACACAATTTCCTTTGAGCAAGTTTTATTGCATCATCTTCTTTTCCGAAGCGAATCAACTTTTTGTATATTGCCGTATCTGATTTTTCGTATTTTTGATTGGTAGCATTCTCAAAAATTTTGCCAAATCCCGAACAGCACGAAACTGAATCTGCGTATGTAGGCATTTTGCCGAAATATGCACAAAACCATTCTTCAATACATGGGTTTGTCCATCCGACATGAATGCCTTTTTCTCTTGCTTGCCAAATGATCTCATCAAAATTTTGAACTTGGTCTCTATCAAAAATAATCCAAGTTTCTCCATATTGTGGATGCAAAGAGGCGAGGTCCATTGCTTCTTCTACCAAGTTTTTTGTTTTGGTTTTAACTACCTTTATTACCAGTTTGCCTTGTAAATCCGACGGAATAGAGTCTCTCAACCCATGCATATAATTTTGTTCTGTTTCTTTTGTGTCAGTTACAATGAAATAATAGCCTAACTCAGGGACTCTTTTTTTAGCAAACTGGTCTCTTGTTTTTCGATTTCCGTTTCTTTCGATTCGAGCCATCTGTTAAGCCTCCTTAAACATATCAAAGTGCTTTAAGGTAGGAATTGCTCCATATTTACCTAACAAATAGTTCTTTTCGTAATTTTCATCCTTACGGATTTTTATCCCATCTTCATCCACGAAATCCGCTAAAGAATAGAGGTTTGAAACACCGTCCAAATCCTTTTCAGCAAACCAAATTTCATCTCGTCTCATCATATTTCCGTTAAGCTGCCATGAGTCATGAGAGGTGAATATGAGTTGAGCGTGTTTTGTGTTAATTTCCGGATTAAGAAAAGTAATTATAAATGTTCTGACCAACAACGGATGAAGTCGAGCGTTTAACTCATCAATAAATAAAACTCCTCCAGTAGATAAAACATCCTGTAACATCGGATACAGAGCAAACATTTTAAGTGTGCCTGCAGATTCGTGTTGTAAAGGAATTTGTGTTGTTTCTTCAGAATCTATCATTTTATGGATAGCATCTATTTTCAGGTGTTCATCATCATCTTCTCCATCTGCCGGAAGCACCTCTACATTAAATCCAATTACAGACGGATCGAATGTAGCGAAATAATCAACGACATTTTGTTGAACCGCTTCATCCTCCGCAAATCCTTCCGGTACAAGTTGAGAAAGGAAGAAATTTTCAATAGGTCTGCCAAAATCAGCGAAATCGTTGTTAATAAACCAGTCACGAATAAATTTTAACTTGGAGATTTTGAGCTTTGCCCCTAAAGATACAATTAAAGTTTCTTTTTCCAAAGCAATCTTTAAATTTTCCTGACTTTTTGCAGGAATGCCTGACAAATCGTATTCATTTCCATTTCTATAAAAGATTCTTTTATAGTTTCCACGAGAAGACTTAGCTTTACAATTAAGCCACTCTTCACAAACGCCGCTTGCATTAACAGTAAAACCATAATTGTACGTTTTTGCTCCGTTTTCTTCAGAATCAATAAAATAGACTTCAAAAGAAGATTCTGCTGTTTTGCTTTTAGAATCAAACAAAAACGGCGTGGGTTTAAAGAATTCAGACTTTTTCTTTTTGCTGGAAGATTCATCTCCGCCGTATTTTAATGAATTAATAACATATAATGTCATATATCTAAATGCTTCTTGAACATTAGATTTGCCACTTGCATTAGCTCCAAATATTGCAGCAACAGGAAGAACCTTCTCATTGGCTACTGAAATAACATGGTTGCTATATTCAGAAATTTTGGTTGCAGTTAAATCTAATGTTGTATCGTCTCTAAATGATTTGTAATTTTTAAAATTAAATTGAAGTAACATAATCAATTCTCTCCTTTTTGTCCTCTACAATATTTATTATATTCAAAAAACCTCAAAAGTCAACATCTAATTGAGAAAAAATCTCATCTCAATGTAGTTTTTGCGCTGAAAACAAGAATATTAATACTTTTACTAATAGAAATTATTGTAATCTCTAAATCAAGCCGACATTTGTATTTAATCATTATAAATTTATAGATCCTTTTTGTTTGTGTTGTTTGGTTTTTATTTTTGCTATTGAAATAATTCTTGACAACATCTGCAATAAGTGTTATAGTGTCAAAAAACCAAATGAGGTAAATTCATGAACACATATCTTTTTAGAAAACTTGATATGGATATGAATTGGCTTGCACAGTATGATTATCAGTCATCATCTGGCAGGCTTATACCTCTATATTCATTTTGGGATAGATAACTATATATTTCCATATGATTATAACGGTGTAAGTAGCTGCAGATACTTACACCGTTTATTTTTATATCCAAAGGAGATTTTGTTATGAAATTATTTGATTTAATCAAAAAGAAACTTTTCAAAAAGCAACCTGTAAAAACAGGAGATCATCTTGTAGATTTCTATAACCGTATTGATGAGGATTCACGCCTTTTATCAAAGCACGGCAGAATAGAATTTTTGACAACTGTGAAGTATATTGAAAAATATCTGAAAGACGGTATGAAGATTATGGAAATCGGTGCCGCTACGGGCAGATACTCGCATTACTTTGCTCAAAAGGGTTTTGAGGTTGATGCAGTTGACCTCATCGAGCATAACATTGAGATTTTTAAATCCAAATCGCAGCCGAATGAAAGAATCAGTATCAGACAAGGCAACGCAATCAATCTATCTGAATATCCCGACGAAAGCTATGATATAACGCTTTTGCTTGGTCCGATGTATCATCTCTATACGGTTGAAGAACAGAAAAAAGCTCTTTCGGAAGCAATGAGAATCACCAAAAGCGATGGTTTTGTTTTCGTTGCATACTGTATGGTTGACCCTTCTGTTTTAACGGGAATTTTCAAAAACAACAAGGTACAGCAAAGCATTGAAAACGGTCTTATTGACACCGAAACCTTTGAAACGTTCTTTCCCCCACACGGTGTTTTCAAGCTATACACGAGAGATGAAATCTTCGAGCTGACGGAAGACCTTAATACGGAAAGACTACATTTTCTCGCAACCGACGGCTATGCCTGCCATATGCGTGAAGTAATAGACAAAATGGATAGTGAAACCTATGAACTGTATCTTAAATATCATTTCAAAACCTGCGAAAGACAGGATTTAATCGGTTTATCACACCACACGCTTGACGTGTTAAGAAAGGAGTAAAAATATGATTACATACCCGAATTACGACAGAAGCATACTTTCAATCGCTTCGTCTGTTTTAAACCATTTCGACGTTAAAGACTGCCAACATAAAACCTTGCCCGAATTTGATGAACTTCTGAGCAAGGATTACAAAAATATAATCGTAATGCTTTTTGACGGATTGGGAACATCGACTATAAAATATCACCTTGAAGAGAATGATTTTTTAAGAAAGAATCATGTGACCGATATTTCTTCTGTTTTTCCGTCAACAACCGTTGCAGCTACAACATCAATAGAAAGCGGATATTCTCCTGAAACAGCCTGGCTTGGCTGGGATTTGTATTTTGATGAAATAGGCGAAAATGTTGCGGTATTCCGTAATGCCTTACAGAAAAACGGTAAACCAGCTGCAAATTATAATGTTGTGTGGAAATATATCCCTTACAAAAGAATATTTGAGCGAATCGAAGAAATAAACGGTAAAGGTACAGCTTACTATGTTTCTCCGTTTTCAAAACATCATTCAAAAAGTGTGCCTGATATTTGCAGAACTGTAAAACGGCTTTCGAGAAGAAGAAAGAAAAAATACATTTACACCTATTGGCATCAACCAGATACGGCAATGCACAATTACGGTGTTACAAGTGAGCAGGCACATGAACAGATTTTATTAATCAATAAAGAAGTTGAGAAACTTTGTAATCAGCTAAAAAACTCACTTGTTATTATTACTGCGGACCACGGACTGTGTGACGGTATGAATGAATATCTTGAGGATTATCCCGAGCTATCTACAATGTTGAAAGTACCGCCGTCAATAGAGCCACGAGCCTTGAGCTTTTTTGTGAAAGACGGTATGAAGGATGATTTCAAAAACGAGTTTAACGGACTTTTCGGCAACGATTTCAGGCTTATGACAAAAGAAGAAGTATTTGAAGAAAACCTTTTGGGATTCGGTAAGCCTCATCCAAGAACTTATGATTTTGTCGGCGATTTTCTTGCTGTTGCGACTGGCGAAAAATCGTTGTTTATAGAACGAGAAGAACGCAGTTTTATCGGTGTTCATGCAGGTCTTACCGAAGATGAAATGACCGTACCGTTTATTGCAATTGAAACAAAGAAAAGGAGTAGGAAATGAATAAAACAAATCAAGAATTATATTATGAAAGAACTCCCGTTCTTGAAACAGAACGACTGATTTTAAGACCGTTAACCCCCGAAGATGCCGAAACGGCATTTGTGTGGCTCAGTGATGAAAGAGTAAATAGATTTATGCCATATAATCTTTATAAAAATATTGATGAGGTTTTAAATTGGATAAATGTAATTCTTCCCAAAGATGAGAATTATCATTGGGGTATTGTGTTAAAAGAAAGCAATCTTTTAATCGGAAGCTGCAGCATCGGACCTCACAAAGGCAATCCTGACGAATGGGGATTCGGATATAATATCAGATATGATTTTTGGAACAAGGGATTAACAACCGAAGCAACCAAAAGAATGATTGCGTTTTCCTATGAAGAATGTGGTATAAGAGATTTTGTTTCCGATCATGCGATTGATAATCCCGCATCTGGCAAAGTTATGGAAAAGTGCGGTCTTGCCTTTGACCATTACGGAGAATACAGCACATTTGACGGCACACAAACATTCAAGGCAAAATTCTATAAAATGCATTTGGAGAGATGATTTGTAAAAACAGAAAATATTTATAGTATCGCACGCCAAATCGTATACTATAAAAATGACAACTAATTGTAAAAAGCAACCCCTGAAGCGGACAGTTCTTATTACTGCTTGCGTCAGGGGCCTTTTTGCGCTGCGTATAGCAGTATTATTCTAATTTACAAATATAATCAGCTTTTCAGCCTCGTTTTGATAAAAGATCGCGATTTCAAAAGTTACGAGGCCTGTGAATCGTACATACTTGGTATATATGAACCACGACTGGAGTAAATCCATTTGGAAATTTCCGATGGTTGTGTATTCTCCGATGCACACAAAACATCCGAACATAAACAGTGGCAATAAGACAAATTGAAAGAGTCGGAGTTCTTTTAATTTGTCTGAGCCGCACGATCTATGCGTTTTGTTGCGTTTGGTTTTTGATTCCGAATCAATTAAAAACATCTTTTGAGGAATGCTCGTAAAGATGTGTTTGCCTTCGGATCGAAATGCGGAGACGGCAAACAATTGATAAGGACAACCCCAAAGCATCAATCGCATTCCGTTCAATCTCACGAAGCAAGTGAGATTGGAGTGATGAAAACAGCGGATTGTTTTCATCACAAGCAGACCGATTTTTGAAGCTTCAGTCGGTCTGTGCATAAGGGTTATCACGAAAAATTACAGTGATTTTTACGTGATAACCGCTTATGCAAGGTTTTTGAGAGAAAAATTCTGCTCAGAAACTCTTTGGTGTGAACAGGATGGTAACCTGCTCAACCGGCCTTTTCTCGGCGGCAGAATATGTTTTCTGCATAGAAATTGAGACATCACCGATTGATTTAACGAATGGGTTGGCAGAAACACCAACAGAAAAAGTTTCAAATATTACGAAAGGAATGATTGATTCAAAGAAGCAAAACAAAGTCAGAGGGAAGAGCATAACAAGACAGCTGCGTGATGAAATTGAGCCGTTTATTAAGTCATGCAAAAGTTCTGTTACTCAGAAAAACTATCGCAAATGGCTCACGGCTTTTATCCGCTATTGCCGTGAACACCATAATTGCAAAACCCATTCCGAATGCATGAAACACATTCAAGAATATTCAGACTATCTGCAAGAACAAGGTTATCCTGCATCAACAATTCATAACTATCTTGCTGCGGTGTGCAGTTTTTATGGTGTGCCGATGAGTTCAATCACAAAACCTATCCGTCACACTGCCGAATACACAAAATCCCGTTCCGATAACGGCAAAACCATTCGTGCAGACAACGATCCCGATAACCCACGTTATGAAAGAACTATATCATTTCAGCGTGTAGTCGGAATCAGAGCATCGGAACTTGCCAAGCTTGAGGGTCGGGATCTGGTTAGGGATGAATCGGGTCACCTTTGTGTTTTCGTTAAAAACGGAAAAGGTGGAAAAGACAGCTTACAGAGAATCCTCCCCGAAAACGAAGGATTTGTAAAAAGTTATTTTGAAGGTGTTGGCGAAAAAGAAAAGATCTTCCAGCCGATTGAACTTTCAAATTCTATTGATTACCACCATATAAGAGCCGAAAACGCCAAACGTTGTTATGAGTATTATCTCAACAGGATTAACGCAGAAGAAGGCTATGCAGAAAAGCTTGCAGATGAAATTCGTCTGCGTTGGGATGTGTATTGCACAAAGAAGCTTCCCGACGGCACAATTGTCCCGAAACCCTTTGACGAAAAACTTATCAATGGCACATATAAAGTCAAAGGCAAAAATAAAGAGTTGGCAATCAAATATGGCTTGCCAACCGAATACAACAATCTTGCATTGGCTGCTGTTTCAATTTTTCACTTGGCTCACTGGAGAAACAACGTGACCGTGCAGTCATATCTTTTATCGCACTAACCTGAGGATACGGGAACGATTTGATTTCACCCGTTTTAGTTAAACGAAAGCTCACTTTCTCAGGATGAAAATGAAAACAACTCACTATGAGTTCAGATAGAAAATCCTCAAAAAATAACTCAATGAGGATAAATAAATGTCAAAAAATAAGGAGAACAATTATGTAAACAGAAAAGATATAAACATATCACAAGAAGAGGTTTACGAACTGAATTTTGAAAGGTTCGTTGACTTTATGACATTGATGATTGAAAAGTACGGGAAGGACATCGTCCTTCCCGACGACAATCAAAAATAATGGCCTTGACATGCGTTGCTTTAGTCGATAAAATGTGGTTGGGACACATTATCACACTCAAGTTCAGCAGGAGGCTTTATGCAGAAAACAAAGTGTTATATTTATACTCGAGTTTCAACAACAATGCAGATTGACGGCTTTAGTCTTGAAGCTCAGAAAAACTCACTCATCGAATATACTGAAAGAAATGATATGGTTATTGTCGGCGAATATTCCGATGAAGGCAAATCGGGTAAAAGCATAAACGGCAGACCTGATTTTATGCGAATGCTCAGAGATATCCGAAACGGCAAAGACAAAGTTTCATTTGTGCTTGTATTCAAACTTTCTCGCTTTGGCAGAAATGCTGCTGATGTCCTCAATTCCTTACAGGAAATACAGGATTACGGCGTTGAATTGATTTGCATTAAAGACGGTCTTGACAGTTCAAGAAGCACAGGAAAACTGATGATTGCAGTTTTATCTTCCGTTGCGGAAATTGAAAGAGAAAATATTCTTGAACAGACTATGGCAGGGCGCTTGCAGAAGGCGAGTGAAGGCAAATGGAACGGCGGTTTTGCACCCTACGGCTACAAACTCGAAAAAGGTGAACTTAAAATCGCCGAAGATGAGGTTGAGGTTATAAAGTTTATCTTTGACAAATTTGTTCATACCACTATGGGTGTAACAGGTATTGCGGACTATCTTAATAAACACGGCATAAAGAAGAAACAGCGCCAGAAAACTCACCGTGACAGTTTTACTCCGCATTTCATAAAAAGCGTTCTTGACAATCCTGTTTACTGCGGAAAAATTGCATACCAAAGAAGAAAAACTGAAAAAATTCCCGGTCAGAGAGGCGCATCCCGTATCGTAAAGCAGGATAACTACCTGCTTTTTGACGGAATACACGAAGCGATTGTATCAGAAGCCGAATGGGAAGCCGCTCATCAGAAACGGCTTGAAACAGGCAACAGATGTGAAAAGGTTCACGATTTAGAGCACGAAAACATATTATCAGGCATTCTTCATTGTCCCGTATGCGGAGCAAGTCTTTATGGAAATCCGAACAGAAAGAAGAAAAAAGAAGACGGCTCATATTACAAGGGTTATTACTGCTACCGCTGTAAGCACAGAAATTATGTTAACGGTAAGCCATGTGACTATAGAAAACAATGGAATCAGGAAATGGTCAACAACGCCGTTACAGAAATAATCAAAAACCTTATTCATAATCCGAAATTTGAATCTGCTATCCGCGAGAAGATTGAATCAAGCGTTGACACCGCAGCACTTGAAGCAGAAATCGAAGCTCTCAACAAGCAGTTAAAGCAACAAATCGGAGCTAAAAACAAGCTCGGTCAACAGATGGATAATCTTGATGTCAATGATAAGCATTATGACAGCAAATACGACGATATGCAGAAACGTCTGGACAGGCTTTATGAAGAAATCGACAGCATTGAATATGAGATTTCAACAATTCAGAACAGAATAGACTCTATCATTCAGCGGAAAATTTCAGGAGACAATGTTTATCGGTATCTCTTGTATTTTGATAAGCTTTATGATAAATTTACAGATATGGAAAAGAAGCAGTTTATGGACAGCTTTATCGACCGAATTGAAATCTATGAAGATATACTCCCGAGTGGTAGATTTTTAAAGAGCATTCACTTTAAATTCCCTATCTTCTACGAGGGCGAGGAAATCATCGGTCTGCGTTGGGACAAAGATACAACAGTCGAAACCGTCGCACTTTTGGTGCGTCGGGATTCGGCGATATAAATCCTGCATTTGCGATATATGTTGAAAGTATGCTATATACTTGCGATATCGTCATGTCATAACAAAAAGTAAAAGAGAGAAGCCGCAAGACTTCTCTCTTTTATGTTTTCTTGTGTATTTTCAGCAGGTTTTCATAAATTTCAATCGGGATTGCGAGGTTGCCGGCACCCGTGCCGAGGCGGATTTTTTCTTTTCTTTCGCCGTGAAAATCGCTGCCGCCGCTCGGAGCAAGGCCGAAATCCTCAGCAATTTTTGCGGCAAGGCGCTGTTTTTCTTCGTCATAAGACGAGTGGAAAATCTCTATTCCGACAAGACCTGCTTTTATTGTGTCGGGCAAAAGCTTTCTTATAAACTTTTCACCGTGATACTGCAACGGGTGCGCAAGAACGGGCAGAACATTGCTTTCCCTGAGATATTTTATTGCATCTGTCAGCTCCACGCGCTCGCCGGGCACATAAAAGCCCTTGCTTTCATCAAGGAGTTTTTCAAAAGACTCGGTGATTGATGAAACATAACCCTTTTTGCAAAGCTCAAGGGCGAAATGCACGCGGTTGAGGTTGTTTTTGCCGTGTTTTTTCACCGCTTCATAATCAATGTCATAACCTGCGGCATTAAGATTTTTAATTAAATTTCTGTGGCTGATTTCTTTGAATGAGTGGATTTTTGCAGTCAGCTTTTCAATGCGCTCATATTCCTGCGGCTCAATGAAAAGACCGAGCAGGTGAATTTCGTTGCCTTCGTAATTTGCGGAAATTTCAATGCCTGCAACCGCCGTCACACCCTGTTTTTCCGCCTCGCTCATAAATTCGGGCAGCCCCTTTATTGTGTCGTGGTCGGTCAGCGCAACGGTAAGGCTTGATTTTTTTGCCTCTGCAATGATTTCGGCAGGGGAAAAGCTTCCGTCAGAACAATTTGAATGTGTGTGCAAATCGCAGAATTTCATAATGTTCATCACCGCCAGTTGAAGGGGCGCAGCATAAAATCAACCTCGCTCTTTTCGGGAATCAGACCGAAAGAGGAAACTCTGTCCATTGAGTGCTCCTTGAAGCTGTCGTAAAGGTCTTCGTTTGCCTTGAGTCTGAAGGGGTTGAGGAAGAAATACTTGCCGAGAAACTGATTGGCCTTGAAATATTCCCAGCTGAGGTTTGCAACCTCAACGTTGAATTTCTGCTCTTCGGTAATGTCGGCATTAAGCGCTTTGTGCCACAGAAGGTTGAGCCTTTCAACCGTGTAGGGTGCATAATATCCTGCCTGATAGTGCCAGTCAAAGTCAAATGCGTGCGCCGTTGCTTTTGTCTGCGCGGTCTGAATGTCAAGTATTTTTTTGATGTAGGGTGCGGCATCTTCGCCGTAATATGCGCAAAGGAAGTCGTTGATATGGTATTCAACATCGCAGTTTACATCCCACTGAAGCTTGCACAAAAGGTAATTTCTCAGCTCGTTGAATGCCGCATAGTGTCCGTCGCCGCAGTTGTAAATGTAGCCGGTAATGCCGATGTCGTGCATATATTTCATTGTTGACTGCATTGTTTCAAAGTTTGAGAAAAACTGCGCGGTGTTGAGAAAATTTATGGTGTAATCGTAAATATAGGTTGTGTCGGCAACCTTGACCCAGTTTGCGAAATCCTGCGCAACACGGGGCTCTTTTTCGCCGTAAAGATTTATAAAGGTATCGTCGCCGTCCTCTGCGCCGCACTCGGTGAGGGGATGGCTGCGGCAAGCCTTGTGCAGACCGCAAAGCACGGGCGCAACATTGTCGTTACATCTGAGTGTCAGGTCTGTGGGCGGCCTGTCCGTTTCGTTGTAAGCGAAAAATGTAAAGGTGAAATCGGGGAATTCGTCATCCAGTGCGTCCGCAAATGCGTTTGTGAAAATAAGGGTCGGCGCACAGACGGAGCCGTATTTTGTGTAAAGCGCCTCACAGCTTTCGCAAAGGCAGTAGTTGATGTTATCTTTTTGACCGATATGGATGAATTTAGAATCTCTTTCACAATCAAGAATTGCTTTTCTTGCGTTTTCAACGGCAATGGGGAGCACGTCGGGGTTTGAAAGGCAGACGTGGTCGGTTGAGCGTGTGCCGTCGGCGGTAAGAGCGAAATATTCGGGATGCTCGGCAAAAAGAGCGTCGGGCACAAGGGTTGTCAGGGTGACATCCCACAGCACATAGGTCAGCGCACCGCCGTATTCGGGCATTTCCTCCCAGAATGAAACGTTCATTTTTGTTCTGGCGCGGTGGGCGTTGTTTGTGCCTCCGCAGTCATTACGGCGAACGGAAAACGAAGGCTCAACCGTGCGGTCAATGTTTGCGTCAATTATAATATTCTCGTTTTCGGGTACAACCTCAAGGGTCGGTGTAAACCAACGCACGCCGAGATATTCTTCAAGGAAAGTGTAAACACCGTAAAGCGTGCCGCGGCTGTCGGCGCCTGCAATAAGCAGATAATTGCCGTCGGAATAAAGTCTGAATCCGTCAGCTTTGATGCTTTCACGGTCGACGGTTACAATGTCGTTTTCGAGCTGAGTTTTTCCGAGAACGATTGCTTTTTTGCCCGTGGGCAGCTTGTTCTCGGTGATGTGTTCAAAATCCGCACCGCAGATTTTTTTAAGGTAGGTCTGCAACTCCTTGACGGCGGTGAGAATGCATTCATCCGCATCGGGCGCAGTGACAATGGCAAAGTCAGTTTCGCCGTTTGTTGCAATGTTCATCGGAGTTGTGATTGCGGGCGCAACATATTCCGTGCCGCCGTAGTCGATTTCGGTGCTGACGGGAATAACACCGAAGGAAAGGAGAACCACTGTTATAAAAGACAAAACCGCTTTCATCGTGCTGAGCATAAAAATTCCTCCCGAAAAAATCTGTCAAATCAATCTTAACACAGGCAAGATGGATTTTCAAGGGAAAACGGGAGGGGGTTTGCGTTGGATTGGCTGTGTTTTTTGTCAAAATGGCACGAAAAAGGGAGAAATATGCGCCGCAAAACAAAAAAATCAAACAATGATAAAAAAATTTAAAAATAAGTGTTGATTTTTTCTGATAAATGTGTTAACATACTCGGGCAATTGGAAATGCGCTGGTAGCTCAGTCGGATAGAGTGTTTGGCTACGAACCAAAAGGTCAGGGGTTCGAATCCCTTCCAGCGCGCCACGGAGAAGCATCGACTTTGTCGGTGCTTTTTTTATTTTATAACACAACAAAGTTTTGACATTGCTTCGTTTTAATGGTAAAATTTTTATAACAATCTTTTGGAGGTTTTCTTTAATTATGATTAAGCATATCGTTTGTTTCAAACTCAAGGACAACAGTCTTGCCGAGTGTGAAAAAGCAAAGGAAGTTCTTCTTTCAATGCAGGGCAACGTACCTCAGCTTCGCGGCATTACCGTCGGTATTGATTTTCTTCACTCCGAGCGCTCTTATGACCTTATCCTCGAGGTGTTGCTTGATGATGAGCAGGCGCTCGAAAGCTATCAGAATGACCCCTATCATTGCTCGGTTGTCAAAACGCATATGCACGCTGTCAGAGAAGCAAGCGTTGCGGTTGACTACGTTGTTTAAGGAGATTTTGTATGCAGTTACTTGAAATAAACAAAGAAGCTTACATCGGTCAGGCCGACCCGTTTATTCTCGAAAGCAACGGAAAATTCTACATCTACACAACCGGCTCGGACGGTGTTTATGCCTATTCCTCTGACACACTTCTGAGCGGCTGGAAATTTGAGGGCAGAGTTTTCACTTATCCCGATGTGTATGATTTCTGGGCACCTTCCGTAATCCAAATTGACGGCACATATTATATGTACTGCTCATTTGAATTTTTCGGCGACACTCCCGACGAGGGCGGCCACAGACAGACAATGTTTGTCGCTTCAAGCAAAAATCCTCTCGGCCCGTTTGAAAATGCAAAGCAGTTGCTTCATCCGTTTTCAATTGATTCTCACGTTGTCAAAAACGAAAACGGTCTGTTCATTTTCTATTCCACAAACAATTTTGACGCCCAAAGACCCGGTACTTACATTGCCGTTGACCGTCTTGTTGACCCCGTCACCGTTGAGGGCAAGCCCGTCACGGTTGTTGTGCCCACGATTGATGAGGAAATTTACCGCAAAGACCGCTACAAAAAAGGCTCGCACTGGCACACAATTGAGGGCGCGTTTTATTTCAAGGAGGGCGACTGGCATTACCTGATGTACAGCGGTGCCTGCTATGAAAACGAAAAATATTTCATCGGCTTTGCAAGAGCTAAGACCGATGAAACCGATTTGACAAAGATTAAATTTGAAAAATATCCCGACGATAAAACTTATGCCCCCGTTCTCAAAACAAACGAGTGGGAAGAGGGCACGGGTCACCATTCGATGATTAAGCACGACGGCGAGTGGTATGCCGTTTATCACGCAAGAAACGCTGAGGATGACGGGCTCAAGGGCGACAGAAGAAACGCAAGAATCTGCCGCATGAATGTCTGCGACGGCGTAATCACCGCTGACAGAAAGCAGTTTGAGGTGTGATTATGTTAAACCGACTTACGGCGCTTTTTCTGGCGCTTGTGACACAGCTTGGATTTTTTTCATTTTATTCGGGCGAAAACTCAAAGCAGCTTTTTGCCGACACCGATTTTTCTCAGGGATTTACGGTTGTTTCGCAGGATGCATCAAACGGCACCCTGCCGCTCGGAAATTTTGTTTATGCCGATTCCGCCGAGCCGTGCTGGATGATTGCACAGTGGAATTCGGGCAATTGCCTCTGGGAAAACCGCACGGAAAGTGACCGCTTTACCCTTACCGACGGGGTGACAAAAACAGTTACCTATAATCCCGATGACCACTCCGTTTCAATGCGCCTCAATGCGGCAGCGGTTTACGGCGGAAAGCCTGCGGATGACGGCGCGTGGCCGCACCTTTTGCTTGAACAAAGCCTTGCCGGTGATTATGCAACAGCCGACAAAAATTCAAAAGCTTTTTACCGTTGCGACAGCGATAAGCTGATTCTCACGCTTGATGTGCGCATTTCCGATTTTTGCGACACTCTCAACCCCGAGGGGATAAACGCTGTGCAATATCAGGCTTTTGTCTATCTGAGCGGAGTTGATTCGGATAATTTCGTGTGGTTCGGAATCCCCGTTTTTGACAGCCGCGGCGAATGTGAGAACTATTGGAGCCGCGACACGGCGGGCAGTAACAATATGATTTATACCGTTTCAACCGCCGACACTTACGGTACAAAGCTTCGCTCGCTCAATCCGTTGGGTACACCCCGTGTCTCACGCAGGTGGACACGCATTGCCGTTGACCTTGCGCCGCACATTGAAAAAATGATTGAACGCGCAAATGCAGACAATATTTTCGGCAAGGCCGTGTCGGCAGAGGATTTTTACATCAGCGGCACGAATATCGGCTTTGAAATTCACGGCAATTACGACTGCCGTGTTGACATCAAAAATTACACATTGACATCATACAGATAAAAAAAGACCCGCATATTGCGGGTCTTAAATTTTATTCTGCTTTCTGAGCTTCTTTTTTGCTTTTTCTGTCGTGAATTATCATTCCTGCGACGGTGAAAATCAGCAGCGGCACGTGTGTTGCAAGTGCGCTGTAAGACTTTGACAAAACGTCATAGGTGCACCACAGCACGGAGTTTACAACAATCCAGAAGCGGTATTTTGAAACGTTGCTCTGTCCGATGCTCATAACAAATGACAGCGCGGCAACAATTGCAATAACGGTAAGGTAAGAGAATTTGCCGACAACGAGGTTGAGCACGACGAAGGAAAGACCGTAAATGACTGTCAGCCACTTCGGGATAGGTTTGCCCTTTGACTCAAAGAAATAGTTGACAACCGTCTGCGCCGCGCCGAGAAAGCACGAAGCCGCACCGTTTATGCCGCTGCCGCCGACAAGATAACTGACGGCAACAAGGAAGTTGCCGAAGAAAACAAGAAATAGAATTTTTTTCATATTGCCGCTTTTGATAAGTGAAGCAACAATCATTGAAACAAGACCGAGAAAGCTTAAAATATAAGATAAAATCTGCATACAATACCTCCGTGCGGCAAAAAGCCGACTAAATATTTTTAGCACAAACGCCGTGAAATTTCAAGAGGGATTCCCAATCATTTTTCTCTCACGCACAATTATTTTGTTTTCACTTGTAAAGTGTGCGGTGCGGTGTTATAATTTTATCGACAATTTAAAGGCACGGAGGTTTAATATGAAGCACGAAAGACTTGAACTGAAAAATTATTTCGGTTTTATCGGCAAAAACGGTGAAAACCCCACACTTGACGTTTATCTGCCTTACAATATGGTTGAAATGAACCGTCAGAATCAGAAACGTCCCTGTCTTCTCATCTGTCCCGGCGGCGGCTACGGTATGTGCTCAGAGCGTGAATCGGAGCCGATTGCCCTGCATTTTCTGCCTGAGGGATTTAATGTTTTTGTTCTTGTTTATTCCTGCAGTCCGCACCGTTATCCCACGCAGCTTCGTGAGGTTGCCGCGGCAATGGAGCTTATTTATAAAAATGCCGAAGAATGGAATTGCGACACGGAAAAAATTGCGATAATGGGCTTTTCGGCAGGCGGACACCTTGCCGCACATTATTCGACAAGCTTCGACCTGCCCGAGGTCAGGGAAGCGGTGCCCGAAAGCAAGTCGGTCAACGCGTCAATCCTTTGTTATCCCGTAATTTCCGCAAGCAAAACCTTTGCCCATATGGGCAGCTTTCAGAATCTGCTCGGTCACGAGCCGCTTACAAAGGAGGAGGCGGATTCCGTTTCCTGTGACAAGCTGGTGAGCAAAAATACACCGCCGGCATTTTTGTGGCACACGGCGGCAGACGGCTGCGTGCCCGTTGCCAACACGCTGCTTTATGCAAACGCATTGCTTGAGCAGGGCATTCCCGCCGAGGTGCATATCTATCCCTTCGGCGGTCACGGTCTTTCAACCTGCGACAGACACACCTGCGACAATGTGGATAAGGTTATTGCCTACAACAGCGTGTGGCTTGACAGTGTCAAAAAGTGGCTAAAGATTATTTTCTGATAAAAAGAAGACCTTGGGGAAAACTCAGATGAGTGCCTCAAGGTCTTTTTGCTGTTATTCGCTTTTTTCCGTTGCCTCTTCCGCGGGCAAATCCGTTTTGTTCACCTCTTCTTTTAACAGACGGTAAATTGCGGCGACAATCGGAACACCGATGAGCATTCCCCAGATGCCGAAAACTCCGCCGCCGACAGTGACTGCCGCAAAAACCCAGATGCCGGGCACACCGATTGAAGAGCCGACAACCTTCGGATAAATAAGGTTGCCCTCAATCTGTTGAAGAACGACGATGAAAACAAGAAAAATCAAAGCCTTTGTCGGTGACTCCATAAGAATAAGGAATGCGCCGACACCTGCACCGATGAGAGCGCCGACAATCGGAATCATTGCCGTGAAGGCAACAAGCGCGCCGACCATTGCCGCATAGGGCAGGCGAAGAATAAGCATTCCCAAAGTGCAAAGCGAGCCGAGAATGACCGCCTCGGTGCACTGACCGACAATAAAACGGTGAAAACTCTGGTTTAAAACGGAAAGAACACGGGCGATTTTGCCGCGCCACTTTTCGGGAATATAGCGTTTTGAAAGCTTATCGGCTTGTCGGAGAAGTCTTTTTTTATCCCAGAGGAGATAAAGCGCGAAAATGAGACCGAGAACGGTGTTTGCTATAACGGAAACTGCTGAAGAAACGGCAGAAACCGCAACGCCGACAACATTGCCCAGACCCGAGGTCAGGGTTGAAAAATGCTCGGTGAGTTTTGTTTTCCAGTCGAAGTCCGTAAGGAAATCCATCGGAATACGTGAAAGCCATTCGTGATTTTTGATTTTTGTGCTGACAATTTCAATTGCGGCGGGCACCTCGGCGGCAAGCATTTTCACGCAGTTGACAAGCTGGGGTGCAACAAGCACGGCAATGGCTGTCACAATGCCGAGAATGGTTACCAGCGAAAGAAAAAGACTTGCAGGCTTTCGACTTTTTTTGACAAAACCTTTTGCGGATTTCGGAAAAAAGTGTTTTTCATAAAAACACATAAGAATATTTATAGGATAAGCGATTATAAGACCGAACAAAATCGGTGTCAGGGCAGACAAACCCGTGCCCAGCACCGGTGAAATGACAGGCCAGTAGTGAATCAGCAGGTACAGCGAAAAAATTCCGAGCCCTATTTTCAAACCCGTTTTAAAATCAAGCTTTTTCAAATCGGCACTCCTTCCTTTTTTTATAACAATATCATATATTTCGCCAAAATACAACAAAAAAGAAAAAGCGGCACTTTGGGCGACCCACCACAAGGAAGTTAAGGTTTTTCTCGGCTCTTTTTGCGTTGATACATTATGAAAAAAATCCGCAATACACCAGTATTGCGGATTTTTTGTCATTTCGTCTGAACGAAAAATAACCTGATAAAAACTGCTTCGCATCTTAAAAAGGGATAGTTTGGATATAGAACAAGGCAAAAAGCGCAGAAATCCTTGACGGATTTCGAGCATTTTTAACG
>JAZNVG010000012.1:0-2592 GCA_045592705.1 Acutalibacteraceae bacterium | reverse complement strand
GCATTCGTTGTTATGACCGTAAGCGGAGTTTTTAATTCGTGTGATGCATCGGCAATAAATTGCTTCTGCTTATCCCACGCTTCTTCAACCGGTTTAACAGCCCATTTTGCAAGGAAGATACTTATGACAAAGAAAAGCAGCAATGCACTTAATCCGATAATTATACATGTTCTGTAAAGACTTTCAAGCATATTCGCTTCGGCTGAAATATCGGTAAAAATATAGCTGTTGCCCATCGGAGTCCTGTTGCGGAAATACCGCAGAGTTGTACCGGGAACAATTCCCGTTTCTTCGTCGCAGCTTTCGGCATAATCAAAAAGCGAATTCAGATATTCCTTGTCCGATAAATCAAACAGACCGTTATCCTTCGCAACAAACTCGCCTTCAGGCGTAACAAGCAGACTGAAATGAGGCTTGGGGATGTGTTCAAAATCTTTTTCGGGCTTGTCGTGAGGCTTCGGAGGCACTGCAATATCCCTCATCGAAGAAATACTGCGGTTTTCAATATTTTTGTGTGTAAGAGTTATAACAGTACCGAAAATTATTCCGAGCATAACCGTTACGGTTATCATAAAAATACATATGAATTTTATTTTCAGCTTTTTAAGCATTTATTTAACCTCCAGATGATAGCCGAGCCGTCTTATGGCTTCAATGCTTATATCCGAGCCGATGCTGCGAAGCTTTTTGCGGAGAAATCCGATATATACCTCAACATGATTTTCAACAGCGTTTGAATCGTATCCCCAAACTCTTGCAAGCAAAGCTTCCTTTGAAAGATTATGGTCTTTTGACTGCATCAGGAGACGCATAATATCAAACTCCTTAGCCGAAAGACGAACGGATTTTTCACCGCAGATAAGCTTGCCCGATGAAAGGTCAAGTGAGGTGTTGCCGAAAACAAGCTCGTCAACCTGGTTCCCCTGACGGCGAAGCAAAGCGTTTATGCAAGCGAGAAGTTCAGCGGTGTCAAAAGGTTTTGTCAGGTAATAATCAGCACCGCTGTTGAGACCTCTTATTCTGTCCTCAACTTCCGATTTTGCAGTCAGCATAAGAATCGGGGTTGAGCATCTCTGCGAGCGCACCTGACTTGCTACTTCATAACCGTTCATTTTCGGCATCATTACATCAAGTATCAGCAAATCATATATTCCGAGCAAAGCATATTCCTTGCCCGTTTCGCCGTCATAAACCGCTTCAACCTCAAAGCCTTTGCCCTCAAGAAGCGTTTTCAGCGAATCGGCAAGGATTTTTTCATCTTCAATAATAAGAATTTTCACAGTATCACCTACCATTTATTATAATATCTCTGTTTGCTGAAATGAAGCTGAAAAACAATTTGTTTACACTTCTTTTACATTGTGCCGCCCATTTTTCAGTTTGAATTCAGTTTGTTATGATATTATTCCGTCATAGATTACAGATGAAAGGGGTGAAACGATTTGAAATTTCGCCACGAATGGAAGCATTTAATCAATTATGGGGATATGATTGTGCTGCGGAAAAGGCTGAGTGCTGTTATGAAAACGGATGAAAACGCCGTTGACGGCAGATATTTTATCCGAAGCCTTTATTTTGACACTCCCGCCGATACCGCATTAAGGGAAAAGATTGACGGAATAAGCCGCCGTGAAAAATTCAGAATCAGATACTATAATTTTGACACAACGGTTATTCATCTTGAGAAAAAGAGTAAGACTGCAGGACTATGCAGCAAAAAAAGTGCGGATTTAACAAAAGAACAGGTTCAAAAAATCATTGACGATGACATTGGCTGGATGAAAGACTCCGAAGATGAACTCATCCGTGAGCTTTTTCAAAAGATGACCGTTCAACAGCTGAAACCGAAAACGATTGTTGACTATTGGAGAGAACCGTTTGTTTATCCTGCGGGCAATGTGCGGATTACCCTCGATTATGAAATCAGAACGGGTCTTGCTTCAAAGGATTTTTTCAGCAAAGACTGTCCGACGGTAACGGTTCCTGATAATCCGATAATCTTAGAGGTCAAATGGGATGGGTTTCTTCCCGATTTTATCAGAAATGCCGTACAAATCGGCGACAGACGGACTTCGGCATTCTCAAAATACGCAACCTGCAGAATTTATGACTAAAAGGAGATTAATACAATGAATTTTTCAGACATTTTTAAATCAAGCTTTATTGAAAACATTGCAAGCGTAAGTATGCTTGATATGGCAATAGCAATGGCTCTTGCTTTTCTGATCGGAATTTTTATTTTCTTTGTTTATAAAAAGACGTTCAGCGGCGTTATGTATTCATCAAGCTTCGGCGTTACGCTTGTTGCGCTGACGATGATTACAACCCTTGTTATCCTTGCCGTTATAAGCAATGTTGTTCTTTCACTCGGTATGGTCGGTGCTCTTTCTATTGTCCGTTTCAGAACCGCAATCAAAGAACCGCTTGATATTGCTTTCCTTTTCTGGGCAATCGCAGTCGGCATTGTTCTTGCCGCAGGTATGATTCCTCTTGCAGTTATCGGAAGTATTGTTATCGGCGTTGTTCTGCTTGTTTTTGTCAACAGAAAATCCCATTTCAATCCCTATCTTATAGTTATAAACTGCGATTCAC
>JAZNVG010000011.1:0-61442 GCA_045592705.1 Acutalibacteraceae bacterium | reverse complement strand
GGTGCACCGCCTGCGGTATAAGCAAAGTTGATAACTTCATTTCCAGTTTTCTGAGAAACAAGCATATCGCCGACATATGTAAACTTTGTGTCTGTACCGTTAACGGTTTTCTTTGTTCTTATCCCGTTGAAATCATACTTGTGTGATACAGTACCTATTGTATAGCCGAGATAGATCATAGGATTGCCGTAGGGGTCAACCGAAAAATATCAATTGACCCCATTTGACTATTTTGCTCTATACAAGTAAACAGAACCGTTTTTACTAATAAACTTTGTACGGGAGGTGATTTTCTCTACACCACACAATTGCATCTTTTATAAGTCTACTTTTTTCGTATTCACTCCATAAATCAACCATAAATTCTTTTTCAATAAAGATTTTAAAAGCAACGTCATAGCTACAAGTATTATCAATAAGAATCTTATCAAGGTCTATATCAAATTTCTTATTGTTTAATCTTTTCATAAACTCTTTTTCCAACTGTATAATGTCGGTTTTAAAAAAAGGAATAAAGGTTAGTGATTTCTTGATTTCTGAAATGCTTTTATATGAATAATCCGTCATCAATGTTTCAGTATGATATGCTTTATAATCTTTCAAACATAACCACCACGATATTTCATATAGAAAGTTTTCATCACTATAGTAACGACCATAAAACATTATTTCATTTATAATTATCATTAATATTAAATCTCCTACTGCAATTTACCACCGAACCAAATATGAAAAGCATGCTCGGAATCATGATAGTGACCATATGTTCCAGGACCGTGGTATTCTGGCTTTTTGTTATAGCCAAAAACAACAGCTAAAGCTTTTGCTGCAGACTGATCGTGTGTATATATTCCCCACTGATTTGCACCATAACTTTCAGCCTTTCTTTGGGCGTCAGATGATTTTCCTTTATTATACTCTTTATTATACTTATATATTTTAGTGAGTGTGTTAGTTGCTCCGCTAATACCTAACGCAGCTAATGCTTTAACAAAGTTCATACCTTTACCCTTATTGAATAGCCTCTGTAGCTTGTGGGGTTGCCGTTGGCATCATAGACAATGGAATCAGTTCCGTCATAAAGAGTTACACCGTTTTTGAAATTGCTGTCGGTATAGGCATAGTTAATTGTGTCAACGGGAGTTCCCAAGGTCTCGGATGAGGTTAAAGCATATTCGGTTTTTGAAAGAATATCTCCACAATTATCATAGCTGTAAATTACGGTTTTGTCAATATAACCGTTGTCTTCACGAACAACCCCGCCGACAGCTTTATCGGCGGGGTTGTTGGTTTGCAAATGTTTGATTTTACTGAGCGTTTTCGATTGCTTCGTTTTCCTTGTGTCTTTCTGCACGCATTACCTCAAGGTCGCGGTACATCTGTGCCTTTGTTTCGCCCTCAACGTTATACATTGTTTTGAGGATGATTGCTTTGAAGAGGTTGCACAAAGCGTAACCGAACAGAAGGAATGCAAGAAGCCACAGGCAGGTGTTCATATAAGTGGGCTGTGCCTGCATTGTCGCAACAAGGTCACCTTCGCTGGAGGACTGATATCCGACCCAAGCAATCATAAACGGAATGATGAGGCTCTTAAGGTAGCCGATTGCCGAGTTAATCCAGCCGGGGATAATGCCCTGAACAGCCTCAAGGCGTTCGCCTGTCTGGCTTTCAAGATAGTCGTAGTATTCAACATTGAAGTGAGAGTTTGAAAGCTCCTGAATACCGATACCGATGCCGAAAACAAAATAGAAGAAGTAGAAGAAAATGCTGTTCCAGCCGGAGAAGAACATAATGCCCATTTTTGCCTCAACGAAGCAGATGAAGAACAGAACAGCTGCCGAAACCATTGAGAACGGTCCGCAGAATTTAAGCAGCTTTGTGGGCTCATATTTCTTGGAGATTTTTGCCGTTATAACGTTGCCTACAACGGTGCCGATTGCGGTCGGCAGGGTGAGCAGAAGATTCTTTGAAGAACCGACGGTGATTGCGGCAAGATATGTTGACATTGTGCCGAGCATTGCAAGGTTGTTAACCCACTGATAATACTGATATGCGCGGTAGTTTTTGATTTTGAAAAGCGAGAGGAGTGTTTTTGAAACTTTTGCCTTTTTGATCGGCAGTTCGATTCTTTCTTTACAGAAAAGGCCGCACATAAGGTTGCCGAAAAGGGTGACAACAGCGGCGAGAACACCGAGTGTCATATACATCTTGTTCTTATCATCGCTGAACAGACCGTAAATAAAGGTTGAGAGATAGGCTCCGCCGTAGCCGAGGTAATATGACAGCTGCCAGATTGTTGCAACGAATTTCTTTTCTTTGTGGCTGGGTGAAATAACCTGAACAACGTGCTGGCCGTAGCCTGAAAATGCACCGAAAATGCACTGACAACAGGCAATACCGTAGCGGAACAGAGTCATTTGCTGAATTGTCCAACCCTGAGGAACATAGAAATACAAAACCGTGACAAGGAACATCGGCAAAAGGCAGATAATGTTCCAGTGGCGGTATCTGCCCCATTTTGTTCTCCATTTCTGAACAATCATTGCGGAAACAAAGCCGATAACAATACCTAAAACGGTTGTGAGCGTTGTCTGAACAGCCATAATTTCAGCAATTTCTGTTGCGCCGACACCTGCGGGGCCGAAATAAAGCTCGTGCAGGAAAGCTGTTGCAAGTGTGCCCGTAAGTGTTGTTCCGAACTGACCGCCGATGCGTGCAAGCATAATGCAG
Organism: Acutalibacteraceae bacterium; assembly: GCA_045592705.1. Taxonomy (GTDB): domain Bacteria; phylum Bacillota; class Clostridia; order Oscillospirales; family Acutalibacteraceae; genus CAG-177. Next base: position 58,712 of record JAZNVG010000011.1, on the reverse strand, counting down.
ATATATTCGGTGTTTGTGATGTATCTGCCGTCTTTGGTCGTCAGCACTTCGGGAAGCTTAAATTTTGATAACAGATTTTTTGACAAAGTATCATCTCCCGGAAAGTATTTAATTAATTCTAACACGAATGGTTCAAGATTACAATCGCGAAAATTAAAAAATAATGCCGCGAAAGAAAAGTTTTTATCTGCTCTGTTCGGAAATAAGAAAAAACGGACTCTCATTTTTGGTGAAAGTCCGTTTGTAGTGAGTTTGATTTTATCCGAGCAGGCTGTTAAGCTCTTTCATTTTTTCGCCCGTCGGCTCGGGCAGATGCTCAAACGGGAAATAAATTCCCAGCTTGTCATATTTCACTTTGCAGATTTTACGGAAAGGCAACAGCTCTGTTTTGTCAATGCATCCGTGCTCTGCCGCAATCCTCTTTAACACAAGAATATTTTCACTGTTATCGTTAAGAGTGGGGATTATAACCTGCCGCAACGTGACGGAGATTTTTTCACTGTCGAGGTAGCCGAGAAAATCGAGCACTGTCTGCAGCTCACATCCGGCATATGCGCGGTAAAGCTCGTTTGTTGTGTATTTGACATCGAGCAACACGCGGTCGGTCACCTTTAAAAGGCTTTTCACGCTTTCATTCATAATACTGCCGGATGTGTCAAGGCAGGTGTTGATGCCCTCTTTATGGCAAAGCTCAAAAAGTTCTTTTACAAAATCTGCCTGCAACAGCGGTTCACCGCCCGAAACGGTAATTCCGCCCTCTGCGCCGAAATATTCTTTGAAGCGTGCGGCACGCTTTACGATTTCCTCTGCCGTATATTGTGAGCCCTCGTTCATTTTGTGAGTGTCTGGGTTGTGGCAGCAACCGCAACGCAGGTTACATCCCTGCATAAACACAACAAAGCGTATTCCCGGACCGTCGGTTGCTCCAAGGCTCTGGAAAGAGTGAATGTAACCCGTCATATTGCTTCGTGGAAGGTGCGGCTGATAACTTCGCGCTGTTGCTCGCGTGAAAGCTTGTTGAAGTTAACCGCATAGCCGGAAACGCGGATTGTCAGGTTGGGGTAGTTTTCCGGGTTTTCGTATGCCTTCATCAGAGTTTCGCGGTTGAGGACATTGACGTTGATGTGATGTGCCTTTTTGGCAAAGTAACCGTCAAGAATCGAAACAAGGTTACCGATTCTTTCGCTTTCATCTCTTCCGAGTGCTTCGGGAGTGATTGAGAAGGTGTTGGAAACGCCGTCGCGGCAATCGTCATAGCTGATTTTTGCAACGGAGTTGAGCGAAGCAAGTGCGCCGTTTTCTTCTCTGTTGTGCATCGGGTTGGCACCGGGGGCAAAGGGAGCGCTTGCTTTTCTGCCGTCGGGTGTTGCACCCGTATTTTTACCGTACATAACATTAGATGTGATTGTCAGCACGGAAAGAGTGTGGATTGCTTTTCTGTAAGTGGGTGTTTTGCGAAGCTCGGTGATAACCTTGTGAGCCATATCCTTTGCAATAAGGTCAACTCTGTCGTCGTCGTTGCCGTATTTGGGGAAATCGCCTTCTGTTTTGAATTCGGAAATAAATCCGTTGCTGTTTTTAACGGGGATTACGTTTGCATATTTGATGGCACTGAGCGAATCCGCAACAACGGAAAGACCGGCAATGCCGAAAGCCATGAAACGCTCGACGGATGTGTCGTGAAGAGCCATCTGCGTTTTTTCATAGGCATATTTGTCGTGCATATAGTGAATGATGTTCATCGTGTTGACGTAAAGATTGCTCAGCCACGAAATGTAGATATCGAAACGCTCCATAACCTCGTCATAATCGAGCTTATCACTGCTCATAACGGGCATCTGCGGGCCGATATGAATGCCGCTTGTGGTGTCATAGCCGCCGTTGATTGCAATAAGCAAAAGCTTTGCAAGGTTGCAGCGTGCACCGAAGAACTGCATTTGCTTTCCGACCTTCATTGCGGAAACACAGCAGGCGATTGCGTAATCGTCGCCGTAAATGGGTCGCATAATATCGTCGTTTTCATACTGAATGGAGTCTGTATCTGCCGAAACCTTGGCGCAGAATTTCTTGAAATTCTCGGGCAGAGAGGTTGACCACAGAACTGTGAGGTTAGGCTCGGGTGAAGAACCGAGAGTGTAAAGGGTATTGAGAATTCGGAAGCTGTTTTTTGTAACAAGTGTTCTGCCGTCTTCGCCCATACCGCCGACAGCCTCTGTTATCCACATGGGGTCGCCGCCGAAAAGCTCGTTGTATTCGGGCGTACGAAGATGACGGGCAATGCGAAGCTTCATAACAAAATCGTCAATAAGCTCCTGTGCGCCCTCTTCTGTAAGCGTACCGTTTGCAATGTCACGCTCAATATAAATATCAAAGAATGTACTTACTCTGCCAAGCGACATTGCGGCACCGTTTTGCTCTTTGATTGCGCCGAGATAGCCGAAATATGTCCATTGAATTGCTTCCCTTGCGTTTGCGGCAGGCTGGCTGATATCAAAGCCGTACATTGCCGCCATTTCCTTGAGCTTGCCGAGGAAGGCAATCTGCTGGAAAAGCTCTTCGTCAAGGCGAATCTGTTCGGTGTTGAAAGCTTCGTTTGCAAGCTGATTTTTATCTTTTTTCTTTTCCTCAATGAGCTTGTCCACACCGTAGAGTGCGACACGGCGGTAGTCGCCGATAATTCTGCCTCTGCCGTATGCATCGGGCAGACCGGTAATGACGTGACATTTGCGTGCCTGACGCATTTCGTCTGTGTAGGCGCGGAAAACGCCGTCGTTATGAGTTGTACGGAAACGGAATTCCTCTTCCACCTTTTTGCTCAGGTTGTAGCCGTAGGCTTCACAGGCCTGACGCACCATACGCATACCGCCGAAGGGGTTGACACCTCTTTTAAGCGGACGGTTGGTCTGCATTCCGAAAATAAGCTCGTTTTCTTTATCAATGTAACCGGGTGAATAGCTTGTAAGTGAAGAAACGGTTGCGGTATCAATGTCAAGCACACCGCCGAACTGACGTTCAAGCGCAAAAAGGGCCTCAAGCTTTTTCATCAGTTTGTTTGTGCGGTCGGTTGCGCCTGCAAGAAAGTTGCTGTCACCCGAGTATTCGGTGTAATTTTTCTGAATAAAATCACGCACGTTGATTTCATCCTGCCAAGCACCTGCGGCAAAGCCTTGCCAATTTTTGTGTTCCATTTGTTTGACCTCCTTTTTCTTTTTGCCCGTTAAAAACAAAAAACGGGCCAATCCAGTTTAACAGAAAACTGAATCGCCCAGACGGTCGGCTATATAATAAATTTACATTCCCCCGCGGTGATCCGCTTTTTCCGTCAGTCATGTAAACTTCTGTTATTATTATACACGTCAAGCATTTGTTTGTCAATTTGTTATTTGTTGAAATTTGACTGTTATATCCTTGCGAATTTGTTCAATTTTCAGACAAAAGGGCTGAATGTTTTTTGTTGACTTTTTCTGCTAATGATGTAAAATATCTATGGACTTTATTTTAATGGGGAGAATGAAAATGAAAAAAATACTTGCTGTTATAACTGTTTTTGCGATGCTTTTTGCTTTTGCCGCTTGCCGCAACGGTGACCGGCCGGTCGGAACCACTGCGCCTGCCGAAAGCACGGCTGGACAAAGTGATGCAACGGAAAATGTCACGACCGCGACACAAAGCGCCGAAGAAAACACCGCTGAAATCACCGATACCGACGTAACAACCGCAACAGATGAAAGCGGTGAAACCGTGACTGCCGAAGAAGAAACAGACCCTTCCTTAACCGTTGTTTCAAAGCCCTCTGCCAATCCTTCCGAGTGGACAACTCAGGAAATTGTTGAGTTTTATAAGCGCGCGGCGGCAAAATCAAGCCACGTGACGTCTTCGCAGACAATGGAAATGACAGAAATTGTTGCAAACGACGGCAACGGCTTTCTCGGCACGTTTATCGAGTGGGTAACACCGATTTTTAAAGCGGCACTCAAGAAAAACTCAACCGAAAATCAGGGCATAACCGGCGGTTACGACAAACTGACTGCCGCAGATGTTCAGTCTGCCAAAGCATACAAAAGCGGCGAATACACCGTTATTGAAATGACAATGAAAGAGCAGACAGACGGAATTAACGGCGTTTGGTCTGAGGGCACCGTGGGTCACGCAATTTCGGTTGTCGGTGACATTTCAGTTGTGCGTGACGAATTGCCGCAGTTCTACATTGACTTTGAAAATGCCGATATCAAACTGCATTACACAAAGCCCCGAGTTAAGGTGAAGATAAACAAAGACGGCGTTATTGAAAAAGGTACTTGGAGCTATGTGCTTGACGTTGAGCTTGAAAATCTTTACATTGAAGCGCTCAGATTACCGATTAAGGTTACGGTTGAAAGCGGTTATGGCTCGGTTGATTACAAAGTAACCGTCGGCGGCGGCTTCTGATAACGAAAACAAACCGCACCGTGCAGACTGCGCGGTGCGGCTTTTACAAAATACGCCTTGACAAACGGGCGCAACAGTACTAAAATAAACTTTGCAAATTTCATACGGACGCATAGCTCAGCTGGTCAGAGCGTTCGCCTCACACGCGAGAGGTCCTCGGTTCGAGCCCGAGTGTGTCCACCAAAAAATTCGACAAGTTTCGACTTGTCGAATTTTTTTATCCGTTGCGAAAGCAATGGTATATCATCAGAAGGCTGCATACCCGCTTTTGCAATGATGATATACAAAGCTTCGTATTAATTTTTTATTTCTGTCCGTAGTAGGCGTTTTTGCCGTGCTTGCGGAAATAGTGTTTTTTCTGAATTGCTTTTGATGCGGTGGGAGCATTCAGCGCCACACTCAGGTGAGCAATGTGCGCAACCTCTTCCAGAATTGCCGAGTTGACGGCGGCAGCCATACAGTCCTTGCCCCAGGTGAACGGGCCGTGTGAGTGAACAAGAACGGCGGGAACGGCATTGTAATCAATTCCGCGCGTTTCAAAGCATTCGACAATTACCCTGCCCGTGTTCAGCTCGTAATCCGAGTCAATTTCGTCGCGCAACAGGTCACGCGTGCAGGGGATGCTGCCGTAAGCAAAGTCGGCGTGTGTGGTGCCGTAAACCTCGATATCCTTTGCCGCCTGGGCGAAAGCCGTTGCGTAGGCAGAGTGTGTGTGAGCAACACCGCCGATTTCGGGGAAGCGGCGGTAAAGCTCAAGGTGAGTGGGAGTGTCGGATGAAGGGTTCATACTGCCTTCAATTTTGTTTCCGTCAAGGTCAACGACAACCATATCGTCGGCGGTGAGTCTGTCGTAATCAACACCCGAGGGCTTGATGACAACAAGGCCTTTTTCACGGTCAATTCCCGAAACATTGCCCCAGGTGAAAAGCACGAGCTTTTGTTTGGGCAAAAGCAGATTTGCCTCAAGCACCTGCTGTTTTAACTCTTCAAGCATTTTTTACTCCTTATCTGCCCGCCGCAATGTTTTTAAGGCGCTTCATAACGTCGTTTTCACCTCTGCCGAAGTAGTCGTGCAGGGTTTTGTATTCTGCGTAAATCTTTGCGTAGATTTCTGCGTTTTCTGCGTTGGGATAATAAACGGTGTCTTTTACTTTGCCCATAATGCCTGCGGCTTCATAAACGTCGTCATAACCGCCGTTTGCGGCACCTGCGGCGACTGCGCCGAAGATGGCACTGCCGAGCGCACCGCCCTGAGCGGAGCCGGCAATCTTAACGGGCATATTGAGAACATCTGCATAAATCTGCATTGTCATCGGGTCTTTCTGTGAAATGCCGCCTGCGGCATAGAATCCCTCAACGGCGACACCGTTATCGTTGAATGTGTCAACAATCATTTTTGTGCCGTAAGCCGTTGATTCGATAAGTGCGCAGTAAATATCCTCGGGCTTTGTCTGAAGTGTCATGCCGAGAATTGTGCCGGTGAGGTCGATGTCACAAAGCACGGAGCGGTTACCGTTGAACCAGTCAAGCGCAAGCAGACCGCTTTCGCCGGGCTTTTTGCTTTGGCATTTTTCGCGCAGAAGCTTGTGTACGCTGATACCTTTTTCCTTTGCCTCGTCGGTGAAAGAGGCGGGCAGGCAGTTGTCAATAAACCACTGGAATGAGTCACCGACACAGCACTGACCTGCTTCGTAGCCGTAAACGCCGGGCATAATTGCATCCGCAACAACGCCGCACATACCGGGAACCTGCTTTTCTTCCGTGCCGAGAAGCATATGGCAGGTTGATGTGCCCATAATTGCAAGCATCTGACCGGTTGCGTTGATTCCGACAGCGGGAACGAAAACGTGAGCGTCGATTGAACCGACGGCAACGGCAGTGCCTTCCTTAAGGCCTGTCAGTTTTGCGGCCTTGGCGGTGATTTCGCCTGCCTTTGCACCGATGGGCATAATTTCGGTGCCGACCTTTTCTTCAATGAAGTTTTCAAGGCGGGGGTCAAGTGCTTTGAAAAAGCTCTTGGGCGGGAAGCCGTTCTTCTTGTTCCACATTGCCTTGTAGCCCGCACAGCAGGCATTTCTTGTTTCAACACCTGTCATCTGCCAGACGATCCAGTCCGCCGCTTCGATAAAACGGTCAGCCTTTGCGTAAATTTCTGGAGCTTCTTCAAGTGTCTGCCAGACTTTGGGTACAAGCCACTCGGAAGAAATTTTGCCGCCGAAGGTGTCAAGCCAGTCAACTTCCAATTCGCGGGCAACGTCGTTGACACGGTTTGCCTGCGGCTGGGCAGCGTGGTGCTTCCACAGCTTTACGTAAGCGTGAGGCTCGCTTTTGTATTCATCAAGAAAACAAAGAGGGGTGGAGTCTGCAAGTGTGGGTAATACTGTGCAGGCGGTGAAATCAACACCGACACCGATAACATCCGAACTGTCAACACCTGCCTGCGCAAGGACATCGGGAATTGTGTTTGCAAGAACATCTATGTAATCCTGAGGATGCTGAAGTGCCCAGTCCATACCGAGTTTTTTGCCGCAGGGCAGGCAGTCATCCATAACCTGATGGGGATATTCATAAACAGAGGTGGCAAGCTCTTGGCCGGTTTTAACATCAACAAGCAAGGCTCTGCCCGAAAGGGTTCCGTAGTCAACGCCGATTGCATATTTTGCCATAAAATCAATCCTCTCAAAATTATATCAATCATAATAATATCACAATAAATCGCCCACGGCAATATAAAATTAAAAATCACTATAAATTGACAAAACCGTATTTGCGCCTTATAATGGGGGCATACATTTCAGGAGGCGAACTTATGTTGTATGTTTTTCTTGCAATTGCGGCAGTTGTTGTTATTTTTCTCGCCGTAATTCTCATCCGCACACTCAGATTCACACCCAAGCCCAACGTCAAGGCAATTGACACACCCGAGGAGTTTGACCGCGACAAGTCAGTCACAAATCTTCAGGCGCTTGTAAGGTGCAAAACCGTTTCCGACTATGACCCCGCCAAAGAGGACGAGGCAGAGTTTCAGAAGCTCATCGGTCTTTTACCCGAGCTTTATCCCAATGTTTTTAAAACCTGCTCTTTTGATAAACTCCCTGACCGCGCTCTGCTTTTCAAGTGGTCGGGCAAGGCTCACGGTGAGCCGACCGTACTTATGGCACACTATGACGTTGTTCCCGTAAACGAAGAGATGTGGGACAAGCCTGCTTTTGATGCAATTATTGAAGACGGTGTTATGTGGGGACGCGGTACGCTTGATACCAAGGTTACATTCAGCGGAATTCTTACCGCCGCCGACCACCTTATTGCAGAAGGCTTCACACCCGAAAACGATATTTATTTTGCTTTCTCGGGCGGCGAAGAAATCAACGGCAAGGGTGCAATTAACATTGTTGATTACTTTGAGCAAAACGGCATTGTTCCCGCTCTTGTTGTTGACGAGGGCGGCGCAGTTGTTGAGGGTGCATTCCCCGGTGTCAAAGAACCCTGCGGTATGATCGGTATTGCCGAAAAGGGTATGACAGACGTGCAGTATCTTGCAAAATCTGCAGGCGGTCACGCCTCTGCACCTAAGCCGCATACCCCCGTCGGCGTGCTTGCCGATGTCTGCTGTAAAATTGAAAACAATCCCTTTAAATCTCACCTTACAAAGCCCGTTGCCGAAATGTTTGACACTCTCGGCAGACACTCCACCTTTGTTTACAGAATGATTTTTGCAAACCTCTGGTGCTTCTCGGGTGTGCTTGATATGATTTGCAAAAAGAGCGGCGGCGAGCTCAATGCGCTTATGCGCACAACTGTTGCTTTCACCTCAATGAACGGCAGCAAGGCGCCCAACGTTATTCCGCCCGAGGTAACAATGGTGTCAAACATCCGCATCAATCCCGAAGATACCGTTGACAGCGTGCTCCGATATCTGCGCAAAACCGCAAAGAATCCGGATGTTGAAATCACCGCACTCAGAGGTATGAATCCCAGCCGTATTTCGCAGTCTGACGGTCCCGCGTGGGATAAGGTTGCAACGGCGGTTGCATCAACCTGGAAAGGCACACTCGTTTCGCCCTATCTTATGGTGCAGTGCTCTGACTCACGTCATTACGGCAGAATTTCCGACAAGGTTTACCGTTTCTCCGCAATGAAGCTCACCTCGGAAGAGCGCGCAACAATCCACGGCAACAATGAGAGAATCCGTCTTGAAACCGTTCACAGCGCGGTCGAGTTCTTCATCAGACTCATCAGACAGTGCTGATAAAAGTAAAACAAGGGCGACACTTTGCAAAAAGTGCCGCCCTTTTTATCTGCGCACGACATTTTCGTCTTGACTTTGCACGTGCTTTTTGTTAAAATGTGTTGCAAATTAAATTTGTCTTCGTAGCTCAGCAGGACAGAGCGTTCGCCTCCTAATTGTTTGTTATGTCGTTCACCTTTTGATGAAAAGTGATTGACAACGAGTTATTTTGTTCCCATAAAATATCATATTTACGACTATGCCTCCTTAGTTCAATGGATAGAATAAGCCCCTCCTAAGGGCTAGATATCGGTTCGATCCCGGTAGGGGGTGCCACATACAACCAAGCCAAGGCTTTGATATTTCAACGGCTTTGGCTTTTTGTCTCGGTATGCATTGTTGCATATCGGGACTTTTTTGTTTGTGCCAATTCCAGCCATTTCCAATAACACGGAGAGATTTTTGCGACAAATTCAGCTAATCAGCTAATTTTTTGGGTTAGCTTTTTTGCTAATCAAAAAAAGGGCATGTTTTGAGTTTGATTATGTTTTATCCAGTACCATTTTATACTTGTGTAAATCTGCATCTTTATTAGATTAATGTATAAATTATATTGAAACTTGACAAACTTATTTAATATGCAGTATTATTAAAATAAAGAAATACGCAAATCCAAAAAGATAATTATGAAAAACCAGAAATATGGTAAAAATCAAACCGAAGCAGCAACGGTTACTTACGGTTGAAAATGTAAATTAAATATTTAGGAGGTAAAAAATGAAAAAGCTTATTTCTTGGGTTGTTGCTCTTACACTGTGTGTAGGTTTATGCTTACCGGCATTTGCCTCAGACAACATCTCCGAAACTACATCCGAACCCGTGAACAATGTAAAGAGTGCGGAAATAATTCACGTTCCACTCAAAAACAGAATTGTTTTCAGTGTTGGTTCACCAAAATCTCCTGACGGAATAGTTCTTAAACTTATTTACAATGACGGTACAGAAAAGACCGAAACCATACTACGCAAAGATTTCGGTTATTTTGCGGGAGATGAAAGTGTTTTTGGTGCTGTTCATACGGCTGATGTACGCTACGGACATCAGATTGAAAAACTTTATATTAACGATGAAAGAACTTCAGTTGAGTATGATTACTATGTGTTTCCTCCAATTCTTACGATACTCAGAGCTTTTTTTGAAAGAACAATATGGATTTAATTTCACTTAATGTGTCAGCATTAAATTTCACAATCCGTTAGGATTATTTCATATTTTCGCAAGAAAATATTTCACTTAAAGAAAATCATCAACAAATCCGTTATCAACAATCGTACCAACAAAAAACAGCACCTTTTGCAGGTGCTGTTTTTTACTCTTTCACATATTCGTTAAACTGCGGATAGTTTTCGTCATCGTTGACGGAGCTGATTTTATCTGTCAGCAAAAGCTTTGCAAGGGTGAGCAGATGCTTGTTGTTTGCGGCATCCTCGTGGTACATATTTCTGTAATACCACGTTGTTTCGGGCAAAGCACCGCAGGAAGCATCAATGCAACCGTCGGGTGAAATGTGGTTGTGCTTACAGTCAACCTTTTGTGTGTAGCTGTCGGGCAGGGTTTTGCCAAGCGGTGCAAAGTGTGCGCCGAGGGCGGCAGAAGCGGTGTTGACAACAATATCGGATGTGACATCAACGGAATTGACGGCTTTGAAAAGCTGAAGATTGTAGCCGCAAAGGGTGAAAAAACCGATACCCTGAGCCTGATACTCTTTAATTCGGCGGCCGAAATCGCGTCTGATTTCAAAAGCTTTGTCCGTTGCTGCGCGCAGCTTTGTGTGAGCGGCATCTGCAATGTATCGGTTGCGCAGTTTCTCATAATCGGCAGAGGGCACGATACCCCACATCGTTTCGCTGTTTACGAGAATTGTCTGCAACGCGCTGTCAAGAATCTGTGCAACAAGCTTGCCGCGAAGCCTTTTCGGCAAAAATCCGATAATTTTGTTGAGCTGCTCCCCGTCTGTTTTACCGAGAAGGTCAACAAAAAGGGAAGCGTAATCCTCAACGCTGTAATTTCCGCCAAGCAGGTCGGCAACAACCTGCGAGCCGTCATAGGCAGGCACAACGCCGACAACACGGTTGATGTCATTTTTTTCGGCATAGCGGTCAAGATAAAAAGTGGTTATTGTTGCGCCCATACTGACGGGGCAGAGATTTACCTTATCGTGACCCGTTGAAGCCTTTACCATCTGAATGAATTCGTCAAGCTTATCTGCGGTGTCGCCGATACGGCAGAAAATGTCATAAGCGAAAAAGAAAAGGTGGTCTTCGCCGATTGTTTCACCCAATTCCTGAAGCGGCACCATACGGTATATGTATTTTTTACCTCTTTCGTCACAGTCGGCAATGCTTTGATTGTAGGATACAACGCAGATATTGTGCTTTTGCGTGCCGTCGGGGTGACAGGCGAGAGTATCAAGAGCTTTTGCGATGGCTTTGCCTGCCTTTTTTGTAAAGCCCAGGTCAAGCCTTGAAATCACGGTGACAATTGCAGGCAGGGCGAGCGATTTTATCAGAACTTTTGTGTCGAGGTCGAGCGGCCATGAGTTTTTGATTTTGTTTCCGTTTGTGTCAACCTCAATTGTTTCGGATTGACCGATGCCGGGAATAATGATTGTGGGGCAGCAGTTGCAATTGCATTTTTCAGTCATACTTTTCACCTTAAATCCTCTGGTTTATTGCCTCTGTAAGCATTGCAAGCTCTTGCATTGTCATACTTTCCGCGCGGATATTCGGGTCGAATCCGCAGTCTTCAAGAGCGGCGGCGACAGTTGCTTTTTCAATGCCCGAGCCTGAGCTTACGGAATTGAGCGCCGTTTTTCTTCTTTGACCGAAGGCAGCGTGAACAATTCTGAAAAACAGTTTTTCGTCAGCCACTTCAATGGGTGCTTCTTTGCGCACATCAAGGCGAATTACACTGCTGTTGACCTTGGGCGGCGGCATAAATGAGCCTGCCGAAACATCAAAAAGCTTCTGAGCCTGCGAATAGTAATCAACCGCAACGGTTACGGCACCCGACTGACGGCTACCCACCTCGGCGCAGAGGCGCGCGGCAGATTCTTTTTGTACCATTACCGTGATTGCTTCAATCGGCAGTCGCTCTTCGAGTAACTTCATAATGACGGGTGAGGTTATGTAATACGGCAGATTTGCGCACACATAAACCTTCATTCCCGCGAATTTCTCGGCAATCAGCTTGTGAAGGTCAACCTTCAGCACGTCGTCGTTTACGATTTCAATGTTGTCATAGTCTTTGAGTGTTTCGTCAAGAATCGGCAGAAGTCTTGTGTCAAGCTCAATGCACACAACCTTTTTTGCCCTTTTTGCGAGCTCAACGGTCAGCACGCCGATGCCTGCACCGATTTCGATAACACCGCTTTCGCCGTCAACACCGCATTCATCCGCCATGCGGGGACAGACAGAGGGGTTGACGAGGAAGTTCTGACCAAGCGCTTTTGAAAAATGAAAGCCGTGGCGTGAAAGAATGTCTTTGATTGTGCCGATGTCGGAAAGATTATTCATTACAGTAACCTCGTGTTGTTGATAATAATCTCGAAATTGCAGTTGAGATAAGCGGCAGAGCGCTTGCAAAGAATCATACGCTCAAGGAAAATTTCAAAATATTCCATAACCGGACAGATTTCGGTGTCGATTTTCAGAGTCAGAATAATAAGCTTGTTGTCACCGTCGATTTCAAGGTGAGAGCTGACGGCGGCAAAATTTACGCGGTCGTGAATGTCCTTTGATACCGTACCCTTGTCCCTGACGCGTGTGGAGCGAACATCACTTTTGTCCGCCAGAATAAGTGCGGCGGCAAGCGGAGAAACGGGGGCGGCGGTTTTGTCATCGTGGTGACCGATGGCAACGGTTATTTTCAGTATCTCATCAACGTCAAAGCCGCGTTCTTTTAAAAGGCTGTGTGCAAGCAGAGCGCCGCTTTGTGCGTGGTCAACCCTATTCACAAGATTTCCGATGTCGTGGAGCAGACCTGCCATTTTTGCAAGCTCGCAGGTTCTTGTATCAAAGCCGAGTGCGGCGAGAATGTTGCTTGCATCGGCACCCGTTTTAACTGCGTGGGCAAGTCCGTGCTCAGTGAAACCGATTTCACCCAACACTTTATTTGCCGCGTGTATATGCGCAACAATTTCTTCGTCGCGCTTTAAATCTTCAAATGAAACCATAATGCACCTCATTTTACGGTTGATTTTCGTAAAGAATGATATTATAATGATATATGTTACGAACACATTGAAAGAGAGGTTTTTAATATGTCCATTCTTGTAACGGGCGGTGCGGGCTTTATCGGCTCACACACTGCCGTCGAACTGCTTAACGCAGGTTATGATGTTATTATACTTGATAATTTGTGTAACAGCAAGAGCGAATCGTTAAATCGTGTAAAAGAAATTACAAATAAGGATTTTAAGTTCTGCAAATGCGATATCCGTGACCGTGAGGGTCTTGATAAGGTTTTTGCCGAAAATAAAATTGATGCCGTAATTCACTTTGCGGGTCTCAAATGTGTGCCCGAAAGTATCCGTGAACCGCTTGCATATTATGAAAACAATATCGGCGGCACCGTAACGCTTTGTCAGGCAATGCAGGCGGCAGGCTGTAAAAAGATTGTTTTCAGCTCTTCCGCAACAGTTTACGGCTCAGGCAATCAGTCACCGCTCAAGGAGGATATGCCCGCAGGCGGCACGACAAACCCCTACGGCACAACAAAGCTTTACATTGAAAAAGTGCTTCAGGATTGTTGTGTTTCCGACAGTGAGTGGAGTGTCTGCATCCTGCGCTACTTTAACCCCATCGGCGCACACAAAAGCGGCAGAATCGGTGAAGACCCCAACGGAATCCCCAACAACCTTATGCCTTATGTTACTCAGGTTGCAATCGGCAAGCTTCCCCACCTGAATGTCTGCGGCAATGATTATGACACTCCCGACGGCACCGGCGTGCGTGATTACATTCACGTTGTTGACCTTGCGCTCGGACATATCAAGGCTGTCGAAAAAGTTCTCGGCGGCACGGGCTGCAACATTTACAATCTCGGCACGGGCAACGGTTACAGTGTTCTTGACATTGTTCACGCATTTGAAAAAGCCTGCGGCAAGGAGTTGCCTTACGTTATTGCACCGCGCAGAGCGGGCGATATTGCAACCTGCTATTCCGATCCCTCAAAAGCAAAGGCGGAGCTTGGCTGGGAAGCACAGCGCGGTCTTGACGAAATGTGTGAGGATGCCTGGCGCTGGCAGTCAAACAACCCTAACGGATTTTAATTGATATAATAAATTTTACCTCGGATAAAGTCTGCACAGTAACGCAAACTTTATTCGGGGTGTTTTTTTGTATAAAAAACCGACAAGAAGAAAACTAATCCGTTGTGTGGCTTATTTTTCGGCACTGTGCGTTGTGCTTTTTGCGGTGGCGTTACATTCGGGCAACAAGGCGAAAAAATACGAGGAGATACTTGCCAAAACCCGTCTGGAATATGTGATGTCGCTTGGAGAATACACGGGCGAAATGTCCGAACTGCTTAAGACTGCCGCGTTTGCATCGGACGATAAAACTCTTATGGAGTGTGCGGAGAATTTCGGGAAAAATGCGGCAGCTTTTCGGGTGTCGTTGTCTTTCCTGACGGAGGAAAACACGGACTTGAATGCTTTTTGCAACGGTGCTCAGGCTTGTCTTGATTTGGCTTGCTTTACTCTGTATGAAGGTCAGCTCCTGAGTGCAACGGAAAGAGGGCATTTGTTGCTTTATGCCGCGTATTGCGATGACCTCAGTAATGCATTTTCTGTCGTGGCACAAAGCGTTTTGTCAGGCGAGTGTACGCTTTGTGAGGGCAGAAAAATCCACGAAAAGACCCGGTCGGAATTTGTTTCCGATACGCTGATAAGAACACTGTCGGCAGTGGGAAAACCGCCCGTAATAACCGATTGCGAGGGTGCCGTTACAGCCTTGGGCAAGGTGTGGGACGGGGCTGAAAAGCTTCCGGGAGTTACACGCGGCGAAGCGGCAAAAATCGCGGCGGAGTTTTTGGGGATTACACCTGTTTTGTTGCGGGGCGGAGAAGATTTGCACGGTACGGTTGAGTGTTACCGCTTTGAGCACCGCAGTACGGAAATCTGTATTACAAAACGCGGCGGACTGATTTTTTCTTATGTCAGTGATGCTGATAAGGGTAAACCCGAGCTTGATTTTGACGATGCAATTGAGCGGGCAGGGGAGAGGCTTTCCGAGTTTTGCTATTCCGATTTTGAATATATAAAATCGTTTGCGTGTGACAGCGCCGTCACTTTTGTCTTTGCGGCAAGAACTGACGGTGCCGTGTGTCTGGGTGATACGGTTGTGCTTTGTATTTCACTTGTTACGGGACGTCTTGTGAGTCTGGATGCTTCGGGATATATTGAAAACCACCGTAACCGCACCGTGCCGGAAAATATCGCTTCCGAAGAAGAGGCGATTGCAAAAATTTCAAAAGCATCAGATTATGTTTCTCATCGGCTTGTTTTTGATGAAAACGGTGTGCTTTGTTATGAAATGCTGTGCAGAAAAGAAACAATAACGGCAAAAATTCTGCTTGATGCCGTAACTCTTGATGAAAGAAAAATTTCCCTTTTATCCGATGAATAACCCCCTTTTTAACGCCAATAATAGTGTTGGCGTAAGCCTATTTTTTGCGCAAAAAGGAGAATTGAAATGAAAAAGACTGCGTTTGCAATTGTGGTTCTTGTTCTTCTTGTTTCTGTTGTTTTTGCTGCCTGCGGCGGTGCCGATGACGGCAAGGTTACAGATACAACACAGGGAATTATGACAAGTGATACCGACACAACGCGCGTCACCGACACGACCCGTGCGGACAGCACATCAGGCAACGGCAACAATTCTGTGCTGACCGACCTTTCGGACGGTGTCAGCGAAGGCCTGTCCGACCTGACCGATTCCATGAGTGACCCGACAGGCGGAATGAGCGGAACGGATAACGGCGGCAGTTCCGCAAATGTTACGGGCTAAAGGTGTTTTGAAAAATGACCGAGCAAGGCTCGGTCGTTTTTGTTTGTATATTTTTTTATGTTCTGTCAAAAATATATTGGCAAGATTTAAAAAGGGGCGAGAAAATGAAAAACAGAAAATTCAAAAAAATTACAGACAAAAGTTTTTATTTCATTCTTGCGCTGTGCGTGCTGAGCGTTGGCGCAGGTGTATGGGGTGCGGTCAGAGACAAAACTGAAGCTGATGCAACAACCTCCGTCACCGATTATTCACGCATTACAATTGAGTGGAACGATGCTTTGTCAGACACAAGCCTTGACACACAGCGCGCAAACGCACCGCATTCTGGTGTTTCCGACGAGCGAAGCGAAACTGTTGCGGACAAAACCGAAAAGCAGTCAGAAACAGTTCAGAGTAACTTTGTTTTACCGATGGGTACGGATATTATTAAAGATTACAGCAACGGAGAAATGGTGCGCTCAAAAACAATGGGAGACTGGCGTGTGCACAACGGCATTGATTTTGCCGGTGCAAAGGGCAATGTCGTCAATTCTGTTGCCGACGGCACGGTTAAAGCCGTTTATGAAGACAGCTTCTGGGGCTGTGTTGTTGAAATAGAACACAGCAACAAAATGACCGCAAAATATTGCGGACTTCAAAGCGGATCAACCGTAAGCGTCGGTGACAGCGTGAGTGCAGGTGACAAAGTCGGCACGCTCGGTGTTGTGCCTTGCGAATCCGCCGATGACGAACATCTGCATTTTGAAGTTGTGATTGACGGCACAAACGTTGACCCGCTTGAAGCGCTTGATAAAGTTCTTTCCGATTAAGCAATTTATATAATGACCCCGCCCTGTTGTTCGCGGCTCCCCTGTGGATGCACTCGGCACCACCCGAAACAGCGGGGTCTTGTCTTTTGAGGAAAGCTCCTCAATACAATATATGTGGCCGCGTGAATCGGCGCATATATAAAATATTTTAAAAAAGGCTTTACAAATGGAAATAAGTGTGATATACTCCACTTTGCATCGCCCGAAACTCGGTTTGCGGATCATACCGTTTCACGGTCATCACCTGCCGCCTTCTGGGTTTTGAGGTAAAAATTTTAATGAGGTGAAAACAAATGACACAGGCAGAAAAAACCGCAATCATGCAGGAGTATGCTCTTCACGAGGGCGACACAGGTTCACCCGAGGTACAGATCGCTGTTCTCACAAAGAGAATCAATGACCTTAC
Organism: Acutalibacteraceae bacterium; assembly: GCA_045592705.1. GTDB lineage: Bacteria > Bacillota > Clostridia > Oscillospirales > Acutalibacteraceae > CAG-177. The sequence continues at coordinate 41,771 of JAZNVG010000011.1, read as the reverse complement.
CGAGCATCTCAAGATTCACAAAAAGGATCACCACTCTCGTCGCGGCCTTCTTAAGATGGTCGGTCACAGACGTAACCTTCTTGCATACCTTCAGAAGGTTGACATTGAGCGTTACCGTTCAATCATTGCAAGACTCGGTATCCGTAAATAATGAATCATCCGGAGCAGGCAGGATATCGATTCTGCCTGCTTTCTTGCGATTTTTTGCAACAACGAATCTTACAAACGGTCGTAAGGTTTTAGCAGTGAATCGGGTGCCCGACACTTTTCGGACATCGGATTTATTGCTAAGTCCGCGAGCCGTTTGAAGAAATATATTTCAGAGAGGTAAAATTATGTTTTTCAAGTCATTCAAAACTTACGAAACAGAAATCGCCGGCCGTCCCTTCGTGGTCGAGGTCGGTAAAATGGCTCAGCTCGCCGGAGGCGCATGTCTTGTCCGCTACGGCGAAACCAACGTTCTTTGTACTGCAACAATGGCTGCAAAGCCCCGCGAAGGCGTTGATTTCTTCCCCCTTTCCGTCGATTTTGAAGAAAAGCTTTACGCTGTCGGCAGAATCCCCGGTTCTTTCCAGAGAAGAGAAGGCAAGGCAAGCGAAAAGGCAACCCTTGCTTCCCGCGTAATCGACAGACCCATCAGACCCCTTTTCCCCAAGGATATGAGAAATGATGTCGGTGTTGTTGCAACCGTTATGTCAGTTGACCCCGACTGCCAGCCCGAAATCGCTGCAATGCTCGGCGTTTCAATCGCAATCTCCATTTCCGAAATTCCGTGGGACGGCCCCATCGCAGGCTGTGTTGTCGGCCTTGTTGACGGTCAGTTTGTTATTAACCCCACACTCGCACAGCGTGAGGTTTCCGAAATGTATGTAACAGTTGCTTCCACAAGCGACCTTGTTGCAATGATTGAAGCGGGCGCAAACGAAGTTTCAAACGAAGATATGTTTGACGGCATTATGTTTGCACACAAGGAAAATCAGCGCGTTGTTGAGTTTATCAACACCATCAAGGCTGAGTGCGGCAAGGAAAAGGTTGACTTCCCCTCAAACGATCCCGACCCCGAAATGTATGAGGCTATCAAGGATTTCGCAATCGAAGATATCCGCTTTGCTCTCGACACAGACGACAAGCGCATCAGAGACGAAAGACTCAAGCCCGTTTACGATAAGGTTCACGAAAAGTTTGACGAAATCTATCCCGAAATGGAAGTAAAGATTGAAGAATGTCTTTACAAGGTTCAGAAATATGTTGTCCGCCGCTGGCTTCTTGATGACGGCAAGCGTGTTGACGGCAGAGGCATTGATGAAATCCGTCCTCTTAATGCAGAGGTTGACCTGCTTGACAGAGTTCACGGCTCGGGTATGTTCACCAGAGGTCAGACTCAGGTTCTCACCGTAACAACCCTCGGTCCCGTAAGCGACGCTCAGCTTCTTGACGGTATTGACGAAGAGGAAACAAAGCGCTATATGCACCATTACAATTTCCCCTCATACTCCGTCGGTGAAACAAAGCCCAGCCGCGGTCCCGGCAGACGTGAAATCGGTCACGGCGCTCTTGCCGAAAGAGCACTCCTTCCCGTTATCCCCTCTGTTGAAGAGTTCCCCTACTGCATCCGCCTTGTTTCCGAGGTTCTTTCCTCCAACGGTTCAACCTCACAGGGCTCAGTCTGCGGTTCAACTCTTTCACTTATGGCAGCAGGCGTTCCCATCAAGGCTCCCGTTGCAGGCATTTCCTGCGGTCTTGTTACCGAGGGTGACCGCTTCATGACAATGGTTGACATTCAGGGCCTTGAAGATTTCTTCGGCGATATGGACTTCAAGGTTGCAGGCTCCAAGAAGGGTATCACAGCTATCCAGATGGACCTCAAGGTTCACGGTCTTACCCCCGAAATCATCAAGGAAGCTCTTGAAAAGACTTACAAAGCAAGATGCTATATTCTCGATGAAATTATGCTTCCCGCAATTTCCGAGCCCCGTGCAGAGCTTTCAAAGTGGGCACCCAAGATGCTCACCACAAAGATTGACCCCGACAAGATCGGTGATGTCATCGGTAAGCAGGGCAAGGTTATCCAGAAGATTTGTGCTGAGTGCGACTGTAAGATTGATGTTGAGGAAGACGGCTCCGTATTCGTTTCCGCAACCGATATCGACAACGCAAAGAGAGCAATCAGCATTGTTGAAACAATTGCCAATGACCCCGAGGTCGGCGCAATTTACAAGGGCATCGTAACCCGCCTTATGAGCTTCGGTGCTTTTGTTGAAATCGCTCCCGGCAAAGAGGGTATGGTACACATCAGCCAGCTCGACGTCAAGAGAGTCGAAAAGGTTGAGGATGTTGTAACCGTCGGCGACGAAGTTATCGTAAAGGTTCTTCCCATCGACGACCAGGGAAGACTCAATTTCTCACGCCGCGAGGCACTTATTGAGGTTGAAGGTCTTGTTCCCGAAAACGAGGTTGAGCCTCGCCGTCCCGCAGGTCCCCGCAGAGACAATCGCAACGGCGGCAACAGAAGACCTCCCAGAAGAAATAACGACTAATAAAATAACATTTACACACCCCGGGGTCTGTGACTCCGGGGCAAGATGTTTTTGTCAAGGAGCAAACAGCATTATGATTAAAAACATTATATTTGATTTGGGCGGCGTCATAATTGACTACAATCCCGAAAAAGCCCTTGCAAAATATTTTGATGAGGATGACTGCCGTATTCTGCTTGGTTGCCTTTTCAGAAACAAACTCTGGACAGAGATGGACAGGGGTGTTCTCACCGAAGAAGAGGCGCTTGCCGCCGCAAAGGATAAAATTCCCGAAAGATATTTTGAAAAGGTTGCATCAATTGTGCATAACTGGGGCGACGAAATGCCGCCGTTTGAGTGGATGCCCGATTTTATAAAGGCACTCAAGGATAACGGCTACGGTATCTATCTTTTGTCAAACGCATCGTATGCTTTTCACGAATATTCCAAAAAAATACCTGCACTCAGTTTGTTTGACGGCACGGTGATTTCGGCGGATTACCACATCAACAAACCCGACAAGGGAATTTATGAGGCTTTGCTCAACAAATATTCTCTCAAGGCGCAAGAGTGCTTCTTTATTGATGATGTTGCCGCAAACATTGAGGGCGCCGCCGCAGTCGGCATTGCGGGTCACGTTCATTCCCATACCGATATGCCCGCCCTTTGTGAAGCTTTGCGCCGACACGGCGTCAATATTTAAACGGTGATAAAATGAATTGTTTTTCACAACTTATTAAAAAAACAGGTGAATTTTCATCGCTTCTGACAGCGGTGATGAAAAACCGTACACCTCTGGGTGTTACGGGTCTTTCTCATATCCATAAGGCGCACGTTGTTTCTGCTTTGCGTGAAACGACGTTTAAGCGTTTTCTTGTCATTACGCCCGATGAGGCGCAGGCTAGCCGACTTGTCAGCGACCTGAAGGCTTTCGGCAACGAAGCATTACTTTATCCTGCCAGAGATTTTTCTTTCCGTTCAAATGACACGGTTTCGCGCGAGTATGAGCATCTTCGCTTAAAGGCGCTTGACAGAATGCTGTCGGGCGATTTTGACGCGGTTGTTTTGTCGGCAGAGGCGGCAATGCAGTTGACTGTGCCTCCGAAAATCCTTGCAGAGCGCAGTTTCACAATCAAATCCGGCTGTGATTATGACCACGGCGAGCTTGAAATTTCTCTCATCCGTGCGGGCTATATCAGAAGCGAACAGGTTGACGGTTGCGGTCAGTTTTCTGTCAGGGGCGGAATTATCGACTTTTTCCCTCCCGATTCCGCAATGCCTTACCGTGTTGAATTCTGGGGCGACACCGTTGACAGTCTTGCTCCTTTTGACACCGAAACGCAGAGAAGACTTGAGAATATCGACTCTGTGCGCATAACTCCTGCGCGTGAGGTGCTGTGTGACGAGGAAACTCTTGCCGCGCTTATCGAAAATCATATCAAAGAAAATAAAATCAGGGGCAAAGCGAGGGAAACGCTTGACTTTGAGCTGGAGGCAATCAGTCACGGTGTGCGTTTCAACTCTTATGACAAATACCTGCCTGTAATATATCCGCAGGCGGCAAGCATTTTTGATTATGCCGAAAGCTGTCAGCTTGCCGTGTGTGAGAGCTTTTCCGTTTCGGACAAACTCGGTGCCTGCGAGCAGATAATGAACGAAACCGTCAAGGGTATGCTTTCAGACGGCACGGTCTGCAAGGGTCTTGATTGTTTTACGCTTTCGAAGGCACAGGTTATTGCACGCTATGAAAAACACGGCGCACTTTACCTTGACCACCTGCCGCGCGGCAGCTTTGACACGCCCGTTAAAGAGCTTATCACCTTTACCGCCAAGCAGATTACTCCGTGGAACGGCTCAATCACGGCTTTGCTTGAGGACGTTTCCGTGGTTAACAGCCGAAAAGACAGCACGGTTGTTGTGCTTGCCGGCACAGACAAGTCGGCACACGCGCTTTACGGTGACCTCGAAAACGAAGGCATAAATGTAATGTTTTTCAAAAAAGCGCCCGAAACGTTTCCTGCCAATGTTGTCTGCGTAATGACGGGCGGATTTTCGGCAGGCTTTGAGTATCCGGGTGCACGTGCAACGGTGATTACCTATTCAAGCCGCGCTGTTCCGAAAAAGCGTGTGCCTGCCCCGGGCAAAAGACCAAACCGCAACGCCTTCAATAATCTGGATGAATTGCACCGCGGTGAATATGTTGTTCATTCAGCCCACGGCATCGGCATTTTTGAGGGAATTGCAAAGCTTGAAACGGGCGGCACTGTAAAAGATTACATTAAAATTCAGTATGATAAGGCAGACGTGCTTTATGTACCTGTTACACAGCTTGATCAGGTGTCAAAATATATCGGTGCGGTAAACCCTGACAAGCCGCTCAAATTAAACCGACTCGGCGGTAACGACTGGCAGAAAACCCGTTCAAGGGTACGCTCTGCCGTTAAGGATATGGCAAAAGAGCTTATTGCGCTTTACTCAAAGCGTCTGCGCCTTGAGGGTCACGCTTTTTCGCCGGATATTGATATGCAGAGCGACTTTGAGCGCCGCTTTGAGTTTGATGAAACGGATGACCAGCTTCGTTGCATTGAGGAAATCAAAAAGGATATGGAAAAGCCTTATCCTATGGACAGACTGCTTTGCGGTGACGTCGGATTCGGTAAGACTGAGGTTGCGCTGAGGGCGGTGTTCAAATGCGTTGCCGACGGCAAGCAGTGCGCAATTCTCGTGCCCACGACCATTCTTGCCCTGCAGCATTATCAGACAATTCAGAAGCGCTTTGAAGGCTTCCCGATTGAAAGCAGAATGCTTTCACGCTTCTGCACACGCAAAGAGATAACACGCACCGTCACCGACCTTAAACGCGGTGCTGTTGACATTGTTGTCGGCACACACCGACTCATTTCCAAAGATATCGAATTCCGTGACCTCGGACTTATTATTATTGATGAGGAACAGCGCTTCGGTGTTGCACAGAAAGAAAAGCTTAAAACGGCTTTCCCGAATGTCGATGTGCTGACTCTTACCGCAACACCAATTCCGCGTACGCTGAATATGGCGATGTCGGGAATCCGCGATATGTCATTGCTGGAAGAGGCACCGTCAGACAGATTGCCCGTTCAGACCTATGTAATTGAGCACAATATGTCTGTGCTTGTTCAGGCAATGCAACACGAGTTAAGGCGCGGCGGACAGGTTTATTACCTGCACAACCGTGTTGAAACAATTGAAAAAACCGCCGCCGCAATCAAAGATTTTCTTCCCGATGCCGTTGTCGGCATTGCACACGGCAAAATGAGTGAAGACGAGCTGAGCGAAATCTGGCGCAGGTTGCTGGAGGGTGAAATTGACATTCTTGTCTGCACAACAATCATTGAAACGGGTGTCGATGTGCCCAACGCAAACACGCTTATTATTGAAGATGCCGACCGAATGGGCCTTGCCCAGCTTCACCAGATAAGAGGCAGGGTCGGTCGTTCTGCAAGGCGTGCAAGCGCATATTTTACCTTCACTCGCGGCAAGCAGGTTTCCGAAATTGCAACGCACAGACTGGATGCAATCAAGGAATTCACGGAATTCGGCTCAGGCTTCAGAATTGCAATGCGTGACCTTGAGCTTCGCGGTGCGGGCAATGTGCTCGGCGCACAGCAGCACGGCCATATGGACTCCGTCGGCTATGAAATGTATGTGAAGCTTCTTGAGCAGGCAATCCGTGAAGAAAAAGGCGAGGATGTGCCCGCAATCCAGGAAAAGGAATGTGTTATTGATTTGCCCATTGATGCCTACATTCCGCCCGAATACATTGAAAGCGTGCCTCAGAGATTACGCATTTACCGCAGAATTGCCGACATCAAAACCGAAGAGGATGCGAACGATGTTGTTGATGAGCTTATTGACCGATTCGGTGATATGCCCGAAAGCGTTGGCGGCCTTATCAGAATCGCTCTGCTCAGGGGCAGGGCGGTAAAGCAGGATATCTACGAAATTTCGCTCAAGGGCGACAGAATTGTAATGTATGTTGCCGACCTTGATATGCAGAAAATTTCGTCTGTTGCCGCGCACCTTAAGGGCAGAGTTGTTGTAACGGCAATAAACGGCAAGCCTGCAATAACGGTGCGTCTGTTGCGTGACGAGCTGAAACTGAGGCTTGTTGAGCGTGTGCTTGACTTTATGGAAAATGCAACAAAATAGCAAAACGGAGGCACTCAGCCTCCGTTTTTTTATTGGCAAAGCAAGGGGAAAAAACAAAAACCCCCGGAATCGGTTGATTCCGAGGGCTGTGATAATCCCCATTCGGGAAAAATCATCTTTTGCTGAACTGGGGTGCACGGCGAGCGCCTTTGAGACCGTATTTCTTTCTTTCCTTCATTCTGGGGTCTCTGGTAAGGAAGCCTGCCTTCTTGAGTGTAAGGCGAAGGTTTTCGTCATACTGAAGAAGTGCACGGGAAAGGCCGTGACGGATTGCGCCTGCCTGGCCTGTTACGCCGCCACCGCTTACGCGGCAAACGATGTCAAACTTCTCTGCTGTGTCTGTAAGAGCGAGAGGCTGACGAACGATGAGCTTGAGTGTTTCAAGACCAAAATAATCGTCAATGTCTCTGTCGTTGATTATGATTTTGCCTGTGCCGGGATAAACGCGGACTCTGGCAACTGAGCTCTTTCTGCGGCCTGTGCCGTAGAAGTAAGGATTAGAATCGTACATTTAAATTAGCCTCCCTTTCTTAAAATTCCCAAGTTTCGGGCTTCTGAGCTGCGTGAACGTGCTCTGCACCCTTGAAAACGCGAAGTCTTGTGAGAGCCTTGCGGCCGATGACTGTGTCGGGAAGCATACCCTTAACAGCAAGGGTTACGGCGAAATCGGATCTTGTCTTCATAAGGGTTGAATACTTAACCTCTTTGAGGTGACCGATGTAACCGGTGTGATGATAATACTTTTTCTGGTCGAGCTTTTTGCCGGTGAGAACAACCTTGTCGCTGTTGATGATGATAACGTGATCACCGCAGTCAGCGTGGGGTGCAAAAGTGGGCTTGTGCTTGCCGCGAAGAAGGGTAGCAGCTTCGACAGCAACCTTGCCGAGGGTTTTGCCTGCGGCGTCAATAACATACCACTTACGGGTGATGTCGCCGGCTTTGGGCATATAAGTTGACATAACTATTCCTCCGATATTTTTTTCGTGCCTGCATATATTAACACAAGGTTGTTTGTCTGTCAATACTTTTTTTTGAGTTTTTTAATTTACATTCTGCAATCTCTTGTTTCCTTCGTTTTTCTTCGTTTTTCATAGCAAAAGCTCATCTTTAATTTACAAAAAATTTTTCAAAAATATAAAAACAAGGCGCAGCCCGTCGGTTAAACGAAAGGGTGCGCCTTTATATATTACATTATTAATTATTTCTGTGAAGCAATCAGTGCCTGCTCGACATCTTCGAGGATATCGTCGATATTTTCAATGCCGACCGAAAGGCGGATAAGGTTGTCGTAAACACCGCAGTCTGCAAGCTCCTGAGAGGTAAGCTGACGGTGGGTTGTGCTTGCCGGGTGCAGGCAGCAGGTGCGAGCATCGGCAACGTGGGTTGCAATCTGAGCAAGCTTTAAGCTGTCCATAAATTTGGTTGCAGCCTCTCTGCCGCCCTTGATTCTGAATGTAACAACGCCGCAGGTACCCTTGGGCATATATTTCTGGACAAGGTCATAGCTCTTGTCACCCTCAAGTGCGGGAAAGGTTACACTTTCAACATATTCGCTGTCCTTCATGTATTTTGCAACGGCAAGACCGTTCTGGCAATGTCTTTCCATTCTCAGCGCAAGTGTCTCAAGACCGAAATTGAGCATGAATGCGTTGAACGGTGCAGGGATTGAGCCGAGGTCGCGCATAAGCTGTGCGGTTGCCTTGACGATGTAAGCACTCTTGCCGAAACGCTCGGTATAGGTGATGCCGTGGTAAGAATCGTCGGGGGTTGTCAGACCCGGATATTTATCGTTCTGCGTCCAGTCGAAATTGCCGGAGTCAACAATGCAGCCGCCGACACCCGAACCGTGACCGTCCATATATTTAGTGGTGGAGTGCGTTACGATATCTGCGCCGAATTCAAACGGACGGCAATTAATGGGGGTGGGGAAGGTGTTGTCAACAATCAGCGGAACGCCGTGTGCGTGTGCGGCTTTTGCAAAGCGCTCAATGTCAAGCACCTCAAGAGAGGGATTGGAAACGGTCTCGCCGAAAACAGCCTTTGTGTTGGGCTTGAATGCGGCATTGAGTTCTTCGTCAGTTGCGTTGGGTTTAACGAAGGTGAATTCAAAGCCGAGCTTTCTCATTGTGACGTTGAAAAGATTGAATGTGCCGCCGTAAATTGCGGAAGAACAGACAATGTGGTCGCCTGCGGAGGCAATGTTGAAAATTGAGTAGAAAGAAGCCGCCTGACCGGAAGAGGTGAGCATTGCGGCGACACCGCCCTCAAGGTCGCAGATTTTTGCGGCAACGTGGTCGTTTGTGGGGTTTTGCAGACGGGTGTAGAAATATCCGTCTGCTTCAAGGTCAAAAAGCTTGCCCATTGCTTCGCTGGAATCATATTTAAATGTTGTGCTGTGAATTATGGGGAGCTGTCTGGGCTCGCCGTTTTTGGGGCGGTAGCCCGAGAATACGCATTTGGTTTCAGGTCTGTAATTTTCCATTTTTCAGTCCTCCAGAAATCTTTTGATTAATGTGTAGCCGACATCGGTGTAATTGCCCGTTGCGGCGGCTGTTTTTTCGTTGACATTTTCAACGCCGCTTTCCTTTTCGCCGCCCTTGTGATAAATCACATAAGGTACGGGGTCAGAGGCGTGTGTAAGTGTTTTGATGGGTGTGGGGTGGTCGGGGAGAACCATAATTTTGTAATCCTCGCCGCAACCGTCAAGGTAATCGAAAAGAACGGGCAAAACCTGCTCGTCAATCAGTTCGATTGACCGCACCTTGTTTTCGGGCTCGTTACGGTGGCCGCACTCGTCGGGAGCTTCAAAGTGAAGATAAACAAGGTCCTGACCGCTTTTCCATTCGCTGACAGCGGCACTTGCTTTGCCGACAAAGTTTGTGTCGATGTAGCCTGTTGCGCCTTCAACCTCGGGTGTGTTCATACCTGCGCAGATGCCGATACCCTTGAGCAGGTCAACCGCCGAAATGATGCTGCCTTTTTTGCCGAACATTGATTCAAACGACGGCAGAGAAGGACGGCTTCCTTCGCCCCAGAGCCAGATTGAGTTTGCGGGAGCTTTGCCGTTGCGGACTCTTTCAAGGTTAACGGGATGGTCTTTGAGGAAAGAATAGCTTTCACGCATCATTGCCGTAAGCTTTTTTGCGTTTTCGGAAGTTGAAATGTATTCACCGACAACTCTGCCCGAAATATCGTGGGGAGGTGTCATTTTGCCGAGGTCGGTTGTGCCGTTGTGGAAAATCAGGCAATGACGGTAGCTGACACCTGCATAGAAATCAAATTCACCGCCGCCGAAATGTTCCTGAACGGTTTCGATGATTTTTGCGGCCTCGGCGCTTGAAATATCGCCCGCCGAATAGTCAACCATTGTCTTTTCGTCATAGTTTTCCTCGTCGCTGACCGTAACAATGTTACAGCGAAGAGCAATGTCATCGTCTGCCATTTTCACACCGATGCTCACTGCCTCAAGGGGAGAACGGCCCGTGTAATATTTCTTGGGGTCATAGCCGAGAACGCTGAGGTTTGCAATGTCACTGCCGGGCTTGAGACCGTCCTGAACGGTTTTGACAAGGCCGACCTCACCGAATTTTGCAAGACGGTCAAGGTTGGGCTTTTTTGCAAGCTCCATCGGAGTTTTGCCGCCAAGTGCATCGACGGGATAATCCGCCATTCCGTCATATAAAACAATTGCATATTTCATTATATATCAACCTTTCTGAAAGAAACTATAAATTTAATCCGTTATTTTATTTCGTTATCCATAAAGACTCTTGAGCCTGTGGCGCCCTTTTGTCCCTGATATTTACCGCAGTAAGGATTAAGCGCTTTGTCATCCATTTTCGCAAACACAAGCTGTCCTACGCGGCGACCCGCCTTCAGTTCTATCGCACAGCGGTTGGCATTGAAAAGCTCGAGCGTGATTTCGCCCTTGAATCCGGGGTCAACCCAACCGGCATTTTGAATAAACAGACCCATTCTTCCCAATGAACTTCTTCCCTCAACAAAAGCGGTAAGGTCATCGGGCAGTTCAAAATACTCCATTGTTGTTGCCAGAACGAACTGACCGGGGAGCAAAACGTATGTATCGGTTTCAATTGTTCTGTATTCAATTTTATGCTCAAGTGTAATTACACCGCTTGAAGAATCTTCAACAATGCTGAATGTGTTGCCGAGTCTGATATCAATGCTTGCGGGCTGAATCTGTCCGGCTTCAAGAGGTTCAGCAACCAACGAGCCTTCATCAAGCATTTTCATTAATGTTTTATCGGATAAAATCATAAAAAATCTCCTTGTTAATAATCTTCACCTTTATTGATTAACCATTTGTGCGGATTTTCATCGATATATCTCCATGAATTGAAGTAATCTTCATCTTCTTGAATCACATGTTCATAAAAAGAGTCCTGCCAAATCGAAAAACCTATTTCTTTGGTAATCATTGTCTTTAAAGAGCGAACAACGGTTTGTAAGGTAGGGCGGGATGCCCTCATCCCGCCGTCATCGGCAGACGGAGAATAAAAAAGAAGAAGCAAATGAATATGGTTAGGCATTATAACATAATTGTCAACGTGAATGTTATTATATACTTTTTCGATGTTCAGAATATATTTTTCCGAAATTATCCCGATATCCGATAATTCTGTTTGCGGCGGGATGTGGGCATCCCGCCCTACCTTGACTGAACTCATCAAGCATTTTTTGTTTTTTACACAAAACGTAACAAAATAACATCCGTTTTGACTGTAATCATAATTTTTGAGTCTGGGATGTTTTCTTTTGGGCAAATCCATATTAATATCCGTTTACACCCTTCCTCTGCATTGCGCCGAGGATTTTGCCGCGCACATCGCCGTATTTCTTTTCGAGGGAGGACAGAAACTGCTTTGTTTCCTCCCTGTGGGAATTGCCGTCGGCGGGGCATTTGCTTTTAACAACGGGTAATTCAAGCTTTCTGACAACTCTTGCGCAGTCACTTTCGCGCGCAAAAATCATCGGTCTTATCATATAAATATCCTTGCGTGAAAGATAGGTGACGGGCGAGAAACAGTCGAGGGTGCCGCCGCCGAGAAGATTCATCATAAACGTTTCCGCAACATCATCCATATGGTGACCCAGTGCGATTTTGTTGCAGCCTGCCTCTTTTGTTGCGTCGTGCAGAGCGCCGCGCCTCATTCTTGCACAAAGTGAGCAGGGGTTTGATTCCTTTCGGATGTCGAAAATAATTTTTGCAAGCTCGGTGCGCTTGATGATGTAAGGGACTTCAAGCTTTTCGCAAAGCGCCTGTAAGCCCGAGTAGTCTCCGTCGGTATCGTCGAAACGAGGGTCGAGGGTGATTGCGACAAGCTCAAATTTGTTCGGATAAAAAGTGCGCAGTTGAGCGAGTGCCGAAAGCAAAGCAACGGAATCCTTGCCGCCGGAAAGTCCAACGGCAATTCTGTCGCCCTCTTCAATCATATTATATTGTTCGCAGGCACTGCGCATATAGCTTAAAAGCTTTTGCATTTTTACACCTACTCCACATTAACTCGTTCAACACCGATTGCTTTGCCCGTTTTCGGGTCGATTTCAAAAATACAGCCGTTAAGCATACAGTCGCCGTCAGCCGCATCAAAGCGTGCAGGCATTCCGGTTTTGAGCCAATTTACTGAAATTTCGGGTTTTACACCCAATACGGATTGCTTTGCACCCGTCATACCGATATCCGTGATGTAAGCGGTGCCGTTTGGCAGAATCTGCTCATCAGCGGTGAGCACGTGGGTGTGGGTGCCGAAAACGGCGGAAACCCTGCCGTCAAGATAAAAACCCATTGCACGCTTTTCGGCGGTTGCCTCCGCGTGAAAATCAACGAGGATTATTCTGCAATCCGAAAGTTTTTTAATTATATCATCAACAACTCTGAAAGGGTTGTCGGAATTTTCCATGTAAGCGTTACCCGCAAGGTTGATTACCCCCACCCTTACACTGCCCATATCGGCAACGGTGAAGCCTCTGCCGGGGTTTTGCGGGGCGAAGTTTGCGGGACGGATAATATTTTCGTTTTCTTCAAGTGTTTCGTAAAATTCTCTGCGGCGGTAAACATGGTTACCTGTTGTAATGATATCAACGCCGCTGTCAAAAAGAGATTGTGCGGAGGAGGGGGTGATACCGTTGCCTGCGGCAGAATTTTCACCGTTTGCAATGCAAAGGTCAATGTGCTTGAGACGTTTGAATGGGGGCAGTCTTTTCTGCAAAAAGTCGCAACCGTGTGCGCTGACGACATCGCCGATGACAAGAATATTCACAAAAAACCTCCTTCCGAAAAGTAAATCTGAAATTCCAAATAAAAAACTGCCTTGTCGGAGCCGCGGGTGCGGCTCCGAGTGAAGACAGTTCCTTAAATTCGTTATTTAGCGTAGTCAAAGGCTCTGCTTTCTCTGATAATATGAACCTTAATCTGACCGGGATACTCAAGGGTTTCCTCAATTTTCTTGGCAACCTCTCTGGCAAGAAGTACCATACGGTCATCATTGACAGCTTCGGGCTTAACCATAATTCTGACCTCACGGCCCGCCTGAATGGCAAAGGTGCGGTCAACGCCCTCAAATGAAGCGGCAATGCCCTCGAGGGCTTCAAGGCGCTTGATGTAGCTCTGAACATTTTCACGTCTTGCACCGGGTCTTGCCGCAGAAATTGCGTCCGCAGCCTGAACAAGGCAGGCAACAAGAGTTTTGGGTTCAACGTCACCGTGGTGAGCCTTGATTGCGTGAAGAACATTTTCGTCTTCTTTATACTTCTTGGCAAACTCAACACCGAGATCAACGTGTGAGCCGTCAATTTCGTGGTCAAGAGCCTTACCGATATCGTGGAGAAGACCTGCACGCTTTGCAAGTTTTGGGTCAATGCCAAGCTCGGAAGCAAGCAAACCGGCAATATACGAAACCTCAAGAGAATGGTTGAGAACATTCTGACCGTAGCTTGTGCGGTACTTAAGCTTACCGAGCAGCTTGACGATTTCGGGATGAACGCCGTTTACACCGGCATCAATAAGGGCATGCTCACCGGTCTGCTTAACGGTTGTTTCAACTTCTTTTTTGGATTTTTCGTACATTTCTTCAATTCTTGCGGGGTGGATTCTGCCGTCAAGAATAAGTTTTTCGAGTGTAAGCCTTGCAACCTCGCGTCTGACGGGGTCAAAGCTTGAAACGGTGATTGCTTCGGGTGTGTCGTCAATGATAAGGTCAACACCCGTGATTGTTTCAAGGGTTCTGATGTTTCTGCCCTCACGGCCGATGATGCGGCCCTTCATTTCGTCGTTGGGAATTGAAACAACGGAAACGGTAGCCTCGGCGGCGTGGTCAGCGGCACAGCGTTGAATGGCGGTTGTGATGATTTCTCTGGCAAGTCTGTCAGCATCATCTTTAGCTTTTGTTTCGGCTTCCTGAATTCTGAGCGCTTTTTCGTGGGTGAGATCTTGTTCAAGCGCTGTGAGCAGGTAGTCTTTAGCCTGTTCTTTTGTGAAGCCTGAAATTTTTTCAAGCATTTCAAACTGGCTTCTCTTTATGGTTTCAACCTCTTCAAGTCTGTTTTCAGCCTCTTTGATTTTTGCGTTGAGAACATCTTCTTTCTTTTCGAGGTTGTCGCTTTTCTTGTCCAGATTTTCTTCTTTCTGAACAAGTCTGCGTTCCTGTCGCTGAACCTCGCTGCGTCTTTCGCGAAGCTCTTTTTCGGTTTCGGTGCGCTGCTTGTGGATTTCATCCTTTGCTTCAAGGATTGCTTCCTTTTTCTTTGTCTCGGCTGTCGCAATAGCCTCATTGACTATGCGTGTAGCTTCCGCGGTTGCGGAGCCGATGGCAGCCTCGGCAACCTTTTTCCTATGTAAACCGCCGAGAATAAAACCGACAACGCCAAGGACGATTGCGACGACGGCGGCAATAAGAATTAAGTACCATTCCAAGGTAACAGTTCGCCTCCTATATATGTAAATTTTTATTTTTGAGTCGATGCCGCGCCTTACGCAACATCAACCAATGGTATTTGAATGCCGAAACACCCACGTTAACGGCACAATATATCACCATTATACCTATATTATACTTTTAATTATTATCTGTCAAGGGGTCTTTTACTTTAAAGCGTAAAAAACGAAAAAATGTTGACAAGTTAATTTAACGGTGGTAAAATACTTTCAATATTTAAAATCGTTGACGCAGAAGGCACACATCACAAAGCAAATCCAGAGAATCCGCGCCGTTGGCTGTGAGCGCGTTTTTTGCCGGTGTCTGCTACCGCTGCCGAGAGTCCGCCGAAAACATTTTTTGATTAAGGCGGAACGTTTGCCACGTTACGGCTTTTTGAGCGGCAGATTTTTTCTGCAATTACGGGTGGAACCGTGGAGCATTCAAGCTTCATCCTGTTTTTCGGGATGAAGCTTTATTTTTTTGTTAACAAAATTCCAAAATATAAGAAAGCACAGGTGAACACAATGATTAAAATCACATTAAAAGACGGCATTGTTAAGGAATTCCCCGCCGGAATTACCGCTGCCGAGGTTGCAAAAGAACTCAGTATGGGTCTTTACAAGGCTGCCTGCGTCTGCCGCATTGACGGTGAGGTTGCCGATTTAAGAACCGCACTTGACAAAGACTGCGCTCTTGAAATTGTCACATTTGATGATGAAGAGGGTAAAAAGGCATTCCGCCACACAGCTTCACATATTCTCGCTCAGGCTGTCAAAAGACTTTATCCGCAGGCAAAGCTTGCAATCGGTCCCGCTGTTGAAAACGGTTTTTACTATGATTTCGATGTCGATGTACCCTTTACTCCCGATGTTCTCGGCGACATTGAAAACGAAATGAAAAAGATTGTCAAAGAGGGTCTTGCCCTTGAAAAATATGAGCTTGATGCTGCCGAAGCAATCGAAATGATGCAGGCAAAGGGCGAAACCTTCAAGGTTGAGCTTATTCAGGAGCACGCAGACAAGGGCGAAAAGATTTCTTTCTACAAGCAGGGCGAATTTGATGAGCTTTGCGCAGGCCCTCATATTCCCGATACAAGCAGAGTCAAGGCTTTTAAGCTCACTTCCTGCACGGGCGCTTACTGGAGAGGCGACTCCAACAATAAGATGCTTCAGCGTATCTACGGTACGGCTTTCACAAAAAAAGATGACCTTGAGGCTCACCTTGCCGCACTTGAAGAAGCCAAAAAGCGCGACCACAACAAGCTCGGCAGAGAGCTCGGCTTTTTCACAACATCCGACCTTATCGGTCAGGGTCTGCCCATTCTTCTGCCCAACGGTGCAAGGGTTATTCAGATTCTTCAGCGTTTTGTCGAAGACGAAGAACAGCGCAGAGGCTGGCAGCTCACAAAGACACCTTATATGGCAAAAAGCGACCTCTACAAGCTTTCCGGTCACTGGGATCACTATCAGGACGGTATGTTTGTAATGGGTGACGAGGCAACCGACAAAGAAGTCTTTGCCCTTCGTCCCATGACCTGCCCCTTCCAGTACCAGGCATATCTCAACCGCGCACGCTCATACCGTGACCTGCCCCTGCGTTACAACGAAACTTCAACACTTTTCCGTAACGAGGCAAGCGGCGAAATGCACGGCCTTATCCGTGTCCGTCAGTTCACAATTTCAGAGGGTCACCTTATGTGTACTCCCGAGCAGCTTGAGGATGAATTCAAAAACTGCCTTGAGCTTGCAATCTATATGCTTAAAACTCTCGGCCTTTATGAAGATGTTTCTTACCGTTTCTCACAGTGGGATCCTGCCGACACGGGTAAATACATCGGTACCCCCGAGCAGTGGGATGAAGCTCAGGGCATGATGAAGAGAATCCTTGACCACCTCGGAATCAACTACAAGGTCGGCATCGGCGAAGCCGCATTCTACGGCCCGAAGCTTGATATCCAGATTAAGAATGTTTTCGGCAAGGAAGATACTCTTATCACAATCCAGATTGACCAGCTTCTTGCCGAAAAATTCGGTATGGAATATGTTGACGCAGACAACGTCAAGAAGAATCCTTATATCATTCACAGAACTTCAATCGGTTGCTACGAGCGTACACTTGCACTTCTTATTGAAAAATATGCCGGTGCATTCCCGCTGTGGCTTGCACCCGAGCAGATAAGACTTCTTCCCATCGCAGACCGTCACCACGATTATGCAAAGCAGGTTGCCGCAAGCCTTGAACAGCTCGGTTTCAGAACAAGCGTTGATGACAGAAGCGAGAAAATCGGATACAAAATCCGCGAAGCACAGCTTGCAAAGATTCCTTATATGCTGCTTGTCGGTGACAAGGAAATCGAAGACGGCGCAGTTTCCGTACGCAAGAGAGGCGAGGGTGACCTCGGCGCAATGTCCGTTGATGAATTCACCGCAATCGCACTCAAGCAGAACGCATCAAAAGAAATTTTCTGATAATACAAAAGACGCACCGCAGACAAGCCGTCTGCGGTGCGTCTGACTGTTGATAAAGTCGTCAGAACATGAACAAATTCTTTGTTTTTCATTGTAAATTATGATATGCGTAGGGCGGGATGCCATCATCCCGCCGCTTGTTTTTGTTCATTCGTCGTTTTTCTCCCATCGGAGTACCTTTGTAGGTCTATATGAATTAAGGATACCGAAACAAACAACCCACGCTGAAATGCTTTCAAAATCATTATAAAATTTTGGAGGTATCCTTATGAACGATATTAAATCTTGTGAATTCAACATTGACACTGCTTGTGTTGAGGTGAAGTTAACCGACGACTCAATGGTATCAATCGACTGCATTGCCGTTGAAAACGAATATGCAAACAATATGTACGAAACATCAGAACTTGATTATCTCATCTACAACGAGCCGATGAGTTATGTCAGGTTATTGTTCAGTGGCAAAATGGAAGAATACCTGCGAAACAATACAGATTACACGTCGTTATCAGATATGAGATAACTCTATAAAATCTGAAGCCATATAAGTTGACTATAAAATCAGCTTATATGGCTTTTACTTCTTTATTCAAAACAAGAAAAACGAATATGATTTTATCAAAATTTTGAAACTGAAAATCTTGCCGTTGTAATGTATAAAACACAAAATCAGGGTTACAGGTCAAACTATACACACCCTTCAATTATCGGACTTCCAATTCCTTATGTATCAACGGATTCAGAGCCTCTATTTATCTGATTTTCATACATTTTATTTACGTTTCTTTTTAGTTTTCCCTCTTTGACTATACGGACTTTTCATATGCTTTGATTTTTTGAGGATGTTTATTTGTGTTACCAGTTCTTCTTTTGTCAAAGAATCGTAGTCGATGCCGAGAGAGTTGAGATACATTCTGACCTTCTTTTCTTCGTCGCTACCCTCAAAATTCAATGCATCCTGCAATTGCTTTTGTGCATCTGCCGCAGGCGAAACTGTGTCTGCTGTTGTTCTGTCGGTTTTGTGGTTTTCACGGATTGTACTGATAATACGGTCAAGGTCTTTATGTATCACATGGCTGAAATATTCATCTTCATCAACCTGTGCAAGCTCCAATGTTCTGACATACAAATCGTTTTCATCGGAGCATTTCTCCATTGCCGCATTTCGCACAACACCGAGAACGGCATTTAAATCGTTGATTCTCATATCGGCAATGCGGTCAACATAGATTTCAATATCGGTCAGAAATCTTCTGAAATTCTCGTGGGTTGCAATCTCACAAAGAAGTCTTGTGTTAATCTTACCTCTTTCAAGTAAGTCAATCATATCATCACTCAAATGCAGATTATTGATGTCTGCATTCGGGTGATTTTTTTGTTCAGTCAGACCGAGCAGATAATCGGTTGAAACACCGTAGAAATTTGCAAGAGTGACAAGATTGAACGGACTAATATCCTTGTACTCTTCCGTTTCGTATTTGCCGAGTGCAGATTTTGAGATTCCCGTTTTCTCGGCAAGCTGTTCGAGAGTCAATTTTTGTTCTGCTCTAAGATCTTTCAATCGTTCTTGTATGGTTAATTTTAAATACATATTATCACTCCTTCGCCCATATTTTACACCCTTATCTGTCCGTTTTACAGTACATTAATGTGATTTTGTACACTTTTATGAAATTTCCATCCTCTTGGAAATACGGGAAACAGCTAACATTTTCGCTAAAATGTAGTCAACGGGTAACGGAACAATACAATTGAATGACCGGCCGACGAGAACAAACCGCCATGACCTCTCAAAAGAGAGTGAGCGCAGCTGAAAGGCTGACGGCACAGCGCCCATAGAGATATGAGGAATGCCTGTCGGAACTCGAACATCGGGCAGAACGGCGATTAATTTATGAAAGGATGTGAAATCAGCGAATTAATTAACGGTTTTGTGTGGGAATCCATACAGAACAGCGATACGCCCAAGAGCGAACACGGTTCACGGAAATGTGCGACAATTCACCAAACCGTAAACAAACACACGAAACAATGAATATGAACAGCACCTATATTGAACGGTGCATCACAAATAAAAACTGAAAGGATGATTTAATGGATATACGAAACGAACTCAAATCTTACATAGTAAAAGAGGGAATGACGATGAGAGAGCTTGTTGATATGCTTTCGTTTGAATACGGATGGAGCGACAGCGTACCGAACTTTTCGGGTAAACTCCGCCGAGGCTCTCTGCGATATTCCGAAGCCGTCGAAATGGCTGATGTTATGGGATATGATATTGTTTGGCAGAAAAGGAAGTGAAATAAAACGGGGTGACAAATTTTGAACAAAACATACGGATACATTAGAGTATCAAGCACAGACCAGAACGAAGACAGGCAGTTACTCGCAATGCAGGATAAACAAATACCACTGAAAAACATCTATATTGATAAGCAGTCGGGCAAGGATTTTGACAGACCGAAGTATAAAAAGCTTGTTAAAAAACTGAAAGCCGGCGATTTGCTCTATATTCTGAGCATCGACCGGCTTGGACGCAATTATGAAGAGATACAAAAACAGTGGCGGATTCTGACAAAGGAAATCGGAATTGATATCTGTGTTATTGATATGCCGTTACTCGATACACGTAACGGCAAGGATTTGATGGGAACATTTATTGCTGATTTGGTGTTACAGATTCTTAGTTTTGTTGCACAGAATGAGCGTGAAAACATACGTAAACGGCAGGCGGAAGGAATAGCGGCTGCAAAACTTCGGGGAGTAAAATTCGGCAGACCGATAATTCAACCGCCGCTTGATTTTTCTCAAATCGTAAAAGAATATGAAAAACAACATATCAGCTTTGATCAAGCACTCAAAAAATGTAATATGAGCAAAGCAACTTTTTATAGACGATTGAGAGAATATAACCTCACAAAACAAAAATAAGGCTCAAAAAGTAAACCTTTTGAAACCTAATTATACATCTACTATATTACCATATTTTTCTTAAAAATCAATACATTAATATAACATTTTATTCAGCTTTCGAAAAAACCATCAAACAAAAACACACAAACTACTTTTTTCAAAAGGTTTACTTTTTGAAAAAAATCATAAGGAAAGGTTGTTTGATATGAAAAAGATTTTGAAAAGTGTGTTGACGATTTTACTTGCTTTTTCTGTTCTGATTGGTAGTTCTCCAATTCAATTTTTGTCAGAATCATATATTAAAGCAAATGCATTAACACCTTACGGAACTGTATCAAGCGCATATGCGTCCAGTTCATATTACACAAAATTGTGTAATGTTAGCTTGACTGGAAACCAGCGTACAGACATTTTAAATGTTGCGTGGTCACAGTATGGCTATCACGAAGGTAATAGCAACAGCGAGTTAGGAGGAAACAATTCCGGCGGCTCCGGTAATTATACGGAATATGGCAGAGTAATTGGTTCAAATCCTAATGAATGGTGTGCATACTTTGTTTCTTGGTGTGCCAGACAAGCGGGAATATCTACATCAATACTAAAGAACTCGGCGTGTGCAGGTCACAGTTCAGCTTATTTTAATCTAAAATACTACGCTGGTGGCTCACAAGCATCAGATGGTGGATATTTTATGGGCAATTATTATACACCCCAGCCTGGAGACTTGTTTTTCACATCTGGTTGGACTCACGTAGGATTAGTTGCTTCTGTTAGCGGATCGACATTTACTACAATAGAAGGTAATAGTAGCAATAGTGTTACTTCTCATACATACTATATATCTGATTATTATTTTGGTGTTCCTGAATATGAAGATAATTCTGTTCAACGAGATACAAAAATCGCATTATGGGCTTCTGCCAATGGTGGAAACGGAGTACCGTACTACAATTGCCCTGAAGTAACTTATGGAACGACTCAGAACAAATATTATATTTGGTATAAAATTTATGATGCAAATACCGGTGATCTGTACAACACTTATGCTAATGATTCATATACAGTAACTGTAAGCATCCGTTATTCGGACGGAACGATACGGTATTCATCATCTCCACGTTCAAATGATGATAATAGTTGGATTGGCGTTGTTCTTGAAAAAGCCGATACATATACAATTAATGTTACTATACCAGAGTGGAATGTGGATTTCAGCAGAACCTTTGTTGTGGGTTATGATGCAGATTTAATTGCCAATAAAAGCTCTGTTACTCTTGATTTGCAAGGAACCAATTCATCAACAATAACTTTTACGCCATCAGGAAGTTATCCGGGTGAGTATGGAGTATCGGTTGATTATGATGAAGATTATATTGGTTATGATTCTTTTTATCGAGACGGATACACTTCATACTTAACTATTTATGGCATTAAGCCAGGAACAAAACAAATAACCGCATCCCTTTATGAAAAGTATACAGGTAACAAAAATGTAGTTGCCACTTTAACGATAAATGTTACAATAAGCGGACCTTCCTATACGTTATCTTATAATGCGAACGGTGGTACCGGTACCCCGAGCAGTCAAACCGGTGGTTCGGAATATGCCATCCCCTATGAAATGCCAACACGAACCGGTTATACATTTGACGGTTGGGCAAAAAGCAGCAGTGCTTCCAACGGCTCGTATTTTCCCCTTGATGAAATAACTTTATCTTCCAACACTACACTATACGCTGTATGGAAACCTGCGACAACTATTTATACGGGAACAACGACAGTCAGCCCTGCGTTCAGAAACCAGACCGTTTGTTATAAGTTTACACCTTCGGTAAGTGGTACATATAAATTTACGGGTGTAGTCAGTACAGGCAGCAATTCTGTAACGGGTCTTGAGAATCGTCTCTATTTATACAATTCGAGCGGAAATTGTTTGATTAATACGGCTTCGTCATCAACTTCAGAAGCAGATTTTACTTATAATTTAGTTGCCGGTAATAATTATTATTTTACCACGCAACAATACAGCGTGCTTATGCTTAGCCAAAACTACGATGTTTCGATTGAGCTTGTAAGTGCATCATCATATACCCTTTCTTATAATGCAAACGGAGGCAGCAGTGCTCCTTCTGATCAGACAGGTGCAACAAGTTACACGATCAGTTCAACCGTTCCCACAAGGTTTGGATACAATTTTATTGGTTGGTCTAAGAGCAGTTCTGCAACATCTGCTACATATGAATCAGGCGATACCATAACTCTTACTTCAGACACTACTTTATACGCTGTATGGTCACAACCTCAAATATCTGTCAATTCAAGTGCAACAGCGAACATAACAGGCGGTGGACAGGTATATTACTTTAAGCTTTCTCCATCCTCCGGAGCAAGCTATGTTATATATTCAACGGGAGATTCAGATACCAAAGCATTTTTATATGATTCTGACGGAAACGAAGTCGAAAATAATGACGATGGCGGCGATAATCGAAATTTCAGAATATGCAGAAATCTTACCGGTGGCTCTGACTATATTTTAGCAGTAAAATATTATAGTTCTTCAACAACCGGCAATATTCCTGTAAAATTCGGTTACGCATATGGTGTTTATTATTATGCAAACGGCGGATCCGGCGCTCCGGATGACCAAGTAAAAGATTATGGAAAGAATTTAACTTTGAGCACTACAGTTCCCACCAGGAACGGATACACATTTCTTGGTTGGTCAACAAGCAGTAGCGCTACAACAGCCACTTATTCACCCGGAGATGTTTATTCTTCTAATAGTACGGCATATCTTTATGCTGTTTGGGAAGAAGCTAAATATGATTTAATATATGACGGAAACGGGTATAGCAGCTATAACTCAAGTGTCTTCGGAATCGTAACCACTACGATTAATACAACTCTTCCAAACAGAAAAGGTTACACTTTCTTGGGTTGGTCTAAAGACAGAAATGCAACATCGGCAACTTATAAACCAGGAGACAGTATTACACTGACAGCTGATACAACCCTTTATGCAGTGTGGAAATCTGCAACAGCAATATCTGAAAACAACAATATTACAACAACAATTGATTTTGCAGGACAAGAGGTGTATTATACATT
This sequence comes from Acutalibacteraceae bacterium, assembly GCA_045592705.1. Lineage (GTDB taxonomy): Bacteria > Bacillota > Clostridia > Oscillospirales > Acutalibacteraceae > CAG-177. The sequence continues at coordinate 18,635 of JAZNVG010000011.1, read as the reverse complement.
CACACCATCTTCAAGTGGTGAGTATACATTTGAATCAAGTGGCTCATTGGATTCAAAAGTTTCTTTGTATAGTTCATCCGGAACAGAAATAGGAAGCGATGATGACAGCAGTGAAAACGGTACTAACTTCAAACTTACCAAGTCTTTGACATCCGGTACGAAGTACTATGTTATGGTTAGTGCGTACAATGGGAATACAGGTACGACCACATTTGTTGTTGCTAAAGAAACTCCTGCAACTTACACATTGACCTACAATGCAAATGGCGGAAGCGGCGCACCTTCAAGTCAGACAGGTGCAACAAGTTACACGATCAGTTCAACCGTTCCAACAAGATTTGGATATACATTCCTTGGTTGGTCTAAAAGCAGTTCAGCAACTTCTGCGACCTACGAACCCGGTGACAGCATAAATCTTTCATCAAGCATAACCCTTTATGCTGTTTGGAAATCTGCTGCCACAATATCTGCAAACACTAATATTTCAACATCGGTCAGTTTTGCAAATCAAGAGGTTTATTATACGTTTACTCCATCATCAAGCGGAGACTATACATTTGAATCAAGCGGTTCGTTGGATTCTAAAATATATCTTTACAGTTCACCAGGAACTGAGCTTGGCTACGATGATGACAGCAGTGAAAACGGCAATAACTTTATGCTTACCGAGTCATTAACAGCAAACTCAAAATATTATATTAAAATCAGAGCATACGATTCATATACCGGCTCAACTTCATTTACAATAACCCAAGAAACATCTGCAACTTATACATTAAGCTACAATGCCAACGGCGGAAGCGGTGCACCTTCAAGCAATACAGGTGCAACAAGTTATACAATAAGCTCAACAATTCCAACGAGGTTTGGGCACACATTCCTTGGTTGGTCTAAGAGTAGTTCTGCAACAAGTGCAACATATGAATCTGGTGACAGTATAAGTCTTTCGTCAGACACAACACTTTACGCTGTATGGAGATCTGTCAATTCTATTTCCTTAGATTATTCACTTAGTGTGCCCATCACTACTGCAGGCCAAGAACAACTCGTCAAGTTTGTTCCCGATTCATCAAAATCTTATACAATTGAATCAAGCGGAAGTGATGATACATATGTATATCTTTACGATGAAGATGGAAATAGGATATCCTACAACGATGATGGTGGTGACAACCAAAACTTCTCATTATCATATGATTTGGTGGCAGGCGAGACATACTATTACGGCATAAAATTTTATGATTCAACAAAAACAGGTACAATTTCCGTATCTTTAAATGCAGACAACAGTTCTATTGCAAAAGGCGATGTGAATAGTGACGGCTATGTAGATGCTACAGACGCTTCACTTATTGCACGCTATGATGCAGGCTATGTAACTTTAACATCAGCTCAGCTTGCTGTAGCAGATGTTAACAAAGACGGCTATGTTGATGCTACAGATGCTTCTTTGATTGCAAGATACGATGCCGGCTATATTTCCGAAATATAATTTCAGAGGTGAGCGAAAATGTTCAAAAAAACTATAAGCTTATTATTGTCACTCATAATTGTTATTTCACTTGTTTTATCAGTTTCATTAACAACATATGCCATTTCTCCGACTTTATCAGTCAGCAACGAGTCTGCTTATGTCGGCGACGAAGTAAATGTTCTTGTTGATATTTCTTCTGACAGCAATATTGCAGCGGGCAATCTTGTTTTACAGTATGATAGCAGCAAGTTGGAAGTGAAATCGGCTTCGTACGGAAGTTTGGTAGGGTCATTTAATCCCATAGTAAATCCCAACTATGGAGATACAGGCAATAAAATCAAGTTGGTAATATACACGGGAACAAACAATGTCATTACTTCTTCAGGAACAATGCTTTCAGTTGTGTTCAAAGCAATATCAACAGGAAATGCAGAGGTTAAAATTTCGGAATCGAGATTTAGTGATATAAATGGAAATGTTATATCAACAACTAAATCAAATGGTTCTGTTACTATTAACCAAAAGCAAACAACTTCATATACATTAAGCTATAATGCTAATGGCGGAAGTGGTGCTCCTTCAAATCAGACAGGCTCAACAACATACACGATAAGTTCAATTATACCTACTCGTAGCGGCTATACTTTCTTAGGTTGGTCTATGAGTAGCAGTGCGACAAGTGCAACTTATTCTGCAGGTGGTAGTATCACTCTTACAGCAAACACAACACTCTATGCGGTATGGAGTAAGAATCCATATACCGTAACACTCTACTCCGGCACAAACAAAGCGACATCTAAAACAATTGAAACAACCGGTAGTCTGATATTCGTTACACCTGCAAGTGTTTCGGGGTGGACAACTCTCGGTTGGAGAAAAGATACTACCGCAAGCACAGCAACATATTCATCAACCGGCAGCACGACAGTATCGGGCAATTCAACCTTCTATGCTGTATACTTAAAATCGCTTACTGTAACATATAACGCTAATGGAGGTAGTGGTGCGCCCTCATCACAGAGCATAACAAGATACTACAATTCAAATGGTAGCTACAGCACAGCGTCGCTTACGCTTTCATCAACCCAACCCACAAGAAGCGGATATACCTTCCTTGGTTGGTCAACAAGCAGTAGTGCAACAAGTCCTAGTTACTCTGCAGGTAGCAGTATGGTTCTTGAAGCGGATTTAAATCTTTATGCTGTATGGAGTGAAAATCAAGTAACACCATACACACTTAGTTATAATGCAAATGGTGGTAGTGGTGCACCTGCAAGTCAAACTGGAGCAACAGTATATATAATCAGTTCAACTGTTCCGACAAGAAGTGAGTACAAATTTCTCGGCTGGGCAGAGAACAGTTCTGCAACATCAGCCAGTCACAGGGGCGGCGATTCAATATTGCTTTCTAAAGATACTGTTCTCTATGCAGTCTGGGAATATAACCCGGCTGTAATCCCACCTGTTACAGAAGATATCATTTTAGAAATTCGCAACCCATCAAAAACAATTATTAGTTATGGCGATAAAATTATCCTGCATACGGATATTAGTGAAGAACTTCCGATTGGTTGGTCAATTGAATGGACTGCCGATAACGGAAACTTTACTTATTACTCCCGAGAAGAATCATCATGCATCATTTCACCAAACAAGAGTGGTGATACAACATTTACAGCAACACTTTATGATGACAGCGGATATGTTATAAGTTCAGATGAACAGACTATGACCTCAAAAGCAGGTTTCTTTGACAAGATAATTGCATTCTTTAAAAGTTTGTTTGGTCTGACTAAAACAATTCCGCAGGGTTACAAAGACGTATTCTAATCAACACTTCGACCCCGTATGGCTTCGGCTATGCGGGGTTTAGTCTATCCAAATCCCGAAGGGCGCACTTCTATACATATCTTTCAGAAATGTATATGTGCTGAGCGTAAAGACATCCAAACTCCATACGGTTTTGAAGGGCATATTTTCACTAATACTGCGTCAGAAAAGTTTGCAATGCGGTAGCATTCCTTCACTTTTCTTCCTTGCCTTAAGCAAAAATCTGCTCCTTCAAAACTTAAATATATAAACGCATTTAGTTTGAATATCTTCACGCCGCTCCGCTAATGAAAAATCAAAGATTTTAAACAAGGGTTTTACCCTTGCGCTGCGTTGCAGCTAACCATATATTATTGAAATTGAATATTTCAATCTATCCCGTTGTTTCGTTTGAAGCAACGGGATTTTTGTATCCAAAAACAGAAAAGGAGATTTTATGAGTAAATCAAAAGAAGAATTAATTGAAGAGAAAATAAAAAACGAAAAGGAAATTGAAATCCTTGAACATCAGAAACAGCGACTTGAGAATCGCATCGAATATCTCACCAAAGGCGACAGAGCAAAACGCACTCACCGTCTTTGCGAAAAAGGCGGTGCAATTGAAAGCGTTTGTCCCGAAACAAAGGATATGACTTCTGCGGATTTTTATCAGCTTGCTGAATTCATTTTCAATCTGTCCGAAGTGAAAAAGTATATGGAAAGGTTTGGGTCATAATGTCACTTTTTCATTTCCATGTTACACAGATAAAACGGAGTGCGGGTCAAAGTGCGGTTGCTTGTGCCTCCTACCGTGCAGGCGAAAAATTAAAAAGCGAATATTACGGCGAAGTCAGCGACTACACCCGCAAAGGCGGAGTGGTTGAATCGGGAATCATGTTGCCCGATTATGTTCCGCAACATCTATCCGACAGAGAAACATTATGGAATGAAGTTGAGAGAATCGAAAAAGGCAAAAAGACTCAACTTGCATACAGTTTTGATTTTGCTTTGCAGAATGAATTTACAATGGAAGAAAACATTTCACTTGCAAAGAAATTTATACGGGAGCAGTTTGTTGAAAGAGGAATGATTGCAGACTATGCAATTCATTCTCCCGAAACAAACGGCATCGCAAATCCTCACGTTCATGTGCTGTGTCCGATAAGACCTGTTGACAAAAACGGCAAATGGGGCAACAAACAAAAACGTGTTTATGATCTTGACCAAAACGGTAACAGAGCAACCGACCATAACGGAAATTACATCTTCTCTGCCTTGCCGACAACCGACTGGGGCAAACCCGAAACTCTTGAACATTGGCGTTCTGAATGGGCAAGAATGTGCAACGAAAAGTTTGAAGAAAAACAAATTGCCGAGAGAATTGATTATCGCAGTTATGAGCGACAAGGTGTTGATAAAATTCCAACCGTTCACGAAGGAGTTGCAGTCCGTCAGATGGAAAGTAAAGGCATAAAAACAGACAAGGGCGATAAGAACAGATTGATAAAATCCACAAACGCTTTGCTTGCCGAAATCAAAGAGAAAATCAAAATTTTCAAAAGCTGGATTGAAGAAATCAAAGCAGAACTTGAAAAATTCAATCACCCCGAAACAACACTTGTTGATATTCTGAATACATATCTCGATATGCGAAAAGAAGGCAGAAGTGATTGGAATAAATCTGCACAGACAAAAGGTGCTATCGAAGATTTAAAGAAAATATCGCAGGCAATTATGATTCTGCAAAGCCGAAACATCTGCACTTTTGATGAACTGAATGAAATTCTGAAACCGATTGATAAAACAAGAAAGTCAATCAAAGCGGACGAAAAGAAAATCAAACGTCTGAAACAGCACATTTCAAAGATTGAGGACTATGAAAAATACAAACCGATTTATGATAAATATTCAAAAACATTTTTTGAGAAAAGCAAAGAAAAGTATTATGCCGAACACGAATCCGAAATCGAGAAATACAAAACTGCAGTTCGATATATGAAAGCAAATCCCGAATGCAAACCGAGTGCAAAAGCAGAGATAAAATCAGAAATATCCGCATTAACGGAACATCAAAAATCATTGACCGCCAGCTTATCCACCCATCAATCTGAACTCCGTGAGCTTGAAGAAATCAGATACATAGTTAATCAAGCTATGGAGCATAAAGAAAACGAAAAGCCGTCTGTTCTCAAACGTCTTGAAGAAGCGAAGAAACTGACAGCTCAAAACAACCGTTCCGCTTACAAAAAGCAGGAACAGAATATTGAATAGAAAGGAAGATTTTTATGACAGAAAATATTTACGAACCCATCGAATACAATTATGACCCCTACGATTTATGCGAACTCTACGAACCGATTTTTGAACCGCCCGAAAGTTTTCTGAAAGAATGTACTCAATATTGGCTTTCCGAGTGGCGAAATAGGTGCAAGCCTTTTGAATTTCCCGACGGCAGTTATGTTTTGAACTCCGACGGTGAAACTCATTACTGTCGCAACGGAATTATGATAAAAGTATCGGAGCATTTTCCGACAGAAGGCAGAACCGTCGAAGACCTGATTGAAGATTTGGTAATATATCATTCAAAACAAACGTAACTGTCCGATAAAAAGCCTTGAATAAAATCTGCGTTTACAGTATAATCCAAGTGGAAAGTATTGTAAGCGTGGGTTGTTTCAGAGAAAGGAGAATTTTTAATTGAAACAAACTTACAATACAGCATTATATATGCGATTAAGCCGTGATGACGAAACCTACGGCGATAGTGTCAGCATCGAGTCGCAACGCACAATCCTCTGTCAATATGCAACGGCCAATAACCTGAATGTTATTGATGAATACATTGTTGACGGATGGAGCGGAACAAATTTCGACAGACCCGCATTCAAAAGAATGATGAATGATGTTGAAGCAGGCAAAATCAACTGTATCGTTACCAAAGACCTCAGCCGTTTCGGCAGAGAACACATTATGATGGACTATTATCTTGAATTTGTGTTCCCTGAAAAGAAAGTGCGGTATATAGCCGTTGCCGAAAACGAGGATACGGAAAACGGACTCAGCGATTTTGTTCCGTTCAAAAACTTGTTCAACGAGTGGTATGCAAAAGACACAAGCCGTAAAACAAAACAAGCTTTCCACGCAAAATTCCTTGCAGGTGAGCGAATGGGAAATTATGCTCCCTTCGGTTACAAAAAACATCCCGAAATCAAAAACAAGATAATTCCCGACGAAGAAACAGCACCGATTGTCATCAGAATGTTTGAGATGGCGGCACACGGAACGAGTCTTTCAAAAATTATGAATTATCTTATTGATGAAAGGATACCTGTTCCGAGTTACTGGGAATATTCGAGATTCGGCGGATTTGCAAGAATCTATGACAATCCCGAAAGGAAAAAGAACAATTATCTTTGGAGATTCAGTCAGGTTCAGAACATTCTGAGGGATGAAACTTACATTGGGAATACCGTTCATTTTCAGCACACAACCGTTTCTTACAAGAACAAAAAGGTTATACGCAATCCGAAAGAAAAATGGATGAAGGTTGAAAACACACACGAACCGATTGTTTCAAAAGAAACTTTTGACCTTGTGCAGCAGCAAATGGAAAGCCGGAAGAAGCCTACAAGAACAGGGAACACACAGATTTTTGCGGGACTTATCAAATGTGCAGACTGCGGAAAGAGTATGAGGTATTGCACCAACAAGAAAACATACACTTATTTCACTTGCACAAGCTATTCTTTATACGGAAAGGAAATCTGTTCACAGCATTACATCCGTTACGACACACTTTATCCGTATATTCTTTCAAGAATACAGTTCTGGACAAAGATTGCACAAACGCAAGAAGAAGTGTTGCTCAAAAAGTTGGTTGATAATGATGCCAAGAATCACGATGTAACGATGAGAAACAGAGCCGCTGAACTCACAAAAACAAAAAAGCGAAAAGCCGAGGTTGACCGACTTTTCGCTAAAATGTATGAAGATTGGGCAAACGAACGCATCACGGAATACAACTTCAATATGATGTCAGAAAGATATCAGAACGAACAACAAGAGCTTGATGAGAAAATCAACACTCTTGAAGCCGAACTTTTAACCGAGAAGAAAGTAACCGATAACGCAGAAAAATGGATTGCTGTTCTGAAACAATACTCCGATCCAACGGAACTGACCGCCGAACTGCTGAATACTTTGGTTGAAAAGATACTGATTCACGAAACCGAGGAGAACAGTTTCGGAGAAACCGAACTCGTTATCGATATCATTTACCGCTTCGTCGGTAAAATTGATTAAACCTCAGTATCCTTAATTTGTACCAAGGTACACCTTCGGTCGGAAAAACATCGTCTGACTTTCTTTCTCAACAGCATCCCGGATTTTTTAAAAGATTTTTAACAAAAAAGCGGCACCGCAGACAAGCTGTCTGCGGTGCGTAATTTTTATTACCATTTAAACGTTGAAACGGAAAAGAACAACGTCACCGTCTTTCATAACATATTCTTTACCTTCGCTGCGAACAAGACCTTTTTCCTTTGCCGCGGCAAGTGAACCGGTCGCAATAAGATCCTCGTAAGCGATAACCTCCGCACGGATGAAGCCGCGTTCAAAGTCGCTGTGAATTTTACCTGCCGCCTGCGGTGCCTTGGTGCCGTTTGTGATTGTCCAGGCCCTGACTTCGGGCTGACCTGCGGTTAAATATGAAATAAGACCGAGCAGGGTGTAGCTTTTCTGAACAAGTCTGTCAAGTCCGCCTTTTTCAATTCCGAGGTCGCTGAGGAAAAGCTCTTTTTCTTCACCGTCAAGTGATGAAATCTGTGCTTCAAGCTCTGCACAGATGGGTAAAACCTCGCTGTTTTCGGCTTTTGCAATTTCGCAAACAGCGTTATAGTGTGCGTTGTTTTCAATGCCGTCGGCAAAATCGTTTTCGCTCATATTGCAGGCATAAATAACGGGTTTTGAGGTCAGAAGAGCAACCTCACCGAGCCACTCAGCCTCGTTTTCGTCACATTCAATGTTTCGTGCGGGAATATTGTTTTCAAGGGAATCCTTAACTCTCTTTAAAAATTCATATTCACCTGCAAGCTTTTTGTCGCCCTTCATTGCTTTGCCGACACGGTCAATTCTGCGCTCAATCATCTCAATGTCCGAAAAAATCAGCTCAAGATTGATTGTTTCAATATCTCTTGCGGGGTTGATTGTTGCATCAACGTGAACAATGTCGTTGTTTTCAAAGCAGCGGACAACGTGAACAATTGCATCAACCTCGCGGATGTGTGAAAGGAATTTGTTGCCGAGACCTTCACCTTTTGAAGCACCTCTGACAAGACCCGCAATGTCAACGAATTCGATAACTGCGGGGGTTGTTTTGACAGGGTTGTACATTTCTGTCAGCTTGTCAAGTCTTTCGTCGGGCACGGCAACAACGCCGACGTTGGGCTCAATTGTGCAAAACGGATAGTTTGCCGACTGTGCGCCTGCATTTGTGATGGCGTTGAAAAGTGTGCTTTTGCCGACATTGGGCAGTCCTACAATACCGAGTTTCATATATCTTAAGTCCTTTCGGTTAAAATCTGATGGACTAATTATATACAAACTTTTTACAAAATACAAGTATTTGATTGCAAAGTGATATTTTTTAGTGTAAAATTAACTTGAGAAAGTTTGCGCATAATGCAATAAAGTTTGCGGAGGCACGGTATGACACAGTTTTCAAGAAGCGAAATGCTTCTGGGGGCAAAAGCAATTGAAAAATTGAAACAGAGCAGGGTGATTCTTTTCGGTCTTGGCGGTGTCGGTTCTTTTACTGCCGAAACGCTTGCACGCGCCGGTGTCGGTCATCTCACTCTTGTTGACAATGATACTGTGTCGCTGACAAATCTTAACCGTCAGCTTTGCGCGTTGCATTCAACCCTCGGTCAGCTCAAAACCGAGGTTGCGGCGCAAAGAATCAAAGACATCAACCCCGACTGCGAGGTTAAAATAATCAGCAAATTTTATCTGCCCGAAATCGCAGACGAATTTTCTCTTGAAAACTATGACTACATTGCCGATGCAATCGATACCGTAACGGCAAAAATTGACCTTGCGGTAAAAGCAAAGGAATACGGAGTGAATATTATCTCCTGTATGGGCACGGGGAACAAGCTTGACCCGACCCGGCTGAGAGTTGACAGAATTGAAAAAACAAGCGGCTGTCCGTTGTGCCGTGTTATGCGGCGTGAGCTTAAGGTGCGCGGTGTGAGTGCATTAAAGACAGTGTGGTCACCCGAAACGCCGATAAAACCGCTTGACTGCGGTGAAGAAACGGGTAAACGTGCCACCCCCGGCAGTCTGCCGTTTGTTCCCAACACCGCCGGTATTCTGATGGCAAAAGAAATTATTACGGATTTAACGAGGTGATTCTCTTGAATTTTAAAAAGATAGCAGCCGCTTTGTTGGCGCTTATAATAATGCTGTCGGGTGCTCTTTGTGCTTGCTCCGGCGAAAAAAATCCCGATGTGACAACGGACGAAAGCACCGACATTGACCCGTCAACCCTTTCCGATGCAATGCTTATGCTGCCGTATTCACGCACGGATTCTTTCAATCCGTATGAAGCGGAAACGGCGCAGAATGTGCAGATAATGTCACTTTTGCATTACGGTCTTTACAGCGTCGGTGATGCATACCGTGTAACGCCGCGTCTTGCCAAAGGTGCAAATGTCGGCAAAACAACTGTAAATGTCACAATTTCGTCGTCCGCAATGTTTTCCGACGGCAGTGCCGTCACGGCAGACGACGTTGTTGAATCGTTTAATCTCGCAAAGCAGTCAAAGGCTTATTCCGAAAGGCTTTCCGGCATAACCTCGGCTGTAAAATCAACCGCAACAACCGTTATGTTCACCCTTTCACAGCCTGACCCTTATGTGCTTGCCTGCCTTGATTTTCCCGTTGTGAAAATAACGGAAGGTAAAGAGTTTCCGCTGGGTTGCGGCAGATATGTTGCTTCACGCACTGCCGATGATGAGATTTATCTGAATATAAACCCGAAATGCACAGGATTTAAAAGCATCATAACTTTTATAAAGCTTGTTTCGGTTAATGAAAATTCGGCAAAGGGCAGTCTTGAAATCGGCAAACTCAGCTTTGTTTTTGACGACCTCAGCGGCGGTCAATATACAAATGTCAACGCCAGAAGCACCGGTGCCACGCTGAATAATCTTGTTTATCTCGGAATCAACAAAGACAGCTATGCCCTCGGCGAGCAGACGTTCAGACGTGCGGTTAATCTGATTGTCAACCGCAATGAAATTGTTTTCACTGCATTTCAGGGTCATGCCGAAACAGCATATTCTCCTTTTAACCCGCAATGGTACGAGGCGGCATCAAAAGACCTTACCGTTTTTCAGGATTTGCCCACCGCACAGAATCTTATTGATGAGAGCGGTAAGGGTTATGAAAATGTGCTCAATCTGATTGTTAATAAAGAAAACCCTTTCAAGCTTGAAACGGCGGAAATTGTTAAAAAACAGCTTGAAAATGCGGGTCTGAAGGTGAAAATTCAGGCGGTTGAGCTTACGGATTACAAATGGATGATTGAAAACGGTGAATATGATTTATATGTCGGCGAGGTCAGACTTTGCACCAATATGAGTCTTTATCCGTTTTTCGGCGGCTCGGTCGGTTACGGAATTGATACCGCCGGAGTTGCCGCAACGGCTTACGCTTCGTTTATGTCGGGCGAAATCAACATTGTTGATTTTGTTGACGCTTTTAATTCGGATGTGCCTTTTATTCCTCTTTGTTACAGAAAGGGTGCGGCACTTTCCACAAATTCGCTTTATTCCGGAAAGAATTTTACCGACTGCGATATTTATGCAAACATCGGCAGTTGGGGCTTTACGGGAAAATAAATTTTCGGCGGTGATTTTTTGAAGCTTGATACAAGCGTAAAATTTTTAAAAGGTGTCGGTCAGAAGCGCGCGGAGTTGCTCGGTAAACTCGGCGTGAACTGCGTCGGCGACCTTCTGCGCCTGTATCCGCGCACTTACGAGGATTGGAGCACCGCTTATTCCGTGCTTGATGCGCCCGAGGATGAGAATGTATGCATCAGAGCCTTTGTATCAAAGCGTTGTACAGAGCACCGTACCCGTAACGGCACAAAAGTTTACAAAACCGAAATAACCGACGGCGAAGGCATTATGGAGGTAAACTTTTTCAACAATAAGTATGCCGCGCAGGGTCTTGTTGAAGATACCGAATATGTTTTTTACGGCAAGGTTTCACGTTACGGATATTATCGCTCAATGACCAATCCCACTTATGAACTTGCCGAGGGCGGCGGCAGAATCCGTCCGATTTATCCTCAGACAGAGGGACTTAATTCAAAAGCGATTGAAAAACTCGTGCGCACTGCGTTTGAGCTTTGCGGCGATGAAATTGAAGAAACGCTGCCTCTCGCATTACGTGAAAAATATTGTTTGCAAGATATAAAAAGCGCGTTGAGCAATATTCATTTCCCCGAAAACGAAGATATGCTCAGTGAGTCAAAGCGCAGATTTGTTTTTGAAGAGCTGTTGCTTTTACAGCTCGGACTTCTGAGGCTGCGCTCAAGAAGCCGCCACGAAACAACCTGCGTTATCGAAAGGGATATGAGCGAAGAGTTTTACTCCTTGTTGCCTTTTGAACCGACAAATGCGCAGAAGCGCTGTGTCAGTCAGGCAATTGAAGATATGAAATCCGGCATGCCGATGAACAGACTTCTGCAGGGCGATGTCGGCTCGGGTAAAACGGCGGTTGCCGCGGCATTGATTTATTCTGCCGTTGCCGACGGACTTCAATGTGCGCTGATGGCGCCGACCGAAGTTCTTGCGCAACAGCATTACAAAACGCTCGCAAAATTTTTTGAAAGCACAAAAATTGAAGTCGCTTTACTGACGGGTTCAACCCCTGCGGCGCAGAAGAAAAAAATAAAAGCTGCCCTTGCAGACGGCTCGGTGAATCTTGTTGTCGGCACCCACGCTTTGATTCAGAAAGATGTGGAATTCAGGCGGCTCGGTCTTGTTATAACCGACGAACAGCACCGTTTCGGTGTGGCACAGCGAAGCTCGCTCGGCTCAAAAGGCGAATATCCGCACGTTCTCGTTATGTCGGCAACACCCATTCCCAGAACGCTTGCACTGATTATTTACGGCGATCTTGATGTCAGTGTGATCGACGAAATGCCAAAAGGAAGACAGAAGATTGACACTTTCAGCGTTGGCTCGGATGTGCGCGAAAGAGCTTACGGCTATGTGAAAAAGCATCTTTGCGAGGGCAGGCAGGGTTTTGTTATCTGTCCGCTTATTGAAGAGGGCGAAATGGAGCTTGTCGCCGCAACCCGTCTTTACGAAGAGCTTGTTGACGGATTTTTCCGCGGCTTCACGGTCGGGTTGTTACACGGCAGAATGAAGGCTGATGAGAAGCGCGCCGTTATGGCTGATTTTGCTTCGGGTAAAACACAGTTGCTTATTTCAACAACGGTTATTGAGGTCGGAATCGACGTGCCCAATGCCGTGATTATGGTTGTTGAGAATGCCGAGCGCTTCGGTCTGTCACAGCTGCACCAGCTCAGGGGCAGAATCGGCAGAGGTGAGCACAAATCCACCTGTATTCTTATTTCCGACGCACAGAATCCGGAAACGGTTGAGCGTCTGAAAATTATGACAAAAACATCTGACGGATTTAAAATTGCCGATGAGGATTTGCGTTTGCGCGGCCCCGGTGATTTCTTCGGCTCAAGACAGCACGGTCTGCCTGATTTGAAAATTGCCGATATGCTCAGCGATTCTGCCGTTTTGCTTGAAACACAGACGGCGGCAAGAGAGCTTACGGAAAACACGGAATATTTAATGGGAGACGAGTGCGCACCGTTACGCAAGGCTGTAAACTCAATGTTTTCGTTTACTGGCAAAGCTTCCGTGAATTAAAATTATTCGCTTGGGAACAGATTATTATTTTAAATATTGACAAGCGAGTAATAATCAATGTACAATTTATTAAAAAGAATAAAAATGATTTGTTGGATAAGGAGTGAGCAAAATGGCAAAAAAGCTTTTTCTCGGTGTTGACGGCGGCGGCACAAAAACAACGGCTGTTGTGTTTGACGGTGACGGCAAATTTGTTGCAAAAAGTGTCGGCGAAAGCATCAACTATTATTCAAACGGACTTTACACAGCACGCGCAAACATGAAAAAAATCATTGATGACCTTGCACTCAAAACGGGCACCGCAATTTATGAAGCGGCGGTTATCGGTATGTCGGCACTCAATGACCGTGCAACCGATGAGGAGCTTTCTGCTTTTGCTGACGGAATAATTGAGGCTGACGCAATCCTTATGGATTCAGACCTTTACATTGCACTTGAGGCTCTCTGCTGTGAGGGCGAGTGCGGTGTTGTTGTCAGCGGCACCGGTTCAATGGTGGTAAGACGTAAAGATAACGGCGAAATCCGTCATTCAGGCGGCTGGGGACATATCCTCGGTGATGAAGGCAGCGGATACTGCATAGGTCTTGAGGGTATCAAAAGTGCGATTCGCGCCGTTGAAGGCTACGGTGAAAAAACCGACCTTACCAACGAGGTGCTTTCGTTCTTTAAAATTGACAACATCTATAATCTGATTGATATTTTCTACACTCAAGGTGTGCCCCGCCAGAAAATTGCAGCCTTTGCAATCAATGTGCGTATTGCCGCACAGCACGGCGACAAGGTAGCTTATGACATTTTAAAAACTCAGGCCGCCGAGCTTGCAAAAACAGCTTACAGCCAGTTCAGAAAGCTTGCCGACGGCGCAAAAATCGGCCTTTGGGGCGGAATGTTTGAAAATTGTGAGCTGTACAGATATATGTTTGATGCTGCTCTTACCGAAAATAAAGCTCTTGATGTAAAGCTTCTTGACTTTACACCTGAGGTCGGTGCGATAATTTCGGCTTATAAGCTGAAATCCAATGTTATCAACGATTCTGTGCTTGAAAATTTAAAGAATACATATGGATACGGCGCTTTTTAAGATGTGAACCTTGCAAATCCCTTAAAAGAAAGGAATAAATGTTGATGAAAACTGCTGTTGTTCTCTGTGCCGGCGCGGGCACAAAGGTCTGGCCCTACAATAAAATCCGCAACAAGGTAATGATTCCCGTTTCCAACATCCCCGTTGTTGCACATTCGGTCAATTCTCTCACCGAAATCGGATTTGAAAAAATAATCATTGTCGGCGGCTCTTTTGTTGAAGAAATCAGGAATTATTTCCGTGAATATAAAAATGTTGAAATCATTGTTGACAGTGCACCCAAGGGTACCGCATTTTCTCTGCTGAAGGCGCGTGAAGCCGTCGGAAACGAAGATTTCCTTGCTCTTTACGGTGACACGATTGTTGACATGGCTGACCTCAAAAAACTTGTTGATTCGTTTGAATCAACGGGCAAGGCAACTGTGCTGGTTGACGAAATCCGCTTTGATAAGTCTGCTGACCATGTCGGCTGTTTGCTTGACGATGACGGCGAAATCGACGTAATTCTCGGTCACAGTCACGAGTCAACGCATTTCTTTGCGGGATTTGCTTTTTCACCCGATGCTTTTGAATTGCTTGAAGCAAATTCATGCCGCTTTACTGAGGTTGAGGTTGGAATGATGCCTCATATTGAGGGTTACATTGAAATGACTGTCAGTGATATGCTTAAAGCGGGTAAAAAGGTTAATGTTATTCGCGCCGACAACAGAGTTTATGACATTGACAAGCCCTGGCACATTGTTGACGCAAGCGTTGAAATCAACAAAAGGCGTTGCAATGCGCTCACACAGAATGAAATCGGTGAGGGTACGGTTATTGACCCGACGGCAAGCATCGGCGGTTTTATCAAAACGGGTAAAAACTGCATTATCGGCAAAAATGTTATTATTGAAGGCAATATAATTATCGGAGACAACACGCAAATTCTCAACGGCGCAATTGTGCAGGGTGATGTTGTAATCGGTTCGCTTTGTACTGTGCGCAATGCCTGCTTTGTGGCGGAAGGCTCAACAATCGGTGATGAATGTGTTGTAAGCCACGCGGCAGAACTTGAGGGAGTAATTTTCAAGCGCGTTTATCTTTACCACTATATGGAGTTTTACGGAGTTATCGGCGAAAACACCGATCTTGGTGCCGCAACCGTCTGCGGAACACTTCGTTTTGACAGTTTTCCGTCAATTCAGCGTTGCAAGGGCAGACGCGAATTCCCCGTGAATTATTCTGACTGCACCTTCCTCGGCGACTATTGTCGCACGGGTGTCAACACAATCTTTATGCCCGGAGTTAAAGTGGGCGCATACAGCGTCGTCGGTGCAGGTGTTATTCTCAATCAGGATGTTCCTGACAATACGCTTATTTACACCAAGCAGGAGCTTGTGCAGAAACCCTGGTCAAGCGACGTTTACGGCTGGTAAGACAAAAAGCATCGCGGCGGATTTCAGATAATCTGCCGCGATTTACTATCTATATAATCGGATATTTTTTCGGAGGAATTGTTCAATGCAGATAAATGAATTGCGAAGCAGAATAAATGCGATAAACGACGAGATGCTTTCGCTTTTTCTTCAGCGAATGGAGCTTTCAAAGCAGATTGCCGAAATCAAAAGAGAAAACAATCTGCCCGTTTTTGACCGTGCGCGGGAGCGAGAGGTGCTTGAAAGCATGACAGAAAATGCAGGGGATATGCAGGAGTATGTAAGCGCATTTTTTCAAAAAGTAATGGAACTTTCGCGCGATTATCAGAACGGTTTGCGTGAGTGATATTATTTTATTCTTGTCGGCAGATATCTTACACACTGACGGTTATTGCCGATAAAACGCAGTTGTAATAAATTAGGAAAAAATAAATAAAATATGGTATTGACATAGACGATTGCTTATGTTAAAATATCTTGCGTTCCGGATTTTGCGGGTGTAGTTCAATGGTAGAATCCCAGCCTTCCAAGCTGGTTGTGTGGGTTCGATTCCCATCACCCGCTCCAGTTATTATGCGCTTGTAGCTCAGCCGGATAGAGCAACTGCCTTCTAAGCAGTGGGTCGGGGGTTCGAGTCCCTCCAAGCGCGCCAGCTTTTCTTAATGAAAAGTGTTTATGGTGGATGTAGCTCAGTTGGTTAGAGTGCCAGGTTGTGGCCCTGGAGGTCGTGGGTTCGACTCCCATCATCCACCCCATTAAAAATCGTACGCAAAGCTTAACGCTTTGCGTATTTTGATATTGGGGTGTAGCCAAGGGGTAAGGCACGGGACTTTGACTCCCGCATCCGCTGGTTCAAATCCAGCCATCCCAGCCAGACAAAAGCAGCCTTTGAGCTGCTTTTGTCAACTAAATCCACCCTTTTGGGTGGGTGAAATATTGCTTCGCAATGTGAAATTCTCGCTTTGCTCGGGTGAAATCGCTGCGGCGGTGAGTGGATTT
Source organism: Acutalibacteraceae bacterium (assembly GCA_045592705.1). GTDB lineage: Bacteria > Bacillota > Clostridia > Oscillospirales > Acutalibacteraceae > CAG-177. Next base: position 1,901 of record JAZNVG010000011.1, on the reverse strand, counting down.
AATTTCACTTAATGCGTCAGCATTAAATTTCACAATCCGTCAGGATTATTTCATATTTTCGCAAGAAAATATTTCACTTAAAGCGAATCTTCAACAAATCCGTTATCAATAATCGTACCATACAGTTGCCCTCACGTTTTGTGCGGGCAACTGTTTTTTTCTAAATTTTCAACAAAACACCAAATGCTTTATTGTTTTGTTGAAAAATGCAATGTAATCAACCTTGACGTCGGGCTTGATTTTTGTTATCAGCGATATGCCTCCCGTAAGTGAGGTTATCGGCTCAATCGACTTTAACGTTATTCTTATGATTGCCCCGTTGCACTTGAAATCTGCAAAAAGCTTAAACTGATTCCGAACCATTCATAATCGCTTTTGAGGTTTCTTCAAATCTGCAGGGTGCCGCAACGTTAATCGGCGACACAACCGCAATAATGCTCGGCTCTGCGCTTGATATGAGCTTCATTGATTTCTTATGGTGCAAAGGCAATTCTTTGCCGTTGCGCTTTGCTTCTTGCTCTTTTCGGCAGTGTGTGTTATTATAATAATACCTTTGAAATATGGAAGGAAAAAGCAATGAAAGACAAGTCAACTTTAGTTTTTACGGGTGATATCGGCTTTGACAGATATATGTACGGCAAGTGGAATGACGAAGACCTTATTTCGAATGAAGTGCTTGATTTTCTGCACAGCGCCGACCACGTTGTTGCAAATGTTGAGGGTCCCGTTGCGCCGGTTGAGCAAAACACAACCAAAGACGGTGTGCAACAACTGCTTCACACCATTGACCCTGCGGCGGTGAGCGTGCTCAACAAAATGCACGCGGATATCTGGAACATCTGCAACAATCACATTATGGATGCAGGTGAATACGGAATTAAAAGCACTCTTGACATTGCGCAGAAAAACGGTGTTAAAACAATCGGCGCCGGTATGAATATACACGAGGCGAGATGTCCAGTAATTCTTGAAGAAGCGGGCGGAATCGGTCTTTTCGGTGTCGGCTATCAGCGTGCCTGCAGAAAAGCGGATGAAAACAAGGCGGGCTGTTACAGCTGGAGCGACCTTGAGGAAATTCAGAATACAATAGATGAAATCAAAAAGACCTGCCGCTGGTGCGTTGTTGTTGCCCACGCAGGCGAAGAATTTACGCCGCTTCCGTCACCATATACAAGGGAGCGATATCATAAGTATCTTGAAATGGGTGCGGATATTGTTGTGTCGCACCATCCCCATGTGCCGATGAATTATGAAACCGTGGGAGATAAAATCATTTTCTATTCGCTGGGTAATTTCATTTTTGATACGGATTATCAGCGTTCTCAATTCAATACCGAATTCGGTCTGCTTGTGAAAATCAATTTCACCGAAACCGAGTTTTCGTGGCAACCGATGGGTCTTGAAATCCTCAGGGGACCCGAGCACATTGTCAAAGCGGAATTGCCGCGCATTTTTACCGATGTGCAGGAGGATGAGTTTAATCTGCTTTCTCCGCTTTCGGCAAAGATGCACATTGCCGCCACAAAGCGACAGATGACATATCTCAACCCTCAGCGCTTCAGGAATGCAACCGAGGAAGAGTGGGCAGAGCATTTTGCCGAGCCTTTGAGAACGGGACGTGTGCCCGGTGAAACGCTGGACTTTTTCATCCTTTGTCCGCTGGCAGAAAAAGAAAAGGAAAAGGCGTGGCAGAAAAGCAAACTGGAAGATGTCAAACAGTATATTCTGGAACAAATGTAAAAGAAAAACCTCGGGCTATATGAACAGGTCCAGTAAAAACGGACAATGAAAAAAAGAACCTCCTATGGTAGAATTAAAATAGCTACCATAGGAGGAAATTTTATGCCCAGAAGTTACAGACACATCAAAGAATATGAAAAAGAAATATTAGAATTAAAGAA
>JAZNVG010000010.1:0-2126 GCA_045592705.1 Acutalibacteraceae bacterium | reverse complement strand
ATGACAGAGCGTGAACGATTTATAAAAGCACTCAAAAGAGAGCCGATTGAAGGACATTGTCCCACCTTCGAGCTTGTATTTTTTCTGACTCTTGAAGCAATCGGAAAAATTCATCCCTCACAGCAGCGTTTTGACCAATGGAATCAGATGAGCAAAACGGAGCAGAAGCTCCATATTGATTATATCGCTGATTGTCACATTGAAGTTGCCGAAAAATATCATCACAGCGCAATTTTTGTGCATCCCAATCCGTGGGGATATGAGAATATAGTCAGACTTCTTGAAACGATAAGAGAAAAATCGGGCGATAAATATTTCCTTATGATTCACGGCGACCCGACCTTTGAAATCCCCAACGGTGAGAATATGATGGAATTCACCGAGAGAATGTATGAGGATGAAGACGGACTCAAAGCAGAGGCGCAAAAGCGTCTTGATGATCGGGTGAACCTTGCCGAAAAACTTGCAAAACATAACGGTTTGCTTGACGGCTTTGCGCTTTGCTCGGATTATTGCTTCAATGTGAATCCGTTCTTTTCGCCGTCTATGTTTTCCGAATTCATTGCACCGTATCTTCAGAAAGTTATAAAAGATTATCGTGATATGGGATTTTACTCAATCAAGCATACCGATGGCAATATTATGCCGATAATCGACCAAATTGTTGAATGCAAGCCCGATGCGCTTCATTCGCTGGACCCTCAGGGCGGAGTTGACCTTGCTGAGGTAAAACGGCTTTACGGCGACAGAGTTGCTCTTTGCGGTAACGTAAATTGCGGACTTCTGCAGACGGGTACAGAGGAAGAAGTAATTGCCGATGTCCGCCGCTCACTTCGTGACGGTATGAACGGTTGGGGATATGTGTTCTGCACATCAAATTGTGCATATACGGGTCTCCCGCTTGAAAGATATGAACTTATGAACCGAATCTGGTATGAAGAAGGAATATATAAATAACACAAAACCGCTTCAATGGTTAATCCAAAGAAGCGGTATTTTTATTCTCTTGCAAGCTTGTATATCAAATTATAGGCAAATTCGAGGTCATCAACCGAGCAATGCTTCTGAATGAAATGCGAGGTGCAGCATATCCATCTTTTGCCTTTGAGGAGCGAAAAAATTCGTCTGATTTCCTTTTCAAGCTCTTCTCTTTTCAGAATTCCTATTGCAGACTGAACGCATATTCCGCCCATAATCGCGAAATTGTTGCTGTAATTTTCAAGATAGAAATCAAGCGGCATATTTGCGTTTTCCTGCCAGGGATGAACAACATCAAATCCGATGTCACGCACACCGTCAAGCACTTTTCTGATGCATCCGTCGGAATGAAGGCTTGCCAAAACACCTTTGGAATGAATATGATCAACAATCATTTTCATGTTAGGATATATGGTTTCCTTCCATGTGTCGGGGCTGAAAAGTATATCCTTCTGGGAGCCCCAGTCGTCCGAAATGTGTATCATATCTGCACCCAAAGAAATGCACTTGTCGGCAAATCTCATTGTCCATTCAGCCTGCCGTCTGTAAAGCTCACAAAGCTCTTCGGGGTAAAGTGCGGTGTATAAAAGATGGTTTTCAATGCCGAAAACTGTGTTGAAATGCTCAAAAAGTCCCGGTGTTTGCATATAGCAGAAGCGTTCTCTCTGTTTGTGATGAGCAATTTCTCTTTTTACCTGCTCGAAATCCGAATCGTTATCGGGTACGGTGAAAAGATTATAATCAAGAAGCACATCCGGGGTAAGTTCATTGTGTCGGGCTCTTATTTTATCAAACGATTCGCCGTCAAATGACCACGGACCGCCGAAAATATGCGCCGCATCGAACTCGAATTTGTCCTCAAAGTCTTCAACGCTTCCGAACTTCATTGAAATTTCAACGCCGAGATTTTCTTTGAGCCATCCGTATATAGGCTGATGGTCGATTTCTTTGCCGAGAATTGTATTGCATACTCTTTCTGTACTGTTCATATACTCACCTCTGATGTTTTATCATTCATAACAATGCTTCTTTGTTGTTTTTTATAATTTAAGTTTAACATACAGAAAGATTTTTATCAACTGAAATTAAAGTGTGGTGATAAAAATCAACACCCCATGGATTTGACTCCATGGAGTGTTGCTGTATGT
>JAZNVG010000009.1:0-15876 GCA_045592705.1 Acutalibacteraceae bacterium | reverse complement strand
TAATCTCGGTTCGTCTTGCATGTGTTAGGCACGCCGCCAGCGTTCATCCTGAGCCAGGATCAAACTCTCTAAAATATTGTATTATATCGCCGTAGCGCTACAATCATTTCAGAGCTTAATCGCTCAAGCCATGTCTGGCTTTTCTTTATTCTTGTTTACCAAGAATTACTGTTAGTACTTTGTACTCAAATTAATCTTCAAGGGTTTTGTTTCTTATTCGTTGTTTAATTTTCAAGGTGCCGTTGCGACTCCCTCTCGAAGGGAGCTTTGCAATAATAACACACAAATCGCTTGTTGTCAACAACTTTTTTAAAAAAATTTAAACTTTTTTATTATTCCGAATTGAAAATAAAAACATCCCGCAACGCAAATTGCAGGATGTTGATTGAAAAAGTGCATTAAGCACAACATATACGATTATTTTTCCTGAAGAAGCTTTGCAAGCTCGTCCATAAATGTATTAATATCTTTAAACTGTCTGTAAACAGAGGCAAAGCGGACGTAAGCGACCTCGTCAATATCTTTAAGTTTGTCCATTGCAAGCTCGCCGATATAAACAGAAGTGACCTCACGGTCGAGTGAATTCTGAAGAACAGCCTCAATTTCAGAAACAGATCTTTCAATTGTATCGAGAGACACAGGACGCTTTTCACAGGCACGGAGCATACCGTTAAAGAGTTTACTGCGGTCAAAAACCTCACGGGACTTGTCCTTTTTAACAACAATTACAGGGACGCTTTCGATGATTTCATAAGTAGTAAAACGCTTTGCGCAGCTTATACATTCCCTGCGGCGGCGGATGCGCTCGCCCTCATCAGTCGGACGGGAATCGATAACCTTGCTTTCTTCATAACCGCAAAACGGACACTTCATAATGTAAACATCCTTTCAAACTCATTACGCCGCGGCGGGCGCTTTTAAATAATTATACCATATATTTCGTATTTTGCAAGAGATAATTTTTCATATACACTCAAGATATTGTTTTGCCTTCATAAGTTCGTCGCCGCTTTTGAAATTGTGGGAATAAAGTTCCACGATATAATCGCCTTTGTAACCGACATTTTCCATTGCAGAAAACAGCTTTTTAAAATCAAAATCACCTTTTCCCGGGGGCAGACAGTCACCCTCACATGAATGGTCGCTGACGTGAACGTGAATAATCGCCTCCCCAATAGCTTCAATAAAATCAAAAGGAGTCACCCCTGCCCTGACAGACTGTTTGATATCGAGTATAGCAGCAAAATTCTCGTCCAGATAACTCTTCATCCTTGACATAAAATCAGGAGATTCGCTGACAAAGTGCACAACATTTTCCTGAGCCACGGTTACGCCGAATTTTTTGCCCTCACGGGCAAGCTTTCCGAAGCGTTCAAAATAACAGTTGTCACCGATGTTTGCCGTATTACGGCTGCCGTGAATAACAATAAGTTCCGCACCGAGAATATTCGCCGCATTAAAATAGCGTTTATAACTTTCCACAGCTTCGTGAAAACGGCGCTCATACTCACTGAACAAGGTGTAAGGCTCCGCAAAAGACATCATCGGATGCAGAGCTTTGATTCGCATACCGTAATTGTCGCGGATTGACTTAAGCTCTTTGAGAAAGCCTTCCCGCAATTCAGAGTCGGCATTTATAAAAACCTCACAAGTGTCAACACCGAGTTCACCGAGACGAACAAGCGCCGACTCGGTTTCAAGAGGATAAAAGCAGGATGTTGATATTCCGACTGACATTTTGTCACTCCTTTGACAAAAATTTCGCATTGATTGACAACAGACACAATTATATAATGTATATATAATAAAGGAGTTGATTTTTTGAACAAGATAAATATTTCAAAGCCTGCAAAAATAATATTGTCGGCAGGCACGGTAATAACGTTCACAACGCTTTTTGCCTCCGCAATAGCTTACATAGGTGCGGGAAGATTTCTCGACTACTATCCCGCCATGGACATCAGCGCGCAGTTACTTGAAAGTGTAAGATCGTGCGGGGTTATCACAATGGCAGGAGGCATTATAACAGAGTATTTCAAAACGGAAAAATCCGATTAATTGAATATTAACATAACCGTCGTTTTTTATCAACACAATGCTTATAATTATTTCGTTTGACACTCGACATTTACAAATTGCTGTGTTATTATTAATGTAAATAATAACAGCGAGGTGTTTTTTATGTTAAATGTTGCCATGCTTTCAAAATGGCATGTTCATGCCGAGGGTTATGCAAGAGAATTGCTTGCCACGGGAAAAGTTAAAATTACCGCCGTGTGGGACTACGAAGCAGAAAGAGGCTCGGAATGGGCCGGCAGGCTTGGTGCCGATTTTGTTGCCGACCTTGACGAATTGCTTGCAAGAAAAGATGTTGATGCGGTAATCTGTGACGCGCCGACAACAATGCATAAAGAAATCCTTATCAAAGCTGCAAAGGCCGGCAAGCACATTTTCACTGAAAAAACTCTTGCCTGCACCGTTGCCGACTGTGAAGAAATCGCCAAAGCCGTTGAGGAAAACGGCGTTACATTTGTTATTTCATTCCCCCACAAGGGCTGGCCGGTTGTTAAATTTGCCAAGAAGCTCATTGATGACGGAGAATTCGGCAAGGTTACACTTGTCAGAGTGCGCAACGCTCACAACGGCGTAAGCGGCGGATGGCTTCCCGAATATTGGTTCAAGAAAGAGGATGCCGCAGGCGGCGCAATGATGGACCTCGGCTGCCACCCGATGTATCTCATTTCTTACCTCGGCGGAGCACCCAAGAGAATTACGGGCATTTTCAATTCTCTTCTCGGCACACCTGTTGACGAAAACGCCGTTGCCGTTGTCGAATTTGAAAACGGCTGCATCGGCATTGCCGAAACATCTTTTGACGCATACTGCTCACCTTATACAATTGAAGTTCACGGCACTGAGGCTATTCTGCTTTACTCCGACGGAAAAATCAGATTCAAAACAACCTCAACCGCAAAATATACAAAAGAATTTATCGACCCCACCAATCTGCCCGAAGGCGACGAAGCACCCATCAGACGTTTTGTTGACGCTTGTCTTGACGGACTCAAGGAGATTGACGGTCTCGGTATGAAAGACGCAATCAACCTTGCTCAGCTTCTCGAGCAGTCTTATATTGCAAACGACAGCAATTCAATTATTAATGTATGAGGTGATTTGAAATGGTAGATTTTACAGTAAGCATGGAACTGCACAATTATGACGTTTATCCCAAGGTTTTTGCAGGTAACACTGAAACCGAGGTTAACATCAAACCGCTCGGCGATCACGTCAAATTCAATAAAGATATTGAATACAGAGTAACCGTTCAGGCTTTCAATGAGGGTAATATCAGAGATTACCCCAACCGTAAGAACTTCCCCGAATATTTTATAAAACCCGATGCTGACGGCATAATCCGTCTCAAGCACTTTTTCAAGGATGAGCAGCAGCACTTTATTAAAATTTGGGATCCCGAAGAGCCCAAAAAGCAGATTGTAAGACTTTCTGTTTATTCACTCAACGAGGACCTTGTCGGCAGATATCCTTTCTACGGCGATTTACATATGCACACCCACCGTTCCGACGGACGTCAGTCCCCTGCCGTTGTTTGTGCAAACTACAGAAAGACCGGCTATGACTTTTTTGCCATAACAGACCACGAGCTTTATTATCCTTCCCTTGAAGCAATTGATGCATACAAGGATGTTCCGATTGAATTCAACATCTGCCCCGGCGAAGAAATCCACATGCCGTGGATTGACGATGAAGGCAACGACGTCCATATCGTTAATTTCGGCGGCAACTACTCAGTCAATGCCATTGTTGAAGGCGAACAGACAAACGAAGTCGGCCCCGCCAAGGAGCTGCGTTCTTATAAAGGTGCGGACTGTCCCGATGTTATGACGGTTGAAGAATATCACAGACAGGTTAACGAGCTTGCCAAGACACTCGATATTCCCGAAGGAATTGAGCCTTTCACTTATGCGGGCTGTGTCTGGGTATTCAATCACATCAAAAAGGCAAACGGTCTTGGTATTTTTGCACATCCGTATTGGATTTCCAATGTTTTGCAGGTTCCCGAAAACATTACCGACTATATGCTCAAGACGCATCCTTTTGATGCTTTTGAGGTACTCGGCGGTGAAGCAAACTACGAACAAAACGGCTTCCAGACCCACAAATATTATGAAATTCTTGCTCAGGGTTATAAATTCCCGATTGTCGGCAGCACGGACAGCCATTCTTCAGTACACAACGAAACATCTCACGTTGCCGCAACAATCGTCTTTTCACCCGAAAATGAAAAAGATGCAATTATTGCGTCCATCAAGGATTTCTATTCTGTCGCAGTTGACGGCATAAGCAAAGAATTCCGTCTTGTCGGCGATTTCAGACTTGCAAAGTACGCCTGCTTCCTGATGCAGAATTTCTTCCCCCTGCACAACGAGCTTTGCTACGAGGAAGGACGTCTTATGAAAGACTACGTCTGCGGTGTTGAGGGTGCAAAAGAAACTCTCGAATTTATCAGCGGCAGAATGAAGAAGCAAAGAGAAAAATATTTCAAATTTTAACGCGGAGTTTAATTAAGGTATGAAAAAAATAACCAGAATAGCCTCTCTTGTTATGATGTTGACTCTTATTTTAAGCGGTTGCGGCGATAAAATGGCACCCGTCTCCGAAAAAGGTGAATTTCCTTACATAGAGGCACAAACACTTGCCGGCTACGGTGAATATGACGAGAATGTTGACAAGGCACTTGAATATGCGGTTGAATACTACAAGCTGGTTTTCAAAGCGCAGGAAAAATGCGACGGCTTAACCCTTAAATCGTATAAGATCAGCAAAAAAGCCGCCGAATATTATGAGTTGCTCAACACTCTTGACATTGATGCATCGGCAAACCCCGACCTTTCTGACGACGAGCATGTTCTTGTGCTGATTAAAACTCAGGTTTCCCTGACATTCAGCCTTATTGAAAGACGTGATGTTGCAATATCTTACGGCACGGAAGAAAACGAGCAATGGTTCAGCGAGCTCTCCGCTCACCTCAACACCAAAAAGGAATATTTTGTTGAGGGAAGATATGCTGCAAAATAATTTTTTGCAAGATTTTAAAATAACACTTGCAAAATTTGCGCATATATATTACAATGGTGCACAAACTCACAGCAAATACGGAGGGTTCACCTGATGATTATGCAAAATCTCTCAAAGCAACAGCTCGAAGAAAGACTTTCTTTCCTGAGCAATAAATATAACGAATATAAGGCGATGAACTTAAAGCTCGATATGTCCCGCGGCAAGCCCGGTACCGACCAACTTGATATTTCAGACGACATTCTTGACCCTGCCCTCTTCGCAGGTTCAATGAAAGACTCAAGCGGTTTTGATTCACGCAATTACGGCATCCTTGACGGTATTCCCGAGTGTAAGGCCATTTTTGCCGAATTGCTTGAGGTAAATCCCGACAATGTTATCGTCTGCGGCAACTCAAGCCTTAACCTTATGTACGACTATATCGCTCAGTGTATGCTTTCCGGCGCGGGCGACACACCCTGGGCAAAGCTGGAAAAAGTAAAATTTCTCTGCCCCGCTCCCGGTTACGACAGACACTTTTCAATTCTCAGCAGCTTCGGCATTGAAATGATTGCTGTTCCCATGCTGGCTGACGGCCCCGATATGGATTTATTTGACGAACTGGTCAAAGACCCGAGTGTAAAGGGAGCTTTCTGCGTGCCCAAATATTCCAACCCCGAAGGAAAGACATTCTCCGACGAGGTTGTTCGCCGTTTTGCCGCACTTAAACCCGCTGCAAAGGATTTCAGAGTCATCTGGGACAACGCCTACTGCGTGCACGACCTTAACGACACGCCTGACACCCTGCTCAACATTTTTGAAGTCTGCAAAGAATTCGGTTCAGAGGATATGTTTATCGAGGTTGCATCAACCTCAAAAATCACCTATCCCGGCGCAGGTGTTTCGGTTATTGTCGCTTCCGACAACAACGTTGCCGCAATCAAAAAGCGCATGGCAAATCAGACTATCGGTCACGACAAAATCAATCAGCTCCGTCACGCACTTTTCTTTAAGAATGCCGACGGTATCCGTGAGCATATGAAGCGTCACGCAGAAATCCTGCGTCCGAAGTTTGATATTGTTCTGACGGCACTTGAGAAGAACCTCGGCGGTAAAGGTATTGCCGACTGGACAAATCCCAACGGCGGTTATTTTGTAAGCCTTAATGTAACCGCAGGCTGCGCAAAAAAGACCGTTGCACTTTGCAAAGAGGCGGGTGTCACCCTGACAGGTGCCGGCGCCGCTTTCCCCTATGGTATTGACCCCGAGGATAAAAATATCCGCATTGCACCAACTTATCCCGGCGTTGATGAGCTTAAAACAGCAATTGAAATTCTCTGCCTTTGTGCGGAAATGACTGCAATTGAAAAGCTGCTCGCTTAAATGCCCATTTTGGCAAAAAAGCTTTCTGAACTTAATCCGTGAGGTCTGTTATATCTGCCGATACTGAACATCCATTCAGTATCGGCTTTGTTTATCTTGTTAACTCTTTCCTCGCACACAAAAAGCGCTTTGAAGCCGAGATTTCTCAGCACCTCGGCTGATTCTTTGGAATAGCTTCCGAAAGGATAAGCAAAGCCGACCGGCACTTTATCCGTAACAGAAACAAGTGCTTCCCGCATTTTTAACGCATCGCTTTCAAGCACGTTTTCATATGCGGCAAGTGTTTCTCCCGATTTCTTTGCCGCACCGTTTCTGCCGCCGCTGTTGGTATGAAGAGAATAACTGTGACTTTGTATTTCAATCACACCCCCACCTTGAAGCTCTTTTATATCATCCCATGTAAGACTGGCATAAGCCGGGTTTTTGTCATCAATTTCGCTGTAATAATCTGTAAATGAGCCAACCACAAAAGCCACCGCACGCATATCATATTTTTCAAAAAGAGGCTCTGCATATTGCAAAACGGTAACGCAACCGTCATCAAAAGTTATCATAACCGGTTTTTCAGGAAGCGGCACACCCTTTTCCGTAAAATTCACCAAATCGCTGACAGTTACGGTGGTATATCCCCTTTCCTTAAGAAAAATCAGATCGCTTTCCAGTTGTTCGCAAGTTATAACGTATCTGCCGGCACGGGATTTATTCTTTGTTATCTGATGATACATTACAACCGGCAAAGCAAGCTCCTCTTGCCGTGCCTCAACCGTAACAACACCGTTTCCGATACAGACTGCAAGGCTTATCGCAAGGCAAAAAACCACCGCCAAAAAAGAATGAAATCTGCCGATTTTCAACACCATAAAAGCCACCCCCAAATTCAATGTATGTGAAAACTTATTTATTAATAACTATTGAATTTTTTGAAAAAAAAGGTATAATTATGATGAAATCTTTTGATTTTGAGGTGTGTCTATGGATATTTTTTCAATCTTCACCCTTTGCGGCGGACTTGCATTTTTTCTTTACGGAATGCATGTCATGTCTGACGGTCTTGAGAAAACCGCAGGCGGTAAGCTGAAAAAAATTCTCAGAAAAATGACAGACAATCCGATTAAAGGTTTACTTCTCGGGGCCGGTATCACAATTGCTATTCAGTCATCATCCGCAATGACGGTAATGCTGGTCGGTCTTGTAAACTCAGGTATTATGCAACTGGGTCAGACAATCGGCGTTATTATGGGTTCAAATATCGGTACAACGCTCACCGCGTGGCTGCTGAGCCTTACGGGTATTGACAGCGATAACATATTCATTAAGCTCCTCAAGCCCTCATCCTTTTCACCCATCTTTGCCCTTATCGGAATTATTCTGTTTATGGTCGGCAAAAAGGCAAAACAAAAGGATATCGGCAGAATTATGATTGGTTTTGCCGTTTTGATGTTCGGTATGAACCTTATGAGCGACTCAATGAGTCCCCTTGCCGATTCACCCGAATTCGAAAAAATTCTTATCGCCTTCAACAACCCCTTGCTCGGCATTCTCGTCGGCGCTGTTGTTACGGGTGTTATTCAGAGCTCTGCCGCTTCGGTGGGTATCCTTCAGGCGCTTTCGCTCACGGGCGGAATCACATACGCAATGGCAATTCCGATTATTATGGGTCAGAACATCGGCACCTGTGCCACCGCACTTATTTCGAGCATCGGTGTTAACAAAAACGCACGCCGCGTTGCCGCAATTCACGTTTATTTCAACCTTTTCGGCACGGCAATCTGTCTTGTTCTTTTTTATCTTGCACACGCAATTTTCAACTTTGAATTTGTTGACACTCCAATCACCCCCGTCAACATCGCTTTGGTGCACAGTGTTTTCAACCTTGCAACAACCGTTTTCCTTTTCCCCTTTACCAAGATTCTTGAAAAACTTGCAGTTAAAACAGTTAAGGAAAAAGCAGAAACAAAGCAGAAAGCAATTTTCATTGACGACAGACTTCTTCTTTCCCCCACCCTTGCAATTGCCGAGTGTCAGCACCTTACAAAAGAAATGGCCGAAACCGCAAGAACAAGCCTTATAATGGCGATTGACCTTATTGACCGCTACTCAAGCAAAAACGCAGAAAAGATTTATGCTCTTGAGCAGAAACTCGACGATTTTGAAGACTCGCTCGGCACTTTCCTTGTTAAAATTTCAAGCAAAGAGCTTTCGGATGCAGACAGTAACATCGTTTCGATTCTGCTTCACACAATCGGCGATTTTGAAAGAATCGGCGACCACGCGGTAAGCATTCTGAAAATTGCAACAGAAATGCACGAGAAGGAAATCTCATTCTCAGATGCTGCAAAATCCGAATTCAAGAGTGCGATTGCCGCAATTCTTGAAATTCTTGACATCACGATGGATGCTTTCAGGCACGATAACGTTTCGCTCGCATTGCAGGTTGAGCCCCTTGAGCAGGTTATTGACTCAATGACCACAGAAATCAAGACACGCCACATCAACCGTCTTCGCAACGGTGCCTGCACAATTGAACTCGGCTTTATTCTTTCTGACCTGCTTAATGATTTCGAGCGTGTTTCCGACCATTGTTCAAATATAGCAGTTTGCATTATCCAGATTAACCATTCGGTTTTCGACACACACGAATATCTCAACGATTATAAGAATGCCGGCCACCCCGAATTCATTAAAGCTTTTGACGGTTATAAAACAAAATATCAATTACCCGCAAAAAAATCATAATATAAACCGAATAAGCACCAAACGGTTTGCAAGGTTATTCTTGCAAGCCGTTTTAATTTGCAGTATATTTTCTTATCCGCCGCAAAGAATATTTTGTGAAAGGTGGAAAAAGTGTTGAAGATTGAAAGACGTGCCGCTGCCGTGATTTGCGCAATTGTTATTCTTTTCGGATTGTCTGATATAAAAATTATGAAGATTTTATCCGACAATTATGCTGCGGTGCAAAACATCAACAGCACACTCAGCGCAGAAATTTTTTCATCACGTGCAGTAATCTGTGACTGTAACCTGAGACCATTTGTAAACAATAAAAACAAATATATTGCCGCCGCCAAGCCGACAGCAATCGCTTTGGCGGAACTTGAAAAATATACTGATAAAAATGAACATGAAATTATAAAAGAAAAATTAAAAAACGGAAAACCAATCATATGCACTGTCAAAAGTAACAAGATTTTCAGTGATGACATAACGGTTTTCTCCGTGAGCGAAAGATATGACGGAAATAACCTTGCCTGCCACATAATAGGTTACACCGACTCAGACGGTAAAGGCGTAACCGGCATTGAAAAAAGCTTTGACAGTTTTCTGGGTGACAACAAAAGCTCGGCTTCAATTAAATTCAAAGCAGATGCTCTGGGAAGAGTGATGCTCGGTGAAAAAGTAACGGAAATTCACACAATCAACAAAAGTGCGGTTGTACTGACACTTGATAAAAGACTTCAGCAAATCTGCGAAAAAGCCCTCGACGAAACGGGAATCATAAAAGGTGCGGCTGTGATGATTGAAGTTAAAACAGGCAACATCAAAGCTGTGGTAAGCCGACCCGCATTTGATATGAGCACTCCTGCCGAAAGCATCAACGACAATAACGCGCCGTTCATTAACAGAGCTTTTTGTGCTTACACTGTCGGTTCGGTATTCAAGCCGCTTGTTGCCGCCGCCGCGCTTGAAAACGGGGTAAGCAAAGATTTTTCGCATACCTGCACGGGAAACACACAAAAAAGCGGTGTTTCGTTCAGTTGCTACGGTAATACCGCACACGGGGAAACCGATATGTGCAAAGCAACCGCTCAATCCTGCAACACATATTATATTAACCTTGCACAGCAAATCGGCGCCAAAGAAATCATTGAAACCGCAAAATCCTTCGGGTTTTCACAACCAACCGAACTTGCCGACGGAATTGTTTCCGCGCCGGGGATTCTGCCTGACGAGAGCGAAATTGATTCAGCGGCGGCACTTGCAAATCTTTCTTTCGGACAAGGCAGGTTGATGGCGACACCGTTGCAAATGGCGGCAATGATGGCAACAATCGCAAACGAGGGTAAATACAATCAGCCGCGTCTTATTTACGGATTTCTTGACAAAAGCGGAAATCTGACTCTGTCCGATGAAGAAGATGAAAGACGTGCCGTAATAACACCGAAAACAGCACAGACAATTATGAATTTCTTAAAAGAAACCGTTGAAAACGGAAGCGGAAGCCTTGCAAAAAATGATAAAGTAAGTTGTGCAGGCAAAACAGCAACAGCACAAACCGGAATTTATGAAAACGGCGACGAGTTATGTAACGCGTGGTTTGCGGGATACTTTCCCGCCGATAATCCCCGTTATGCAGTTGCCATATTGAAAGAAAACGGAGAAACCGGTTCGATAAGCTGTGCACCGGTCTTCAGTCTTATTGCCGAAAGAACTGCCGTACTGGAGAATTATTCTAAAAAATCAGAATAAAAATTTGTAAAAAAATTCAAAAAAACACTTGACATTGCAACTCACCTTTGCTATAATAGGCAACGTTCCGAGCGAGAGTGGCGGAATCGGCAGACGCGCACGTTTGAGGGGCGTGTGGTAATCCCGTACGGGTTCAAGTCCCGTCTCTCGCACCAAAAAAGCTCAAATCTAAAGGATTTGAGCTTTTTTCATTTTCCGCCCCCCTCTTCCAACTGATAATATGTTATTCAAACAGTACTTTCACCCCGAAAGCTTTCTAAAGTTTTCGGGGTGAAGTTTTACCAAAAGTATTTTATTGCTTTCAAGTGACGATTTGTCATCTTCCTGTTGATATTCAGATGTTCGCACACTTTTGGGCAGACTGTAAAAAATGTCGCAATAAAGTTAAAAAATAAATAATTATGATTTGACGTGTTGACTGTTTATTGTGCATTTTTATGCTTGACTTATAAAAATACTTATATTATTATTATAAAATAATGGCGAAATATTTTTTGCCAAAGCATTGTTTTAAGGAGATTAACCAAAATGAAGAAAATCACAGTTGCAGATGTCACACTCAGAGAGGGTACAAAAAACCCCGAAAGTTCACTGAATTTCAGAGAAAAGCTTGAAATTTCAAAGCTTCTCGACAAGCTCGGTGTTGACGTTATTGAAATGAACGCAGTTACCGATGAAAAGACCGACACTCTCGTTCTCCGTTCCATCTCTCCTCTTCTTAAAACAAGCATCCTATCCTGCCCTGTAGGTTTATCACTACCCGAAATTGACAGAGCTTATAATGCAATTTCCGGTGCGGCAAGCCCCCGTCTGCTTGTCAGCCTCCCTGTTTCGGCTGTACAGATGGAATACCACATTCATAAAAAGCCTGCACAGATGCCCAATTTCATAAATGAGCTTGTTTCTTATTCGGCATCTCTCTGCAATGACGTTGAGTTTGCCGCAGAAGATGCGACAAGGGCCGACAGAGAATTTCTTGCAAACGCAATCAATACCGCAATTGCCGCCGGTGCAAAAACCGTAACGGTCTGCGATACTGCAGGCGCACTTTTACCCACTGAATTTGAAGAACTTATCAAATATCTTTATACCGCTTGTCCCGAACTTAAGAATGTAACACTTTCGGTTGAGTGCAATGACGAAATCAACACTGCCGTTGCCGCAATCTTTGACAGCATCGCCGCAGGTGCAACACAGATTAAAACCTGCGTTAATTCTTCGACTGTTCCTTCACTTGAAAATGTTGTCAAGGCTCTCACCGCAAAGCGCACAAGCGCAGGCATTGATTTCAATGTCAATTCAATGATTCTCAGCAACACAATCAAGCAGATTTCCAGAATGTCCGACATTAAAAACAGCCCCTCCCCCTTTGACAATCAGCTCGGCACTTCCGTTGAGGATTCCTTCCTGCTTGACGGCAGCGCAGACATTTCCGCTGTTTCTCAGGCTGTCGTACGTCTCGGCTACGACATCAGCGACGATGACCTCGCAAAAGTATTCGAAGCTTTCCAGGGTATCGCAGACAAAAAAGAAATCGGGTCCAAAGAGCTTGACACAATTGTTGCAACGGTTGCTCTTCAGGTGCCCCCGACTTATAAAATCAAGAGTTTTGTTATAAACAGCGGCAACATCATTTCATCCACTGCAAACATCACCCTTGAAAAGAACGGAAGAAATCTTCAGGCGGTTTGCTGCGGCGACGGCCCGATTGACGCTTCTTTCCTTGCAATCGAGCAGATTATCGGTCACCACTACGAGCTTGACGATTTCCAGATTCAGTCTGTTACACAGGGCCGTGAGGCAATGGGTGATACCCTTGTAAAGCTCCGCTCAAACGGCAAGCTCTTCTCGGGCAGAGGCATTTCAACAGACATCATCGGTGCCAGCATCAAGGCATACATCAACGCACTCAACAAGATTGTATATGAGGAGAACTAATATATGAAGCTGTCTTTTTCAACAAACGGCTGGCATAATTTCAGTTGGTCTGAATTTTTTGCCATGGCCAACGACCTCAACTTTGACGGCATCGAAATTCATGACATTCTTATGGACAGATTTTCCGGTGATGGTGCTCCGTTCTCAAAAGAAAACGCCGCTTTCACGGTCAGAAAGATAATTGACAGCGGTCTTACCATTCCCTGCATCGACTCTGTCTGCAACATTGCCGATACGTCAAAGTTTGACGAAAACCGTGAAGAACTTGAAACATATATTGACATTGCAAAAAATCTTAAAATCCCCTATGTAAGAATCCACGCAATTGACACTAACGAAGACGCAAAAATCCAGGACGAAACTGTTGTTTCACTTATCGGCACCGTTACCGATAAAGCCGAAAAACTCGGAATCACCCTTCTTATTGAAACAAGCGGCATTTACGCGAACACATCAAGACTCAGAGACATTCTCAACATTTTTGCCTGCGATTCTCTTGCGGCGCTTTGGGACTTGAATCACCCCTACCGTTTCAACAACGAAGATCCCGAAACAACAATCACCAACCTCGGCGCTTACATAAAACACGTTCACATCAAAGACTCAAACGTTACCGACAAAGGTGTCAGATACTGTCTTGCAGGCGAGGGCACACTGCCGCTCGAAACAATGCTCGATGCACTGCGCTCGGTAAACTACGACGGATTCCTTTCACTTGAATGTGTGCCGTCACTGCTTGACGATTTCGGCGAAGAGGGCATTGTTTTCCCGCACTTTGTAAACTATATGACACGCTTCGGCGATTTTGCCGGCTCTCAGGAAACACTTTACACCAACAGAGCGGGTAACGGAAAATTTGTTTGGAAGAAAGATGTGCTTATCAACAAGACCTTTTCTCAGGTTCTTGACAGAATGGTTGAAGAATTCCCTGACCAGCTTGCTTTCAAATATACAACACTTGATTATACAAGAACATATACTCAGTTCAGAAACGATGTCGACACCTTTGCTCGCTCACTTATCGCTCTTGGTGTAAAACCCGGCGACAAGGTTGCTGTGTGGGCAACCAACATTCCGCAGTGGTACATTGCTTTCTGGGCAACGACAAAAATCGGCGCAGTTCTTGTAACTGTCAACACAGCCTATAAGATTCACGAGGCTGAATATCTTCTGCGTCAGTCGGATACACATACGCTTATTCTTATTGACAGATGTCTTGACTCAAACTACGCCGGAATCATTGCAGAGCTTTGCCCTGAGCTTGAGTCGCTCATCCCCGGTCAGCCGCTTCACAGCCGCCGTCTGCCTTTCTTAAGAAACGTCATCACCGTCGGCTTCACTCTCAAGGGCTGTCTTACCTGGGAACAGGCTGTTGACACTTCGGCCAGAGTTCCGATTGAAGAGGTTTACCGCCGCGCAAATGCGGTTGACCCCCACGACGTTGCAAATATGCAATACACTTCCGGCACAACGGGATTCCCGAAAGGCGTAATGCTCACACATTACAACATTGTCAACAACGGCAAGTGCATCGGCGACAGAATGGATTTATCCACCGCCGACAGAATGATGATTCAGGTGCCGATGTTCCACTGCTTCGGCATGGTACTTTCAATGACATCGACAATGACCCACGGCGGCACGCTTTACCCCATCCCCTATTTCTCGCCCAAGTCATCACTCGCCTGCGTCAATCACGAAAAAATCACCTGCTTCAACGGTGTTCCCACAATGTTTATCGCAATGCTTCAGCACGAAGACTTTTCAAAGACAGATTTCTCTTACGTGCGCACGGGCATTATGGCAGGCGCCAACTGTCCGCCGTCACTTATGCGTGAAGCTGCCGACAAGATGAACATGAAGCACATTGTCAGCGTTTACGGTCAGACCGAGGCTTCACCCGGCTGCACAATGAGCTGCATTGACGATTCACTTGATGTCCGTGTTGAAACGGTCGGCAGCGCATTCCCGAACGTCGAATGTAAAATCATCGACCCCGAAACGGGTGAGGATTTGCCCGACGGTGAAAACGGCGAATTTGTCGCACGCGGTTACAATGTTATGAAGGGTTACTACAAAATGCCCAAAGCAACCGCCGCCGCAATTGACAAAGAAGGCTGGCTTCACTCCGGCGACATTGCCTGCCGCAGACCTGACGGCAATTACCTTATCACCGGCCGTCTGAAAGATATGATTATCCGCGGCGGTGAAAACATTTATCCGCGTGAAATCGAAGAATTTATCTTCACCCATCCCAACGTCAAGGACGTCCAGGTTATCGGTGTGCCCGACAAGAAATACGGTGAAGAAATTATGGCCTGCATTGTTCTCAAGGAAGATGCCGAAATGACAATTGAGGAAATGAAAACCTACATTCTTGACCACATGGCTCGCCACAAGGTTCCCAGATACATTGAATTTGTCAGCGACTTCCCGAAAAATGCCGCAGGCAAAATTCTTAAGTATAAAATGAGAGAAGATGCGGTAAAAAGACTTCATCTTGAAAACGAAAACAAATAATTTTGAAGGAGATATATTATGCTGAACATCACAGTAACAAAAACAACAGCCCCAAAAGCAAAACCCGACGCTTCAAACCTCGGCTTCGGTAAAATTTTCACTGACCATATGTTTATTATGAATTACACTGAGGGCAAGGGTTGGTATGACGCAAGAATTGAGCCCTATGCAAACCTCAGCTTTGCTCCCTCCTGCATGGTTTTCCACTACGGTCAGGAAATGTTCGAGGGTCTTAAGGCTTATATGGGCGCTGACGGCAAGCCCCGTCTTTTCCGCCCCGATATGAACGCAAAAAGAACAAACGCAACAAATAAAAGACTTTGCATTCCCGAGCTTCCCGAAGAAGATTTCGTTCAGGCTGTAAGCGAGCTTGTAAAGGTTGACGCTGACTGGATTCCCACAGCTCCCGGCACAAGTCGGAGGCCAAGCGGTCTTAGGAAGACAACTGCTGGTAACAACTCCTTGGCTCACAGAACGACATGGCTACGA
>JAZNVG010000008.1:0-14218 GCA_045592705.1 Acutalibacteraceae bacterium | reverse complement strand
CTCAATGGCATGGCGGATGGCTCGCTCTACACGGGACGGTGTGGTATCGTATTTTTGGGCAACCGTCGGATAGAGCAGCTTGGTCACCGCATTGATCATTTCTTCGTGATTGACGGAAAGCTGAATGGCATAACGCACATAATGGTAGCCTTTGATATGCGCCGGAACACCGATCTGGTGCATAATCTGTGACACAACAACCTCAAGGTCAGCCTTTTCGTTTATCACCTTGCTCGGTGCAGCAACAGGCTCGTGCGTAAACTGCATCACCCTTTCAACAAGCATTTCCGGTGCAAAGGGTTTAAGGAAATAATAATCTGCTCCGTTTTGCAAAAGCTCGCTTTCGAAGCGAGAGTTGTCAACGCTTGACACAACCATAACAAGCGGTTTTTGGGCAGGCTTCATTGCCGCAAGCTGTCTTAAAACCCCAAGAGCATCAAGGCGAGGCATAAATCCGTCAACAACAAGCACATCGGGCATTTCGCCCTGAGAAAGCTGACGCACAATCAGCGTGCCGTCCTTTGCGACCGTTGTCACATCACACCCTGCGCTACGGAGCGCGGTGCAAAGCTCACGTGAAAAATCTCCCGAATCGTCAGTAATCATAACCTTCAACATTTTTCCCATAAAAATTCCTCCTTAGTTATCAAGTTCAACGGGATAATACTATAAATGGGAAAAATTGTCAATAGTTTTTGGCAAAATTTGGTAATTTTCTTTCGTCTTTGGTTTTGCTTTTGCGACACAAAAAATGAAAACAAAAACGATTTTTCATCATAACAGTCGAATTAAAAGGATTAAGAACGACAAAAATATCCCGACTCACACGGCCGATATTTTCAAATGCAAATAAGAAGTCCCGCCTCGGATTCAAATAAATCCGAGGCGGAAACTGTTTACGATGCCGCTTTTGTGCTTTTTTCTTCAGTTAAAGCCTTTGCCGCATCAAGCATATTTTCGGCAAAAATTGCATAGCCCTGCTTCGGATCATTTACAAAAACGTGGGTAACCGCACCCACAAGCATTGAGTCCTGAATTATGGGACTGCCGCTCATGCCCTGCACAATGCCGCCTGTCAGCTCAATCAGCCGCTCGTCAGTCACCCTGACCGACATATTGCGAAAGCCTGAATCACCCGCAGTATAAATCTTGGTTATTTCGATATCATAATACTGAGGCCCGTTTTCATCCACCGTTGCGATAATCTGTGCATAACCCGTGTGCACCTCGCTTTTAACGGCAACGGGAACGGTCGGCGCCGTTTTGTCGGTGTTTTCAGCTGTCCCGAAAATTCCCGCCTGCGTATTTTCAAGTAACGCACCCATTACTTTTTTTGAAAATGTGCCGCAAAGTTCACCCGGATGCCCGGCAGAGCCACGGTAACATCCGCTGACGGTTGCCTCAACCGCCTCACCCTGCGAGAGTGGCATAAGCTTACCCGTGTCAACGTCACAAACCGCGTGACCCAAGCCGCCGAAAACACCCGTTTGAGGGTCAATGAAGGTTACCGTGCCGATTCCCGCCGAAGAATCACGCACCCAGATTCCTGCCCTTGGCTTTGAATCCGTTTTGTTAACGGCAGGTGTTAGCGAAAGAATTTTTTCTTTGCCGTCACGCAAAACCGTGAGTGTCATTTCCTTGCCGTGTGATGCTTCGACAAGACGCGAAAATTCATCGGTGCTGTCAAGTCGTTCACCGTTTACGGAAATTATCACGTCACCCGATTTAAGCCCCGCTTCAGCGGCGGGTGAAACATTGCCGTTTTTGGTTGCCACATCATCCACCCCAACAACAATCACGCCCTCTGTGTAAAGCTTTACCCCGAAAATATTTCCGCCCGCAATAACATATTGCCGTTTCGCCACGGTCAGCTTGGCGTTTTTTACGGGAAAAAGCCTTAACGCAACAACCGTTACCGTGTATTCTTCGCCCGGACTGTCAGAATCGCCCGAGGAAGTTCTTACAATCGGTTCGACAGTCTCAAACCTGACATCATAAAACATTCCGGGAGCCACCGACTCGGTTGAGGTCACATTAAACCTGTCGGGTATTCTGAGCGTTCCGTAAGCGACCGCCGTTAAAACGACGGCACAGAACACCGCGCAGATTGCGCTGAGGATTTTAAAAGATTTGCCCACTCTCCACCTCCGCACAAATTTTTTTGCGCTTCGCCTCGCAAAAGCAAGGCACTATTATTGTGAGCAGGTGTTTAAATAATATTTGAGGAAAGTTCGCTTTATCTATGCAAAAAACGGCATCTGTCCGATGCCGTTTTGCTTTTTATTATTGTTTTAAATTTTTATAATCTTTTGCCGCTGTTTTTGCGGCTTTGAATAAATCCTCGCGGCACGTTTCCAAAATTTCGGCAAAACTTTTGTCGGAATTTACCGCAAAATACGCTTTTTCAATGCCGCAAAGATTTGCTTTTTCCGCGCCGTCGCCTTTACTTCCGCAAACGGCAATCACAGGTGTTCCGAGCTTTTGGGCACGCAAAGCAACGCAGGAAACAACCTTGCCGTCGGCACTTTGCGAATCCAGTCTGCCCTCACCCGTTATGACAAGGTCGGCTTTTTGACATTTTTTCTCAAAATTCGCGGCATCCAGCAGAATATTTGCACCGCTCTTAAGTGATGCCGAAAGAAAAGCGCACACGCCTGCACCCATACCGCCTGCCGCACCCGAGCCGGATGTTTCGGCAACGGATATGCCAAGGTCGCGCTCAATTACGCTTGCAATGCTTCTCAGTCCATTGTCCAGTAAGACAACCGCGTCGCTGTCGGCACCTTTCTGCGGCGCAAAAACATAAGCCGCACCGTTTTGGCCGAAAAGCGGATTTGTAACATCGCAAGCGGCAGTGACAGGTAAAGAAAAAGCGTTTTGCGGTTTTGCAATTTTTTGAATCTTTATCAGGCTTTCGCCGACGGGAACAAATTCTTTCCCGTTTTCGTCAAGAAATTTCCACCCGAGCGCCGCCGCCATTCCTGCGCCGCAGTCGTTTGTCGCACTTCCGCCAAGGCCGAGCAGAATTCTTTCGGCTTCGTTTTTCTTTGCACATAACAAAAGCTCGCCCACACCGTAAGTGGTGGTTTTAAGCGGATTTTTTCTCTCCCCCGCAAGCGGCAAGCCTGCACAAGCCGCCATTTCAACAACAGCGGTTTTGTCGGGAAGTATTACATATTCCGCGGTAATGCGGCTGTCAGGAAAAACGCCGCAAACCTCCGCACAAAGCCGCTCACCGCCGAGAATATCGTGCAAACAGGCGCAAAGCCCCTCGCCGCCGTCGGCAGCAGGGAGCTTTGTTATTTCGCAGTCGGGTATAACTTCTTTGAATGCCTCGCCGATAATATCACACACCTCGCGGGCAGTCAATGTTCCTTTAAAGGAATCGGGTGCAATTAAAATTCTCATTCTTTTGTTGAAAGCTTTCTTATATATCTTTTGAAAAATGCCACACCCTCTTCAACGCTTGAAAGCGGCAAACGCTCATTCGTTGCGTGGGTGCAAAGCAAAAGCGAAGTGCTGACAAGGAAGGGTGAGAAACGGTAGATATTTTCGCAAATCGGCTCATAGAAGCAGGAATCCGTGCCACCCATTACGAGATAAGGCGATACGATATTGTCGGGGTTTGACTGCATGCAAAGCTCTTCAATCGCCTTGAAAGCACGTGAGTCAACGGGAGAAAATGCAGAAGCCTCCTTTGCCTTGAGCAGCTTGACTTCGATATCCTTGTTTTTGACAACCTTGCGGATGTGTGTTTCAACATCTTTGACGCTTGTGCCGGGCATCTCTCTGAAATTCACCGTAATACTTGCACGCTGGGGCAGAACATTTGCCGCGGGGCTGCCCTCAGACATTGTGACCGCCGTTGTTGTTCTGACAAGGGATGCTGCGGGAGGAATTTTCGTCATTACAAACTTGATAAGCGGCTTTAAAAGCGGCAGGTTACAGGTAACAATTCTCGCCGGATAGGTGCAGCTGCGACCGACACGGCTGAAAAGATTGGTAATAAAAGGCATAAGTGTAGCCTTGAACTGATGATTCTCAAGGTCTTTGATAACATCGGCAAGCTCACCGAGTGCAGTGTGATTAGGCGGCTGAGACGAGTGACCGCCCTTTGCGGTGACGGTTATTTCATAGTCCGAATATCCTTTTTCGGCAATACCTATGCCTGCAAGATTTTTATGATTGAGAATACCCTTGATGTTGACAGGCAGAATTGCGCCGCCCTCATCAATTACGCTGTCAAGATGAATCCCTCGGCTTTTGAGTGTTTCAACAATTGCTTTTGCACCCGCTTCTTTGGATGCGACAACCTCTTCATCGTGGCCGAAGCAAAGATAAACGTCACGCTCCGGCTCAAAGCCCTCTTCAAGCAATGTTTCGACCGCCTCCATAACGGCTATAAGGTGATTTTTCATATCCATGGCACCTCTGCCCCAGATAAATTCACCGTCGTTATATCCGCTGTAAGGCGGGTGCTCCCAGTCATCATAAGTACCCTCTGAAACGGGAACAACGTCCTGATGAGAAAGCAGAGCGATAGGGTCAAGAGAAGAATCTTTTCCCTTCCAACGGTAAATAAGGCTTGCCTCGGCAATAATTTCCTTTTCAAGCTTTGCGTGAATAAGAGGGTAAGATTCCTCAAGATAATCACGGAAGCGTTTGAATTCACCCCAGTTGACAAGCGACTTGTCGGGATTGCTGACCGTAGGAATCTGAATTGCTCCGCTCAGATGCTCACAGTATCTTTCAACATTGACCTTTTCTTCTGTTTTTTTGCCGTAATCCTTGGTCTTGGGGGTAAAAAATGCCGCCCTGATAAGAGTGACAACAAGGAAAAGAGCAATAACCGCAAGAATAATGTAACCCGTCATATTTAAACTCCCTTCAAAATTTAATCAGACAAAGAATTTGCGTGTAACCCAAGCTCTGAAGCGTCGGCTTTTTGCCACAACAGTAAAAAAAATCATCAGTGCCACAAAACAGGCGGAAACAATCAGTGAAACGCCGAGAACCCTTTCTCCGCCGACAAATCGGTTTATTGCAACATCGAGAACGATGCCGAAAAACGACATAACTGCAAGAGCAATTATTGTTCTTATCGGCCCGTCACGGTAAAATCCGAATAAAAGCATAATTAATCCCACGCAAAACGAAAGCGAAAGAATAACGGGCAAAGCAAGCGGCACAAACCAGTTGCCGTCTGGTACGAGAAAATACACAAACCGAGTTGCCGCAAGCACGGCGACGGTGTCAACAAACCAAAGTACAAACGGCATTCTCTTTTTAAAAAGAAGCGGAAGGACAAAAAACACCCAGCAAAGCACCGAGCCGCAATAAATAAACGGTGTCGGCAGACTTTCAATAAAAAGAAACTTCACAAGTGCCACAACAACATTCGGAATTATCAGCACCATTGAAATAATGAAAGCAATGAAGCGGCGGTTAAGTGACGGGGGAATTTCAAGACGTTGCGGATAAGCCGCTGCTGTCGGTGTTTCGTTACTTTCGGCAGGGTTGATTACCGCAACATCACACAGCGGACAGCTTTTAATGCCTTTTTCAAGCTCAACACCGCAGTTTACACAATATGACATTTTATCCCTCCCCTTCACCGCGTTTTTCGCGTCTGTTACTTTCTATTTTAACAGGTATATTCATTTTCACAAGTGAGGTGAAAAACTCCCTTTGAATATCTGTTTGCTCATAAATATTTGCAATTGTTACAGCAAGAGTGTTACCCCACGTTACACAGGCGCAACGCGAGCCGTTTATTACACCGGGGCCTGCCATAAGCATAACCCTTGAAACATAGGGCGACATTTCTTCGGGACACTTTAATATTCCCACATTGGAAACCATACCGCTCACGGATTGCTCACCCGTGATGTGGAAAGCAATGTTTATACCGAGGTTTTTAACCCAGAGAGGCATCAGACGTGCAAGAAGATTATTTTCAAGCCCGAGGTTGCCGTTAATCATTGCCCTCAATTCCTTTTCGGTATTGATGTATTTAAGATAATGCGAAACCGCATGCAAAACGTCGTCAAAGGTATATTCGCCCTTTTGCGGATTGATTCTGACGCTGTAACAAAGCGAAAAATTGCGCAGAGTTTTTGTTTTGAATGTGTTTCTCAGATTCACGGGCACCTGCACGCTGACCTCACGGTCTGTTTTACCCTCACGCAAGGCAAGGCGGTACATTGAAAACAGCATAACCGCCGCCAGAAACTCCGTGACCGTCACACCGTGTGCCTTTGCTTTTTCCTTAAGCTTGTCCACGGGAATATACCCCGTTGTGACGTTAACGTGGTGGTTGGGCAGACGTGTGCCTCGGTAATGGTAAACAAACTTCTTCTGACGTTCAGCTTTTGCAGGATACCGGCTGTCAACAAAACGCGAAAATGCATCCTCAAGCTCCTCGGTGCTTGCTTTTTCATTGACGTCAAGCACCATCCCGCCGTTTGGTATCTCCTTACCCGTCAAGCGCAGATAAACGGCAACAAGCGTCATCACAAAATGCGCCGCACCGTAAGCATCGGTCAAAGCGTGATAAAACTCAACGGAAATGCGGTTTTCATAAAAATATACCCTGAAAAGAAATCTGCCGTTTTCGCTCCATTTAACGCGACGGCAAGGATTGTTGACATCGGGGTTAACGGGCGGAGCAGGATTGGGATTCTTTTCAAGGTAATACCAGAACAGTCCCCTGCGGATTCTGACATCAAAGCAGGGGAATCTTTTCAGTGTGATTCGGACAGCGTTTTCCAGAACTGCGCTGTCGATTTTTTCATTAAGCTCAACTCCGAAGCGAAAAATATTCGACCAATTTGACCTGTTCTGACCGGGAAATATCTTCGCCGCATTGTCAAGTTTATACCATTCTTTAAGTTTTACCGGCTTTTTTGCCATTGAAAAATCCTCGCTGTGCGCTTTAATAAATCAATTATATATCAATAATGAATATATTTCAACTAAAAGAATGTGATTTGTGTGCTTTTGGGAAGTGACTCAAATGCACCTGCTTCCTCAAGGGCGGTAATGACGGTTTTCGAAACACCTGCACGAAGCTGGAAATCTTCAACCGAGATAAATTCACCCTGACCGTCATCGCGCGCGGCGGCAAGATTCTGCGCGGCAATACCGCCGGCACCCGAAAGCGAAGAAAACGCAAGACGGATTTTGCCATCCTCAATAAGATACTTGTCGGCGGCGGATTTGTAAATATCAACAGGAAGCAGTTGAACACCTCTGGCAAGCATTTCATTGATTACCTGAAGAGAGGTAAAGGTACCTTCCTCTTTGGCGGTCGCAGTTTTCGCCTTGATTTTTTCGGAAAGCTCGCGCATTTTTGCTTTAACAGCATCTCTGCCCGCCATAACCGTAACAGTATCAAGGTCTTCGCCTCTGACCGTCATATATGTGGCATAGTATTCAACCGGTCTGTAAAGCTTATACCAGGCAAGACGCAAAGCCGCAATAACATAAGCGGCGGCGTGAGCCTTGGGGAACATATATTTAATTTTAAGACAGGAGTCTATGTACCACTGCGGAACACCGTTGTCAAGCATTGCCTGCTTGTGCTCGGCAGTGAGCAGGTCGGGCGACTTGCCTTTACGGACAATTTCCATAATTTTGAATGCCATACCCGGCTCAAGACCCTTGTGGATAAGATAAACCATAATGCTGTCACGCGTTCCGATAACCTCGGAAATCGTGCAGATTCCGTCAGCAATCAAATCCTTTGCGTTGCCCAGCCAAACGTCCGTACCGTGTGAAAGTCCCGAAATCTGAAGCATATCGGAGAAATTCTTGGGCTTTGCATCGAGAAGCATCTGACGGACAAACGGTGTTCCGAGTTCCGGCAAAGAAAGAGTGCCCGTGTTGCAGTCAATATCCTCTTCGGTTACACCGAGCGGCTCGGGGCTGAGAAGAAGCTCATAAAGCTTCGGGTCGCAGACATCAACATCCATAACGGAAATGCCCGTCATATCCTCAAGATAGCGGTAAAACGTCGGCACATCGTGGCCGAGGTTATCAAGCTTGAGAATCGTGTCGTGAAGCGAGTGGAAATCAAAGTGGGTTGTACGCTGACCTTTATCGGCATCATCGGCAGGGTGCTGAATCGGGGTGAAATCCTCAGCATCCATATCGTTAGGGATAACAACCATACCGCCGGGATGCTGACCCGTGGTACGTTTGACACCGACACAACCCTTGGTAAGCCTGTCCTCTTCCGCCTTTGAAACGACCATTCCTTTTTCGGCAAGCCAGTTTTTGACAAAACCGTAAGCTGTTTTGTCGGCAACGGTACTGATTGTGCCTGCCTTAAAAACGTGGTCGGTGCCGAAAAGCTCCTCTGTGTAGCGGTGGGCATAGAACTGATATTCGCCCGAAAAGTTAAGGTCGATATCGGGTTGCTTGTCGCCGTTGAAACCAAGAAAGGTTTCAAAGGGAATATCGTGGCCGTCACGGGTGAGCGGCTTGCCGCAAACGGGACAGTCTCGCGGCGGCATATCAAAGCCCGAACCGTGTTCACCCTTTGTGAAAAATTCGCTGAATTTGCACTCACCGCAAACATAGTGAGGTGCAAGGGGGTTAACCTCGGAAATACCTGCCGCAAAAGCGACAAACGATGAGCCGACCGAGCCTCTGGAGCCGACATAATAACCGTGGTCCATTGAATTCCAGACAAGCTTCTGCGCAATTATATAAAGAACTGCGAAACCGTTTTTGATGATTGAATCAAGCTCTTTTTCAAGTCTTTCTTCAACATATGCAGGTAAGGGGTCGCCGTAATAAGCCTTTGTGCGTTCATAACAGATTCTGCGAAGCTCTTCGTCAGAGCCTTCAATCTTGGGCGGATAAGTACCTGAGGGAATGGGCTGAATTGCCTCACACATATCCGCAATCATATTGGGATTTGTAATTACAACCTCGCGTGCGGTTTCCTCGCCGAGGTAAGAAAATTCGTCGAGCATCTGACGTGTATTTTTGAGGTAAAGCGGTGCCTGGTCTGCAGCATCCTTGAAGCCCTGACCGGCCATCAGGATTTCTCTGAAAACACTGTCCTTTTCATCAAGGAAATGAACGTCACCCGTTGCAACAACGGGTTTACCCAGTTCATCGGCAAGGTGAATAATCTGTCTGTTTATGTTTTCAAGGTCAGCAACGCTGTCAACGATTTTGTTGCGCACCATAAACATATTGTTGCCGTTGGGCTGGATTTCAAGATAATCGTAAAACTCCGCAATGCGTCTGATTTCTTCGTAAGGCTTTTTCTCGATGATTGCTCTGTAAAGCTCACCTGCTTCACAGGCACTGCCGATAATCAGACCTTCACGGTGCTTGATAAGTTCACTTTTCGGCACCCGCGGACGGCGGTGATAATACTCAAGATTTGACTTTGTGATAAGCTTATAAAGGTTTTTCAGACCAACCTTGTTTTTAACAAGAAGAATCTGGTGATAGGAAGGCAACTCCTTGGGGTTGGGTTTGACTTTTTCGCCCGTTTCGGGGTCGGTGACATCAATTGTGTCATCAACGAAATAGCCTTCCATACCGTAAATAATCTTTACACCGCGTTTTTTGCCCGTTGCGGCAGCCTCGGGAAATGCCTGAACAACACCGTGGTCAGTGATGGCAATTGCCTTGTGTCCCCAATCGGCGGCACGGTTAATCAAATCCTTTGCGCTTGCGACACCGTCCATTGAGGACATATTGGTGTGAAGGTGCAATTCTACGCGCTTTTCGGCCTCATCATCGGTTTCGGGCATTTTATCAATAATATTTACACTGCGTGTATTGATGCAGAAATCGTTGACAAATTTGTCAAACTCCACCCTGCCCCTGATGAGCACGGTTTTACCCACAGCAAGGTGTTTAAGCAACGCACCGCAGTTTTCAACCTGCTCAAAAATCTTCGCCGTGTATGAACCTGTATAATCGGTAAGGTTGAAATTGATGATTTTTGTTTTGCCGTCACGGGTTGTCTTATCGACAATTGAAAAAACGTCGCCCCAGACAACAACCGTACCGTCTTCGATTGAAAGCGACGAAATCGGCTGAGGCTTTTTCTTGATTACGGCACCGTAAGCCGGAAAAAGATTGGTGACGGAAATGGGCAAATCATCATAAGCCCTGACAAGAGGTTTTTTACCCGGCGCGTCGTCTGTAATGGCTTCCACCTTTACATATGAAGCCTGCATTTTGATGTAATCGGGGTCGTCAATTGTGGCAGCGGCGGCACCTGTAAGAACAACCTCAACATCTTTATTAAAGCGCTCATAAATATAATCACTCAAGAATAAATCGCCGCCGACCTCTCGCAGAATTTCGGCACCGTTGGGCAGGTCAACATAAAGCTTGTTTGCATCAAGCCTGTACTCAACCCCTGCAAGAAATCCGTTTGAAGCGGCAACGTTATTTTTTAATGCATTTGTAAGCTCAGGAAAACATTTTTCAGAAAAGCTCTCAGGTGTATAGAGCGCAACGATTGACACCTTTGCAACGCCCAACGCGGTTTCAACCGCACTTTCCGCCGCACCGATGTTCTGAATTTCTATGTATTTATCAAAATTAACTTCTATGTTAAGCTGCTTTTCATCATCGGACAGATTGATATTTTTAACAACACCTGTGCCCAGCAATGTGTTGAGCTCCGCGCTCAGATAGTCGCCGATGAAATGCCGCAAAAGTTTAAACTCCTGTTGCATTGTGTACTCCTCTTAGAATTTATAGTTTTTCAATCTCTTTCATAAGCTCGTCAAGAGCTGTTTCTTCACTCACTTTTCGAAGAATTTCGCCTTTTCTGAAAATCAAGGCTTCACCGTTACCGCCCGCAATACCGATATCCGCTTCTTTTGCTTCACCGGGGCCGTTGACGGCACAGCCCATAACAGCAACCTTTATCGGCTTGTTACAGCCTTTCAGACGCTGTTCAACGGAATTTGCAAGAGAAATAAGGTCAATTTTTGTTCTGCCGCAGGTGGGACAGGAAACAACCGTGGGTGAATCGCAACGGATGCTGATTGCCCTGAGAATATCAATACCTGCCTCAATTTCTCTGACGGGGTCATCGGTCATTGAAACGCGGATTGTGTCACCGATTCCGTCAAGAAGAAGCGAGCCGATGCCGACGCTGGATTTAATTAACGCCATATGATGCGTACCCGCCTCGGTAACTCCGAGATGAAGCGGATAATCGCACCTTGCCGCAACAAGACGGTAGGCGGCAATCATTGTTGCAACATCAGATGATTTAATGGAAATCACCGTATCAAAAAAGTTGCACTCTTCAAGTAACGCGGCATGGCCGAGCGCACTTTCCGCAAGTGCTTCGGCTGTGGGACCGCCGTATTTTTGGAGCAGTTTTTTCTCAACCGAGCCGGAATTTACGCCAATGCGTATGGGTACGCCCCTGTTTTTGCAGGCATCGGCAACTGCCTTCACCTTTTCGGGAGAACCGATATTGCCGGGATTGATTCTGATTTTATCAACACCTGCATCAAGAGAAGCAAGAGCAAGGCGGTAATCAAAATGGATATCGGCAACAACGGGTATATTTAAGTTTGCTTTCAAAGCTTGTATAAGGGCAACAGCCTGCATGTCGGGCACAGCGGCTCGGATAATTTCACAACCTGCCGCTTCAAGCGCCTTTGCCTGAGCAACACTACCCTCAATATCATGAGCAGGGCGGTTGAGCATAGACTGCACCGTAACGGGCGCACCGCCGCCGATTAAAACATTGCCTGCCTTAATCTGTCTGCTTTTTCTTGCTTTTTCCATACCGTCCGCCTCCCTGCCGTTAATTTTTAATCAGATTAATAATATCACTCATTGAAATAACCAGCATCAGAACAATCAAAAGCATAAAGCCGATTGCATGCAGCCAATGCTCAAATTTGCGCGGCACGGGCTTTCTGAAGATGAGTTCAATAAATGAAAAGAAAAGTTTTCCGCCGTCAAGTGCGGGAATGGGTAAAAGATTGAAAAGACCGATGTTGATTGTAATAAGCGCCATAAGCGTAAGCAAATAGCTGTAATCGGTTTCCTGCTCTGCGTGCTCAGCCGCATCGGCAATAATATTGACCGTGCCGATGGGACCCGAAAGATCACTAAGACCGTAACGACCCGTCACAAGGTCAAACAGACTTAACCAGACCATTCTGCCAAGAGACACCGCTTCACCGAAAGAATGTTTGACAACGCTGAAAAAGCCCGGTTCAACACCGACGATTATAAAATCATAAATAATGGTAACCGTGCCGTCGTCATTTTTTCTTGTATCAAATTTAACGTCGTTGAGCTCAATTTTTTCGCCGTTTCGTCTGACGGTGAAATCCATAACGCCGTCACCGTCGCGCGACATCAGAAAACCGAGGTCGTATTCCGAATACAAACGCCTGCCGTTGATTTCAAGAATTTCGTCACCCTCGGCAAGAGATGCGTTGCTTATTGCGGATTCATGGAAAGAATGAATCTGATTTGTGCCGATAAGCTCGGCACCGGAAAGCATAACGGCAACAATAACAATTCCGAGAATAAGATTCATCGTTGCGCCGGCGGCAAGAATGATAATTCTTTGCCAAACGGGTTTGTTACAAAAAGCATCGCCGCTTTCGCTCTGTTCGTCTTCGCCTTCCATACTGACAAAACCGCCGACCGGGAAAAGTCGAAGAGAATATTTCGTATCCTTTTTACCGAACTTCAGAATTGCAGGGCCCATACCCATTGCAAATTCGTGCACCTTGACTTTAAACGCTTTGGCAAAAATAAAATGTCCCAGCTCGTGTATAAAGATTATTATTCCGAAGAAAAGCACGGCAATCAGAAACGGCCACACTTTCCCCCAAATCTGCGATGCTGATATTGCCAATGCAAGCTGATTCATTGAGCGTTCTCCTCTTTCCTCAAAATAAATTACAGCACTCGCGAACAGACGAACTCCCGTGCCGCCTTATCCGCCGCCATAATATCATCAAAACCGAAACCGAAAACCGATTTTGTGTTTTCATAAGCTTGCCGTGACAGTGCGGCAATGTCAAGAAAACCGATTTTTCCCTGCCTGAAGAGCAGGTTTGCCGCCTCGTTTGCGGCATTGACGCAGGCGGGATAAAGACCGCCCTTTTTTATTGCCTCTCGGCAAAGATTAATGCTTTCGAATGTTTCGTAATCGGGTTCTTCAAAGGTAAGTGTTCCGAACTCGGCAAGATTCAACTGTCTGACGGGACTTTCAAACCTTTCCGGATAAGACAGCGCATACTGAATGGGAATGCGCATATCAGGCACACCAAGCTGAGCAATAACGGAATTGTCACAAAACTCCACCAACGAATGAACAACGCTCTGGCGGTGAACAACGATGTCAACGCTGTCGGCAGGCATACCGAAAAGCCAGACCGCTTCGATAAGCTCAAGCCCCTTGTTCATCATTGTAGCAGAGTCAACGGTTATTTTTGCGCCCATGCTCCAATTGGGGTGTTTAAGTGCTTGCTCAAGCGTAATATTTTTAAGGTCTTCTTTTGTCTTGCCGAAAAACGGACCGCCCGACGCGGTAAGAATTAGTCTTTTTATGCTGTCTTTATCCGGGCAACCCTGAATTGACTGAAAAATTGCGGAATGCTCGGAATCAACAGGAAGAATTGAAACACCCTTTTCCTTTGCCGCTCTCATAACAAGCTCGCCGCCCGCAACAAGAGTTTCTTTGTTTGCAAGGGCAATTTCTTTTTTGGCTTCAATTGCGGTTACAGTGGGCTTAAGACCAACCATACCTACAACACTGTTGAGCACAGTATCAGTTTCTTCAAGGCTTGCACATTCGCATATGCCGTCAAGACCTGATAAAACCCTGATATCAGTATCTGCTAATTTAATTTTCAAGTCTTTTGCTGCATTTTCATCATGTAATGCAACAATACGAGGTTTAAATTCTCTCGCCTGTTCCTCAATTATGCCCACGTTACTGTTAGCAGTCAGGGCAGTAACGGAAAAACCTCTCATACGTACAACGTCGAGAGATTGTTTTCCTATAGAACCGGTAGAGCCGAGAATAGCAATTTTTTTCATAACTTCTACCTTACATATTAATAAATTTTATACCTGCAACAAGCACAGGAACTACAAAAATGAGACTGTCAAATCTGTCCATTACTCCGCCGTGACCGGGCATAATTTTGCCGAAGTCCTTTATGCCATAGTTTCGCTTAAGGAGTGATGC
>JAZNVG010000007.1:0-160456 GCA_045592705.1 Acutalibacteraceae bacterium | reverse complement strand
TTGGTGTTGCCACCCTCGTTGGTGTTGCCACCCTCGTTGGTTGAGGGTTCTGTAGGCTTAGTGGGTTCGGTAGGCTAAGTCGGAGGCCAAGCGGTCTTAGGAAGACAACTGCTGGTCACACCCCCTTGGCCCACAGAACGACATGGCTACGATCCGACTTTGTTGTCACCCTCGTTGGTGTTGCCACCCTCGTTGGTGTTGCCACCCTCGTTGGTTGAGGGTTCTGTAGGCTTAGTGGGTTCGGTAGGCTTAGTAGGCTTTGTTGTGGGTTTGGTCGTGGGTTTTGTGGTTGTCGGGCGTCTCGTTGTCGTCGGACGACGAGTTGTTGTGGGACGACGCGTTGTTGTAGTGGAATCTTCTTCCGTTGTGCTCTCTTCCGTGCTTTCCTCCGTCGATGGTTCGGTTGTGGTAGGTTCGGTTGTCGGATTATAAAC
The DNA here is from genome assembly GCA_045592705.1 of Acutalibacteraceae bacterium. Lineage (GTDB taxonomy): Bacteria > Bacillota > Clostridia > Oscillospirales > Acutalibacteraceae > CAG-177. The sequence goes on along the minus strand of JAZNVG010000007.1, from coordinate 160,022 downwards.
GGGATATTCCGTTGTTGAGGTCTGAGAGGTGGTTGTGGTTGTTGACTCAGCCTTTTTGTCCTTATAAATCTTTATGCCGAAAGCAGAAAGAATACCGAAAAGCACCACAAGCAGAGCAATAACAATAAGCATTATGTATTTTTTCTTTTTGTTGCCGTAATAATCCTCTGTTTGAGTAACGCTCGGGTCAACGGTGTATTCAGGCTCTGTGTAGCTTGTGTTCTCTTTGTAGCTTGTGGCATATTCTTCTTCATAATCGGGGTCTGTGTCACCTGCCGTTGCGGCAAGAGGAGCAAAGGTTGCCGTGCGCTCAAGACCGATTGTTGCAACAACAACACTGATGTTATCGTTACCGCCGCCGACTATCGCCTTTTTGACAAGCTTGCTGCAGATATCCTGAGAAGATTTACATTCGCCGAGGATTTCCGCAATAGCAGAATCGCTGACATAGTTGGTAAGACCGTCTGAGCAAACAAGAATTATATCGTTGTCGTCAAGATCCTCGACAACCTGAATGTTGGGCTCACAGGTGCCTTCCTCGGGATAAATACCGAGCAGTCTTGTAAGACGGTTCGCATCGGGAGTGTTGCGAACGGATTCATCGGTTGCCTCACCCATATCAATCATCAGCTGTGCCTGAGTGTGGTCAACGCTAAGGCGCGAAAGAATGCCGTTTGAATAACGGTAAATTCTGGTGTTACCGACATTTGCCGCAATCAGTCTGCCCTTGAAAGCATAGACAGTTGCAACCGTTGCGCCGATTCTGTCGTTAAGATTTGCGCTCTCATTGCAAATTCTGCTGTTTGCATCAATCATACAGTTGTTGAGCGCTCTGTATGTATCCATTGTGCCCGAAACAATCTGCTCAGCGTGTGCGGTTACCGTTTTTGTTGTGATGTCAGATGCAACACCCGCAATAGCATCGGCGCCGATACCGTCGGAAACTGCAAAATAAAAAGGTTCATAAAGATTCTGAACATAAGCCGAGCCCTTGCGCAGGTCGCCTGTTGCTGTGAGCATACCGTTAAGATTAATGTTGTCATTATTCTGCGTTACGCCCTGACCGGAATATGTAATTGCGCAGACATTTGCTTTTAATTTATTCATAACAATCATCCTTACCTGAAATTCTTAAATTAATATACAGATATTATTCTGTTTTGTCAAGAAACAGTGTCAGCTTCGGTCGTTTTCATATTTGATTAAATTCCACGTTGCATCAATCAGATGGCTGTACTCAGGCAAAGCAAGCTGTTGACAAATGAATTTCTGTCTGGGTGAATTGATATCCTCGCCCGAAATCTGCATAAACGAATGACTTTCACAAAGCTCCATAACACGCTTTAACTGTGCTTTGGTGTTGCGGGAAGGCATATATGTAACCGCATCAACACCAAAATCTTTAAGCAAATCAAAGAGCTCTTCGATGTAGTCATCCTCAAATTTCTGCGTTGCCTTGTCACCCGTGACGGAATCGCCGACATCGCCGAGATAGGCATAGCAGAAAAGAGCATCAATTTCTTTTGCAAGCGCCGAAAGCTCGGAAATGTGCAGACATTCATCAGTAGCGGGAATGTAGATAAGCTTGACGAGACTTGACTTTAGCACACCGAGCAGGTCATAAAGAAAATATCCGCTGTCGGGTTCTGAAAGGAATTCGCGCTGTTTTGCCGAAAGCGCAAGTTTCATTGTGTTTTCAAGAAAATCAAGTGTACCGTTACCCTTGACTTCATAAATCTTTTTGGCAAGCGCAAAGAGAACATGACGTTCCGTAACACTGCCGCCGTTTGCAAATTCTGAAAGAGCAAGAACATCGTCAAAAGTAATTTCAATACCGTAGGGTGACATCAATGAATTGATGTTGTCAACCATTTTGCGGTTTCTGACATTTCTTTTTTCACGCAAAGGAGCAAAGAAATTCTGAAGATATTCAATTTTTCCGTGCGGCACACCGTGAAGCGCCATATATGCAACACCCTTCTGGTCGGGATTGTTGACAAGGCGGTTTTCAAGGGCTGTACCCGCAAGGCTTACGCGGCACTCAAGACCGACGGTTGTTGCAACACCTGCAATTTTGCCCGCCTCAATGAACTCAAATGCGCCCGCAATAGAGTCGTGATCCATTATACCTGCCGTCGGCAGACCTGCCTGACGGGCAAAGTAAACCGCCGCCGTGGGTGAATATGGCGAAAAAGAATATGATGTGTGAATGTGATTGTTTGCGAATTGCTCAAGCACCTGCGGTTTACAGGTCTCGGCAGAAATTATTTCTCTGAGCGCAGAAAGCCTCTCTTCGGCAGTCTGCGCATTAAGTGATTTAAGAATGGAGTTCATAGCTGACCTCTTTTTAAAAATTTATGCAAGCATTACCTGACCGCCCGTTACGGGGATTGCCTGACCGGTTTCAAAGCACTGCTCAACGCAGTAAAGAATTGCTTTTGCAACATCCGACGGGAAGCAACCGCGGCGAATGGGCTGTTTTGCAAGGTAAAAAGCTTTTACGTCTTCAACCGTTTTTGCACCGGGAACCTTTCCTGCATTAAGATACTGTACAAACAGACCTTTTTCGGGGTCTGACCACAGCGGACCGTCATAGTAATTGCCGGGGCAGATTGAGTTGACCTTTATCTGATATTCGGCAAGTTCAAGGGCAAAGCTCTGTGTAAGACCGATGCCTCCGAATTTACTGCCCGAATATGCAAAGTTATTCTTTGAACCGACAATGCCCGATTTTGAGTTAATCTGAACAATGTCGCTGTAGCGTGAATTATCTGCCTCAAACTGAGCCTTCATAATTTCACTTGCATACTTTGCGCAAAGAAAATAGCCCGTGTAGTTAACTTTCTCAATTTTTTCAAAGGTTGCAACATCCATATTTTCAAGGGTGCCCGCCTTTGCGATGCCTGCATTTGCAACCATCAGGTCAAGACCGCCGAATTTTTCAACGCAGGTGCAAACCATATTGCGGACCGACTCTTCGCTTGAAACATCGACGGGACAAAATGCGGCACGCTCGCCAAGCTCGGCACAAAAAGTCTCGGCAACATCACGCTGAAACTCAAGGTCGGCAACAAGCACGAAAGCGCCGTGATTATAAAGTTCTTCCGCAATGCCTCTGCCGAAGCCCTGCGCGCTGCCCGTGACAACGGCAATTTTACCCGAAAGCCTGCCGCCCGTTTCAACACGCGAAAAAACATTTTCCTTTGCCGCCTGCTTTGCAGCGGTAATATCCATAAAAATCATCTCCGATTTACTTATTCTGTGCGCTTCTGTAAGCTTCAACTTCCCAGTTGACAATAAAGTCGGTCATTTCGTCGGTCATATGTAACGCACCGCCGAAAGATTTTGAGTAAACAGCAATTTTAAGCGCATCTTCAAAAAGCATTTTTGCGGTTTTCGCCTGCTTTTCGTCTGTGCCGACACAGAAAATGCCCGTTTTTTCAGCAATGACAACACGGGGCGCAAAACCGTATTTCCGAGTGTATTCATCAACACTTGCCTTGGCATCCGCACCGGCAGACAGCCACAGCGGATAGGCCTTGCAATAAACAATGTGGTCGGGTGTGAAGGGTTTGAGAAGGTCTGATGCCGCCGCCTTGTCGGCACAATACTGTACCGCAGAGGGTGAACCGATAAATTGCCACATGCCGTTTACCGCGGCGGCAAGAGCATTACCGATTGCCTCGGCATCTTCATCGGGTGCAGCCGATGTTAAATCGGGTGTCTCGGTGAGTCTGTTTTCGAGCGCAGACATAACCGCCTTAAGCTTTTTATCAAGGCCCTCAACAGTGTTGTCAGCGATGAATATGCCGTGATTCTGGAGCAGAATGACATCTGCGGCGCAGCCCTTTTCTTCTTTAAAGGCTCGCATTTTTTCACAGCAGAGCATTGCAAGAATGTATCCCGGTTTACAGCTGTCAACCCAGATAAAATCCATTGGCATTACTTCTTTTGCAAGCTCGTATCCGCCCTTGGAGCAGGAAAGACCGTTGACAAGCGCAGGGTGAAGGTGCAGGACATAAGTCTGCTCAAAAAGCGCATGAAGAGTTGTTTCGACGCTCGGACGTTTGCTTTCCTCCCCTGCCGCTCTTGATGCCATCAAATCCGCAAGCACCTGAGCCTCACGCTCGCTGTCAGTTTCGGAATACTCGGCGGTGAAAATTCTGCCGAGCTTTTCAAGGTCGATTTTCACAAAGCCGTCAGCCTTGATTGTGGCAAGGGCAGTGCCCGAGCCCTTTACGTACATATATCCGTTTTCCTTAGCGGATGTGTTGCCGCCGCCTGCAAGCACAAGGCTTGCATCGGCGCCGTAAAAATTGGAAAAGCGGATTAATTTTTCTAAAATCATAGTTTTTCAGTCCCGATTATTTCATTATGCCTTCGCTCTTTGCCCAGTCATACCAAACCTCAATTGACTTAAGGCGCTGTGCGTTGAGGCGGTGTGTACCCCTTGTGTACCAATTCATTTTGATGCCCTGAAGGTTTACAAGATATTTTGCAGAGGCGCAGAAGCCGCTGTCAATGCAGTTGTCAAGAAGAATGATGTGCTCGTGAGTTTTCTTTGCAGCCTCGAGGTCGCCCTTTACAAATTCATCCCACATTTTGACAAACAGATGGTTACCGCAGGTTGTGGGGGTTGCAACAACGCCTCTTGCGCCGTTGAGATAAGCCTCATAAAGGAAGGGAATGTTTGCCTGGAGAACGTTGCTGTCGCCCTGAACCTTGATTTTGTCAAGAATGCCTTCCATTGTGCTGGTTGTGTCTTTTATAGCAACAAACTTGCCTGTTTCAACAAGCTTGCCGTAGGTTTCGCCTGTCATAAAGTGAGGTGAATCACCGGGGAATTCATAAAGCATAATAGGCAGATCGGTGTAGCTGCCGAGCTCTGCAAGATATGTAAACATCCTGTCCTGATCGTTGCCGAAGCCCTTGGTGATGAAAACAATGCCGTCAACACCGGTCTGTGACATCTGCTTGACCTCTTCAACCTGTGCAAACCAAGAGGGTTCAAGGTTGGCGGTTGCAAAAACGGGAACACCGTTTGCATTCTTAACGGCAAGCTTTGCAATAGTGAGTCTTTCGTCGAGTTTAAGCTCTTTCATTTCGGAAGAACCGCAGACTGCAAAAAGGTGTTGGGGTTTCATATCTGCCTGCCACTGAATGTATTCCTCAAGAATTTTGTAATCAATTGTTCTGTCCTCGTTAAACGGGGTGAGCAAAAGGGAATAAACGCCTGCATATTCATTGTATTTTCCTGACATATCAATATCCTCCTGAAATGTTATTCTTCAGTTTCATCAATTACTTTGTAATAGCGTGCAAACCAATAAGGCAACAGATACATTGTGCCGTCCTCGGCGCGCACACCGTCACCGCCGTCAACGTCGAAAGGACTTGAATCATACTTATGAAGCGGTCTTTCGTCAAAGGGAAGCGGCTCCTTGAGCTGAGGCGGCTCGCCCCATTTTTCCTGCTGGTCATCGTAAACAAGGTTACGGCGTGTTGAATTTACAACCTCATATTCGAGCAGTGAAAGCGGGATTTCGCGCATACTCTGCACGGCGGCCTCAAGGTCGCTGTAACGGCGTGTGAATGCCGAATGGATGAAGCCCCACAGAGGATTGCGCTCAATTTTCTCATATCTGAAATGGTCGGCAAGACCCATCATTATAAGTCGGCGGATATCCTTGTTGTCTTCAAGTCTTAAAATTGTTGTTGTGGCAAGGAAGCCGAGGTTGTCATCAATATGGCAGGTGTGACCGTCATCAATCTTGTGACGTGCGGCATTGAGCGCATAATGATGATTCTTGATAAGGTCGGTGTAAACGGTGTTGTAACGCTCGTCACCCGACATATGATAAGCAACCTTGAGGAAAGCAAGCAGCTCAAGGGAATTGATTCCCTTCTCGACCGCCCATCTGTCGTCGCAGTTGAGGCTCATCGGATTCCAGTTTGCCCAGGTGGTGGGCTTACCGTCATAATCAACAAGCTTGAAATTGTTGTCAATCATATGGTCAACCATACCGCAGCAGGCGTTTCTGATTCTGACCTTTTCTTCTTCGTTTGCGCAGAGGTCATAATAAATTGAGAAGCCGAAGAAGTGACCCGTCATTTCGTCGCTTGAGGTTTCACACTTCCATTCGCACGAGCCGTCGGCGGAAAGGTGCCACTCGGGGTGGCCGTTACCGTAGTTGAATTCGCCCTCTCGGCGGATTGCACGGGCGGTAAATCCCTTGATGCCCGTGATGCTTGTAAGAAGAAGCATTGAATTCATTGAGCGGCGTGCGTTTTCGAGCGCATCCGCATCGCCCGTTACGGCGTATCTGAAAGCCTGAGATGCAACATATTTTGCGGTCCACAGACCGTCATTGTCGGAAATTTCAACGCGGGATTTTGAAAGGTCTTCGTATTCGTATGCGTGACACTTTGTGACAAAGCCGCCGCGCACATGATACTTCTCAACTGTTTCCTGATAATAATCAGCCTTGTCACGAAGCGACATCATAACCGCGCCGATGCAGGAAATGCCCTTTGCTGTTGCCGCCCACACGGTTTTGCAGTCTGCCGAAACGGCAACTGAAACAACCTTACCGTCGGGCACCCAGCGACGGTAGCCGAAATATTTGACGTTGGCATCTTTTTCATAAATCACGCCGCAGTCACTGCCGTACCAGCGTCCGCCGTCAGCATCGACCGTGATTGAATAAATCTCTTCGGCGGGAAGATAATCAATGTTTTTATTTGTCAGCCAGTATGACTTGTTGTCATAAATCATAAGGCCCTTGTCCGTACCTGCCCAGAGGTGACCGAAAGAGTCAAAACACATTGTGTTGATTTTCATTTCGGGCTTTGAGCCGAATTCGGAGCGGATTTCTTTCCAGTGAAGTCTTTTACCGCTGAGTGCAAGCAACTCACTGCCCCTTGCAACATAAAAGTTGTCTTCGCTGACAGCAATGGATGTGATGCTGTCATCACCCGTGCGGTATAACGGCTTCCACTCTTTACCGTCAAAAATGAAAATTCCTCGGTATGTAAGCACATAAAGACAGTTGCCGCAAGCGGTTATGTCAACAATGTCCGCCTCAAAAGTGTTTGCGAGGGCAAAGCGTGTCTTTTTGAGCAGATAAAGGTTTGCGCCGTTTGCCGCCCAGAAGCTGCCGTTTGCATCAAGATAAAGCCTGCTGACGGCTTTGTCCGCACCGCTTTTTTCGAGGGCAACGGATTTGAATACCGTACCGTCAAAATAAGCAAGACCTTTTTCGGTGCCTGCCCAGAGCTTTCCGTTTGCATCGTAGGCAACGCAGAGCACATTGTCGCAAGGTAAACCTGACGCAGAGTCATAAAACTCACGTGTTCTTTGCAGAAATTTACCTGAGCTGTAATAGCTGTTGATGATATTCATTTAAACCTCCCACTTTTAGAAAGATTTCAAATTATTTTTTATAATTAATTTATATTATATTCCTATAACCTTGAAAAGTCAATTCAAATGCCAATTAAAACTTGTTTCTTGACAAACATTTTTCTTATGATAAAATGTTTTAGAAATTCTTATGAAAGAGATTTGCGATGAAAGAAAAATTTTTCAAAAAAATGATTTCCCTTGCCTTGCCGATTGCACTTCAGCAAATGCTTGTTTCATGCGCTCAGATTGTTGACACGGCAATGGTTGTAAAGCTTGGCAACGTTGAGGTTTCAGCCGTCGGCGTGGCTTCAAGGTGGATTTTTCTGCTCAACATTGTGCTGTTCGGAATTTCCTCCGGCTCATCTGCACTGATAGCACAGTTCTGGGGCAACAAAGACAAGCGTAACATAAGGCGTTCTTACGGTTTCGGTCTGATTCTCGGCTTTGGGGTAGGTCTTTTATTCTCGCTTGCCGCCGTGCTTATTCCCGAAATGCTTATGCGCGTTTTCACGGAGGATGAACCTGTTATCGAGGCAGGTATAAGCTATATGAGAATTGTTGGTCTTATGGGCATTTTCTCTGCCTACAATCAGCTAACCTGCACGGTTTTGCGCTCAACCGAAGACGTAACGACTCCCCTTTTCAGCTCCATCATCTCGGTGCTTACAAACACGGTTTTGAATTATATTCTAATTTACGGAAAATTCGGCGCACCCGCACTCGGTCTGCGCGGTGCGGCAACGGCAACTCTGCTGGCAACGGTGCTGCAGTCGGTCATCATAACCGTTGCGGCAATTGCCCGAAAACGTATTATCAAAGCACCCATCAAAGAATTCTTCAAACTTGACAAGGAGTTTGCCGCGCGTTTTCTGCGCGTATGTACACCCGTTATACTCAACGAAACCGCATGGGCAGTGGGCACGAATGTTTATTCAATGGTTTATGCGCGTCAAGGTGTCGAAAACTATGCAGGCTACACCGTTTTCAGTTCACTTGAGCAAATTGCTTTCGTTTTCTTCGTCGGTATCTGTCACGCGTGTTCAATTATGGTCGGCAAAAGCATCGGTGAAGGCAAACCCGACCTTGCACAGTCAACGGCCAAAAAATTTCTCGCAATGACCCCTGTGCTCGGTGTAATCTGCGGCGTGTTGCTCATTTTTGTGCGCAACCCCCTGCTGTCACTGATGGATATTGAAACACAGGCAGCTTTTGACGTTGCATCAAAACTTCTTTTGGTTTATGCCTGCTGGTTACCTTTCAGAAACATTCCTTATATTTTGATTGTCGGCACATTCCGCGCAGGCGGTGACGTCAACATCGGCATATTTATTGACATCGGCAGTCTTTACCTTGTCAGCATTCCCGTTGTCTGTTACCTCGGACTTGTGAAACACGTTGATTTCATCTTATTGATTGCCGCAATGTATCTTGCGGAAGATATGATAAAGTGCATCGCCTGCCTGATAAGATTCAGTGGTAAAAAGTGGATAAAAAATCTTGTTCACGACATGAAGCAACCGTCCGATTGAAGGCAAAACACACAAAAGCATTCCGAAAAAATACAATAAATTTTAAATTACAATGCTTTTATTTTTCTTTTTTGAACAATAAATAACACATCCTATGGTATATTTGTCGTGGAATGAAATTAATAAAAGGAAAGAGATGATACAATATGAAAGTAACAAAGACAACCCATTTCGGAATTCAGAGAAAAATTGTTGCAAACCAGACATCCGCAAGTTGGAAAGACGTGCCTCACATTTCTTACATTTATGAGCCCAACGTAACCAAGTTTGTTGAAACAGTCAAAGAGCTTAACGCTTCGGGCAAGCTGCCTGCAAAAATGACAGTCAACACAGTTATGCTCAAAGCAATCTCCGAGGGTCTTAAAGCCGCTCCCCATCTTAACGCTCACATTCACTTTAACTCAAAGCTTGTCAGGGGCAAGATTGAGCAGCTCGATGAAATCCACGCCAATATGACCTGGGTACTTCCCAACGGCGAAATGATGACAATCAACCTGCACGACCTCGGCAACAAAAATCTTTGCCAGCTTACAGAGTACATTGCCCAAACACAGAAGAAAATCAGCAACACAAACTTCACGGAGGCAATGTATTCCGTTTCATTCAACGACACAATTCTCAAGCTTAAAAAGGGCAAAATCGGCACCGCACTTATGCGCCTTATCGGCGCAAAAACCGGCAAGCACAAAATCAAGACACTTTCAGGCAAAGAAAAGAAAGAATATTACAGCATTCCCGAAAGTGAGCGCCTGACAAGAAAAGACCTTGAGCAGGGCACGGTCACAATTTCGAACATCGGTTCTTCAACAAGGGGTATCCCCGGCAGAGTCGCTCTTCTTTCTCTTATTGAACCGCAGGTATTTGTTGTTTGTATGGGCGCTATTCAGAAAAAGCCCGTTGTCATCACAGACGAAAACGGCAATGACACAATCGGAATCGGTCAGATTATGCCCATTGACCTTGTTTTCGACCACCGCGCTGTTGATTTCGGCGACGTTGTTCCCTTCATTGAGCGTCTTGAAGAAATTTTTAAAAATCCCGAAGAAATGTATAACTGGTAACATTTTACGGCTTACACGGCAACAACCGTGCAAGCCGTATTTTTTTCGTAAAAGTTTTTTGTAAATATGTTTACATTAAGTTTGCACCGTGTTAAAATATGTAGGAATAAGGCTTTTAAAGCCAAAAAACGGAGGTAAAAAAATGAAGCTCATCTACGACGTCAAAGACAAGCCAAAATTCGGTCAGCTCATCATCTTCGCATTTCAGCAGATGCTTGCCATTATGGCAGCAACCCTTGTCGTTCCCGTTATTGTCAACGGCAGCGGCGCAGTAAACCTTGAAATGGACCCCGCGGCCGCTCTTTTCGGCGCCGGTGTCGGCACAATCGTTTACATTCTTTTCACCAAAGCAAACAGCCCCGTTTTCCTCGGCAGTTCATTCGCTTTCCTTTCGGCAATGTGTGCCGCAACCGCATTCGGTTATCTCGGAATCATTCTCGGTGCCGTTTTTGCAGGTCTTGTTTATGTCGCCATTGCACTTGTTATTAAATTTGCAGGCACAAAATGGGTTTCAAAGCTTATGCCGCCCGTAATCATCGGCCCCACGGTTGCCCTTATCGGTCTGAGTCTTGCAGGCAATGCCATCAGCGACCTTACAAAATCCTCCGCAACCGGTGAAACTTACAATCTTATCGCTATTCTTTGCGGTCTTGTAACACTTGCAGTTACAATGCTTTGCTCTACCTACGGCAAAAAAATGGCACGCCTTATTCCCTTTATCATCGGTATCCTTGCAGGCTACGCCGTTGCAACTGTTTTTACACTTATCGGCAATGCAACCGGAATTGAAATGCTCAAAATTATTGACTTCAGCCCCATCACCGCTATTTTCTCAGATTTCTCAATCGACACAATTTTCCATTTCCCGAAATTTGCATTCCTTGAGGCCGCAAAAGAAGTTTCCGGTTTTGACTGGGCAAACCTCGGTTCACTTGCAATCCTTTATGTTCCCGTTGCTTTCGTTGTTTTTGCCGAGCACATTGCAGACCACAAAAACCTGAGCTCAATCATCGGCCGCGACCTTGTTGAAGGCAAACCCGGCCTTTCACGTACTCTTCTCGGTGACGGTGTCGGCTCAATGGCGGGTGCATTCTTCGGTAGCTGCCCCAACACCACTTACGGTGAATCAATCGGTTGCGTTGCAATTACAAGAAACGCTTCTGTTTACACAATTATTACAGCCGCAATCGGTTCAATTCTTCTTGCTTTCTTCTCACCCTTTGTTGCTTTTGTTAATTCAATCCCCAGCTGTGTAATGGGCGGCATCTGCGTTGCTCTTTACGGTTTTATCGCAGTCAGCGGTCTTAAGATGTTCAAGAAGGTTGACCTTGACAAGAACAAGAATCTTTTCGTTGTCAGCACAATTCTTGTCACCGGCATCGGCGGTCTTTCACTCAATTTCGGCAAACTCACAATCACAAGCATTGCAACCGCTCTCATCCTCGGTATTCTCGTAAACGCAATGCTTTCCAAGAAAGCGGAAAACTAAACAATATTGAAATGCCGCAAAGCTCAAGGCTCTGCGGCGTTTTTTGTGTTTTATTTAAGCAAAAAATGTTCGATTGCGGCACCGACACCGCCCTCGTGATTCGTAAGTGAAACATAATCGACAATAGGAAGAATTGACGGGTGAGCGTTGCCCACGGCGACACTTATCCCCGCCGCTTTGAGCATTGACACATCATTTGCGCTGTCACCGATGGCGATTGAATGCTCAACGGGAATAGAATAATAATCAAGCACAGTCTGCATTCCGCCCGCCTTGCTGCAGGTGTTGATTATGCAGTCGGCATAGGTCGGAAACTGAATTACGGTAAGTTCATGCGAAAATCGGTCAATAAAATCCTGCGGAACAATTTTACCTGCGGCAATAACCTCAATCGGTTCACCGTAATGCTTCACCTTAAAATCATCCGCAGAGGTTATGAGCTGCTGATAGGTGTGGTCGTGTCTGTCGATGTTGTTGTCGATATAATACATCTTCTCTCTGCCCTCAAAAATGCACCAGTAATCGGTATGGGTGAGAAAATATTCGCTGACATCACAAAGAGTTTCAGTGCTGATTTCGGCAGTAAAAATCTGTTTACCCTCAATCATAATGTTCGCACCGCTTCCGGCAATGTAACCGTCAACATCAAGCTGTTCAAACAAAATATCGGGGATATTACCGTAAGAGCGACCCGTATTTATAAAAATCTTGTGTCCCAGTTTGCGAGCCTTGGCAATCGCCTCTATATTACGCTCCGGCACCTTGAAATTTCCGCTTATCAGGGTACCGTCAATGTCGATAAAAACGGCATAGCGTTCACTTTTGTTAACCATAAAATCTGCCTTTCATCTTTAGTACAACACATAGGATACAGTAAAACAACGAAAAATTCAAGCTTATTTCGCTTGTGATTTAAGTTTTTGTTTGTTATACTTAAATTATTAATATTGCAAAGGAGTTTTCTCAATGGACATTAATTTCAACATTATTCTGCGCGACATAATTGCAGAAATTAATTTCGGGATTTATGACCTGACAGTGGCACTTGTTCTGTTCTTTAAAAACTTTATGATTTTTTAAGGAGGAAAGCGTTATGATTAAAAAATTTGTCAGTGTTATTCTTTGCTTAACCGTGGTTTTTGCCGGCGTGATGTTTTTGCCGGCGGGGGCAGTCGCCGCCGACATAAAGGGCAAAAACGATTACACAATAGAAAACCCTTACAAAGATGTTGTCTGGTCAGGAAAAGAAGCCTGGGGTGCTTACAAGGCTTCGCTTCACTCTCACACAAATGCAAGTGACGGTGTGCCGAGCATTGCCGAAAGCATTGAGAAACACTATGAGCTCGGTTTTGATATCCTCGCAATCAGCGACCACGCGGTTCTGGGCGCCAAGTGGACTCAAATCCCCGACACTGTACCGATTTACCGCTTTTTCAAATTCGGCAACACGGGAATGAAAAACCTTGAGGTGCTCAGTGAAGAACGTTACAACGAAATCATTAACGGTGTCGGCAGAAACGGCAAGGGTATGCTTGAGGTAACGGGTGCCGTTGAGGCAAACGGCGCAACTCCGATTAACGACTGTCACGTCAACGCATTTTTTGCTGATTACGGTCAGGCGCTGATGGGCGTTTACGGCGACTACGAAACGGTTGTGCGCCGCGTTGAAAAGCGGGGAGGCATAACTTTCCTTGACCACGTTGGCGAATATGTCGGTTGCGAGGACGACCCCGAGAGGGCAAAGGAAGGTTATTACATTAACAAGCTTGCAAATATTTTTCTCGATTACCCCTCCTGTATCGGAATGGATGTCAACAGCGGTGTAAATAACCGTACAAGATATGACCACATTCTTTGGGATGAGGTGCTTAAAAAGACAATTCCTCACGGAAGAAACGTATTTTGCCTGACATTTTCAGATGCGCACGTCATTGACCAGTACGACAGAGCTTTCACCTATATGATGATGCCCGAGCTTAGCGTTGAAGCACTGCGCACATCAATGGAAACGGGCGCTTTCTTCAGCGCGGCAAGATATGCACGCGCAACGCTTGGCGAAGATTTTGAGGGCACGGGCAATACTCCGACCGTAACAAACCTTTCCGTTAACAACAGCGCGGATACAATCTCTTTTTCAGCCAAGGATTTCGACTGTGTCAGATGGTATTCCGACGGTGAACTGATTGCCGAGGGTGAAAACCTGACAAGCCTTGACCTTAATAATTTTGAAGATAAAATCGGCTGTTATGTGCGCTTCACACTCACGGGCAAGGGTGGAATTCTCTATTCGCAGGCTTTCCCCGTAAGCTCCCCCGACGTTGAGATTGATTTGCCGCTGATTGTACCGACGGTTGATGTTTCGGATTTTCTCAGGGTGCTTGCCGACTCGGCAAATCTGTTACTCGGCTGGACACCGCCGATGCTTCTTATCCGCTGGCTTCTGTGGGGCAGAGTCTGGTGGCTTTACTGATTTTAATTACATTTTGACGCAAAAAGAACGGTGCTGTTGCACCGTTCTTTTGTTATTATTTTGGCAATCAACGGACAGCACAAGCCGCCGTAAAAATTGGCGAAATGTCCGCGGCGGGATGTGGTCATCCCGCCCTACATTTTGCTGTGTGCGCGGAGTGAAAAAAGCGCCGTTATGCGCCTTATTCACAATTACCGTCGGGTTGGCGAGAAAGGTTGCAGAACGGGGTTTTCTTCGAATGACCGCGTACAAAGGTACGCGGAGTGAGAAAAAACGACGTTATGCGCCTTTATTCGACAATCCGACCCCCGGTGACACCGTTGTATTCGTCCATAAACCATTCCGCTGTCTTGTTCATTGCAAGGGCAATTTCGTCGCCTTTGTAAGCGAGGGTAATGTTGAGATTACCGAAATAGTTATCAATGACATAGACACGGATGGCAAGCTTATCGGGCTGTGTCCAGAGTGCAGATGCCATACAGCGGTATTTACGGTTTGCAGGGGTGCCGATTCTTTCATCATAATAGTGCGTTTCGGGAAATTCACCGATGAGGTATTCGCCCATTGCAAAACGGATTTTCTTTTCTTCATCGCTTCTTACAAGTGTAATTTCGCCGTTTTCGCCCTCAAAATCGACACGCAAGGTGTCAATACCCATACGGTTTTCATTAAGCTTATAAGTGACGCCGTTTATTTTTTCAGCAAGGTAACTTGTCTTTTCGCCGTTTGGCAAAACGCATTTCAGTGAAGCAAGCTGTTCCTTGAGCGCCTTTTCTTCGGCAGGATATTTCGGCAGGGATTTTTCTGTGATTTTTTCAATCACCTGCTTCCAGAGTTCCTCAAAAACAGCATTGTAAGTGGTAGGATTACCCTGAACATCACCGGTGCAGACAAAAAGCAAATCCAGCTTCGGCACACAGACAGCAAGCTGACCGCCCATGCCGAGAAACGAAAACGAGTCATCGTGGGTCATCCAAATCTGATAGCCGTAGCCGTTACCGCTCAAATATGTTCTGTGACCGCTCAGGGAGTTGTCAATCTGCCGTGAGGTAGCCGCCTTGACATAATCGGCGGGAATGAGCTGTTCGCCGTTAAATTCGCCGTTATTCATTACAAGCTGCGCAAAGCGCGCAAGGTCACGGGTTGAGCACATCACACCCGAGCCGCCCCAGGAGTAACCCTCGGGCGCTTTGACGCACCATATTTTTTCGGAAACACCGATTTTCCGGAGTGCTTTCTCTTTGAGATAATCAAGAAACGGCATATCTGTCACGCGTTCAACAAGGGCGCAAAGCACGTAAGTACCTGCCGTATCATAATGAAAAAGCGTGCCCGACGGATGGTCGGCAGGAATTTTTGTGGGGTTAAAAAATGTGGCAAGCCAATCCGAATCTGTGTGGCGGTAGGTTACGCCCTCAGAATAAGGAGTTGCCATTCTGAGGCAGTCACGCACGGTTGTCTGCATCACATAAGGATTGGGATTTTCGGGAATTTTATCGGGGAAAAAGTCGGCAACACGGTCATCGAGCGAAATTTTGCCCTCGCCGATAAGACAGCCGACCGCCATACTTGCAAAGGATTTGCTCACGGAATACATGCGGTGATAATCGTTTTTCTTAAACGGAGCATAATACCCTTCCGCAAAGACCTTGCCGAAACGTGCAAACAAAACACTGTGCATCATCATACCGCGGTTTTCGAGTGCGGTTATGAAGTCGGAAACCCATTCGGGTCTGACCCCCACCTCTTCGGGCAGGGCGCTGCGCAAAATATCCATCTTAACACCTCGCTAACCTACCAAAACTGTCTTTCAGGTCAAGGTAAAGCTTTTTGTAAAGTTCAAAGTAGGGTTCGTATTTTTCGCTGTTTTCTTTGTCAGGCTCGATGTATTTATTCTTTGCCACAACAGACTCGCAGGCCTGCTCAACGCAGGAAAATTCGCCTGCACCGACACCTGCAAGCAGTGCCGCGCCGAGTGCGCCGCCCTCGTCTACCTTGAGCGTTGCAACACGGCAACCGTAAACATCGGCAAGAATCTGTCGCCAGAGCGGACTTTTGCTGCCGCCGCCGCAAACGGTCATATCATCGACGGGTACGCCCATTTCGCGGAAAATGTCAAGACATTCCCTTTGTGAAAATGCAACACCCTCAAGCACCGCACGCACCATTTCAGCGCGTGTGTGCATTGCGGAAAGACCGAAAAACACACCGCGGCAATCGGCATCCGGGTGCGGTGAGCGCTCACCCATAAGGTAAGGCAGGAAAAGCAATCTGTCTGCGCCGACGGGCACTTTTGCGGCAAGGGAATCCATAAGAATATAGGGGTCTTTGCCCAGCTTTTCCGCCTCGGCGATTTCAGCCGCACAGCAGGTGTCGCGAAGCCATTTGAGTGAAATGCCCGCACCCTGAGTGCAGCTCATAACAGTCCATTTACCGGGTACGGATGCGCAAAGGCTGTGCACCCTGCCTTTTAAATCAAGTTTAAGCTCATCGGAAACGGCATAAATAACGGCGGAGGAGCCGATTGTGTTGAAGGCACTGCCCTGTCTGACAATGCCCGTGCCGATTGCCGCCGCCGCATTGTCACCGGCACCACCGACAACCTTTGTGCCCACGGCAAGACCGGTTTCCTCTGCCGCTGCCGAATGTACCGTACCCGTAACATCTGGCGATTCGTACATTTTGCCGAGCAGGGATTTATCAATCTGAAGAATCGAAAGCAATTCGTCTGACCATTCTCTTTTTGCAACATTCATAAGCTGCATTCCCGAAGCATCCGACACCTCGGTTGCAAATTCGCCCGTAAGACGGTATCGGATATAATCCTTTGGCAAAAGAATGTGTGCGCATTTTTCATAAACCTCGGGCTCATTTTCACGCACCCAGAGAATTTTTGAGGCTGTGAAGCCCGTCATAGGCGGATTTGCGGTGATTTCAATTATCCTTTGCGCACCGACAGTTTCATTCATATAATCGCACTGTTTTTGCGTGCGCTGGTCGCACCAAATAATTGAACGGCGCAAAACAGCTCCGTTTTTATCGAGCATTACAAGACCGTGCATCTGACCGGAAAGGCCGACACCTGCAATCTGTGAAACATCGGCATTTGCGGCGGCAATAACCGCGCGTATGCCCTCAACGCAAGCCATCCACCAATCCTCGGGTTCCTGCTCTGCCCAGCCGTTTTGCGGCTGATAAAGCGGATAACCGACGGTTTTTGAGGCAAGGGCATTTCCGAGAGAATCAAAAAGAACTGTTTTTGTGCCGGATGTTCCGATATCAATACCAAGCAAATATTTCAAGAGGCATACTTCCTTTCAATTTGATTTCATTATATTATAAATACCGATAAAAAGCAATAAAAAACCGCCCTGCAAAAATGCAAGGCGGCAAAATGGATTTATCAGACGGTTGTGAAGTTATCGAAATAACCCTGAATGTAGATGATGGGTGTGCCCTTATCACCGCTGCCGGAGGTAAGGTCACAGAGCGAGCCGATAAGGTCGGTCAGGCGGCGGGGTGTTGTGCCCTGAGATTCCATTGAGCCGACAAGGTCGTCACCCTTATTCTTAATGTAATCGGAAATTGCATTTTTAAGAGCATCGCCGCTGAGGTCAGCAAAGTTGTTGTCAGCAAGATATTTGAGCTTAACCTCATTGGGCTGACCGATAAGGCCGGCGGTGTGTGCGGGTGAAACAACGGGGTCCGCAAGCTCCCAGATTTTGCCGACGGGATCTTTGAAAGCGCCGTCACCGTAAACCATAACCTCAACGGTTTTGCCGGTTTTTTCTTTCATCTGCTTCTGGATTGCATAAACGAAATCGGTGCATTCTCTGGGGAAAAGCTTTACTTTGTCCTCGGTTGCTTTGTTGGAACCGAGAAGACCGTACTGCTCGTTGCAGCCGCTGCCGTTTACGGGAGCATTCATAATATCGTCAAGGCCGAGAACGATTTCCGCGCCTGCAGCCTTAAGGATTCTCTTTGTTCTTGCCCTTGTGTGAATATCGCAGGTGAGAACGTTTTTGGTGTAGTCAAGAATTGCACGGGGGTTGTTTGCAAAAATGACCTCAACCTCTGCACCGCATTCCTTGATGAGGCCTGAATAATAATCGACGTAATCAACACCGGTAAAAGCGTGTTTGTTTTCGCCGAAAAGCTCACGGTATTTTTCAAGAGTGAGAACATCGGAATAAGGGTTTACGCCCTTTTCGTCAAGCATATCAAGTGAAACAAGGTGATTGCCGACCTCATCCGAGGGATAAGAAAGCATGAGAACAATTTTCTTAACGCCCTTTGCAATACCGCGAAGCCAGATAGCGAAACGGTTACGGCTGAGGATGGGGAAAATAACGCCGACTGTGCCGCCGCCGAATTTTGTGTTGACATCTGTTGCAATGTCATCAACCGTGCAGTAGTTTGACTGTGCGCGGGCAACAACAGCCTCGGTGATACCGATAACGTCACGGTCTCTTACTTCGAAGCCGTCAACATCTGCATTTGCGGCAGACAGAACGCTGTCACAAACAACGCTGACAAGGTCATCGCCACTGCGGATGATGGGGGCACGGATACCCCTTGAAACTGTACCGACAAATCTTTCCATTGTTACAAAATCCCCTTCATAGCCCGTAAAGGCTTAATTTACGCTTGCATTATACATCATATTGTGGTATAAGTAAAATTAGATATTTTACTACTCGGTATAAGAGGTGCTAATAATGGACGTAAAACTTGAGCAATACCGTGTTTTCAACGTGACAGCGCAGGCAAAAAGTATTTCAGAAGCGGCGCAAAGGCTTTATATCACGCAATCCGCCGTCAGCCAGACAATAAAACAGCTTGAAGCAACGCTCGGCACAACGCTGTTTTCAAGAACTCCGCGAGGCATCAGTCTGACACACGAGGGCGAAATTCTTTATCAATATACCTCTGCGGCATTCGGACTTATCGAAACAGGTCAGCACAGAATCGAGGCTTTCAAAGAGATGACAGAGGGTGAGTTAAGAATAGGTGCGAGCGACACGGTTGCATCTTATTATCTGCTGGCGCACCTTGAAAAATTCCACCACACCTATCCCAACGTCAAAATACAAATGGTTAACCGCGTAACAAAAGAGGCAATTTCTCTTCTCAAGCAAGGAGCGCTTGACCTTGCTTTCGGAAACCTGCCGATTCACGACGATGCACTTGAAGTAATTAAATGTATGGAAGTGCACGATATTTTTGTTGCACCGATAAGTAAAAAAGAAGAATACGGCAACCGCACATTCACACTTGCCGAAATTGCAAAAATGCCGCTTTTGCTGCTTGAAAAAACATCGAATTCGAGAAACTATGTTGACGCAGCTTTTCTGCGCTCGGGCACAACACCCTCGGCGGCAATCGAGCTCGGCGTGCACGAGCTTCTGTTGCAGTTTGCCTCAATCAATCTGGGTGTTGCCTGCGTCACAAAAGAATTTTCACAAAAATACATTGATGACGGCTCTGTATTTGAATTGAAGCTTGACAAACCGATTGAGCCTCGCGCAATCGGCTGCTGGTACCAGAAAAAAATCGCCCTTCCCCCTGCCGCACGAGCATTTCTTGAGCAAATTAAAACAAGTGTTGACTTGTAAACTATATACATTTATAATAATAACAAGCTCACATTTTTTGTGACATTTATTTGAAATTACGGAGGTAGTGCCATGATTACGCCAAAACCCCGCGTGCTCAGATATATGTTTGACAAGTATCTGAAAAAGTATCTTTATCTTGCGACAATGACAATTGACAGCTGGGATTACACCAAAGGCAGATATGTTGCCGAGGGTGAATATTCTTATGACGATTTCAATGCGACAATGTGCATCGGTGACCGTTGGCAGACCGGCTATGACGAAGCTCATTGGTTCAAAAAGACCGTCACCGTGCCCGAGGAGCTTGCGGGTAACCCCCTGCGCCTTGAGCTCAATATCGGCGGTGAATCGCTTGTAAAGGTAAACGGAGTCATCCGCGGCTCTGTAACCTACGGTGAGCAATGGCAACACCGCGAGGCAATATTCATTGACACATACAACGCGGGCGACGTGCTCGACATTGAAATTGAAGCGGCAGTAAACTCGGGCGCATTTTGTGATGCGGCGATGGACGGTGCCAAGCAGACTGAATATCAGTTCCGAAAAGCACGCCTTGTTGCCGTTGACCCCGTTTGTGAGGGTTACATTTATGACCTTGAGGTTGCATTCAGAGCACTTGATTTCATCAAAGATGACTACATACACGCCGCTGTTTACCGCGCAATTGATGAAAGTCTGCACACTGTTGACTTTGATTTTGATGAGCCGCGTGTACGCGCAAGCATCGCAAAAGCCGCAGATGTTTTTGCCGACCTGCTCGGTCAGATTAAATACACACCCCAGTCCGAAATTATTCTCACAAGCCACAGCCACATTGACGTTGCATGGCTTTGGAGAATTCAGGAAAGCGTGCGCAAGAGTGCAAGAACTTTCTCAAACAACATTGCCCTTATGGATTTGTTCCCCGAAATGACCTTTGCTCAAAGTCAGGCCGTGCTTTACGATATGATGAAGCAGCACTACCCCGACATTTATGAGCGCATCAAAGAAAAAGTCAGAAACGGTCAGTGGGATGTTGCAGGCAACGTATGGGTTGAGGCTGATACAAACATCGCCTCAGGCGAAGCACTCATCCGCCAGCTTCTTTACGGCAGAGAATATTTTATGACCGAATTCGGCAAGGTTTCCGACACCTATTGGTTGCCCGACTGCTTCGGCTTCTCATGGGCGTTGCCGCAGATTATCAGACGAAGCGGCATGAAGAATTTCATCACATCAAAGCTCAACAATAACGATACCAACAGATTCCCGCACACCCTTTTCCGCTGGAAAGGCAACAACGGCGAAGAGATTCTTGCATATCTTCAGCGTGCAAGCTACAACGGTGAGTTTGACATCGGCGAGCTTATGGATGCCGAAACCAATGATGAAAAGAAATTTGTCAGCACAACAATGGCAATGTTCGGCAGAGGTGACGGTGGCGGCGGTGCCACGCACGATATGCTTGAAAAAGGCAAGCGCCTAAAGAATTACCCCGGTCTTCCCGCAACAAAAATCGGTCACGTTGACGGTTTCTTTGACGAGGTGCGCGAAAAATGGGACGATCTGCCCGTGTGGAATGACGAAATGTATTATGAAAACCACCGCGGCACCTACACGAGTCAGGCTTTTGTTAAAAAATACAACAGACTTAACGAATATCTGCTCAGCCGTGACGAAATGCTCAGCGTTTTTGCAGGCGCTGTCTGCGGATATACTTACCCGAAGGAAGATCTTGAAAAATGTTGGAAAATTATGCTCACAAACCAATTCCACGACATTCTTCCCGGCTCATCCATCCACGAGGTTTATGATGACTGCCGCAGGGATTACTCTGACCTGACGAAGCGCACAACCGCCCTGCGTGACAACGCACTTGCGGCACTCAACGCAACAATAGCCTGCGACAAAAACAGCGTTATTGTATGGAATCTTACATCCTTTAATCAGAATTGTCCCGTTACCGTTGAGGTTGACGGTGAAGATGTCTGTGCACTTGACAAAAACGGCAACAGACTGCCCTCAAGCGTTGAAAAATCAGACGGCAAGTTTATTCTCACATTCATCCCCGATTCACTTCCCTGCGTCGGTTATAAAGTATTCAAACTCGGTAAGGCTGAGAAAGCTGCCGCAACCGTTATAGCGACAACCGCTTTGCTCGAAAACGAGAAGCTCCGTGTTGAATTTGACGAAAACGCAATCATCACAAGCATTTATGACAAGATAAATGCACGCGAAACACTTGACGGCAGAGGCAATATTATGACCGTTTCGCAGGATAAATGCGTGCACGAAACCGCGTGGAACCTTGAGGAAAACTACAAGAAAAAGATGTGGGAGCTCACCGAAGCGGACGAAATTTCCGTTGTTGCCGCCGACGAAAGACACGGCACAATCCGCATCAAGCGCACCTTCAACAAATCAACAATCACTCAGGATATCACGCTTAATGCGGGCGATGACACCCTTGTTTTCGACACCGTTGCCGACTGGTGGGAAACCGACAAAATTCTCAAGGCAGGCTTTGATGTCAACATTCTCAACACGCAGGCAACATTTGAAATCGCACACGGTGCAATTGTCAGACCCACACACCGCAACAACTGCTTTGACGCGGCGAAATTCGAGGTCTGCGCTCACAAATGGGCCGACCTTTCGGAGTGCGGCTACGGTGTAAGTATTCTCAACGACTGCAAGTACGGCTACGACATTCTTGACAGTCATTTCAGAATTTCTCTTATGCGTGCCCCCACCTGCCCCGACCGCACGGGCGATCACGGCATTAACACCTTTACTTATGTTTATTATCCGCACAAGGAAAGCTGGGAAAATGCCGAAACTGTCAAAAAGGCTCTCGGTCTTAACATCAAACCCCTTGCCAGCCTTTCAGTCGGAGGCAACGGTTGCGGCGAAAGCGAGAAATCCTTTGTCACAATCGACTGCGACAATGTTATTCTTGAAGCTGTCAAAGCCGCACAGGACGGCAGAGGCTTCATCGTAAGAGTTGTCGAAACACAGCGCCGCAGAGGTACGGTAAAGCTTAACTGGAATCTGCCCGGCACGAAAGCGACAGAAACAAACCTTATGGAAATTGATGAAACGGCGGCAAGCTTTGAAAACGGCACGCTCACATTTGACATCAAGCCCTTTGAGGTTAAAACTTTCAGAATTGAATAAAAAATTTGAGGCTTGGATTTACTCCAAGCCTCTTTCTTTATTTGTTTTCAAGAATTTTTTTGAGATACTGACCGGTGTAAGATTCTTCGTTTGCGGCAACCTCTTCCGGTGTGCCCTCGGCAACGATGAAGCCGCCCCTGTCGCCGCCCTCGGGACCCAAGTCAATTATGTGGTCGGCAGTTTTTATAACATCAAGGTTATGCTCAATGACAATGACCGTGTTGCCCGAATCGACAAGGCGCTGTAAAACATCAATAAGGCGGTGCACATCGGCGGTGTGCAGACCCGTTGTCGGCTCATCAAGGATATAAACCGTTTTGCCCGTCGGACGTTTTGACAGCTCTGTGGCAAGCTTTACGCGCTGTGCTTCACCGCCCGAAAGCGTTGTGGCAGGCTGTCCGATTTTGACATATCCCAGACCGACATCAAAAAGCGTTTTGAGCTTGCGGTAGATTTTCGGGTGATTTTCAAAGAAATACATTCCCTCCTCAACCGTCATTTCGAGCAATTCATAAATATTCTTGCCTTTGTATTTAACTTCAAGCGTTTCTTTGTTATATCGCATCCCCTTACAGACCTCACAGGGCACATAGATATCGGCAAGGAAATGCATTTCGATTTTAACAATTCCGTCGCCCTGACATGCCTCGCAACGGCCACCCTTCACATTGAAAGAAAAGCGGTTCGCCTTATATCCCCTGCGCTTTGCATCCGTTGTGGAAGCGTAAAGCTCGCGGATATCTGTGAAGACGCCTGTGTAGGTTGCGGCGTTGGAACGCGGTGTTCTTCCGATAGGAGACTGGTCAATGTCGATAACCTTATCAAGGTGCTCAATGCCCTCAATCGAGTCATGAAGACCCGCAACGCGCTTTGCGCCGTTAAGCTGAGTGCTGAGCTTTTTGTTGAGAATTTCATTGACAAGCGAGGATTTTCCGCTGCCAGAAACACCGGTAACGCAGATAAATTTACCTAAGGGGAAGCTGACATCGACATTCTGCAGGTTGTTTTCCCTTGCACCGCGCACGGTGAGCATTTTGCCGTTGCCCGCGCGGCGTTTTTCGGGCACGGGAATTTTCTTTTTGCCGCTGAGATACTGACCCGTCACGGATTCGGGACAGTTCTTTATTTCGTCAACAGTGCCGCAACACACAATGTTGCCGCCGTGAATACCTGCACCCGGACCGATATCGACAATGCAGTCTGCGGCATACATTGTTTCCTCGTCGTGCTCAACAACAATAAGCGTGTTGCCGATGTCGCAAAGGTGGCGCAGGGTTTTGAGCAGCTTAGCATTGTCTCGCTGATGCAGACCGATACTCGGCTCATCAAGAATATAAAGCACACCCATAAGAGAGGAACCAATCTGTGTGGCAAGCCTGATACGTTGACTTTCGCCGCCGGAAAGAGTTGCGGATACACGGGCAAGCGAAAGATAATCAAGACCGACACTGACGAGGAAGCCCATTCTTTCACGGATTTCCTTGAGAATAAGGCGCGCAATCATTTCGTCACGCTCTGAAAGAACAAGGTTATTGATGAAATCAAGACCGTCTTTTATTGATTTGTTGGCAAATTCATCAATGTTGATACCGCCCACGGTAACGCCGAGTGACTCTTTGCGCAGTCTTGCACCCTTACAGTCGGGGCATTTCACGGTGGACATAAACTGTTCGATTTCGTTGCGCGACCAGTCGCTTGTTGACTCTTCGTAACGGCGCTGTAAGTTATTCACAACGCCCTCAAAATCTGTATAATATGTGCCTGAGCCGTATTCCATTTTGCGCTCAAGCTTTATTTTTTGTCCTTTTGTGCCGTAGAAAATCGCATCTTTTGCTTCATCGGAAAGCTCGCCGAAGGGAGTATCAAGCGAAAAGCCGTAATGTGAGGCAAGACCCTCAAAATACATCTGTGCGATTGTACCGCCCTCGGATTTGCTCCAGCCGCTCGCCTTTATGGCACCCTCACGCACCGAAATCGTTTTATCGGGCACGACAAGGTCGGGGTCAATGCGCATAAACACACTCAGACCCGAGCAGGTGGGGCAGGCGCCGAAGGGGTTATTGAATGAAAACGAACGCGGCTCAAGCTCCTCAACGCTGACACCGTGTTCAGGGCAAGCATAGTTGAGTGAATAAAGCTGTTCTTCTCCGTCAATGACATCGACAAGCAAAAGTCCGTCTGTCAGTGAAACGGCGGTTTCGACAGAGTCGGCAAGGCGGGATTCAAGTCCCTCTCTGACAACAAGACGGTCAACGATTATTTCAATGTTGTGCTTGATGTTTTTCTCAAGCTTTATATCCTCGGAAAGGTCGTAAATTATGGAATCAATGCGTACCCTGACAAAACCCGATTTGCGGGCGTTTTCAAGCTCTTTTACATATTCGCCTTTTTTGCCGCGGGCAATCGGCGCCATAATCTGCACCCTTGTACCCTCAGGCAGTTTCATAACATTTGTAACAATGTCATCAACCGTCTGCCTTGCAATAACCCTGCCGCAAACGGGACAGTGCGGCACACCGATTCTTGCATAAAGCAAACGCAGGTAATCATAAATTTCCGTAACCGTGCCGACGGTTGAACGCGGATTTTTCGAGGTCGTCTTCTGGTCAATTGAAATTGCGGGCGAAAGACCTTCAATATATTCAACATCGGGTTTTTCCATCTGACCGAGAAACTGGCGGGCATAGGAGGAAAGCGACTCGACATAGCGACGCTGACCCTCGGCATAAATCGTGTCGAAGGCAAGCGATGATTTGCCGGAACCCGAAAGTCCCGTAAAAACAACCAGACGGTCGCGCGGTATTTTTAAATCTACATTTTTAAGATTGTGTTCGTTTGCACCCTTGACGGTGAGAAATTTGTTTGACATTTATTTACCTCTTCTGAGTTTCTCGATTCTGTCTCTGAGATATGCGGCGTGCTCAAACTCCAGAATTTTTGCCGCCGCCTTCATTTCGGCAGTCAGACGGATTATCATCTGCTCACGCTCCTTGCGGCTGAGCTTTGAAATATCCTTGTCGCCGTCAGCATTTTTCGACGTGATTTCGATAATTTCGTGAACACCCTTATTGATTGTGCGAGGTGTGATTGAGTGCTCGGCATTATATTTCATCTGTTTTTCACGGCGGCGGTTGGTTTCGGTGATTGCGCGCTCCATTGAGTCAGTAACGTGGTCGGCATACATAATTACGGTGCCGTTTTCGTTACGCGCGGCACGGCCGATTGTCTGCACAAGCGAGGTTTCCGAGCGCAGGAAGCCTTCTTTATCCGCATCCAGAATTGCAACAAGCGACACCTCGGGGATATCAAGACCCTCGCGCAAAAGGTTGATTCCGACAAGCACATCGTATTCGCCCAAACGCAGGTCTCGGATTAATTCCATTCTTTCGATTGTATCAATATCGTGATGAAGGTAACGCACCTTGATGTCAATGTTTTCAAGGTATTCGCTCAAATCCTCCGCCATCTTTTTGGTAAGGGTTGTAACGAGCACTCTTTCTTTGCGCTCGATTCTGATGTTTATTTCTGAAATAAGGTCATCAATCTGCCCCTCAACGGGTCTGACGGAAATTTCGGGGTCAAGCAGTCCGGTCGGTCTTATGACCTGCTCGGCAATCTGCGCACTTTTGCTTTTTTCAAGTTCGCCTGGAGTTGCGCTGACAAAAATTTTCTGACCCACGCGTTCATAAAATTCGTCAAAGGTCAGCGGTCTGTTATCGTAAGCCGAGGGCAGACGGAAGCCGAAATCAATAAGACTTTCTTTGCGTGAACGGTCGCCGCCGTACATTCCCCTGACCTGCGGCAGAGTGACATGCGATTCGTCAACAAAAAGCAGAAAATCGTCGGGAAAATAATTGAGCAGAGTAAACGGTGCAGAGCCTGCAGGACGACCCGACATGACACGGGAATAGTTTTCAATTCCCTTGCAAAATCCCGTTTCACGAAGCATTTCAATATCATACTCAGTGCGCTGTCTGATTCGCTGAGCCTCAAGCAGCTTGCCCTGAGATTCAAATTCTTCAACACGTGCAAGCATTTCGTTATAGATTTCTTTGAGCGAACGCTCCATTTTATCGCTCGCAATAACATAGTGCGAGGCGGGATAAATGGCAACGTGCGACAAAACGCCCTTCACCTGCCCCGTGAGGGCGTGAATTTCACTGATTCTGTCAATTTCGTCACCAAAAAACTCAACGCGGATTGCGTTTTCACTTGAATAAACCGGGAAAATTTCAACAACGTCGCCGCGCACACGGAATTTGTTACGTGAAAAGTCAACATCGTTTCTTTCATACTGAATTTCAACAAGTTTTTTTATAAATTCATCACGGCTTTTCTGCATGCCGGGGCGAAGCGAAATTACCATACTGCGGTAATCAATCGGGTCACCGAGGGTGTAAATGCACGAAACGCTGGCAACAATTATAACATCGCGGCGCTCTGACAGCGCACTTGTGGCAGAGTGGCGCAACTTGTCAATCTCATCATTGACGGCAGAGTCTTTTTCAATGTAAGTATCGGTGGTGGGTAAATAAGCCTCGGGCTGATAATAATCGTAATAGGATACAAAATACTCAACCGCGTTTTCGGGAAAGAATTCGCGGAACTCACTGCAAAGCTGTGCGGCAAGAGTTTTATTGTGAGCAAGAACAAGTGTAGGACGGTTGACACGCTCAATAATATTCGCCATTGTGAAAGTTTTACCCGAGCCCGTTACGCCGAGCAGAGTCTGCTCGTTATAGCCGCAATTAAGACCGTCAACAAGCTTTTCAATCGCCTGCGGTTGGTCACCCATAGGCTTGTATTTCGAATGAAGAACAAATTTATCCGACACATTCTCACCCCTTTCGAGAAATTATATGTATTCTGAAGCATCAAATAAACAATGCGGCAAAGCGCTGACTTTTTGCCATTGAGCACGCCTCGTCACCGCTGACGATTATGTGGTCAATTACTTTTATGTCAACCGCCGAAAAAAGCGAAACAAGCTCCTGAGTGGCAAGAATATCATCTCTTGAGGGCGCGGCAACGCCGTTGGGATGATTGTGCGCAAAAGCAACGGACTCCGCAGAGCAACGGAAAGCCGTATCAAGCACGGTGCGTCTGTCAAGAGCGACATTGTTAAGCGTACCCTCATTTAAAAGGCAACAGTTGTTGACCCTGCCGGCACCGTCAAAACAAAGCATATAAAGCCTTTCAACCGTGCAACCGACAAATTTGTCGATAAAATAGGCTTGCATTTCATCCGTATTCAGAAGTGAAATTTTCTTTTTGTCGGCATCGGCATAACGGCGGAAAAGCTGCGGCATTAAAGTAAGCATTGCCGTTGTGCACTCGGTGACACCCTTGACTTCCATAAGCTTATCTGCCGGTGCATCAAGCACACCTCTGAGTGAGCCGAAAGTGTCAATCAATTTGTGCGCAAGCTCGTTTGTATCACGGCGCGGCACGGAATAAAAAAGCAGCATTTCCAACACATTGTGGTCGGGCATTGCCTCAATTCCGTTGGACAAAAATTGCGTCCTGACACGCTGTCTGTGATCCTTATGAAGCTGAGCCTTGTTTTCCTGCGGCATAGCTTAACCTCCGAAAAATCGATATTCATCCATTATAATTTTATTATACATCAAAAAAACACTTTTGCAAATAGAATTTTTGTGGTATAATAGTTAAATCAAAGAAATCAACGGGAGGATATCCGGTGAAAAGTTTCACAATCGGCAAAAACGACGCAGGCCAGCGCCTTGACAAATTCATCACCAAAACGGTCCCCTCTCTGCCACAGGCGCTTTTGTATAAATATATCCGCCTCAAACGTATAAAAATCAACGGCAAAAGGGCTGAAATTTCAACGCGTCTTGCTGTCGGTGACGTTGTTGATATGTACATAAACGATGAATTTTTTGTTGAACAGGAATATAAATACGATTTTCTCAAGGCTTCAAAAAATCTGTCAATCGTCTATGAGGATGAAAACATTCTGCTTGCCGACAAAAAAGTCGGTCTGCTTTCTCACCCCGACGAAACCGAATACAACGACACGCTGATTACAAGAATCAAGCGTTATCTTTACGAAAAAGGCGAATATAAGCCTGCCGACGAAAACTCTTTTGCCCCCGCGCTTGTCAACCGCATTGACCGAAACACGGGCGGAATTGTCATCGCCGCAAAAACAGCAGAGGCATTAAGGGTGCTTAACGCAAAGCTCAAGGACAGAGAGCTTGAAAAATATTATCTTTGCCTTGTGCACGGCACACTTAAACAAAAAAACGGCACGCTTGAAGGCTGGCTTACAAAAGATGAAAAGAAAAACCTTGTAAGCGTCAGCAAAAATCCCGTTGCGGGCGGAAAACAGATTCGCACAAAATACCGCATTATTGAGGAAAAAGACAACCTGAGCCTTGTTGAAATTGAATTGCTGACGGGTCGTACACACCAGATAAGAGCACACTTTGCAAGCATCGGCCATCCTCTTGTCGGGGACGGAAAATACGGCACAAACGCCCTTAACAAGACGCTCGGTTACAAAAAACAGTTTCTTTATTCATACCGTCTGAAATTCACATTCACAACACCCGCCGGCGAGCTTGATTACTTAAACGGCAAAAGCTTTGAGGTCAGCAACGTGTGGTTCCGCGACGAATTTTTAAGCGGTAAGCTTACCGAAAATTTAAACAAACTATAAATTTTTATAACAAAAACTAAAATAACTCTTGTAAAATTATTAAAAATAGGGTAATATAAATGCATTGTGCCGATATTTGTTCAATCGGCACCACATTTTAAAGTAAAGGATGAACATAATGGCAAAGAACGAAAGCTCCAAGTCAAAAGCTGAACTCTACCGTGAGGAGCGCAAAGCAAGAATTTCACAGTCAAGCAAGAAAAACTCCAAGAACGGTGACAAAATCAACACCGCAGCTTCCATTGCAAAGAAAGCTGTTGCAATCCTTCTTGTTGTCGCCATTGTTGCCGGCATCGGCTACTTTGGTCTTTATCAGCAGGGCGCATTCAACAGATTTATCAATGTTCTTTCAATCAACGGCGAAAAAGTCAAGCTTCCCGAGTACAACTACTATTACACCTCCGCTGTAAATGAAGTTGATTACTACGCTGAAATGTACGCACAGGCCGGCTACAGCTACGGTCCCGACAAAAGCATTTCTCCCGACGAGCAGACAACAAAGGATGCTGACGGCAAAGAAATCACCTGGGCTGAAGAATATGCCGAAATGGCAGTTGAAAAGGCTCAGTATGTTTATGCTGTTTACACCGAAGCTGTCAAGGCAGGATACAAACTGACCGATGACGAAATCAAGGAAATCGACGAAACAATTGCAGAATATGAGAAAACCGCAAAGGAAAACAATTTCTCACTTAACGCTTACCTTAAAGCTATTTTCGGTGCAGGCTTCACAGCCAAGTCCTTCAGAGAACAGCTTGAGGTTGAAGCTGTAATGCAGAGATACCTCACTGACAAAGAAAAGGAATACAAAGACGCTGTTACAAGCGAGGTTGCCAAAGAAGTTTACGAAAAGGATAAAGACGCTTACGACCGCGTTGACATTCTTTACTACGGTCTTAATGTTGAAACTCTTACAAAAGAAGAGGCTGAAACTGACGACGAATTCAAGGCAAGACAGGAAGCTCTCGACAACGCCGCACTCAAGGCCGCTCAGGCTGCACTTGCAGATGTAACAGATGCAGAAAGCTTCAAGACCGCTGTCAATGCTTATGTTGCAGCCGAGAAAAAAGCTGATGCCGAAAAGGCAGACTACGTCAAGGCTAACGACCGCGCATCCTTCAGCGAAGCAAAATCCTTCACCGGCGAAAACGGTGTCAAGTGGATTTATGACGACGCACGCAAAGCCGGCGATTTCACAGTTGTCAAGGGCACAGGCTTTGTTTACTTCATCTACCTTGTAACCCCCGCTTATGTTACAAACAGCACATCTGTCAGACATTGCCTTGTTGAGTTTGAAATTGCTGACGAAAAGAGCACAACTCCCACAGACAAAGAAAAGAAAGCTGCTTACGATGAAGCAAAAGCTCTCCTTGACGAGTGGCTTGAGGGAGACAAGAGCGAAAGCTCATTTGCAACAATGGCAAAAGAGTACTCCACTGACACAGGTTCAAAAGACAACGGCGGCCTTTATGAAACAGTAAGAGCCGGCGATATGGTTGATGAATTTGAAGCATGGTGCTTTGACGAGGCAAGAAAGCCCGGCGACACCGGCATTGTTGAAACAACATACGGTTACCACATCATGTACTTTGTTTCCGACAACGAAAAAGACGTTGACTGGGAAGCAAACATCAAAGACACCAAGGGTTCTGAGGATTACAGCCAGCACGTAAGCGACATCGTTGGCAAAGAAGAATACAAAACCTTCAGAAATGAATTTATGATCGAAAAAGTTTCTGCAGATTATTGCAAAAACTTCAAAAAGAATCAGGCTCTCAACAATTACTACCAGTAAGAAATGAACAAAGCGCCGCGACAAATTGATTTTGTCGCGGCGCTTAAATTTTATTGACTTTAAGTAAAATATAAAATAAAATACAATTATATAGTGTCTGCCTCAACACCGATTGTCTGTTCAAGAAAGCCGATTATCTTCTTTTCATATTCTTCCTTTTTATCATAGTAGCTGAAAGCGTGAAGCGAGCCCTCGGCAATAAAAATATCTTTCTTAACCGGACAAGCGTCATAAAGGCGGTAACACATCGACACGGGCACAAGTGCATCTTTGTCACCGTGAATAAAAAGCACGGGATTCTTTGCGTTTTTCATTCTGCCCAACGGGTCGGATTCACGGATAAGGTCAAATTTTGCAAGCAAACGGCAATATATGTTTGTCGCTCGCATCGGGATATCAAGGAGCTTTTTACCCTTGACAAATTCACGGGCAACGAGTTTTACCTCTTCAAAGCCGTTTGTAAATCCGCAATCTTCAATAACAAGCTTCACCTGCTCGGGCGGATTGGCACAGTTTGCAAGCATTACCGTTGCCGCGCCCATTGAAATGCCGTAAAGAATAATTTCAATATCTTCGCCGAAACGGTTAACAAGGTAATCAACCCACAAAAGAATATCCTTGTGGTCACGGCCGGCAAAGGTTATATATTTGCCCTCACTTCTGCCGTGGGCACGCAGGTCAGGCAGAAGATAATTGTAACCGAGCGTGTTGCGGAAAAAGCGGAGAATGTGACTGCATTCATCAGGACCGTTGCAACGGTGACCGTGCACACAGATAACAAAACGCTTTGACATTTTTTCCGCAGGGGCAAACCATGCACGCAGTGTAACCGAGTCAGGTGTGACAATCGACAAATCCTCGGGATTCAGAGAATAAAGATAGTCATTGTTTGCCTTGCGCCATTTTTCACGTTCAATGCGCAGTGCATCTTTGGGCGGTTCTTTTGGTTTCGGCACACAAACCGTTTTAAAACCCTCATAGCCGACAGCCGCAAAAACAGCAGCAACGATGACCGCCAGCGCAATAATCACATATAAAGCCACCATATTACCCCTCCTTAAAAAAATTATAACACACAATACTTTTTATAACAAGTGTAAAGGACTGATTCCATGCCAAAGAAACCGCTTTTTTCAAATGCCGCCGCAATTTATTTTAACATTGTCAACCGTTTGAGTGTTTCCTGCAAAAAGGGACTTTTCGGCAAAGGCGAGCTTGACTGTAAAAATTTTCCGTGTCTTGTTGCCTCTTTTGGATTTGAGGGTGACAAAGATGCTCCCATTTCTTACATTGACGGCACTTATTGCCTGCGCGACCGCGGCAACAGATTCATCACTTTCGGTGTCGGCAAAGCTGACGGTAAAATCCGTTGGTACAACAAAGAAGGTTATCTCCCCTGCCTTGTCAGCGAATTTGACAAAAACGGAGTTTCTTATAAAATTGAAAATTTTGCAGACAAACTTGATTTTGACGGCAATGCTTTTGTTGTGGCATATTCACGTCTGACTGTTACAAATAAAACAGATAAGCAAATCAGTCTTCCGCGCGTTTCAAGATTTCTGATTCCGCTCAACGAACAAAAGAAGGTGCTTGCCCCCTCTTGCACGGCGGTGCTTGACTTTGCAGTCGGCGCCGACCGTTTCGGCGGCAAATACCCCTACCCTGCCCCCGAGGCAATCGCTGCGGCAGGCGGCTTTGACGAGCATTACAAAAAAATGAAAAGCTATTGGCTCAACAGGCTTGAACCGCTTTGCGAAATCACTCAGCTTCCTGACACCGTGCTGATTGATGCCTACAAAGCAGGATATATTTACACAATGATTGTAAAAGACGGCACAGCCTTGCACGTTGGTGAAAACGGCTATGACCGCGTTTTCGACCACGATGTGTTGGGCATTCTTTCAGCCCTGCTTACAATAGGCGATTTTAAATATGTCAAAGAATATGCAACACATATCCTTGAAAATGTGCAATACCCCGATGCACGCTGGAAATACAGTTGGTTTTTCGCACAGTATCTTATGAAAACAGGCGACATCGGTTACATCAACGAACAATTTGATGAAATCAGACGAAACGCCCATTCAATTGAAGAAAGCCGCGAAAACGGCGGCACGGGCATTATGAAGCGCACAAACGCCATTGACTCGCACGGCTACTGGACAATTGACAACCAATCTGCACTGACGGGTCTTTGCTGTTACGAATACATCTGCAAGCGCATCGGAAACGAGAGTGAGGCACGCTGGGCAAAAGAGCAATACGACTCATTGCTTGACATCAGCAACAAAACGCTTGACGAAACAATCAGAAACAAAGGAATTGACTATCTGCCTATTTCAATGGCCGAAACAAACGAAGAGGGTCCGCGCAGTGACCCGCGCGACGCAAACTGGGCATCAATGTTTCTTTTCGGTCGCTGGTCGTGGGACGGCTACCTTTTTGGCGCAAGGCAAGAGGGTGTTATGCTTGACCTGATTGACAAAACTTATGCACACGGCTTTGAACGAAGAAAGCATCTGACCGATACCATTTACAATTTCGGCGGATATCCTCACGGTTATTTCAGCAGCGCTTACAACGCAGGTTACGGCAGTGCCGCGCTGCGCGGTGACAAATACCGCGACTGTGCAATCAAGGCTTACCAATTTATGATTAACAACTCTCAAAGCGGTCCGTTTTCCTGGTGGGAGGGTGTCGGTTATCCCGACGAAAAATCACCGTGGGATATCTCTCACGCCGCAAGCGGAGGCGGTTCCTGCCAGCACATCTGGGGTCAGTCAACGGCAACCAAGGCACTGTTTGACTCGCTCATCTGCCAACGCAGCAACGGTGACCTTATCCTCGGCAGAGGTATTCCCGAAGAGTGGCTTTATGAAGGCGCTGTCATTGAGGTAAAAAAATATCCGCTTGCCGACAACAAGCGTATTGATTTCGCACTCTCCGTCAAAAAAGCTCACGTTGAGATAAAGCTTCGCGGCGATATGCCCGAGGGTAAAATAATCCCCGATTTCCCCAATGCGGACAAGTGTAACATTCACATTCTGACAATGACGGAGGAAAAATAATGGATATTTTAAGAAAGGTTTTTGCCTTTTTCCTTGCCGTTATACAAACAATCTGGCCGGTTTTTACGGGCAATGAATATCCGCAGATTATATACATCGCGCCCGATGCCGACGAATATCAGACCTTTGAAGGCTTCGGCACCAGCAGCTGCTGGTGGTCGCAGGATATTGCAGATGCCCAAACCGCCGACGAAATTGCACGCCTGCTTTACGATGACGAAACGGGGCTGGGACTTGACATTTACCGTTATAATATCGGCGGCGGTGAAAGAGAAAATTCAAATTCACGCATCTGGGATTACGCGCGCCGCACGCACAGCTTTTATGTTTACAACGAAGCAACGGGCGAATATGAATACGATTTCACACGCGATGCAAACGCAAGACGTATGCTTGACTGCGCCGTAAAATACGGTGCAAAGGAAATTATTCTTTTCTGCAACTCGCCGCATTATTCAATGACGGCAAGCGGTCACGCTTCGGGCGGTCTGACAGCAGATTTTTCAAACCTGCCGCGTGAAAACTATCAGGCTTTTGTTGACTATGTGCTGACAATTGCCGATTGGTTTGTTGCTGAGGGCTACCCCGTCACCGCCGTTTCGCCGATTAACGAGCCGCAGTGGAGCTGGGGCGGCGATTGGGTAGGTCAGGAGGGTTGCCACTACACCGCCGACGAAACCGTGGAATTGCTTGAGCTTTTCGCCGTAACAATGCAGGAAAGAAACTCGCCCTACGAACTCAGCGGTCCCGAAACAGGTGAAATTTCCGAAGGCTATTACGAATATATAGACAAATTCTTTGAAAGCGAAATTTTAAACGGCTACTGCGACACCTTCAGCGGTCATGCTTACTGGATGGATAACAACATTTGGGGCAAAACCGCCGCCGCAGAGCACATCAGGCAAAACTATCCCGACAAAAAATACGAAATGAGCGAATGGTGCGAGTTGCCGCAGCAAATTGACACGGCAAGCATTGAATCCGGTCTTTACATGGCAAACATCATTCATCAGGATTTGACAATTATGAATGCCGTTTCGTGGCAAAGCTGGACCGCTGTCAACGGAGACGGTCTGCTTTACCTCAACGCCGACGGGTCAATCGGTTTCCACAACAGATATTACGCTTTCAAACAATTCACTTCTTTCATTGAGCCGGGAATGGTGCGTGTCGAGGTTTGCGACAGCTTTAAACACGTCAATGAACTGGCATATGTGGCATTCAGAAACAGCGAAAAGACTGTTTATATTGTTATCAACAGCACAGACAGTGACAAACGAGTGGGACTCGGCACACGTGACGGCAAAGCAGAGGTGTGGCAGACAAGCGCAGACAAAAACTGCGAAAAAGTCTTCACAGGCAAAGCAAGCACCAAGCATACTCTTCCCGCTGAATCAATCACCACTTTTGTTGTGACAAAACAGGCGGCATTTGCTTGATATAATAAAGCTTATATGGTAATATTATGTTATAAAGCTTTATATGCGAAAGGAGGATATTTTTGGAAAAATACGGTCTCGTGCTTGCCGGCGGCGGCGCAAAAGGTGCTTATCAGCTTGGTGCATGGAAAGCAATGCGTGAAATGGGTATTGAATTCTCGGCGGTTGCAGGCGTTTCAATCGGCGCAATCAACGGCGCACTGATTGCCGCTGACGATTATGATGCCGCTGACAGAATGTGGCACTGTGTCAGCATTGACAAGGGAGTCAGAATCACAAGCGAGCTCCGTGAGCCAGACAACCTTTTCAGTCCGCGTAATTTCACGGTACTGATGAAAGAAATTCTCAAAAACGGCGGAATTGACGCATCGCCCACAAAAGATTTTTTAAGTGAATATATAAATGAAGAAGCTGTGAGAAAATCCCCGATAAAATTCGGCATGGTAACTTTCCTGCTTTCAGACTTCACGCCGCTTGAAAATTTCACCGATGACATTCCGCAGGGTCAGCTCATTGACCACCTGCTTGCCTCGGCAAAGGTGCCCGGTGTAAGTAAAATCGGTCCGGAGGGTGAGCGTTTCCTTGACGGCGGAATTTACGACAACGCCCCGATAAGCATGTTGCGTGAAAACGGCTACGACAAGCTGATTGTCATTGACATTTCATCAATGAAGGGTGTCGGTCACAAGCAGGCTTTCTCCTGCGCACAGATGGTTTACATCCGTCCCTACGATGTTGATGAGCTTGGTGCCGCTTTTGATTTTGACGTTGAAACAACTGAAAAACGTATTCTTATGGGTTACCTTGATGCCCGCAAAGCGTTTGGCTACTACTCGGGAATGGCTTTTTATTTTGAAGGAAAAACCTTCCGCGAAATGGTTGAGGAATTCGGCGCAAAGGCGTGCAAAGAGCTTGAAGAGCTTGCAATTGAGCTTGAAATGCCGCGACTTGTTACCTACACAAAAGATGAGTTCCTTGCAAAACTCAAACGGTTAAGCGAAGAAAAAATCCGAGCAGATATGATCGATGAAGAGGATGACAGACTTTACGAAACAATCCTTAAAAGAATCCCCATTTTCAAAAGCCGCAAAGAATACCCTGAGGCAATGGCGGTGCTTGACTCAATAATCATTTAGTGTTTTTCGGGTGTGTGTTTAAAAATTTAAGAAAGGTGTGTGTGAAAATGAAAAAGAATAAAAACAAGAAGAAAAGCTTTTTAAAATTTCTGAAAGTTTTTGTCGCGGTCATTGTTGCCGTTGCCGCAGTGACCGCTGCCGTTAACTTTGTCCTTTACAAAAGCGAAATGAAATATGCCGCAAGCTTCAATGCGGTTGAAAACGGTTCCGAGCTTGTGCCGACGGTTGACGAAAACGGTTATTATACATTTACAACCGACAGAGATTTCAGAATTCTGCAGCTCTCTGACATACATATCGGCTGCGGCTGGATGTCCTTTGCAAAAGACAAAATGTCTCTCAACGCCGTTGCCGCACTCATAACCGCAGAAAAGCCCGACCTTGTTGTTGTGACGGGCGACATTTCTTACCCCGTCCCCTTCCAGGCAGGCACATTCAACAACAAAATTTCAAGTGATGTTTTCATTGAGCTGATGGAAAGTCTCGGCGTTTACTGGACCGTCACCTTCGGCAACCACGACGCTGAAAGTTACAGCTATTACTCAACCGAATCAATCGCCGCTCAGTTTGCCGACGAAAGCCTCAAATACTGCCTGTTTTCAATCGGTGACAAAGATGTTGACGGCTACGGCAACCACATTATCAACATCAGGAACTCGCAAGGTAAGCTTGTACAGTCTCTTGTTATGATGGACTCTCACTCATACACAGACGGCGACTACCTCGGTCTTTTCTGGAAATATGATAACATCCACGACAACCAGATTGAATGGTACAAGAATGAAATTGCCGCCCTTTCCGAAAACGGCGAAACGGTGAAATCGCTGTTATTCCTGCACATTCCTCCCACTGCAATGAAAACCGCCTATGACGAATATCTGGCAAACGGTGACACGGAAAACGTAAAATATGTTTACGGCGAAGTAAAAGAAAAAGACCCGTATGTTTTTTGCCCCATTCACGACGACGGCTTCTTTGAGGTACTTCTTTCGGTCGGCAGCACTCAGGGCATTTTCTTCGGTCACGACCACCTCAACAACATCGCCCTCAACTACAAGGGTATTCAGATGGCATACACAAAGAGCATTGACTACCTTGCTTATCCCGGCATCAGCAAAGAGGGTGACCAGCGCGGCGGCACACTCATCACCGTTGACGTTAACGGCGGATTTGAAAGCCGATTAATCAGCTACTATGACGCAAAATATGTTTCACAGTACGAAAAAGAGGAGGTAACTCTTACCTCCTCCGCAAATTAAACAATATATTTTTCAATTTTT
This sequence comes from Acutalibacteraceae bacterium, assembly GCA_045592705.1. Classification (GTDB taxonomy): domain Bacteria; phylum Bacillota; class Clostridia; order Oscillospirales; family Acutalibacteraceae; genus CAG-177. Next base: position 121,891 of record JAZNVG010000007.1, on the reverse strand, counting down.
ACATCAGCAACGTACTCTGCTTTGATTGCCTGAAGTGCTTTGAAATGTTCGGCGGCTGAGTGTTTTGCAAGTGCCGCATCATCCGCCCAGTGTTCAACAAGAAGAATATCCGTATCGTTATCACGGGCAAGAAAATAGTCATACATTGAGCAGCCTTCTTCGGCACGGCTGAGTGCAGCAACGGAAAGCTCATCAATCTTTTTCAGAAATTCGTCACGCTTTCCTTCAACGGCGGTGTAAAAAACGTTAAGAATAATCATTAATTTTCCTCTTTTCATATTGTTTTTTGTTTGAAGCTATTGTATCATAAATATAAAATAATAGCAAATAAAAGAAAGGTGATTCAAAATGAACAAGACATTCGCAAAAATCCTCGCCCTTATTCTTGCACTGGCACTTGTTTTCTCGTTTGCAGCCTGCAACGGTAAGACAGACGATGAAACAACCACCACAACCACAACCGCACAGGCTGACATTACAGAAGACGCAGACGACGAAAGCACAACAGACGAAGCTCCCGCTGTTGATGACACTTCCGAAAATACTTCTGTTGAAGGCACAAGCGCTGAAGACACCACTGTTGCCGACAGCACAACCGCAAAGGCTGATGACACAACAAAAGCTGATAAAACCACAACAGCTAAGGAAACCACAACAGCTAAGGAAACCACAACCAAGAAAGCTGACTCTGCACCCAAAACAACAGCCGAAATCCTTGCTTATTACAACAACGCAACAGCTAAGGCTGTCAGCGCAAAAGCAGGTTTCTACAAGACAAGAAACACCAAAGAAGGCTCTTATGAAGCAGGTTTTGTTCTCAATCAGTTCAAAGGCGTTGTTTATCAGTTCATGGGCATCGGTGCAGAAAACACTTATAAAGCTGAAATCGCTAAAGGTGATGCCGATTACACAAATTATTTCAAGAAGAGCACTCTCACTGCGTCTGACATCAAGTCTGCAACGCTCAAAACAAGCGGCAGCAACTATGTAATCACAATCAAAATCAAAGACGGCACTTCTTCCATCACCGACGGCGGCAGCTTCAAAATCAATGCTCCCCTTGCAAAGTGCGGCATCAGCGCAGGTGAAGGCGATAAGGGTTACTACGACCACAAGAACGCCCAGAACATTTATGACGCCATTGATGATATTGCAGGCGGCGCAACAGTCAAAGAAAGCTACTCAAACGCAAAGGCTGTCATGACAGTCAACGCAACAACAGGTAACATCGTTTCTTTCGTTGTTACATATGACGTTGCTTACGACATCAGCAAGGTTCTCGGTTCAGGCGGCACAGCAACAGGCACAACAACAATCAACTGCAGCAATTTCAAATATTAATTAACATCGCCCTCGACAGCCATACGGTTGTTGAGGGCATTTTTGACTTTGGCAGAAAACAGTGATATAATATCCACACAAACTCTGCGGAGGAAAAAAGATGAAACAAGGTGTAATTAATCTGCTCCGAAACAAAAACAGACCCGTTCCCATTCTTGCCTCCCCTGCCGCCGCAATGCTCGGCGTAAGCGTCAGCGAGCTTATTGACAGTGCCGATTTACAGGCACTGGGTATGGCGGAAATTGCAAGACGCTTTAACCCCGGCGCCGTGCTCAACGCAATGGATTTATCCGTTGAGGCAGAGGCTTTCGGGTGCAGAATCAGAAAAAGCGGCAGCGAGGTTCCGACGGTTGAAAAAGGCATCATTGATGATATTTTCGCCGCCGAAGAAATAGCCGTACCCGAAATCGGCGCAGGCAGAACGGATATTTACATTGAGGGCATTAAAAAGGCAAAGCAAACAATCACCGACTGCCCGATTTACTGCGGCGCAATCGGTCCTTATTCACTTGCGGGCAGGCTTTTTGATATGACAGAGCTTATGATGGAGTGCTATGACAGCCCCGATGAGGTAAAAGCTCTGCTCGAAAAATGTACACAGTTTATCATCAAATACATAAACTCACTCAAAAACGCAGGGGCAGACGGAGTTATTCTTGCCGAGCCTGCGGCAGGTCTGCTGTCTCCCGATATGTGCGACGAATTCTCCTGCACATACATCAAAGAAATTATCAGTGCAACCGCAGACCAAGACTTTGTTTTCTGCTATCACAACTGCGGCAATACCGTCACGGCAAGCGCCGCACACATTGCGGCAACAGGCGCGGATATTTTTCATTTCGGCAATGTGATAAATCTGAAAGACATTATTCCTCTGATGCCTGAGGACAGCATTGTCATGGGCAATGTTGACCCACTGCTTTTCCGCGACGGCATACCCGAGGATATTGAGGGAAGTTGCCGCAGAATTTTTGATGAGTGTAAAGATTTTGACAACTTTATGCTTTCATCGGCTTGCGACATTCCCGCGACGGCAAAGCCGGAAAACATTGAGGCATTTTTCAATTATGTTAATAAGCTCTATGAATAAAAAAGGCACCGCTTGGTGCCTTTTTTATGCTCTTATGTAATTTATGAGAATCATTATATAATGATATGCAACGGGCACAAGCAAAGACGGCACCATGTTGAGGGTTTTGAATTTATCCTTGAGCAGGAAATTGAAGCCGATTGCCATAATGATTGCATAACCGACCGAGCAGATTTGAACAAGAAGCTCGCCCTGAAGAACTGAGCTGAGAGAGCCTGCGAGCAATGAAATACCGCCCTGATAGATAAGAATCGGTATAGATGAGAAAATGACACCGTAGCCGAGCGTTGTGCCGAAAATGATGGCTGTAACAAAGTCCAGCGCGCTTTTGACAAATAAAACGGAGCTGTCGCCGGTCAGACCGTCATTGATTGAGCCGATAATCGCCATTGCACCGACACAGAAAAGACCCGTGCCGTTGATGAAGCCCGAGGCAAAACCGTCGGATTTGAATTTGCTCTCAATACCCTTACAGAATTTATTAAAGCGGTCATCAAAGCGCAAAACCTCGCCCGTAAAAGTACCGATTACAAGCGAAACAACAAGCAACAGCTCGCCGCTGCTTGAAAGTTTGCCGTTTTCCGAGGTAAGCATATTGGAAATCACTCCGTTAAGACCGATAATAAGTACTGCAAGGCCAAGCGCTTTATTGAGCCCCTGAGTGTAGCTTTCTTTGATTCCTTTTTTGAGTAAAACGCCGATAAGACCGCCGACGGCAATCGCCACGGCATTAACAATTGTTCCTGTCATAACAATCCCCTTTATTAAAGTAATAGGATTTTAACACTTTCTCTTGCCGTAGTCAAGGCAGATATCATTGAAAAAACCTCTTTTGTCAACAGACAAAAGAGGTTTTTCTTGGCGGAGAAGGGGAGACTCGAACTCCCGCGCCGGTTACCCGACCTACGCCCTTAGCAGGGGCGCCTCGTCACCAACTTGAGTACTTCTCCATGGTAACAAATATATTAATTATAAACTTGTTTTTAAGTGGCGGAGAGAGTGGGATTCGAACCCACGGTACCCGTAAGGTACGACGGTTTTCAAGACCGTTCCGTTATGACCACTTCGGTATCTCTCCATTTGGTGCGAGGAATATGTTAACACAACACAACCGAAATGTCAAGAGAAAACCGCCGATATTTTTTTGAAAAACAAAGTTTTTACCGGCGGTTATTCCTTCATATATTACATTCCTCTGCGTCTGACGCAGTTTTCAAGCTTTATTGCCTCATAAACGCCGTCATCAAACAGCTCACAAACGCCCTGATATTCCTCAAGAGAAAGCGTTTCAAGAGTTTTGCCGGTGTTGATGCAAAGTGCAACAAGCTCGCCCGTTGCCTTGTAGGCATCACGGAAAGCAAGTCCCTTTGAAACAAGATAATCTGCACAGTCGGTGGCATTGATAAAGCCGCCCGCCGCCGCTTTTCTCATATTTTCGGGAATTGCACGCATTGTTGCAATCATCGGCACAAGGGTTGTAAGGCAGATTTTTGCCGTATCGAATGCATCAAAAATTGCGTCTTTGTCTTCCTGCATATCTTTATTGTAAGCAAGCGGCAGACCCTTCATAACCGTAAGCAGTGTCATAAGGTCGCCGAAAACCCTGCCCGATTTGCCTCTGACAAGCTCTGCAATGTCGGGGTTTTTCTTCTGCGGCATAATACTCGAGCCTGTTGAAAAAGCGTCGTCAAGCTCAACAAATTTGAACTCCCAGGAGCACCAGAGGATTACCTCTTCACAAAGACGTGAAAGGTGCACCATCACAAGCGAAAGCGCCGCAGCAAGCTCAACACAGAAATCTCTGTCAGCAACACCGTCGAGTGTGCTTTTTGTGTATCCGTCAAAGCCGAGAAGGTCGGCAGTCATCTGTCTGTCAATGGGATAGGTGGTGCCTGCAAGCGCACCGCTGCCGAGAGGCGAAACATTCATACGCTTCTTTGCATCCTCTACCCTGCCGATGTCACGCAGAAGCATTTCGACATAAGCGTTGAGGTGTGCAGCAAAGGTAATCGGCTGTGCACGCTGAAGGTGAGTATAGCCGGGCATAATTGCCTCGGGATACTCCCCCGCTTTTGCCCTGAGCGCCTCAATAAGCTCATTTATGAGTTTAAGCATTTCATCACATTCATTGCGCAGGAAAAGACGCACATCAAGCGCTACCTGGTCATTACGGCTTCTGCCCGTGTGAAGGCGCTTGCCTGCGTCACCGATTCGCTCTGTAAGGGTCTGTTCAACAAAGGTGTGAATATCCTCGGCATTGGGGTCGATGAGTAATTTACCCTCTGCAATTTCGTTTCTGATTTTATCAAGCTCGGCGGCAATGGCCTCGCCGTCTGCCTTTGAGATGATTCCCTTTGCCGCAAGCATTGTGACATGGGCGATGCTGCCGCGGATATCCTCGGCATACATACGGGAATCAGTTGCGATTGATGAATTGAAATCATTGGTTTTTTTGTCGGCTTCTTTTGAAAAGCGGCCAGCCCAAAGTTTCATAGTATTTCCTCCTTACGGGAAAAAGAGCCGCCAGTGTTGACGGCTCTTATATGTTTTGTTTGTTGCGTTTGCCCGCCGTGTTTCGCAATTCTGCTTTGTGCTGATAATCAAGTAAAATCGTGAAAGACAAGGCGCACAGACGAAGCAACGCTGTATTTCGCGATTTGACGCAGTTTATTTGTTTTCAGCGCGTTCAGCTTCAAGAATAGCCTTAACCTTGATGGGAAGACCGAAGAGGTTGATGAAGCCTGCGGAATCCTTCTGATTGTAAACCTCATCCTCATCAAAGGTTGCGAAAGCTTCGCTGTAAAGGGTGTAGGGTGAAGTTACACCGGCATTGATGATGTTACCCTTGTAAAGCTTGAGCTTGACGTCACCTGTGACTGTTTCCTGAGTCTTGTCAACAAAAGCTGCAAGTGACTCACGAAGAGGTGTAAACCACTGACCGAAATAAACAAGCTCTGCATACTTGTGAGCAACGATTTCTTTATAGTGCATTGTATCTCTGTCAAGGCAAAGAGTTTCAAGAATATCGTGTGCCTTGAAGAGGATTGAGCCGGCGGGATTTTCGTAAACGCCTCTTGACTTCATACCGACAAGACGGTTTTCAACGATATCGTTGTGGCCGATGCCGTTTTTGCCGCCGATTTCGTTGTGGTATGTGATGAGCTCTACGCCGCCCATTTCTTTGCCGTTAACAGCGGTGGGCACACCCTTTTCAAAGTGAATGGTGATGTAAGTGGGCTCATCGGGAGCCATTTCGGGAGAAACGCCCATCTCAAGGAAGCCGGGCTTGTTGTACTGGGGTTCGTTTGCGGGATCCTCAAGGTCAAGACCTTCGTGTGAAAGGTGCCAGAGGTTCTTATCCTTTGAATAATTTGTTTCACGGTTAATCTTAAGGGGAATGTTGTGTGCCTCGGCATACTCGATTTCCTCTTCACGTGATTTGATATCCCAGATTCTCCAGGGAGCAATGATTTCCATTTCGGGTGCGAAAGCTTTGATTGTGAGCTCAAATCTTACCTGGTCGTTGCCCTTACCTGTGCAACCGTGGCAGATAGCATCTGCGCCCTCAGCCTTTGCGATTTCAACAATTCTCTTTGCGATGATGGGACGTGCAAAGGATGTGCCGAGAAGATATTCCTTTTCGTAAACAGCGCCTGCCTTAAGGGTGGGGAAAATGTAATCGCTTACAAATTCATCCTGAAGGTTTTCGATGTAAAGCTTGGAAGCCCCGGTTTTGATTGCCTTTTCCTCAAGACCGTCAAGCTCTGTGCCCTGACCGACGTCGCCGGAAACAGCGATAACTTCACAGTTATTATAATTTTCCTTGAGCCAAGGAATGATAATGGATGTGTCAAGACCGCCTGAATAAGCGAGAACTACTTTTTTGATTTCTTTCATTTTGATATCCTCCTGAAAAACTTTCGTTTTTTAACACACGATGATTATACACCTTTTTTTCATTATTTCAAGTGTTTTCTGAATAAATATGCAATTTTGTCGATAACAACAAAATTTTATGCAAAAAGGTGCGTTAATTATATTTATCCGAGATAAAGGCCGACCTTTTTCTTGACCTTCATCATTGTGCGCTGTGAAAGTGCAAGGGCAGAATCGGCACCCTTCTTTGCAACTTCATTCATATATGCCTTATCATTGATGTAGCGGCCGTAGTTTTCCTGAAGCGGACGAAGCTCTTCGATAACCGCCTCGGCAACCTTTATTTTGAAATCGCCGTAACCCTTGCCTGCAAACTCATTCTCAATCTGCTCAAAGCTCAGACCCGTGCAGCAGGAATAAATTGCCATCAGGTTGTTTATGCCGTCTTTGCCGTCAGCATAGCGTACAACCGCCTCGGAATCAGTGACGGCTGACTTGAACTTTTTAAGAATCATATCGGGTGTGTCAAGAATGGAAACAGAAGCCTTGGGGTTGGGGTCGGACTTTGACATTTTCTGTGTGGGGTCCTGAAGGCTCATTATTCTTGCGCCCGTTTTGCCGATAAAAGGCTCGGGAAGCGTGAAAGTGGGGCTGTTGAGAGAATTGAAGCGGTCAGCAATGTCTCTTGCAAGCTCAAGATGCTGTTTCTGGTCGGCGCCGACGGGCACGAAATCTGCCTGATAAAGCAAGATATCGGCCGCCATCAGCACGGGATAAGAAAACAGACCGACGTTGACGTTACCGACGTGCTTTTGTGATTTCTCTTTGAACTGCGTCATTCTGGAAGCTTCACCGAACTGGGTGTAGCAATTGAGAATCCAGGCAAGCTCTGTGTGGGTGTGAACGTGACTCTGGAAGAAAACAATGTTCTTTTCGGGGTCAAGGCCGAGAGCAAGCATAATTGCAAAAATCTCAGCAGACTGCTTGCGAAGCTTTGCGGGATCGGGATGAATTGTAAGAGCGTGAAGGTCGGCAACACCGTAAATGCAGTCATAATCGTCTGCCATTGCCTTCCAGTTTTTGAGCGCACCAAGGTAATTGCCGAGAGTCGGCACGGAGGTGGGCTGCATAAGACTCAACACGCGAGGCTTACGCTCGGGAGCTGTATTTTCCATCAGATTTTACTCCTTTTTAAAATGTTAATGCAACGTCTCTTAATTTTCTGATACCCTCGACAATCTTGTCATCGGCGGGGGTTGTGAAATTAAGGCGGATATACTGTGTGGGGGTATCCTCCTGCGCCATAAACGCGGCACCGGGAACAACCGCAACACCTGCGACGGATGCACGGCGGCAGAATTCCATCATATCAATGTTGTCATTAAGCTTGCACCAGACAAACATTCCGCCCTCGGGCTTTATGTATTCGATAAACTCGCTGAGGTATTCGTCAAGCGAATCGCATATAAGATTTAACTTTTTGCGGTAAATTGTGCGGATTTTTTCAATGTGTGCGGGGAAATCGTACTCGGTAAGCCACTTGTGCACAACAAGCTGTGACATAAGCGGTGTGTGAACGTCCTGAGTCTGCTTGACAACGGTCATTTTTGCAACAACCTCTTTGGGACCGCAGACAAAGCCGACACGGATGCCGGGGGCAACGATTTTTGAAAATGAGCCTGAATATACGACAATCCCCTCTTCGTCAAAGCTTTTGATTGACGGAAGATTTTCACCGCTGACACGGATGTCGCCGTAGGGGTTGTCCTCCAACACAACAATACCGTATTTTTTGGCAAGCTCATAAACACCCTTGCGCTTTTCGAGCGACATTGTGACACCCGAGGGATTCTGGAAATTGGGGATTGTATAAATAAACTTTGCGTTTTTCTCTTCGGAAAGTGCCTTTTCAAGCTCGGAAAGATTCATGCCGTCGGCATCGACACGCACACCTCTGAGCTTTGCGCCGAAACTGCGGAAGCAATTGAGTGCGCCGATGAAAGAAGGCTCTTCACAGATTACTACATCACCGTTGTTGAGCAGTGCGTGGCTGAGCATACTCATAACCTGCTGTGCGCCGCTTGAAATGATAACCGCATCATTTTCGCCGCCGATACCGTAACGCTCGTGACAAAGCTGTGTGACCGATTTTACAAGCGGACCGTAGCCGTCGGTTACACCGTACTGCAAAGCGGTGATGGGATTATTCTTGAAAACATCTGCCATAATCGCCGCAACGTCGTCGCAGGGGAAAGCATCGGGCGCGGGGTTACCGGCGGCAAGCGGGATTGTGTCGGAATCAGCCGTGTTCTTGAGAATTTCTCTGATAAGCGAAGGCTTGAGCGAAGAAACTCCGTCAGAAAACTTGTAATTCATGGTAATTCAACTCCAAATTAATATCTAAGAATATATTATAACATAACAATATTTAATTGTAAATGCAAAAAGCAATTGTAATACGTGATTTTTTGTGATATAATCCGACCATATTAACTTTTTGGGATGATGTTAATGAAAAAACTGTTTAACGCCGTGCTTTTTGACTTTGACGGCACAATTGCCGACACGGGCGAAGGAATTTTCAAATCAATACAGTCTGCCGTTGCCGCAATGGGTTTTGAGCCGCTTGATGAAAGCACACTGCGCACTTTCATCGGTCCCCCTGCCCGCGACAGCTTCAGCCGCGTGCTTGGTCTTGACGACGAGAAAAGTACAGAAGCTGTAAAGAAATACCGTGAGGCTTACTCGGAAAGCGGAATTTTTGCTTTAAGACTTTACGACGGAACTGAAGAGTTGTTCAGAACGCTCAGAACAAGCGGTGTTTTTGTCGGCGTTTGCAGTTCCAAGCCCGAACCGTTTATCAGACGAATCCTTGCTCACCTCGGTTTTGAGGATATAATTGACGTTATTGCCTCCCCCGCCTCCGACACAAGGGATGAAAGCAAGGCAATGCTTATTGAAAGAGCCGCCGCAACGCTCGGTGTTGACAAAGACAGAGTTCTGATGGTGGGAGACAGGCATTTTGACATTGACGGCGCAAACCTTGCAGGTGTCACAAGTGTCGGCGTAACCTATGGCTACGGCAGTAAAACCGAGCTTGAAGAAGCGGGCGCAACGCACATTGCAAAAAATGTTGCCGAGCTTTACAAAATAATTTTTGGATAACGAAAAGTCTGCATCTGCAGGCTTTTTTATTTTGAGATAAAAAACAGCCTCCGCCAAAAGACGGAGGCTGAGAGGAACATATTAAACTAAATTAATTATTAAAATTAGTTAGCTTCCTGCTTCTTTGCGAAACATTCGCAGCAGAATACGGGTCTGTCCTCACGCGGCTTAAAGGGAACTCTTGCAACTCCACCGCAGGAATCACATGTTGCTTCGAACCACTCACGCTCACCACGAGCTGCATTTTTGCGGGAATCACGGCAAGCCTTGCAACGCTGGGGCTCATTTACGAATCCTTTTTCAGCGTAGAACTCCTGTTCGCCGGCTGTGAAAACGAATTCCTGGCCACATTCCTTACAGATGAGAGTTTTGTCTTCGTACATTTTTTTAACCTCGCTTGAATAAAAATATTTGCCCTTGGACGGAATTGCACCGTCACCTTTGATTGAACAACGCTCTGCTTTAAGCTACGGGGGCATTTATGTCTTAGCGCGCAGTTTCTTTTTTACGCGCTGAAGGGCGTTATCAATCGCTTTTTCCGTTGTGTTAAGGATAGTTGCGATTTCTGAGTAGCTTTTTCCCGCAATGCGGTAACCGACAACCTCTTTTTCAAAAGAAGAAAGGCAGGTATCCAACATTTGCTGATAAAGCTCAAAGCTTTCACGGTGTGAAACAATTTCCTGAGGATCGGCACCCGAATCGGTGAGATGAATATTTTTTTCATCGTCATCAAGTGAAATTGCCTTTGTCAGAACACGTGTTTTACCGCTTTGGCTTGAACGCACGGCAGACTTGATTCTGTTGCCGATACAAGTATCCGCATAAGTTTTGAAAGAGGTTTCTTTTTCGGCGGAAAAAGTGCGCAGGGCACTGATGAAGCCGAGCATTCCCTCTTGAATCAAATCTTCCGAAGGGATGTCACAACAATCGTAAGCCGCCGCTTTTGCGCGGGCAATCGGGGTCAAAGCATAAATCAGCTTTGCCATTGCGCCGTCGTCACCGTTGCAGGCAAGTTCAACAAGCTGCTCAACGGTAAGCGCATCATAATTATTGGCAGCGGACAAATCGGAACACCTCTCAAGAAAAGCCACTATGCAATATATCTTAATCGAATTTTTATGTTTTGTCAACAATTATTTTAAATAAATAGTTTATTTATCATATATTTTGACAATTTTTTTCATTTTATTTGTTATTTTGATTATTTTAATGTTTTAAAACATTAAAAGAGATGCCCTCCTTATACAATCCCTGCCGTATTTTTCTCTCAGGGAATCCACACTGCACCCCAGGCGTTCAAGCCGTTGTGCTCTTGCAAAGTCAAATCCGAACCTCAACTGAACCGCTTGAGTGTCACTCATCAACTCGCACGCACGTATTCCGACCGAGCGCACGGGGCGCCGCCAATCCCAGTTTTCTTTAAAAAGCTTCATCCCCTCGCCTGCCAGCGCTTCGGTCAGACGTGTCGGAGAATCAAGTTTCATCTGTCTTTCAAAAGTCACGAGCATACTGTCACGCACGTGAATTTGTACCGTACCCGCAAGCAAACCGCAAAGCCGCAAAGTTTCGGAAACATTTTCGCTCAGGTAAAGTAAGGTGCGCCGCACATCGTCGTCATTTTTCAGGTCTGTCCTGCCCGTCATACTTTTACCGATGCTTTTCGCCGCCGGCAATTCATTTTCACGCAAAACGGGAGTTGTATCAAGACCCATTGCGTTTATCCACAGTCCCACCCCGTTTTTGCCAAGCGCACACGAAAGAATATCTTTGCCTGCCGCGGCAATATCGCCGACGGTCAGAATCCCCATTGAGTCAAGTGCTTTTGCTGTGCGGTTACCCACCCACAAAAGCTTGTCAACCGAAAGCGGCCACACAACACTTTTAAAGTTTTCCGGCGTTATAACACTGATGCCGTCCGGTTTATTGAGGTCGCTGCCGAGTTTTGCAAAGCATTTATTGAAGCTCACACCGATTGAAACGGTTATGCCGAGTTCTTTTTTTATTCTTTTGCTTATCTGTCGGGCAATCGCTTCTCCGTCTCCGAAAAGCAAACGGCTGCCCGTAACATCGAGCCAGCACTCATCAATGCCGAAAGTTTCAACCATATCCGTATAACTTTCATAAATGTTGCGTGCGCGTCGTGAAAAATCAAGATAACGGTCATAATGCGGCTCAACGGTTGTAAGCTCCGGGCACTTTGCCTTTGCCTGCCATATCGGCTCCGCCGTTTTGACACCGTATTTCTTTGCAAGCTGATTTTTCGCCAAAACAATTCCGTGACGCTCCTGCTCACTGCCGCAAACGGCAAAGGGAATATTTTTTAATTCAGGCCTGTAAACACTCTCAACACTTGCAAAAAAGTTGTCAAGGTCACAATGCAAAACTGCTCTGAAGGACACTTTTTTTCGCCTCTTTCCGAACATTTGTTCGATATAATTTTACCCCAAAAGAGCCTTCGTGTCAACCCACAAGATATGGTAGCGCAAGTGTCAAGGCGCACCAAAGAAAGAAAAAAGCTTGCAAGGTCTCCCCTGCAAGCTTTTATAAATTAATGTAATTTTACTGTGCGTATGCGCCGACGGTAAGCATATATTCACCGATTTGTGCGCCGAATTCGGGAGCACCATCCATGATAAGCTTGCCGCTCTTGACGGAATCAAGCATATCGTCGGTTGACATAAGAATACCGAGTGCACTGTCAAGGTTGTTGAAGCGCATTGTGAAGAAAGGCATCGCTCTCTTATAAACGCCTCTGCCGGCCTTTGACTTACCTGCTTTGACTCTGATGTAAGCGGAAAGGTCGGGATAACCGTCAACTGCCCAGGAATAAACACGGTCGGGACTCTTGAGTGCCCAGTTGTGAATAGCCTCGTGACCCTGCTTGTTGAGTGTGCTGATACCGCTTGAAAGCAGATAGAAATAGCACTTTACAAGCAGTGCCTTTGTAAATTCATCCTTCGGGGGTTCTTTTGCAGTGAGCAAAGAGGACATTTTAAGAAGAACCTGGAAAAATGCAGCAAAGGTTGCGGTTTTTGTGAAGCCCTTCATCTTGGGAAGAGTTGCGGGGCCGATATTTCCTTTGAAGAATGCGTTCATCGCCTGAACTGACTTGAATTCAAGCTCAATGTGAGCATTGTCTGTGATTTTGTCGGTGTGGCAAATCCACTCGCCGCAGTTGACAACGAAATGGGTTGCATATTTACCGGCAGGAGCATCAGGATCAAGGCAGCTTACCTGAATGACAGCGTGAGCGTGCTCAAATTTTTTGGCAAGCTTGGGATCATCGGTAGCAATGGTCTTGATGAGGGGAAGAACGGCGCAAAGGAAAATTTTATTAGTGAGTATATCTTCTCTTGAAGCCATAGAAATCATTCCTTTCTGTAATATCGGTTAATTATCAGTTTTCAGCCGATATTATGCCTCGTCATCCCAGTCGTCATCAAGCTCAAAGTCTTTACCCATAACCTCACGGACAGCATCAATAATACCGTTCTGGTCAATGCCGAGTGTTGACATAATGTCTTCATGAAGACCGATGGGAGCAAAGGAATCGGGAATGCCGAGCTGCTTGAATGCACAGCCCTTACCTGCATCAACAATAACCTCAGCAACAGCGCTGCCGAGGCCGCCGATAACGTTGTGATCCTCAACAGTGATGATGCGGCGTGTATCCATAACAGCCTTTACGATTGCTTCTTTGTCGATGGGCTTGATTGTGTGCATATTGAGAACGCGGATTTTGAGACCGTCTGCATTCTCAAGGAATTTCGCTGCCTGAAGTGCCTGGAATACGCAGGAACCGCAAGCGATGATTGTGAGGTCAGTGCCCTCATTGATTGTGACTGCCTTACCTACCTCAAAGCCGTAATCGGAGCTCTGATAAAGAACACGGTCAAAACCGCGGTTGATTCTGATGTAGTACGGGCCCTTGTTTTCATAAGCAGCATAAACTGCGTTATAAGTTTCAAGACCGTCTGCGGGACAGATAACGGTAAGGTTGGGGATTGAGCGGGCAACAGCCATATCGCAGATTGCGTGGTGGGTTGAGCCTGCCTGACCGAAGGATGTACCCGAATGGGTAGCAATAACCTTGGCGTTGATATTCTGGTAGCAGATATCGGTGTGAAGCTGGTCAGCACTTCTGAGAGAAGCGAAAACCGAGAAGGTGGAAAGGAAGGGAACAAGGCCTGCCTTTGCCATACCTGCGGCAACACCGAACATATTCTGCTCTGCGATACCTACGTTAAAGAATCTGTCGGGGAACTTTTCACCGAACATACCGATTTTCGTTGATTTTGCAAGGTCAGCTGTAAGAGCAACAACCTCGGGATGTGCTTCGCCAAGCTCACAGAGAGCTCTGCCGTAATACTCAGCCGTTGAGAAGGCCGTAGAATCAGTTGCTGTATAGGTCATTCCGCCTGCCATTGATTAACCCTCCTTTTCGACACGAGCCACACGGGCTTTGTAATAAGTTTCAAGGCTTGCCTTTGCCTTGTTGTATTTTTCTTCATCAATTGCGCCGTAGTGCCACTTATAATCGTCTTCCATGTAGTCGATACCTGCGCCCTTGATTGTGTTGGCAATAATCATAACGGGAGCACCCTTGTTTTCAAGTGCAAAGTCGATTGCCTCTGCAAGCTCTTTGAAGTTATGACCGTCAACTTCTTTGACGATGAAGCCGAAAGCCTTCCACTTATCTGCGAAAGGTTCAAGGTTCATAACGTCTTCTGTTCTGCCGTCAATCATGCACTTATTTCTGTCAACAAAAGTGATGACATTGTCGGTCTTGAAGTGAGCGGCTGACATTGCAGCCTCCCAGTTTGAGCCCTCGTCGCACTCGCCGTCGCCGAGAACGCAGTATGTTTTGTAATCCTTGCCGAGAACTTTTGCGGCAAGACCCGTGCCGACCGCAATGGGAAGGCCGTGGCCGAGTGAACCTGTGGAAGCGTCAACACCGATAACCTTATTGGAGTCAAGGTGGATACCCATCTTGGAGTTTGAAAGGTTGAAGGTCTTGAGCTGCTCGGGGTCATTGAAACCGAGGTCGCAAAGAAGTGATGCAAGCGCAACACCTGCGTGACCCTTACTGAGAATGAAACGGTCTCTGTCTTCCCAATTGGGGTTGGAGACGTCGATCTTCATATACTTGTGGTAGAGAATGGTCATAATGTCCATAACGCTTGTGCCGCCGCCGATGTGAGCACTGCCTGCCCAATAGGTTGTATCAAGGCAAAGGTTACGAAGCTCGTGGGCTTTCTTTTCGAGAGCCAGCCATTCCTGCTTTGTTAATGGCATACTGATTTCCTCCTTTGTAAATGTGACTTACATTTTAAACCGGTATCGCACCGGTAACATTAGCGAAGCTCGGGATGATTCTTGCGAAGAACGTTGAATGCTTCTTCCGCAACATCAATTGTGAACTTAATGTCTTCATCGGAAAGTGATGCGTTGATGAAGTGGTTGTGGTGGTTTGTGAGGAAAATACCTCTCTTGACGCACTCTGCAATCCATTCCTGATGGAGCATGAGAGAATCGTCATCCTTAAGCATAAGATAGAACAGAGCGGGTTCACCCGAAACATTGAGGTGGAAGCCGTTGTTTTCTGCCGCCGCTTTAAGACCGTTTGTCAGGGCAAGACCCTTTTCGCGGAACATCTTGGGAGCGTCGAGAGCTTTGAGCTTGTTGATGCAGGCGATACCTGCGGCAAAGGGAACTGCGCTCATCCAATAGCTGCCTGTGTAGGTAAGACCGCTGATTGAGCTCTTAAGCCAATCCTTACCGCAAAGGGCGGAAACATTCCAACCGTTTGCAAGTGCTTTACAGAAGCAGATAAGGTCAGCTTCAAAGCCGTAATAATGGTCAGAGCCTGCGATATCAAGTCTGAAACCTGCGCGGACGTCGTCAACGATAAGAACAATACCCTTTTCTGTGCAAAGGTTGCGCACCTTCTGCCAATAGCCCTCAGCAGGAAGAACGTTGTCAACAAAGTTGCCGTGCATATAGGGTGTGGAAATGAAAGCGGCGATTTCGCCGTCATTCTCGGCAACAACTTTTTCAAGCTGTTCAAAATCGTTCCAGTCAACATAGAGATTGTTGGAAACGTCTTCTTCGATAACACCGGGATAGTCAACCTTCTGGCACCACGGAGCAACACCGTGATAGAAACCGTTGACAAAGATAATCTTTTTGCGGTTTGTTGCGGCTCTTGCGGTCATGATTGCGGCGGTTGTTGTGTCGCCGCCGTTCTTTGCAAAGAAAGCCCAGTCCGCACTTGCAACGGTGTCAACAAGGCACTCAGCAAACTCAATGATTTTTGTTGAGGGTGTGGTGACACAGTTTTCAAGTTTAAGCTGTTCAAGTGCAGCGGCGTCAACGTCGGGGTCACAGTAGCCGAGAACATTGGGGCCGTAGCCGCACATATAGTCGATAAATCTGTTTCCGTCAACATCCCAGAAATAGGAACCTTTTGCTTCCTTACTGAAAAGCGGGAATGCGGAAACGGGAATACAGCAACCCTCAGCGGGACCCTGATGGCCGTAAAGGCCGGAGGGAATTACCTTGGTTGCTCTTTTAAACAGTTCTGTACTTTTTTCGTAAGAATTAATCGGAAAGCTCATTTGCCGCACCTCCTTATGCTAAATAGACAGCAACTCTGTCAAGAATTCTGTTGAGATTGTCGAGCATTGAAATCATGCCCTTCATTTCGATTTCACCTGTGCCGATGCAGGCAACGGCGTTAACCTTGCCGTCAAACAGGTCGCGGGCAAGTCTGATTGACTCGAAAGCCATTGAAGCTCTGGGTGCTTCGCTGGGGCACTTGATGCCGAGGAGGCGATGATTCTTAACCCTGACTGTGGTGGAAATGCCGCCCTTGATGCCGAAGCTGATTTCGCCGTCAACCATATGCTTTGCGGAAGCCTTACCGATAGGATCATTATTGCCAATCTGAGCGATAGCAACGGTGATAAGGTTTAACATAAGGGTTGTGCTGGTGTTGAAAAAGTCCTCGTCCGCAAGATCTTCTTCGCTTGCTCTGAGATATTTGTTAAGAATATCGGTGAGCGGAGTGAAGTTCTTCAGCAGGAAGCCGATGTGAGTAAAGCCCTTTGACGGAACGGGTGTCACTGTGCCGTCGATAAGGCCGTTGAACTTTTCACAAGAGCTGAAGGGAAGCTTGACATTGCACTTGTTGCAACCCTGCTCCATACGGCACTTGCCGTTTTTGAAGGTGATGGTTGCGCTGGGGCCGCCTTTGACCTCGAAACCGATTGACAGAGGCTTTTTGGTCTGTGCCAGAGCACTTGCCTCGGGAACGAGCTCACAAAGATTTTCCAACGTACCCAGGATTGCGTAAAGATTGATGTACGCAAGGGTTTTTTGATCAATCATTTGTAATTCCTCCTTTAAATGATTTAGGAAAAAAGATTTTACCCTATTTTGTTAAAAAACAGTATAACAAATATCGGCAAGGTTGTCAACACAATGCCTTATATTAACTTAATTTTTATGCAATTTCCACCATACGCCTGATGATTTCGGTTGCATTGGCGGCGGCTATCGGCAGAAACTTTGCATAATCCATGTGTGAACTGCCGTCGGCACAGTCGCTGACAGCTCTGACAACGGCAAACTTAACATCGTTCATATAACACACGTGACCGATGCTTGCACCTTCCATTTCACACACGATTGCGCCGAATTTTTCAACAATATCGTCTTTCTTCGCTTTGTCAGCAATAAATTGGTCACCCGAGGCAATTGTGCCCGCAACACCCTTGACGGTGCCGAGTGATTCAATGCAGCCGAGTGCGGCATTTACCGTATCGCTGTCGCAGGGAATTTCAACAACATTAAGACCCGAAATATATCCGACCGGGTCACCGAGCGGAGATGTATCCATATCGTGCTGAACAACGGCTTTAGCCACGGCGATATCACCGATTGAAAGCTCTGTGCTGAGGCTTCCGCCGACACCGGTGTTGACAATCAAATCGGGTGAATATTTCAGTATCATCGTCTGTGTGCAGACGGCGGCGGAAACCTTGCCTATGCCGCACTTTGCAACGACAATATCCTTGCCGGAAAGCTTACCGCAGACATAAGTTATGCCGCTGAAAACCTGTTCATTTTTGTCGGTCATAAGCTCTTTGATTGCCTCAACCTCAATGCTCATTGCGCCGATAATTCCAATCATTTTCAGTCACCTCAAATTATCCTTTGTATTTAAAATCCTGCGGTTTTTGCAGCACCTCAAGATATGCACGGCACTCTTTTTTTGCGCTTTCAAGGTCAAGGTCAAGATAGTTACCGCATTCTTTTTTTGACGCGCCGAAAACCTCGCCCTCGTGTGCGATAATCTGTGTGAGAATACGCTTTGTAATATCCAGAATAAGGGAATTTTCAGCATTTCTGACGAGCAGATAAAAACCTGTTCTGCACCCCATCGGGCCAAAGTAAATCACATCATTTTTTATTTCGGAATTGCGCACGAGTGTTGCAAACATATGCTCAACAGAATGAGCGGTTACTGTATCCATATATTCGCCGCAATTCGGCTTTCTTGTGCGCAAATCATAGGTTGTGATGTCACCGTCAACACGGGAAACGTAGATGCCCGGATCAAGTAAATCGTGGTCAATTTCAAAGCTTGTGATTCTTTCCATTCCTCTGAACGCCTCCTTGATAAATGAACAATTAAACAGTATAAACCATAATCAATTTAATTGCAATATAACACATAAAATTTTATTGTTAAGGTGTATTTTAGGCAAAATGTCCAAAATTTCTTTGTTATTTTTTACGCTGTCCCAACGGCTTTTTTGTTTAAATTTATTGAAAACAAGATTCTTTTTTGTATAATAAAAATTGTATATTCAGGTGATTCCTGCAAAATACCAATTCAAAAACGGAGGTCTTTTTCAATGGAAAAGAAAATCAAAGTAGGTATTATCGGCTGCGGCGGCATTGCAAACGGAAAGCATATGCCCGCACTCGCAAAAATCAAGGAAATCGAAATGGTCGCATTCTGTGACATCATCGAAGAAAAAGCTGAAGCTGCTGCCAAAAAATTCGGCACACCTGACGCTAAAGTTTACACCGACTATAAAGAATTAATCGCTGACAAGAGCATTGACACCGTGCACGTCTGCACACCCAACCGCTCACACAGCTTTATTACAATTGATTCTCTCGAAGCAGGCAAACATGTTATGTGCGAAAAGCCCATGGCAAAGACCTACGCTGAAGCAAAGGCTATGTATGAGGCTTCCGTAAGAACAGGCAAAAAACTTACAATCGGCTATCAGTCACGTTGGAGAGGCGATTCCCTGTACCTTAAAGAGTGCTGCGAAAACGGCGACCTCGGCGAAATCTACTACGCAAGAGCAATCGCTCTTCGCCGCAGAGCCGTTCCCACCTGGGGCGTATTCCTTAACGAATATGAACAGGGCGGCGGTCCCCTCATCGACATCGGCACGCACGCACTTGACCTTACCCTTTGGATGATGGACAACTACAAGCCCAAGATGGTTGTCGGCACAAAATACAAGAAACTCGGCGACCAGAAAAATTCCGCAAACGCTTGGGGCGACTGGGACCCCGAAAAATACACCGTTGAAGACTCTGCTTTCGGTTTTGTCGTTATGGAAAACGGCGCAACCGTCAGTGTTGAATCAAGCTGGGCTCTCAATATTGCAGACCCCGAAGAGGCTTCCACACTTCTTGCCGGTGACAAGGGCGGTGCCGATATGCACAACGACCTTCGCCTCAACTATGTAAAGAACGGCAGACAGGTTATTGAAACCCCCGACTTCTCAAAGGGCGGCGTTGCTTTCTATGAAGGCGCATCCAACGATCCCTCAGAGCTTGAGGCAAGAGCATTCTATGATGCAGTTATCAACGACACACCCGTTCGCACAAAGCCCGAGCAGGCAATGGTTGTAACACAGATTCTTGAAGCAATCTACGAATCCGCCAACACCGGCAAGCCCGTTTACATCAACAACGACTGATTACTTTAATCGGAGGGTTTAATATGAGATTGGGACTTATTGTCGATACCGACGACCGCGGCTTTCAGCAGGCGCAGGAACTCGGTCTCTCGTTCCTTGAAATCACTTACAACGTAGGCAGAGACGTTGCCGATTTTGTAAAAGATTTGGACAACCTCAAGGCAAGATGCAAAAAATACGACATCGCAATCGGCTCAATGGGCCGCTGGGGCACAGATAAGCTTGACGACAACGGCGAGCTTATCAAAGAAGAGGTTGAGGCAAACCTTACTCTCATCGACTGTGCCGCCGAACTCGGTTGCGGAGTTTTCAACACAGGCATCAATTACTGCGACAAGCTTACACTCAACGAGAATTATCAGAAAGCAATTGAATATTTTTCAATTCTCATTGAAAGGGGCAAGCAAAAGGATGTCAAAATCTGCGTTTACAACTGCGATTGGGCAAACTTCGTCTGCAGCCCCGAGCAGTGGAAAATTGTTCTCGGTCAGCTTCCCGACCTTGGCATCAAATACGACGTTTCACACTGTATGAACCGCGGCGGCGACTATCTTGAAGAAGCCGCTCAGTGGGGCGACCGTTTCGGTCACGTTCACATCAAGGGCACACTCAGGGTCAACGGCGAAACTCACGACGACCCGCCCGCAGGTCTTGACGTGACAAACTGGGGCGCATTTTTCGGCATGCTTTACCTTCACGGCTACAACGGTACACTCAGCATTGAACCGCACTCAAGCGTGTGGCGCGGCGAGCTTGGCGACTGGGGCGTGAAATTCACCGCCGAATATATCAAAAAATTCATTTTCAAGCTTGAGAAATAAGGAGAAAAAATATGAAAATTGCTGTTCAGGTTTACTCTGTCAGAGACCATATCAAAAACGGCGACGATTTGCTCAAGGTGCTTGAGGAAATCAAAAAGCTCGGTTATGACGGCGTTGAATTTGCCGGTTATTTCGGTGTTGACGCTCAGACGATTAAAAACAAGCTTGACGAGGTCGGTCTTGTTGCAGTCGGCGGTCACATCGGTCTTGAAGATTTTAACGGCAAGAAAAAGCTTGCCGAAACTCTTAAATTTCAGCAGACACTCGGTGCAAAGGCAATCGGTGTCGGCGGCGCACCTCACAGCACAATGATTATGTGCAAGCGCACCGCAAGAATCCTCGGTAACGCCGACAGGGAAGCTGAGAAGCTCGGTATGAAGGTTTACTACCATAATCACTGTGAAGAATTCAAGCCCCTGCGCAACAAGCTTCTGCCCATAGACGTTATCGGCGAGCAGTGTCACCTTGAAATTGACACATACTGGAGCTTCCACGCAGGTATCGACAACTACAAATTCCTCACGGAGTACAAAGATAAAATCTGCCACCTTCATATTAAAGACGGCATCGACGGCAAGCCCAAGGCTCTGGGCGAGGGCAATTGCGACATTCCCGCCGTTATCAAGGCCGCAAAAGAAATCGGCATTGAGTGGCTTATTGTCGAAAACGATGACCCCGTACCCACAGGTCTTGAGGACATCGGCAGAAGCATCAAATATCTTAAAACACTGCTTTAATTGAAAGGACTCACGACGATGAAATTAGGTGTATTTACAACTCTTTTATCAAATCTTTCCCTTGAGGAAGCACTGAAATATTTCAAGTCTCTCGGCATTGAGATGGTTGAAATCGGTTGCGGCGGATATCCCGGCAATGCACACGCAAACGCCGAAGAGCTTCTCGCGGACGATGCAAAGCTTGAGGAATTCAAGGCTCTGCTTAAAAAGTATGATGTTCAGATAAGCGCACTTTCCTGCCACGGCAACCCCGTACATCCAAACAAGGAAATTGCCGCTGACTATGACAAAAACATCAGAAATGCAATTCTTCTTGCCGAAAAGCTTGGTCTTCATCAGATTAACACTTTCTCCGGCTGTCCCGGAGACTGGGAAGGTGCAAAATATCCAAACTGGGTAACCTGCCCGTGGCCCAACGATTTCGGCGACATTCTTGACTGGCAGTGGAACGAGGTTCTCATCCCCTACTGGAAAGACCTTGTTGCTTTTGCAAAGGCTCACGGTGTTAACAAAATTGCCCTTGAACTTCACCCCGGCTTCTGCGTTTACAACACAGATTCTCTGCTGAAACTTCGTGAGGCAGTCGGCCCCGAAATCGGTGCAAACTTTGACCCCAGTCACCTTATCTGGCAGGGCATGGATCCCGTTGCCTGCATCCGCAAGCTCGGCGACGCTATTTTCCATTTCCACGCAAAGGACACAAAGATTGACAAATACAACACCGCAATTAACGGCGTTCTTGACGTCAAGCCTTACTCCGACGAAATCAACCGTTCGTGGATTTTCCGTTCTGTCGGCTACGGCAACGATTACAGCTACTGGAAGGATATCATTTCAAATCTCCGCCTTGTCGGCTACGATTATGCCATCAGCATAGAGCACGAAGATTCACTTATGAGTCAGGATGAGGGTCTTTCAAAGGCTGTTGCATTCCTCAAGGATGTTCTCATTACACAAAATCCCGCTGAAATGTGGTGGGTATGATTGAAAAATCTAAAAATCCGTGGAGGATATCAATATGATTAACGGAAAATTCGGCTTCGCCGTTATCGGTTACGGCGGAATGGGCTCATGGCACGCAAGCAAGGTAAAAGATAATTTTTCGGACATCGCCGAGGTTGTCGGTGTTTACGACATTAATCCCGAAAGGCTCGATGTGGCAAAGGAACGCGGTTTTAATACCTACGCGTCACGAGAAGAACTGCTCAGTGACGAAAGTATTGACCTTGTCACCGTGGCAACCCCCAATGATGTTCATAAGGAAATTGTTATCGATGCACTTGCCCACGGCAAAAACGTTATTTCGGAAAAGCCCGTCACAATCAGTATGTCAGACTTTGACGAGATGGTCGCCGCGGCAGAAAAATACGGCAAGCTTTTCACCGTTCACCAAAACAGACGCTGGGACACCGACTACCTTGTCACAAAGGATATTTTTGACAAAAACACAATGGGCAAGGTTTTCAGAATTGAGTCAAGAGTTCAGGGCTCACGCGGTATCCCCGGTGATTGGCGCAATCAGCCCGAGCACGGCGGCGGAATGGTCTATGACTGGGGCATTCACCTGCTTGACCAGGCACTTATGATGACCCTGCCGAGAAAGCTTGTTTCCGTTTATGCAGAGCTTACAAATGTCACAAATGAAAAATGTGATGACGGATTCAGGACAACTCTGATTTTTGACGACGGTCTCTCGTTCTATGTTGAGGTTACGACAAGCAACTTTGTTTCCCTGCCCCGTTGGTACATTCTCGGCGAAAACGGCTCTGCAGTCGTTAATGACTGGGACTGCAACGGCGAAATCGTAATGGTTTCAGACTGGGAAAACAGAGATGCCGTGCCCGTGCAGGCAGGTGCGGGTCTTACCAAGACAATGGCACCCAGAACAGATGACACCATAAAAAAATATCCCCTGCCCGAAATCGAATCTGATTGGTGCGAATATTACAGCAATGTCTTCGCTCATCTGGCAGGAAAACAGGACATTATTGTTACTCACGCGCAGCAACGCAGACTTTTAAAACTTGTGTTTGCTATTTTTGAATCTGCAAAACATAACAAGGTTGTGGAATTTGAAGATGTGGACATATAAGCGGCAAAATTTCAGCCGCAAAAAACAGGAGGGTTAAAACCAATGACACTTACACGCAAAAGAAAGTGGCTTTCGGTGCTGATGGTCTTTGCAATGCTTGCATCATTCCTTGTTGCAACAGCTTATGCCGAAACCACCGCCGCTACCGAAGCAACGGCAGTTACAGAAGCTGTCGAAGAAAATGTTCTTCTTATGGCAACGGATGTGGAAGTCAAAGACGAATCCGCCGCAACCGACTCGGAAGAGGCTGTTCTGACAATCGGCGCCGAAGAAGAGGCTGTCGAAGGAGAAACCGCAGAAGAAGCGAAAAAAGAAGAACCCGCTTCAAAATTTTTCGGCACATTCTGGTCACTTGTTCCCCCGGTAATCGCAATTATTCTTGCACTTATTACCAAGGAGGTTTATTCCTCACTCTTCATCGGCATTATCGCAGGTGCTCTGTTATACTGTGAGTTCCGTGTGTTCGATGCATTCAAGGAAATTTTCAGCGTTATGATGGGCTGTATTTCCGACGGTTGGAATCTTGGTATTCTTATTTTCCTTGTTATATTGGGAATTATGGTTTGCCTTATGAACAAGGCCGGCGGTTCTGCCGCTTACGGACAGTGGGTTTCAAAGAAAATCAAGTCCAAGGCAGGCATCACCCTTGCCACCGTTCTTCTCGGCTCACTTATTTTCATCGATGACTATTTCAACTGTCTCACAGTCGGCAGCGTTATGCGCCCCGCAACTGACAAGGCAAAAATTTCAAGAGCAAAGCTTGCTTACATAATCGATGCAACAGCCGCACCTGTTTGCATTATTGCACCCATTTCAAGCTGGGCAGCCGCTGTTTCCTCTTATGCACCCGAGGGCGAGGGTATTTCTCTTTTTATCAAGACAATCCCCTTCAACTTCTACGCTCTGCTCACCATCGTAATGCTTATTACAATCACCCTGCTCAAATTTGATTTCGGTCCGATGAAAAAGCACGAAATCAACGCCGCAAAGGGCGACCTCTTCTCTGCAAAAGACAGTGTTTATGCAAAAAGTGAAGAGGAAGAAGTTTCTTCCAAGGGCAAGGTTATTGACCTCATTCTTCCCGTTATCGTACTCATCATTTCCTGCGTTGCATTCATGCTTTACACAGGTAATTTCTTTGATGCAACCGATGCCGCAAACTACATGAACGTTGCATCCGCATTCTCAAACTCCGACGCATCAACAGGCCTTGTTTACGGCTCATTTGTTGCACTTATCTTCACTTTCCTGCTTTATATTCCCCGCAGGGTTATCAAGTTCAAGGATTTTGCTGACAGCATTCCCAAGGGATTCAAGCAGATGATTTCAGCTATCCTTATTCTTATCTTCGCCTGGACACTCAGCACATTCTGCCGTTCAAACCTCGGTGCAAGCGAATTTGTTGCATCCATCGTCGGTGACAATGCAACCGCCAGCAAATTCCTGCCCGCAATCATCTTCCTGATTGCCTGCTTCATCGCTTTCTCAACAGGCACTTCATGGGGCACTTTCGGCATTCTTATCCCCATCGTTCTGGGCGTATTCCCCGGCGAAATCACCAACCTCACACTTGTTGCCGTCTCTGCTTGCCTTGCAGGTGCTGTCTGCGGCGACCACTGCTCACCCATTTCAGACACAACAATTATGTCATCCTCAGGTGCACAGTGTGACCACATCAACCACGTTTCAACTCAGATGCCTTATGCACTGACCGTGGCAGGTGTTTCCTTCTTTGCTTACATTCTTGCAGGCTTTGTTCCCAATGCCTTTATCGCCCTTCCCGTAGCAATTGCGGCAATGGTCGGTGTTCTTGTTCTTATCAAAGTCATTACAAAGAAGAAGGCATAACAAAGAAACCGCACAACAGCAAAAGGGCTTGCACATCCTCGTGCAAGCCCTAATTTTTATAAATGTTTTAAATTATTCAACACCTTTTGTGTAAAGTCCTCGGGTAAATTCGCCTGAGGGCTTTTCTTTGTTCCGATATGCTGTCACCGTGTCGGCAACATCCTGCGCAGTTTCGTTGGTGAAATAAAGCAAAAATGCATCAATACCCTTCACAGAATCAAGCTTATCGGCAAGCCACACGGGTCGGGAATTGAGCACCTCGCTGCAGCCGTTTTCGCAAACAACGGGGAAATCAACACCCATTCTGTCTGTGATTACGCTGTTGCCTTTACATTCGGCGCAGGTGAGCTTTGTTGAAACGGGGCAGTTGCGTGTAAGCATCAGCGGCAAATGTCCGTAGACAAGCGCAGAGCGCTTTATTGAGCCGCCCAAACCGGCGATCTGATGCAGGGTCATTTCGCACGACAGCACTGTCTCGGCAACACCGAGTCTTTCAAGATGCAAAAGACTCTGCGTGTTGAAGATGTTCATACCAAAGCCTGCAACACAGGGCAAATCCGCCTTGCGTGCAATCTCCACACCGTCAAGCGTACCTGCATAAGCAAGGGTAACGCCGTGCTCTTTCAAAGCGGCAAGTTTGCGAATATATTTCGCTGCGTTTGAGAAAACTGCGCGCGGAATTTCGGCGGCAACCTCGACACCGTCCGCAACAAGCTTTTTAACCGTCTCCCCTGCCGTGTCAAGCGGCACAACAACGCGAGAAACACCCGAGGGAAGTTTGTCAAGCTGTGCGGCATTCTGCACACGCACGTGGAGCTCGGGTGAATCGGCGGCAGTGTATTTGCTGACTTTTATTTTTTCTTCTTTAAGTTCAACAATTTTCCTTTGAGCAATCTCGTTTTCGAGTTGTTGCAGGGCATCTCTGCGAAGCTCATTGAAAGCGGAAACTGGTGCATAAAGTCCCGGTTGAAGATTGACTTTCACCGTTTCTGCAAAAAACTGTGTACCGCCGCATTTTGACAGACGGGATTTGAGTTCCTCTGCATCAAGTGCTTTATTCTGCGCAGCAACAGGCACATATTCACCCGAAACGGTGACGGTCTTACCCTGCGAACTGACGGTCAGCAACATCGGCTTATCTGCTGAAACGTCAAGTTCCATACTGACGGGAATGAGCGGATTTTCGTTGTCGTAAAGATGTGCAAGGTCTTTGAGCACATCTGCCGACCCGACAACATCCTCCTTGGTGCGCACACCGAACATTGTGGCACTTTTCTTGTTTTCATAATAACCGTTTGTGAAACCCGAGCGCGAGAAAACGCGTCGCAGGTCGTTTTCGGTTTTTGCATCGTATTCACCGCAAAGACTCTGACGACAGGCGGTTACGGCAGCGGCAACATATTCGGGGCGCTTCATTCTGCCTTCGATTTTAAAGGACATTACGCCCAAATCGGCAAGCTCGCCGAGGTTATCAATCATTGATAAATCTTTAAGACTCAGCGCATTTCCGTTGCCGCCGTTAATACCGAAAGGCAAACGGCACGGTTGAGCGCACAAGCCTCTGTTACCGCTTCTGCCGCCGAGCACGGCACTCATAAGGCATTGACCCGAAACACACATACAAAGTGCACCGTGAACGAAAACTTCAAGCTCCATATCGGTGTTTGCGGCAATGTCGGCAATCTCCGCCTTTGTCAGCTCACGAGGCAGAACAACACGCGAAAATCCCATTTCCGAAAGAATTTTAACACCATCGGCACTCTGCACCGACATCTGTGTTGAGGCATGCAGAGGCATATCGGGTGCAACGCGGCGAACAACATCGGCAAGACCGATATCCTGCACGATAAGAGCATCCACCCCCAGACAGCAAGCATTCTCCACGGCGGAAACGGCGGTTTGCATTTCGCCGTCACCGACAAGAGTGTTAAGAGTCATATAGACATTAACGCCGCGCTTGTGACAGTATTCAACCGCCTTTCCCAATTCATCGACGGTGAAATTTGCGGCATTCCGACGGGCATTGAGTTCTTTACCGCCCAGATAGACCGCATTTGCTCCGCAACGCACAGCGGCCGCCAGCATTTGCATGCTGCCGACCGGTGCAAGAATCTCTGTTTTCTTTGTAATCATTTTTTTGCGGCTCTGAGCGCAGAAAGCTCTTTTGCAAGTCTTTCAGCCTCACGTCTGGAAATTTCGGCATCTGTTCTTGCTCTTGCGGCATCTTCAAGATAACCCTGAATCTGTGCGCGCAGATTTTCAGCACTGGTTTCACTCTTCTTTGAAGCATCCGCATATTCAAGAGCCGTGAGAATTGCCGCCTGAGTTACGGAAGCACGGGGATTTTCAGCCATAATGGAAGAAATGCGCTTGTCAAGCTCTTCACCGAGGGCGGTAACATAATCCACATCGTCATCAGTTGAAACGGAATAAATCGAGCCGCTAATCATAAGTTTTACTTTTTCCATTGAAAAACTTTCCTTTCGAAATGTCATAATACCCGTTTATTATACTATATTTATCGCAAGGAATAAAGGGTATTTTTTAATTTTTTTTACTTTTTTTGCGTTTGACTTGAATTAGCGGCACAAAAATTGTATGATATTAAAGAATAAAGTGGAAGGAGATTGCCTGTGAAAAACTTTTTGCGCCGTTTTACCGCGGCTGTTTTTATAATTTGTATTGTCATCGGAATGTTCGGCGGCTGTACCCAAAAGCCGAAAACGGTTATGGAAATTTCAGGGGCCCGTGTCAGCGAAGAAATTTTCACCTATTACCTTGACCGCATTGTTGCCGCCCCCGAAAATTATGACCTGACTGAAAAATCGTCAGAGAAAGAGTTCACCGATGAAGCAACGTATCAGTGCAAGAAATATGTGGCGGCAAACACGCTTTTTGCAAGATACAAGCTTACGCTTACCCCCGCTGAAAAAACCGAGGTTGCGCAAACCGTCAACAACCTTTGGATAAGATACGGCAACCATTACGACAAAATCGGTGTTTCACGAAGCACGCTTACAAAAATACAGACCGCAAATGCTTATGAGGATAAACTGTTCGCTTACCTTTTTGATAAGGGCACAGACAGCGAAGAGGGCGAAAAAGAATTAAAAGATTATTTTTATTCAAACTATGTCCTTTACCGTGCAATATGCGGTTATTTTACCGCAACCGACCTTACCGGTGCAGAAATCCCCATGAACGAAGCTCAGCGCGCCGAGCTTGTTGCAAGCTTTAACGCAATGAAAAATCAAATCAACAGCGGCGCAACTCTCGACTCCGTTGCCGAGTCCGCCGGGCTCAACGCTGCTTCCGCCACTTTGCTCAAAAGTACCGACACGGGTTACCCCGAGGGCTTTTTCGCCACTACCTCTGCCATTGAAGCAGGCAAATGCGACATTATTGAATATAATGACACAATTTTTCTTATTTACAAAGAAGATCTTAAACAATTTGAATCTGCTTACTATGTTAATTACCGTTCAACCTGCCTTAAAGACCTTTATTACGAAAATCTCCGTCAGAGCTTTGACACTGAAATTTCAGGCTATACTGCCGACATAAATAAAAGTGTACTTAATGCAATAACCGATAAAATTGAAATTCTGGGGTGACAAAATGAGCATTATTAAAAACGAAACAATCGAAGCTATTCTCACGAGACAGACAATCCGCGAATACAAACCCGAACAAATTACACAAGATGAGCTTGAAACAATAATCGCCGTTGCAATCAAAGCACCCAGCGGCAGAAACGGTCAGCCTTGCCACGTGCGTTTTGTGCAAAACAAAGAAATGCTTCACAGAATGCATATCGACTACAAAAACCACGTCGGCTGGGACACACCCGTTCACACACGTTGGGAAACTAATCCGTTTTATCACAACGCTCCGACTTTCGCATTTATTTTCGCCGAAACAAACAGTGCAATGGAAGGCGGTCTGATGGCGGAAAACATATGCATTGCCGCAAAATCACTGGGCCTGGGCACCTGCATTATTGCAAGCATCGGTGCACTTTTCACGAGTGATAAAGGCGATGCTTGGCGCAAAGAGCTTGACATTCCCGAAGGTTGGCCCTTTGTCATCGGTGTGGGAATCGGTTATCCGGATGAAGCTCCCGAATTCAAGCCCCGCGACGAAAGCAAATTCACGGTTATAAAATAAACAAGCAAATCCGCAATGTTTTTAAGCATTGCGGATTCCTTTATTTCACACTAACTTTTATTTGAGGCAACAGAGTATCAACAGCCTGCTTACTGAGCGGCTGAGTGCCCGGAGTCAGACAAGCCGCGCAACCGAAAGCATTCGCCACGGCAACAACCTCATTTACAGGTCTGCCTTCTTTTGTTGCCGCAAGAAAGCCTGCAATTGTGCTGTCTCCTGCGCCGATTGTTGAAAGCACTTTTATTTCGGGCACAGTCACCGTGCAGGAAAAGTTTTCTCCGGCAAATGCACCGCCTTTTTCGCCGAGGGTTATCATAACATTTTCAATGCCCGTTTGTCTTATCTTTTGTGCCGCCGCGCAGGCAGAATCGGTGTCGGTTATTTTCTCGCCCAGATAAGCTGCAATTTCCTGTTCATTGGGTTTTATGAGCCACGCCTTTGCCACCGCCAAATCATCAAGAGTGAAAGAGGAGCTGTCAATGACAAGGCGCGCACCCTTTTCTCTAAAACGTAAGAGCATCGGTATAACACTTTTTGCGCTTATTCCGCGCGGCAAACTGCCGGAAAAAGACAAAAGCGTATCGGCAGAAACAAGGGGCAAAAGCACCTTTTCGACTTCATCAAGAACATCTTCACTCACGTTAAAGCCTTCAAGGCTTATCCTTGTTTCTTTGTCGTTATCCGGGTGCAAGGTGATGTTGTTACGGATGGCACCGTCAACAAAAATCGCCCTGACATCAATTTTTCCGAGTTCAGAAAGAAAATCTTTGCCGTTTTCCTTTCCCACAAGCAGAACCGCGCTGTTTTCAACACCGACACTGTAAAGGGCACGCGAGGTATTAAGACCCTTACCGCCTGTTTCAACAAGAGTTTTGTAAACTCTGTTTTCTTTTCGCGCCTCAAAGGATTTTAAATAATAATGCGAATCAAACGCAGGATTTAAAGTTACGGTAACAATATTCAAAAAAGTCACGCTTTCATATTTTTATAAAATTAATTTTACCACTGAAAACTCAAAAATACAACCCGTATTTAACCGCCGCTCAATTGACTTTTTTTGCCGTTTTTGTTATTATATAATTATAAATTAAAAGGAGTGTTTTTATGGAATTTGTTGACCTCAATCTGCTTTTGCGTGATTCAATTTCGGCAATTGATTATTTCCTTTATGACGTTGTGGTATGGCTTAGCCAATTCTTTTCCTCGTTGATATTATAAAAAAGGAGTGGTTAAGGTGAAAAAATTCTTTAAAAAATCCGTTTCCGCCATTCTTTGCATTGCGTTGGGGGCCGGCATTTGTTCCACAGCATTTGCCGCCGATGCAAAAGATGACAATGAGTTAAACTACGCAATCACAAGCCCCTATGACGGCATTGACTGGGATAACATCAATCAGTACAAGGCTTCTCTTCACTCGCACACAGATGCAAGTGACGGTGTTCAGTCAATCGAAGAAAGCATCAAAAGTCACTATGACCTCGGCTATCAGATTCTCGCAATTTCTGACCACGCCGTGCCCGGTGTACAATGGGATAAAGTGCCCGAAACAGTGCCGATTTACCGCATTTTCAAATTCGGCAACACCGGTATGCGCGACCCCGTTGTGCTCACAAGCGAAGAACGTGAGCAGATTATCAACGGCACCTACGAAAGTGCGGCACGTGACGAGCTTGCCGCAAAGCTCGGTTATGACCTTGGCGGAATGCTCGAAATCACTGACGCCTGCGAGGCAAACGGCGCAACACCGATTAACGACTGCCACGTCAACACCTTCAACTGTCAGAGTGCGCGTGCAAAAACAGGCATTTACGGCGATTATGAAACAATTGTACGCGACTGTGAGGAAGAGGGCGGATTTTCATTCCTTGACCACACGGGCGAATATGTCGGCAGACTGCCCGAGGATGAGGAACGCGCGCACCATCCGTTTTATGCCAACAAGTTTGCAAACATCTTTTTGAAATATGATTCCTGCGTTGCATTTGACGTAAACAGCACACGCTATGATTCCGTTATCTGGGATGAAATTCTCAAGCTCACAATCCCCAAGGGCAGAAACGTGCCCGGCATCGCATTTTCCGACTCGCACCGCAAGGGTGACGATAACGACTGGGCATTCACAATGATGCTGATGCCCGAGCTTACAAAAGAAGCTTTTGAGGAATGTATGCGGAGCGGAACTTGGTTTTCCGTCGGCAGAGTCGATACATATTATCTCGGTGACGAATTCAACGGTACGGGCAACCTGCCCCCCGCCGTTTCCAAAATTGAGGTTAATGATGAGGAAAACATAATCACCGTCACGGGCGGCGAATTCGATAACGTGCAGTGGATTTCTGACGGAAAGATTTTCGCCGAGGGTAAAGACCTTACAAGCATTGACCTCAACGATTATGAGAATGAAATCGGCTGTTATGTGCGTTTTCAGCTGACGGGACCGGGCGGAATTCTTTATTCACAGCCCTTTTCAACAATGGCAGAGGGTGTTGAATATACATCCAACGTTTACAAAACATTTGACACATCAATGATTTTCCGCGCGTTTGCAACCGTTTTTGACCTGACAATCGGTCACACCTTCATTGCTATTCTCTTAAAGAGAGTGCTTTGGAATCACATCTGGTAAAACGGAGGTTGTTTTATGAAATTCACCGCTAAAAAAATTATTTCACTCGCCTTTGTTCTGATTTTTGCCCTGAGTTGTTTCAGCATAAACGCATTTGCGGTCGAGCCGCAGGCGGCGGAAGCAGGCAACTTTTTTCAGGAGGCAATCTGCTTTTTAATCGGCGAAGATGCGTTTATTGACGGCAGATTTAATTTTGAGTCAATACCTCACCTGATTTATTACAAAGATTCGCCGCTGCTCAGAACTTTTTATGATGCTATTTATGTCGGCTTCTGGGATATGCTTATCGGCATTATCAATTTATTTGTATAACAAATGCCCCTCCGTTTTATTTGACGGAGGGGTTTTCACTTTGACGCAGTATTAATTTTACATACTTGTTGAATTTTTGTTGAGATATGATAAAATGAAAATATAATAATCCGTCGGGAGAGATGTGTATGAAATCGTTCATCAAAAAACTTACTTGTTTCATTTTTGCACTTTGCATTTGCGGAGGTGTTTGCATGAATTCGTTTGCGGTTGAAGAAAGGACGGCTGATGCCATTCTTTTCGTTTCACCCACAGCTGATGAAAACGGCGAAGGCTCACAGGAAAACCCGATAAGCCTTGTCGGAGCAAAAGAAAAGCTGAAAGCGATGAAAAAGGCAAACAAAAACGCAATTGTTTACCTTTTCGGCGGCGATTATTGCTTTGACGGTGTGCTGACCTTCAACGAAGAAGATATGGGCAACGTCACTTATAAGGCTTACGACGGACAAGAGGTTGTTTTCACCGGGGCAAAGCCCATCAGCGGTTTTGAAGAAAGCGAAGCAAACGGAGTTAAGGTTTTCACAAAGCAGCTTGACACCTCTGCCGAAAACTGGTATTTCAAATCGCTTTTCAGCGACAACGGTGATGTGAGCATCACACGCTTCCCAGAAGAGGGTTATTTTAAAGTCAAAGCCACCGCGCCCGAGGATGACATCTGGCCCGAAAGTGAGGGCAACACACCGTGGGAATTCACTCTCGGTCAGCGTGCCTTTTATGCCGACACAAACGATATTCCCGACGCTTTTCACAATCCGCAGGATGTGAACATCAGAATTCTGCACTATTGGCACGATGAGCTGATGAACATCGCCGCGCACGACACAAAAACGGGCAAAATTTCAATGTCACGCCCGTCATCAATGCTCATCAGGGACATTGACCGCTATTATTTTGAAAATGTTTTTAAAGCGCTCAACGCTCCCGGTGAATGGTATCTCGACAGCGTTTCGGGCGTTCTTTACTATGTACCCAAAGACGGCGAAAAGGCAGACACGCTCACCCTTTACGGCTCAAGCATTGACAGACTTGTTGAAATCAGAAATATTGACGGCATTTCGTTTGAGGGAATCCGATTTACACGTACCGACTGGACGGAACCCAAGGCGGACGGACTTTACGCAGAGTCTTTTTACACGGAAAACAATATGGATTTTCCGCAGGCGGCAATCTTTGTTGACGGTGTTGTTTCGGTAAACCATGCCGAAAATATCAGCTTCAAAAACTGCGAATTCACACACCTCGGCGGCACGGCGGTTAAAATGGAATTCGGCGTAAAAAACTCGAGCATTGAAAACTGTTATTTTGAAAACATTGCCGCAACCGCAATTTTTGCAGGCGGCGAAAACTGCCTGCCCGAGCAGGAAAATTACACCGAGAATATCACAATCAAAAACAACGAGATTTACAAATACGGCAGAAAATTCTTCTGCGCAATCGGCATTCATATCACATTCTGCGATACCGCCGAAATTGTCAACAACGAGATTCACGACGGCTATTACACGGGCATTTCCTGCGGCTGGAACTGGGGCTACACCTACCACGCGACAAAGAATATAAAAATCCACCGCAACCTTATTTATGACATCGGTCAGGGATGGCTTTCTGATATGGGCGGTATTTATATGCTCGGCAAGCAACCCGGCACGGTGCTCAGTGAAAACGTCATTCACAACGTTGCCGCCGACAAGGGCGAAGGCGGATACGGCGGCTGGGGCATTTACCTTGACGAAGGCTCCTCCCATATGGCGGTTGAGAGAAACCTTGTTTTCGCCTGCGGCAGTCAGGGTCTTAACATCCACTACGGCGAGGGCAACATTTTCAGAAACAATATTTCCGCCCTCAGCGCCGAGGGTCAGGTAAGCCCCGGTTCAAGGGATGAAGACCACGCAACCGCTTACTATTACAACAACATTTTCCTGACAAGCGATAAAGCGCCCGTTTATATCAATATGCAGGACACGGCACATTTCTATGACAACGGCAACTTGATGTGGAGCATCACGGAGGGCGGCGAGCTTTATTTCAATGACGGCAGCAACGCTTACACGCTTGAGGACGCAAAAAAAGCCGGCTTCATTCATAATCCGCTCATTGCCGACCCCAAATTTGCAGATGCCTCTAATTTTGATTTTACTCTCGCCGAGGACAGCCCGGCTTTTACCACAAATTTTGAGGCGTGGGATTACTCGGTTGCAGGCACGGTAAAAGGCACGGTTATCGGTCTTGACAAAGAGGGCGGTCAGACCGCCTATAACGCAAACGCACGTGCGCAGGAAATCGGTGAAATAAATCACAACACGGCAAAGGGTGCACTTGAGTATGTACTTTTCTCCGTTGCGGCACTGTTTGCGGCGCTTTGGCTTGCAATCGGCGCAATCAAGGGTAAAAAGACACTTGCCCTGCCAGTTGCGGCGGCTGTGCTTTCGCTCCCTTGCTTTGTTGCGGTTTACCACACCTATCTTGAATGGATTGAGGCGCTTTATTTTGTTTTTGTTTTTGCGCTGGGTGCACTTGCCGCGATTTTACCCGCCTGCGTTGCAAAAGAAAAGGGTAAAGCCAAAAAGGGTGTTATTCTTGCCTTTGCCATTAACTTCATTCTTTCTGCAGGCATTTTCCTCGGTCTTGCAGGCATTATGAATCTGCTTCTCACCCCCGGCAGTGCCGAGGTTATTTCAATCGCCATTGCGGCAATGATTGTTTATATGCTTGTCGAAACGGCAAGATTACTGAAAGCTTACAAAAAGAAATAAAGCTAATATAAAGCATAAGCCGACGGGAAACCCGTCGGCTTATGCTTTATTCAGCAGAATTCAATTATTCTTATGTCGGGGCAGTCGGTAACGATTTGAGGAATTCTGTCAGCAAAAGTGCCTTCATAATTTATGTGCAGGTGACCGGCTATAATTGCTTTTATCATCCCTGTGCCTGCGACATAATCAACAACCGTATTTGTCATTTCATCAGCTCTCTGTTGCTCAAAACGGTGAGGCGGATAAATCTGCATCAAATCCTCGGGAACACCCGTAAGGTAGGCACATTCGCTTTGCTTCATCATAACATCATAAAGCTTTCTGTCAAAAAGCGGTGTGTGCAGAAGAAGCACAACGGGCAGACCCTTTTCAACCTCATTTTTAAGGAAATCAAGCTGCTCATTTTCAAAAAGATAATAGCCGTTGTCAAGCGCAACAAAGTTGACACCGCCGATTATGCGTGATGACATTCTGATGTCATTCTTAAACGCACTCTGCACGGCAGCAAGGCTCTGATTGCGATAAGCGGCATCTTCCTTGGCTTCACCCAGATAAAGAGAAAACTCGTGGTTACCTGCCGCAAGAAAGCAGTCATTTTCGTCGGTGAATTCTTTGACCTTTTCGATGTTTGCAAACGAAACAAAATCAATAAGGTCACCCGTGTGAATTATCGGTACACCCTTTTGCTTTGAAAGTGCACATGCCGCTGACAGCGTTTCTTGTGCCTTGGGGAAAACTTCAATTCTGCCGCGTGCAAGGTCAACCTTTCTCTCGCCGTCACGCATATCCGCAAAGGTCAGGTGCGTGTCGGAAAGGTGGATAACCTCAAACGGTTTTTCCGCACCGATGTTCAGAGTTGTGTTTATAACCGACATCTGAATTCTCCTTTTTCTGCCGTAATTGCGGCAGGGTCAACGCGCTTGCCGTTTGCGGTGACGGTTGCGTTCTCGGGCAGATACAAAATGCCCTGAGTGTTTTCGGGATATTCAAGGTTAACTGTTGTTTTGCCGTTTTCAGTCTGAACATTCAGCTTTATGAAGCCTTTGACCGTGGGCACGGTACAGTTGATACGGCTGTGCAGGTCATAACTGGGTTTTACCTCAAATTGCTCATAACCTGCCGTAAGCGGTTTTATTCCCGCTATAAATTTGCTCATAATTACAAGCGGTCCTCCCGTCCACGCATGGTTGGAGGTGCCGTCTTTTTTAATCCAGTTTTCCCAAAGGGTTGAGTAATCCTCACGAATCATTTCGCCGTATCTTTGACACATCCTTTGCTCGGCAAGTGAAAATTCACCGAGTGCGCAAAGAGACCAAAGCACATAAAATTCCATATAGGGACTTGCATTGCGTGTGTCAAAAAGAACTTTTGTGATTTTTTTGTGATTTTCCTCAGAACAAAGACCTGCAAGCACGGCAACGGCATTGCCGCGGTCATCATATCCTTTGTTGTCGGGGCTTCTGTAGCCCTCGCCGTCCCAGAGAGACTGATAGGCAACGTTATGCACTTTGATTGCGGCATCAAGCTCTGCCGCTTTTGCGCTGTCACCGAGAATCTCAGCCATATTCTTAACACACTTCATCGCGAAGTGATACCAAGCATTTTCGAGGGGTGCAACGTCAATTTTTCTGCCCCAGTCAAGCCAATCCCACGAACCGCTGCGGTGCTCAACAAGACCGTCTGCACCGAATTTCCAAAGGGAAATATAGTCGGTTGCGGCAAGATAAACCGCCTTTAAAAATTCAATGTCGCCCGTGTACATATAGTAAGTCAGGAAACCGCACACACCTGCAAACTGCTGACAGGGCAGTTCAAAATAATCGTTTTTAATGGGCACAACGGTCTGCAAAACCTTTGTTGCGGGGTCAATGTAAGAGAGCATTGTGTTGACACCCTTGCGGTAAAGGTGATACGACGAAGGATCAAGGCAATAAACCGTCATCATCATTTCGTTGGTGACATCGCCCCACCACTGTGCCCTTTCTCTGTCGGGGCAATCCATAAAATTGTCACGCATTGTGACA
Organism: Acutalibacteraceae bacterium; assembly: GCA_045592705.1. Classification (GTDB taxonomy): domain Bacteria; phylum Bacillota; class Clostridia; order Oscillospirales; family Acutalibacteraceae; genus CAG-177. Next base: position 85,029 of record JAZNVG010000007.1, on the reverse strand, counting down.
TAGAGGGTACGAAGCGACTTTTGCCACAGCGTATTCATATCGCCGTTTTCGCAGTCAAAACCGCCCGTAAACTCGGTGTTATAACCGCTTTCTCTGTATTTAAGACTCAGAATTTTAACACCTGCAGGAATTTCATAGGTGATTCTTTCGCCGTTAAACCACGCAGGTGACTCAAATGCCTGCACGCCGTCTTTTGTGACATAGGTTGTGTGGATTGACCCCGTGTGCGTGTTTTCGGTTGTAATTACGATTTTCTTGCCCGAAGCAGCCTCAATCTCAAAATAGGGTGTAAGCTGTGCGTTATATGGCACGCGCAGGGTAATTTTTTTCTTGCGCAGGTAGCTTTTGCCCTCAAAGGATTTGCTGTTTTCATAATCCTTCAGACCGAAATCTTTAAAAAGCGGTATTTCACGGCTGATTGTTTCTCCCCATATGCCCTCACCGCCGAGTGCATATTCGGTTGCATTTGCCCAGTCGGAAAAATAATAATCGGGCATATTCCAGCCGTCAATGTTTTTGCGTGCATCATAATAAACATTGCTTTCGGGCAAACGGTAATTTGGTTGAAGTCTGCCGTAATCCTTTTTGAAAGCGGGATGCTTTTTAACAAACCAACTGCTGTCCGAAAGAATTGAAAGCTCATCGCTCACCGCCTCAAAAAGCAGTCCCCCCTGACCTGCATCGGAGCTTGAATAGCTTGCGTTGTTGCCCCAATACCAGACGAGCACACTTATGAGGTTTTCGCCTTTTTTGAGATAAGGCGCAATTTCGACCTCATCATAATAACAGCCCGTAGGTGTCGGACCCCTTTTAAGACCGCCCTCGCGCACAACAATTTCGCCGTTTATGTAAAACCAATATTTGTTTTCTGCTGCGATTTTTGCCGTCAGTCTTTCAGGCAGATTTTCTACAACTGCGGTTTTATTAAAGCAAATCCATGCGTTTTTGCTCTGCTTTTCGCTGTCCGGCCATATCCACCTTGCCTGCCAGTCATTTTTGAGAATTCTTTTATATTCCATATAAAGCACCTCATTTAAGCGTAAATTCGGCATTCGCATCCGAAAAGCCTTTGTTGTTGCCGATTGTGTTGAGAAGCATTGACGTAAGATCGCGATTTATTCCGTCTTTTGAAAGCTTTGGTTCAACCTTTTTGAGCACAAATGAAAATCTTTTGAGGAAAGCGGAAATCAGATTATAAACGGGCGTACCCTCAACATAGGGCCCGTCACCAAGGAAAATTGCAAGACCGATCTCACCGACAAAATCGGTGAATTTCTTTTTTGCAAGCTGTTTGTCAACTTTGATAAACAGCAATCGCGCAAGCGAGCCGACTGTTGCGGTTGACAGAACTTTTTTACCGAATTTTTTAAGTATTTTCACAACACCTTTGCCGCCGCTTAATGCATTGAAAACGCGGGTCAGAATTGCATTTTTGAACTGGCGGTCAAAATATTCCTGCACGGGCAGACCGTTTAAATCCCGGCCGAAATCCTCAACATCAAACGACTCAACTTTCATAACAGACTCATCATTGACGGTGATTTTTCTGTATTTTGCGGGACTTCCCACAAGGCAGGATGTGCAGATATCAATAAGGCGGTTGCCCTTTTCGCTGTAAAATTCGTTAATGCTCTGAATGTGCATATGACCCGTCAGGGCGAGCTCAACGCCATTATCGGCAAGGAATGCGGCAACCTTGCGCCAATCTTTGATTCTTGCATCACCCACCAAATCAAATACGGGCACAGAGGGAATGATGGGATAGTGGCAGATTGCAAAAACGGTACAACCGTCTGCCTTTGATTTGTCGAGTTGCTCCTTAGTCCACGCCACAAGCGCGTCATCCATTGTGCCTTTGGGATTATTGCAGCTGTCACAGTTTATGGCAAGCATTCTGACCCCGGAAACAACCTCGGCAATATAAGAATTTGTTCTTTCATCAAACGCAAGCGCATCACTGTAGCCAAAATCACGGTACATACCATAAAGCTCCTCAAAAGGAGTGCCCTCAACCTCAATGCGCTTATCATTTTCATATGCGAAGGAATATTCGTTATAATCGTGACCTGCGGTGATAACAAAAATCTTTTTACCGCTTTCTTTAAGACGGTAAAGCTCTTTAATAAATCCCCTGTGACTTTCGATTTCACCGTTTTTGGAAAGGTCACCCGGAATTATTACAATGTCGGTATCTTTATCCTGAGCAATGCGGTCGAAAGTTGTTCTGACTATGTCACTGCTTTCTTTCATAAAATATTGCTCTTTTTGCATATAGGCATCAAAAGCCTTTCCCTCGGCACTGAGCGTGGGTGAAAAATAGTGTGTGTCGGTCAACAGATAAAAACTGACTGCGTTCATATTTTTCAACTCTCTTCCGTGAAATTCTGACTGTTATATTTTATCATAAGCTTTGCCATATTTACAACATAAAAAGACCAAAAAATGCAATTGATAAACATTGAATTGCGCATTTTGTTGTATTATAATGTAAAAAAGATAAAAATTCACCCCGTTTTACAGAGGTGCTTTTATGCTGAAAAGTAAAATTGAATTTACAAACGGAAAGCCGATGATAATCATTGACGGCACACCGCACTTTCCGCTTGCTTACACCGCCTATTTTGACGAGTGCGGCGAGTGGGCGGACTTTGCAAAAAGCGGTTACAGAATGTTTTTTGTAAACGTTTCTTTTACCGATTTGCCGATTAACAATTTCACGGGCTTCACACCTTTCCGCACAGGTGTTTTTGAGGGTGAAATCCCCGATTACACCGAATTTGACAAAAACGTGCGCCGCATTGTTTCGCTGTGTTCCGATGCGCTGATTTTTCCGCGCATCAACATTGCAATGCCGAGAAAGTGGATTGAGGAAAATCCTGACCAAACCGTTATAACACCCAAGGGCGGTGCGAGAGAATCGCTTTATTCCGAGAAATTCAGGCAAGACGGTGCCCAGTTGCTCAAAACACTCGTCACTCACATCCGTGAGTCCGACTATGCCGACAGAATAGCGGGATATCACCTTTGCGGCGGCATAACGCAAGAGTGGATGCACCACGACCTTTACGGTTCATTTTCCGATATGGGTGTTCGCAAATTCGCTCAATGGGTGCGCGAAAAATACGGCATTGAAGAAATCAAGACACCTGAAAGAAGCGATTTTTGCGGCGGAAAATTCAGCGAGGATTACCGTATTTTCAGCGAATTTTGCAGTGAAGAGGTTACAAAAACCGTTGAGCATTTTGCAAAATCGCTTAAAGAATTGATAAACAGCGAACAGATTGTAGGTGTGTTTTACGGCTACAATTCCTTTGTCAACGACCCGCTTTTCGGTCTGCACGGACTCAGGCACATAATCAATTCACCCTACATTGATTTCTTCTCCTCGCCTTGCTGTTATGACGGAAACAGACATCTCGGCATTGACTGGGGCGATATGGTGCCGCCGGACTCTCTTAAACTGCACGGCAAGCTTTACTTTGTCGAGTGCGACATCAGAACGCACCTGACACGCAGAATGCAACTGTCGCGACCGGGTGAATATCCCGAAGATATCTATGCCACGGTTGACGAAAACGGCAACAAAACCGTGTGGAGCGGACCCGACACTCTTGCCCTTTCACTCTCTGCAATCCGCAAGGCATTTGCACACCAGCTTACAAAATTTTCGGGTATTTGGTGGTTTGATATGTGGGGCGGCTGGTATCACAGCGAAAAAATCATGGCAGAGCTTTCGCACCTGCGCCGTGTTTACGAAGACCTGCACGGCATAGACACATCCGATTTGCCTCGCGCCGAGACCGCACTTTTTGTTGACGAAAGAGCCTATGCAAACTTTGCAAGGGAAACTTACCTGCGCGATACGGTCAATTCAATTCGCGTGGCGCTGGGCAACTCGGGAATCCCGTTTGATATGTATATGACAGAAGATGCCGAAAAAGTGCTCAAGAACTACCGTGCGGCAATTTTTACCGCACCCATCCCCTCGCAAAGCGGCAGGGCGACGGTTGAACTGTGCAAAAAGCTTGGCACTCCCTTTATTTCTTCAAGCGAAGAAAAGCCGTTTTTTACAACGGAAGAACTGCGCGATTTTCTTGTTAATGCGGGTGTACATTGTTATAACACCGACGGCTGTGTGGTTTACTGCGCAGGCGGTCTGCTGGGTGTGCACACCGTTTGTGACGGTGAAACAAAAATCACCCTGCCCGAAAAGCTGAAGGTCACTCCCCTGACCGACGGTACGGGCAAAGAAAGCGAAACGCAGGTGATAACATTCACCGCAAAAGAACACGAAACCTTCCTTTTTAAACTTGACAAATAACAAAAGCCACCTCGTCCCGAAGAAGGCGAAGTGGCTTGATTTTTACATTTTTTATTATTCGGCTGACTGTTTTTCTTCAACATCAAAGCCCTTTTTGATGAGGAAGAACAGCGGCACAAGCAGGAACGCCGCAACGATTGCCGCATAAAGGAACATACTCTTTGAAGGAACGATTGTTTCAACACCGAACTCGTTTGCATAGGTGATTGCGGAGTTACGGCAGGCAATGTCGCCGAGTGCGGGGCCGATAATCATCGGCAGAAGAACGGCAAAAATCATTCTGATACCCTGGAAAAGACCGGCTTTTCCCTCGGGAATAAAGTCCTTGATTGCAGCATTGAACTGAATGCCGACGATGAGGTTACCGATAACGGCAGGCACAAGGCCGATGAGAATGACATGAATGTTTGTTGACGTTGAAAGAATGACAAGACCTGCAATCATCAGGAATGCGCAGGGCACAAGGCACGCCGCCTTATTCTTTGCGGCAAGCTTAAGCATCAGCACAATGCCGACAAGCATTGCAACAATAACAATTGCGCCCGTTACGATAACGCTTGCGGTCAGGAAATTGTCGCCGCCGTTTTCGGGAATGATAACATATTGCAGGTAAACAAGCAGGTAGGGGAAGAAAACCTGAAAAGAAATGCTTGAAAAACCGACAGCAACAAGAGTGAGATAAAGCCTTGAATTGTTTTTAATGACATCGGGGCGGAAGCCGTAGAAAAGGTCTGCCCAGTAGCTTGAATTTGTTTCCGTCTTTGGCAGTCTGTGAGGCGGCTCTTTAATAAGGAACAGACCCGCAACACCACAAGCGGTAACGGTAAGACCGAGAACGACAAAGAAAATCTGATAAGTAATTGTGCCTGTCTGTGCAAGACTGCCGACGCCCATAACAACGCCCGTGGCAACAAAACCGACAACAGTCAGCACCATTTCGAGCGTGGGTCTTACCTTGGGTGTTGTGATGTCGGTAACCCACGCATTAAAGGCGGCGTCGTTACTTGTTGAACCCATAAAGGTCATTACAACGTCCATAATGATAACTGCCCAGACGGTGAAGGTGAGGATTTTAACATCGTCACTCAGGCCAAAAACCTTTGAGATGTTTCCTTTTGTGATAAAACCGAAAAGTGCGGTGACAAGACCCCACACAATGTAGCCTGCGGAAATGAACATTTTGCGGTTTCTCAGCTTGTCACTGAGTGTGCCCATAATGAAAGTTGTGAGCACAGCCGCAATTGCGGAAAGTGCAACCATGCGGCTGATTGCGGTTGTGGGCGCCATTGTGCCCGCCATTGCCGCCTGCGATGCATCGGCATAAACAGAGTTGTAGAGAAAGGTGTTGAAATACATATTTTCAATATTCCACGCAACGCCGCCCATCAGGCTGAAAAGGCAGATTGCAACCCAACTCATTTTGGAAAGTTTTTCTTTAACCATTGTCTGCTTCCTTTCGTGTATTATAAAAACATTATATACAATCACACAGCAAATTTCAATAACACAGAAAAAAATTCTTGTCAAAGCTCATTTTGTTGAACAAAACAGAATTTTGTGATATTATGTTTTTGTATATGACAAAAACGGAGGTCTGCATTTTGAAAAAGCCGAATGTAATTATCATAATGACCGATGACCAGGGATACGGCGACTTGAGCTGTATGGGCGCAACGGATTTTCAAACACCTAACATTGATGCGCTTGCCGCCGACGGAATACGCTTTTCCTCAATGTATTCCGCATCCCCCGTATGCTCGCCGTCAAGGGCATCGCTGCTGACAGGCAGATACCCTGCAAACGCAGGCGTAAGAGCAATCCTTGCAGGCCACCGCAGGGCATCGGGTCTAACCCCCGAAGTTCCGACAATAGCAACGGCACTTAAAAAACTCGGCTATTCGACGGGAATAACCGGCAAATGGCATCTCGGTTTAAAAGATGAATGCAGACCAAACGCAAACGGATTCGACGAATTTTCCGGTTTTCTTGCAGGCTGTGTTGACTATTATTCGCACATCTTTTATTGGGGAATGGCAGACGGCAACACAAACCCCACCCACGACCTTTGGGAAAACGATAAAGAGGTTTATGCAAACGGAGAATATCTGACCGAACGCATAACACGCAAAAGCCTTGATTTCATTGAACGTCACAAGGATGTGCCTTTTATGCTTTATGTTGCCTACAACGCGCCGCATTATCCTATGCACGCACCGGAGAAATATATGAACCGTTTTTCTCACCTGCCGAAAGACAGACAGATGATGGCGGCAATGATAAGCGCGGTTGACGACGGTGTGGGTGAAATCAGGGAAAAGCTTTCACACCTCGGTCTGCTTGACAACACGGTGATTTATTTTCAGAGCGACAACGGTCCGTCGAGAGAATCACGCAACTGGCTTGACGGCACCGAAGATTATTATTACGGCGGCACTTCGGGCATTTTCAGCGGTCACAAATTCAGCCTTTTTGAGGGCGGAATAAGAATCCCCGCCATTTTAAGCCTTCACGGCAAAACGGGCGGAACCGTTGAAAGCGCACCTCACATTTCAACAGACATCTTTCCAACCCTCCTTGAAATGTGCGGCGGTAACCCCAAAGAATATGAGCTTGACGGTATAAGCCTTTTACCCGTTATTAAAAGCACCGGCAATGCCGAACACGAATATCTTTTCTGGGAAATGGAAGGTCAGACCGCGGCAAGAAAAGGTAAATACAAGCTTGTGCTCAACGGTCAGCTCGTTGAGGGCGAAGAACCGCGGGCAGAGGTTTTCCTTTCCGACTTGGAAGCAGACCCCGGAGAAAGACATAACCTTGCCGAAGAAATGCCCGAAATTTGCAATGAAATGAAAGAAAAAGCTCAGCAGTGGAGAAATACAATTGAAACCGTCTGGGAAGAAAACTTTGCAAAAAATTACAGTCCGGCATAATATGATGCTAACAAATAGCGGTGAAATGAAACGGGGACTTTATGCTTATATGTTTTTATTACCGCCGACCGCAAGCAGACACAAAAAGATGCGGTCTGATTGGCGGGCACGCAGGTGTGCGTTTTATACAGACTTAACCCCCGTCTGAAAAAACTTAAAATCAACAACCTTACAGCAAAAACGGCAATTGGTTTATGGCAAAACCCGGATAAGTGAAAAATCAAAGCAACTATATTTTTACCACTTTTGACAATGCAATATGCGATTAAACAGGCAGGACCTCCGGCTAAGCCGGAGGTCCTGCCTGTTGATATGTAAACAATCAATTTATCCGAGGGCAACCATGCTGAAAACAAGTGCGAAAAGTGCAACCGTTTCGCAAAGACCGACAACAGTGATGTACTGTGAGAAGCCTTTGCCTGTTTCGGCAAGAGCATCCGCACCTGCGGCACCTGCTTTACCCTGAACAACAGCCGAAACTGCCATTGCAACACCTGATGCGATACCGAGGCCGAAAAGGAATGCGGGATCCGCGGTTGATGAACTCATCTGCTGCATAAGAAGGAAGCCGTAGATGGTCTGTGTAAGAGGTGCACCTGCAAAAACGGTAAGAATGAACGGTGCGGCTTTATTGCTCATATAGCACTTTTTCCACGCGCCGATTGATGCCTGACCTGCAATACCGATGCCGATTGCGGAACCTGTTGCGGCAATACCCATTGCCAAAGCTGTTGCTAATAAACCTAAATTCATAAATAACTCTCCTTAATTTTCAATTTGTTCTTCAAAAGGTTTGAATTTATGTCCGCTCCAGGACATATCAAGGTGCGATGAAAACTCCAGGGTGTTAAGTCTTATTCCGTGAACAATAACCGATAAAACATTGAGTATCATATTAAGTCCGTGACCGAACACAAGAAGTACAATCGCAATTATCATAAACAAGAAGTTGCCGAGCAGGGGGCTTGCAAGCTCGTTTACCGTTGCGGATATTGCCGCACCCGCAAGGCCGACAGCCCAAAGACGGATGTAGGAAACAATGTCAGAGAAGACATTGACAATTCCGAGCAGAACGGAAACGATGTTTTTGAGGCTTTCAATAATTGACTTGATAATATTTCCTTCGTAGTTTGCGAAAACAAAGCTTAAAACAAAACCTGCAACAACAAGCACCAGAGCAACCGTACCCACGGGAATGCCGCCTATCACAAGTCCGAAGGGGAAAACCGAGGCATTGACAACGAAGCTGAGCACCACATAAAAGATGCCGATAAGTTGCATAATCGAGCCGATATCTCCGAGAATTTTAATAGATTTTCTGTTGCGTGCGGCAACCTTGATGTGCGCCACAGTCAGCTGAACAAGAGCCAACGAGAAGCAGAAAATCTGCAGATTCTGCGCAGTGGTGAGCCCCGCCTCGCCGTTTGTCCAGAACGGATACCAGATTCTGTCGGCATAGACGTTTGAAATAAAGGGTATCGAAAGTTTTGTAAGCCACACGGGCAACTGTTCGGGAGAAAGGCCGAACCAGGTGCAGGTAAGCGTTCCCCAAAGAATTGTTGACAGACCGAAAAGCCCGATAAGCAAAAATGCAGGCGAAACTTTTTTCTTTGATGCAAACGATTTTGCAACCAGTGCGCCCGTAACAGCGCTGATGAGCAGTCCGTATCCGCCGTCGCCGAAGATAATTCCGAAGAATATAAGGATGAATCCGAGGAACCACCCCGAAATGTCATATTCAAAATATCCCGGCACTGTGCCGAGGAAATCAGTCAGCGGGTAAATGAGACTTACGAATTTGTTATTTTTGAGCTTGGTTGGCACATTGTCATCTTGAGTGGGTTCTTCAACAAGCAGACCCCACGAGTTTTCTTTTGCCGTCTTTTTCAGGCGGTCAAGGTTTTCTTCTTCGACATAACCCGTGAAATAAGAAACCGAAACGTTACTTTTTTCGTCAGCGGAAAGTGTTTCGTTTGCCATGCCCGTTGCATAAACCTCAAACTCAATTTCTTTTTCACAGGATTTGACAGCATTTTTGATGCTTGTTGCATAACCTGCGAACGAACAGATTTTTTCATTTGCGGCACTGATGCGGTTGTTAAGATTATCAATTTCCTGTCTGATTTCTTCCGTTGATATACGGGGAAGCTCCAAGCGGAAAGCTTTTAATGATTCAAGAACTTCGCTTTCACCCTCGCTGTCGGTTCTTATCACCGCAAACTTCACGGAATTTTTATTTTTTTCAAGGCTCAGTGTTTTTATGTTTTCGTTGAGACTCTCATATTCAGCTTTCGCAAGCTCATACAAAAGAATTTCAAAGCCCTTTTCCGCAAGCTCATTAATCGTGTGAGGATTAATTTCACCCCAGTTTTTCACGCGTTCAAGCTCCGAATTAAGAGCAATCCGTTCAGACAAGCACTGCTTTTTTTCCGTTTCCAGTGAGATAATTTCTTCCGCAACGGACACCGCCTGAGAAAAATCTGCACTTATCGCTTTGTTGTTTTTAATTTTCTTTTCCGAAATACTGAAAAGTGCACTTTCGAGCAATGCAACTCTTTCTTTAAGTTCTTCAAGCTTTGAACCCGAACCTTCAACCGCTTCGATGTGAAGAATACCGAGTCTGCGAAGTCGTTTAAGAGTTTCAGTTTTTTTGTCTCCCGTAATTATGAGAGAAACTTTTTTCATAGGCACTATCATAACGAATACACCTCCGTTTCGGAAGACATTTCGCCGCGTGCAGCTATTTTACGTTTTGAAATTTTTGAACGGACAACGGCACTGACCTGCTGATCCGCCATATAAATTGATATTTTTTTGATGTTTTCCTCTGTCTCGGGGATTTTAACCTTTTCAAACAGGTTGACTCTCTGTGAGGTTGCACGAAGCTCCTCTTCAAGAAGCCTGACCTGCTCATCCAACACCTCCGCCTCAAGGTCCAGCGACATGGCTTTTTCCATATGGTTTGCGGCAATATCAACCCATAGCGGAGTTTCATATAAATCATAGTCTCCTCGGGAGAAATCCGCACCCTCATAAACGGGAATCGTAACGCCTGCAATGTTGCCGTAACCCTTTCGTATGTTGCGCACGGTGATTATTCCGTCAGGAAAAGCGTCTGTTTCGCTGAAAACGGCAATCCACGAATTGAAGCCTTTTTCAAGGGCTTCCCTCGCCTTTCTCACCGCTTGAGCTTTTGATTCAATGGTGCGTATTTCAGCCTGAAGCTGTTGTTTTTTGAGTGTCAGAGTAGGCAAATATCTCCGATACATTTTGAGGGCATCCTTCTGTATCTTTAACTCATTTTTAGTCAGTTTGATTTTTGCCACTTCAATCCTCCTTACTTAAAGCGTGATGATAATAATCCAAGCCGTGTTTTTTGTCGGATTATTTCCGTCTCTTCTTCGTTAAAATACTCGTAAAGCCTAATGCCTTTCTAATCCGAAACCCCGAAAAGCATTGAAAAGGCTTGTTTTCGGGCAGATTCGGATTGTTATCGTCACGCTTCAGGCCAGAACTCGTCTGTAAGGTCGGATTTTATACCGGTTTCATCCTTTTCGAAGCATTCCGCAAGGATTTTCCAGCCGAGGTCAAGAGCTTCTTCAAGTGAAAGGTTGACTGACAAATCCATAAGCTTGTTTTCGAAAAGCTGACCGTATTTGAGAAGTTTATCATCCCAACGTGTCATTGCAAAGCCCATATTCTTCTTTTCAAGCGTTTCTTTGTAGGAAGAATACATACGAATCATGGCATCCATAAGTGCACGGTGGTCTTTGCGGGTTTTGCCGTTGACATTCTGCTTGAGTCGTGAAAGAGAACCGAAGGGTTCAATGCGTCCGCCTTTGAGATAATACTGTCCTTCGGTGATGTAGCCGGTGTTATCGGGGACGGGATGAGTTACGTCGTCACCGGGCATCGTTGTTACGGCAAGAACGGTAACGGAGCCCGAGTCGTCAAAGTCAACGGCCTTTTCATAGCGTGATGCAAGCTGTGAATAAAGGTCACCGGGATATCCGCGGTTTGAGGGGACTTGTTCCTGAGTAATTGCGATTTCTTTCATTGCGTCTGCAAAGTTTGTCATATCAGTGAGAAGCACCAAAACATCTTTATTCTGCAACGCAAACTGCTCTGCAACCGCAAGAGCCATATCGGGAATCATCATACATTCAACGGTGGGGTCGGATGCGGTGTGAATAAACATAACCGTTTTGCTGAGTGCGCCGCCATTTGAAAGTTCCTCTTTGAAATAAAGAAAATCGTCATATTTAAGACCCATACCGCCACGCACAATAACATCGGCTTCTGCCTGAAGTGCAATTCGTGCAAGAAGTTGGTTGTAGGGTTCACCGGAAATCGAGAAGATGGGAAGCTTCTGCGAAACAACAAGAGTGTTGAACATATCAATCATCGGGATGTTGGTACGCATCATACGGTTGGCGAGAATACGTTTTGTGGGATTGACGGAGGGTCCGCCGATGGCTTTCATGTTTTCTGTCAGGGCAGGGCCTTTATCTCTCGGTTCGCCCGAGCCGTTAAAAATTCTGCCCAACAAATCTTCGCTGAACGATACTCGCATTTCATTACCCGAGAAACGAACCTCGTCCCCTGTTGAAACACCCTGACCGCCCGCAAAAACCTGAAGCGAAACAATGTCTCCGTCAATTTTGTTAACCTGTGCAAGCGATTTGCCGAAACGTGTGCTTATCACAGCAAGCTCATTGTAGCGCACGCCTTCCGCCTTTACGGTGATAACGTTGCCCGTAATGGACTCAATCTTGTTAAAAACTTTGTTCATTCTCGCTCACCACCTTTTAATAAAAGCTCTGCCTCACGGCTTGTTTTGCCCTGACCCTCGGTATAAATTGCATCAATTTCGGCCTCTGCCTTTGCAAAAGCTTCGCTTCCGAATTCAGTATAATTCCAATCGATAAATTTTTGGCGCATACGGTTAAAAAAGCTTCTTGCATCGTCCTTGTTATCAAGCGCATATTCACTGCCGAGAACGCCTACAAGTTTATCCGTAACATAGCGTTGACGGGGGGTGCCGCAGTTTGCATCAACCAAATCGAATGAGTTCTGCTGAAGGTAAACGGCATCAAGCATTTCCGCTTTCAGATATACAACATAATCGGAAAGAGTTGTACCCTCTTCACCGACAACTTTCATCATTGAACCGATTTCATCGCCGTGAAGAAGAATGTTTTTGCAAAAGTCTGATTTTGCGGAATCTGTAACCGTCTTGTATTTTGACCACGAAATAAGCGGATCGATTGCGGGATATTTTCTTGCATCCGAACGTTCACGGGATAAACCGTGGAATGCACCCACAACCTTGAGCGTTGCCTGAGTTACGGGTTCTTCAAAGTTACCGCCTGCGGGAGAAACCGTACCGCCGATTGTGACCGAGCCCGTGCTTGCGTCGGGAAGACGGACATAACCTGCTCTTTCATAGAAAGCAGCAATATATGACTCCAGATATGCGGGGAAAGCTTCTTCACCGGGGATTTCTTCAAGTCTGCCCGACATTTCACGAAGTGCCTGAGCCCAACGTGAGGTTGAGTCTGCAAGAAGAAGAACATTCAGACCCATCTGACGGTAATATTCAGCAAGTGTTACCGAGGTGTAAACCGATGCCTCACGCGATGCAACGGGCATTGATGATGTATTACAGATGATGATAGTTCTTTCCATAAGCGAACGACCGGTTTTGGGGTCGGTAAGCTCGGGAAATTCGGTGATTGTTTCAACGACTTCACCCGCGCGCTCACCGCAGGCGGCGATGATAACGATATCGACATCCGCATATTTTGAGGTTGTGTGCTGTAAAACGGTTTTACCTGCGCCGAAGGGACCGGGTGTGCAATAAGTGCCGCCCTTTGCAACGGGGAAGAAAGAGTCGATAAGACGAACCTTTGTTTCCATTGTTTCAACGGGTGCAAGTCTTTCCGTATAGCACTTTACAGCTCTTTTTACGGGCCACTTGAATGACATTGAAACGGGGATTTCTCTGCCTCTTTCGTCAGCAAGAACGGCAACGGTTTCGCTGACGGTATATTCGCCTTTATCTGCGATTGATTTCAGGGTGTAGTTACCGAGAAGATTAAACGGAACAAAGATTTTGTGTGTGAAAGGTCCTTCGGGAACTGTTCCGAAGTATTCACCCGCACGCAGAGTATCGCCGATTTTTGCAACGGGAGTAAATTCCCATTTCTTTTCGGCATTAAGTCCGTCTGCATAGACGCCCCTTTCAAGAAACCAACCTGCCTGCTCAGCAAGCACCGGCAAAGGATTCTGAAGGCCGTCATAAACCTGACCGAGCAAGCCCGGTCCGAGCTGTGCGGAAAGCATATCGCCCGTGAATTCGACTTCATCGCCGCATTTGATGCCGTTTGTCATTTCGTAAACCTGAATCTGCGCGATATCTCCGCGGATACGGATAACCTCGCTTTTGAGTTTTGTATTGTCAACATTAACGTAACAGATTTCGTTCATTGAAACGTTGCCTTCAAACCTTACGGAAACAAGGTTACCGTTAATGCTTACTACCTTACCTTTGTTTTCGGTCATTATATAACCTCCGATCTGTCTTTGTTAATAATGGAGTTGTAAATGTTTCTGTATTCAGATTCACCGATTTCCGAATCAAATTGCTTCATTCGTGAAAGGAGCTTCAGCTTCAGCAAATAATAGAAAACATAATCCTCTGAGAATGAATCCATAGGTCTGAGCGTTTCCAGAAAATCAAGACGGAAACGGTTAAGATTCTTTTCGGCTTCCATGGGATTTTCCGACTCAATTGCAACACGTGCAGCCTGCAAAAGACCGATATTGACCGCGCGGTTTTCCGTGTCAAACGATTTGTTCATTTTATCCGCACGAAGTTTGCCGAGAGCAAGACGAAGATTGCGCTCACCATCATTCCACGCTTCAATCAGTGACGAAGCGGATTTCTTGGGATTTCTCGGAGGGATAAGAGATAAGCCGAGCAATTCATTCATAGCTTTTTTGTTCAGGAAACGCCCGCAAAGCTCCAGAAAGCGTTCCTCTGTTATCGGAAGAGGAGTGCTTTCGGAAAATCCGTCAAGTGACGGCAATTGAGAAATCAGATAATATTCAGCCATATCATTCAGCCTCTTTCAGAAGTGCCGCAACTTTTGGGCTGAGATAGTTTGAAAGCATATCGGTAACGGCATCGGCAGAGTAGTCGTAATATGCCTTACCGCCCTTAACAGCAACACGGAATCCACCGTCAAAATTATCGTTGGCTTTGATTGTAATACCGTTGAGTGCTTTTTTATTAAATTCCGCAACAAGAGTTTCTTCAAGCTCCTTGATATCGTCGCTGTTTAAAATAACCGACAAATCTTCGGCATCGGGCTTGTTTATCCAACATTCAACCGCTTTTACGATGAGCTGTGTAAAAGAATCGGAAGTGCAGACAGCATTAACCTTGTCACTCACAATTGCCTTAAGTTCTTTTGTAACACTTTCCCTGAAAGAAATAAGCAAGTTGCGACCTGCCTGACGAAGAGCATCCTCGCCCGATTTAACGGTTTTTTCGTTTTCACTTTTTGCATCGGCAATCATTTTATCCGCCTGCATCCGAGCCTCGGCAATGATTTTTTCCGCCTCGGATTTTGCAGACTTAAGGATTGCTTCTGCCTGTGTTTCAGCCGCCTCAACACCGTCTTTTTTAATCTGCTCAATAAGTTCCTGAAGTTGAATTTCCATAACACAGTCTCCTTTATGATAATATGTGTTTTCTTTCAAAAAAACATAAAGGAACCAACATCCTCTGCAGACAGCTGGTTCCCTTTAAGCATAATTATTTTTATTTATTATATCACACGTTCTTTATTTGTCAAGACTTTTTGAACGTCCCAATTTATACTGTAAAAGTTAACGTTATCGGTGCTGAGCAAAAATGATATGCACTTTCCGCCGTTACGGTAAGAGTATAAACCGTTCCCGTCTGAAGAACATCTTTTGCAACGGTAAATCCCTGTGTGTCAATATCGTCGATAATGTAATAATCCGAAATGATATTGTTTTTATAAATCTCTTTTCCGTTTTCATCCGTTATTGAAACTTTGTATTCGTGTACAATGTATCCCTCGGGTACTTCTGCGTGAGTGAACGATATTCTGTAATCTCCGTTATCCTCGGTGCTTACAGAAGCCGTTACATCTTCGTCGAAAACGGGAGCCCTGTCGTGAGCTTTCATATTCTTATATGTGTAAGCATATTCATCGGGGTTGTTTATATTGTCGATATAATATTCACAGAAAAATGTATCGGACAAAAGGTCATAGCCTCTGATTCGGACACCTCCGTCGTTATCTGCTTCAACCACACAGAACTGTGCGGCGTCTTCGTATCTCTCAGGATGCTGACCGACAATGTAATTTTTATCAAGTTCAAATCTTGCCATCGCACCGACTCCGACAGAGGTATATGTAGTCTGATTAATGCTTCGCGGGTCATTCATCGGGAAATGCGAGTGTCCCGAAAAATTGATCACCTTGTTGTGACCGGCAAACACGGGATTGAGCTGAGGAGTGCACCAGACTGTGCTTCCGTAAACCGTTCCAAACGGATGCGGATGCTGAAAAACAAAAACCGGTTTATCTTCCGCAGAGGCTTCCGCTTTATGAATTTCATCGCTGAGCCATTTCAGACTCTTTGGTGTGAAAGTCCATTCGGTGAGCGAACGTTCACCTGAAAAAGCTATAAAGGTAAAACCGTTTATTTGCGTTACGGTGTTTGTTTCATATCCGAAATACTTTTCAAAAAGCTCATCGCAGTTATCGCTTTTCATCTCATGGTTGCCGTTGATACTGATGCAGACAGTATCTTTGCGGATATGTTCTTTGAGGGTATCTGTATATGCGATATAGTCATCTTCTGTGCCAATGCTTGTAAAGTCACCGAGGCCGAAAAATGCATCGACACCCTTATAAATTGAGTCGTTGTCAAAAAGAGCGTATGCCGAATCAATTGCATCTGCAAGGTTCTCGTTTTCGTTATGGGTATCGGTAAAAACAACAAATCTTACTGCGGGTTTAAAATCATCGGGTGTTTCGGGCAGAGTTTCCGTCACCTCTCCCCTTGCGGTCTGCACCGCGCCCCAACCGAGCGTTGCAATACAGCATATGACCAAAAACGACAGCACGCTGCCAAGAATGATACCGATTGTTTTGCCGATTGCTTTAAAGAACTTTTTCACTCTTCATCACCCTTTTTAGTATAATTCAATAATATACTTTCGAGAAAAAAGTGTCAATATCCAAAAAATTAATCAACAGCCTGTATGTTGATTAAAATGAATCCTTGTGGTAAAATAAACCGAAAGAACTTAACTGAAAACTGTCACGGAGATTATTTTTATGAAAAACATATTTAAAAACCAAAAATTAACCGATATTCTTTGTCTGATTTCAGGCACCGCCGTATCCGTCACGGGGCTTTATTTTTTTCACATGCAGTATCTGTGTTACAGATACACCCCGCTGTTGTTTATTCTTGCCGCAGTTGTTTGTCTGGGCAATCAACTGCTTTCTTTGCCAATCAGCCGAAAGAAAAAGAATTTTCGTGCCGCTGTGACAAAAGCACTTTCCGTTCTTGTTCTTGTCGGAGGTATGTTTCTTATAAACGGCATTATCAGCAACGGAAAGCTGAATTTAATCGCATTGATTATCCCCGTGTATTTAACGTTTATCATCACAACCGTTCTTGCGCTGCTTTGTGTTTTCAGAATATTCGACAACAAATCACTCAAAGCGGTTCTTTCGGTTCTTGTTCTTGCCGGATTTGCAATCGGCAGTTATTCATATATCGTGCCCTTTGCAATTGATGAAATTTATAACGGTTTCAAATCCCATGCCCCTGTTCTTTCAACATATGTTAAAACGGAAGATGATGAAATGATTAACGGTGATTTTTACATAAGCACAAACGGAAACGACGAAAACAGCGGCACAAAAGATGCGCCGTTCCGCACAATTGAAAAAGCAGCAGAAGCCGTAAGAAGTACAGATAAAACAGGCAAAAACGGAATAACGGTCTGCATTGAGGGCGGTGAATACCGTGTTTCTTCGCTCACATTTACAAAAGAAGATTCCGGCACGGCAGACTGTCCGATAACCTACCGTTCATATAACGGCGAGGTAATCCTCAACGGCGGTGTAACACTTTCACCTGATGATTTCGTTTCTGCTTCGGAACACCCTGAAATTGCCGTAAGGCTTTCAGCCGAGGCTCAGAAAAACGTGATTGTTCTTGATTTGACAAAAGCTCCTTATTCACTCACAAAAAACGATTGGGGCAAAATATATGCAATCGGCTCATATCACACTGCCGCAAGCTATGACGGCGATTATACGGGCGAGCTTTACTGTGAGCTTTTTGTCAACGACATAAGACAGACCGTCGCAAGATATCCCGACAAGGATTTTCTTCACACAGAGGAAGTTGTTAAAACCGGCTTGGGCAAAGAGTCCGACGGCGCACTGACCGCTGTGGAAAACTGGGATAAAATCCGTAACCCCGAGTCGGATATTTACAGGGTTAATTCCGAGCTTGCCGAAAGAATTGCAGGCTGGAAAAGCCTTGATGATGTCTGGATGTTCGGTTTTTGGAAATACGACTGGGCGGATGCTTCTTCGCCAATCGGCAGTTTCAACGCTCAGACGGGTGAAATTTCTCCCAAATTCGTAAGTCTTTACGGCACAAAAACAGGCGCACCCTACTATTTCTTTAATGTGCTTGAAGAGCTTACAGCCGAAGGTGAATGGTACCTTGACCGCGAAAACGGCTTGCTCTGCCTCTGGAAATCCGAAAATATCAAAAACGCACAGATTGACCTCTCGTTATCGCTCAATCCGATAATCAATGCACAGGCAGATTATCTCACCTTTGACGGCTTGACCGTAAAGGGAACCCGAAGCGATGCCGTTATCATCACGGGCAATAACAACACGGTGCAGAATTGCCTTATAAAGAACGTTGCGGGCAATGCACTTGTTATGAACGGCAGCAACAACCTTGCATATAACAATGAAATCACTCACACCGGTAAAGGCGGAATTTACATTTCGGGCGGCGACACCGAAACCCTCACACCCGGCAACAGCAAGGCGGACAACAACTACATCCACGATTGGTCGGAGATATATCAGACATATCAGCCGGCGGTAACTCTTGAGGGTGCAGGCAACATCTGTTCGCACAACGAAATGCACAATTCCCCGCACGAAGCAATCACATACAGAGGCAACAATCATATCATTGAATACAACAACATCCACGATGTATGCTTGCTTTCCGACGACGCGGGCGCAATTTATTCGGGCAGAAGCTGGATATGGTACGGCAACATCATCCGATACAACTGCATTTACAACGTCGGCTCAGGCGAACACAAGCCTGACGGAATCTATCTTGATGACGCCCTCTCAGGTCAGCAGATTTATTGCAATCTGCTCATCAACATTCCGAGAAATTCAATTCACATCGGCGGCGGAAGAGATAACCTTGTAACCAACAACATAATTGTGAATTCAGGTCAGAATGCGGTTTACTTTGACGAAAGAGCAAGAGACGGCGCGCTCAACAGCGGTTGGTTCACTCACGCTCATATCGGCAACGGTGATATGTGGAACGCACTTTATTCTTCACCGTGGCAGAGCGAAATCTGGCAGAATGCATTCCCCGAATATAAAACAATGACGGATGACATATCACAATGTGAAACCGCTGCATACATCCCTAATCCCGCAAGCACCGTAAAAGGCAACCTGATTTTCAACAAGCACAAAGAAATCGGCGACATTGCCCAATCTTCATACAAATTCGGTGATATCGCCGACAATGAGATTCATTTTATCGACAAAGCCGACAATGTCTTTGTCGATGCCGATTCCGGCAATTACGCAATCATGGATATTGATGAAATCCGAAAAACAATCCCCGATTTCGAAAACATTCCCCTTGAGGAAATCGGCAGGGTGAATTAATAAAACAAATTTACATAACTCCGCTTAGGTTTACTGAACTGAACCAAATTGTACGAACAGTACAATTTGGGGCAGTTCAAATCCGCACGGCTTTAATATTTATCCGAACATTCCGACAATCCGTTTAAAGACAAGCGAACGCACAATCGTTAAAACTTGTTATAAAAAATGGTTTCTTCCAGCGGTCTGTAAGCGGTGTGTCTTTCGTTTGGCACCGCATCGGGTGCGGGATAACCCATAACAAGAAGTGCAACGGGCTCAATGTTTTCGGGAATTGCAAATGCCTCACACATCTTGAACGGGTTAAAATGCATAACCCAAGTTGAGCCGACACCGAGTTGCGCGGCTTGAAGCATAAGATGCGTTGTGACGATGCTTGCATCAATAATACCGCTCTGATTGCCGTCATAAGGTCTTGTCCAGCATTCGTCTTTGTTGTAACAGACAAGCATTGCACACGGCGCATCAAAGTGGCAACGGGTGCATTCCCTGAGCTTTGCGAGAGTTTCCTCACTGTTGATAACAAGAATTCTCTGAGGCTGATAATTGCAACCGGTAGGCGCAACCTGAGCGGCCTCAATAATCTTGTCAATCACCTCTTTTTCAAGAGGCTTGTCGGTAAATTTACGCACCGAAAATCTGTCTGTTGCAAGCTTTAAAAAATCCATAGTAACTCCCCTGTCATCATTTATTAATTTTCATAAGATACTTTCCACCGTTTTGTTTGAGCCAGGCGTTGCAATACCCATATTCGGGAAAAACCTTTTCAATTTCCGCATAGAATTTCGCAGAGTGATTCATCTGTTTTCTGTGGCAGAGTTCGTGAACGATTACGCTGTCGATAATTTCCTCGGGAAACAAAACGAGCAAACAGTTAAAATTCAGATTACCCTTTGACGAGCAGCTTCCCCAACGTGTGCGCTGACGGCGGATTGTGATTTTGTTATATGTCACGCCGATTTTCTCGGCATAAAACTCAACTTTCGGCGGAATTATCCGCTTTGCAGCTTCAACAAAGCTTTTGATTTCTTCTTCGGAATACGGCTCTGTATTCTCAAAAAGCTTTTGCTTTTCCGAAACGGATTTCAGATGTTTTTCAATCCGGTTTCTTTTTGTCTCCACGAAGTTTTCAATTTCTTTTTCTTTCATCCGAAGCGGAGCACGGATGATAACTTCATGCGGTTTCACCTGAATTGAAATTGTTTTTCTGTTGCTTTTGATAACAGAAACTTCGGCATTTTCAAAAATCATTCAGTCACTTCCGTCATTTTATAATTTCATACAAACACTTCTGAAACTCGGGCAACCACCATTCTTTATAACCTGCTTTGGTCGGATGGATATGGTCAACGAGATAGATTTTTCTTTGTTCATCGGAAATTGAATTTATCTCATTATTGTTCCACAAATCAATTACCGTTATGTTCCATTTCTTCTGAATTTCCAAAAGAAGGTCAACCATTTTTCCGTAATGCACACTGTCATATTTTGCCTGTGTGTAAAATATAACGGGACAGCTCCACGTTTCTTTTGCATAAGCAATTATGTATTCAATTGCACCTGCAATCGTCTGTGTATCGAAGTCATTCATACCGAAGCTGTCGGAAATTTCACCGAGCGGCATTTCTTTGGTTGCGTCATTGGTTGAAAGCTGGCAGACAAACGCATCGGCTTTGATATTTTTGTCAACCGTTTTCATTCTCGAAACGTAAGAGTTGCTCTTCACATCAACGAGAGTTGTACCCGAAACCGCTTCTTTTATTGCGGTAATGCCGTCGGTCTTTTCGAGAAAATCCGCAAAGCTGACACCGAAAGAACCGTAGCCGAATGTAACGGAACTGCCAAGGAAGATAATTGTTTTTCCGCTTATCGGGCTGTCGGAAACGACATCTGTATTTTTCAAAGAATATTCGCCGTAGTTGCCATCATTAAAAGTTCCGAGCATATTACCTACATAACCTCCCGCAATAATTACAAGTATCAGAAAAATTGAAATGATGATTTTTATCTTTTTCATTTTTATCACGCTTTCAGTTTTGATATTGAAATTATATATCAGTTTCACCGTCAATTCAAGTGTTGCAAAAATAAACGCAGGGAATTATAATGAAGTTAAAAAATAAGCATTTATTGAACTGATTATATTCCGCGAATCAATCAGTTTGCTTAATTAAAGAAAACATAAAGCGAGGAAATTTCAATGAAGATGATATTTTTTCGGTTAACACTTATACTGCTGACTTTTCTTAGAGCTGTTTTTCCTTTTTGCGATAATATGAATATAAATTATGATAATTTGCCGATTGCATTTGAGACTGAAAGTGTGAGCGATATATACGTTCCCGCAGATAACAATTCAAATGTAAGCGAGTATCCGACAATAATAAAACTATGTCATCAAAAAAACAATGAGGATAACGGCAAGCTTCTTGCAACCTTTGAAAAATGGGGAAGCACATATCCTGTTTATGAAAGCGTCGATGATGCCGAAACTTGGCAATATGTAAGCACCGTTAAAGATAATCTTAACGAAGGTTTCCGGAACGAATGGATGCCTTTTTTATACGAACTTCCGACGGATATGGGTGATTTTGAAAAAGGCACCGTAATACTTGCCGCAACATCCGTATATGGAGAAGGGGTTGCCGACAGCACAATAACTCTGTATTCAAGCACGGATCTCGGAAGAACCTTCAATGCCTTCTGCAATGTTGACAAGGCGGGCGGAACAGATTGGGGTGTATGGGAGCCTTATCTTATATATGAGAAAGAAACCGGCAGACTTTTTTGCTTCTATTCCGACGACTCAGACCCCGAGCACTCACAGAAGCTCGTTTACAAATACTCAACCGACCTCGTGAACTGGAGCGAAAAATTCGAATGCGTTGCCTGTGAAGATTCTTCTCTGAGACCGGGAATGGCATCCGTTGTAAAAATGGGCAACGGTGAATACTTCATGGTATATGAAATGGCAGGTATTAACGGTAATCCTATTTACTGCAAAAAATCCTCATCACTTGACGATTGGGGAGATGTGTCGGACTACGGCAAAATCGTATCTGCCGCAGGAAAAACTTTTGGGTCTTCTCCCTATGCTGCGTGGACACCCGTCGGCGGAAAATGCGGATCTCTTATTGTGGTCGGAAAGCATCCTGTTAACGGCGGAAGCGATACGGGAACCGATATGTTTATAAGCTTTGACTACGGAAAAACATTTGCTCCGATTGATAATCCGATACCGTACTCATTAGACCCTTATGAAAGATGCGCCTACAGCCCTTCGCTCTTCTTCTCCCTTGACGGCACAACACTTTACTATGTAAACAACCCTCCTTGTTTTGAATCAACTTACAAGATAACGGTTGCAAAGATAAAAATATTATAACAGACTTTGGCGATAAAAATGACAGACTTGAATTTCTCGAATTCAGATTGTTTTTCAGCAGAACAATAAACAAAAATTTTATATCAAATATCACAGGAATCAAAAGGTGAAAAGTATGGAAAAGCATGACTCGTTGCAAATCTTTTTTATCAGACACGCAGAAACAAATTACGGTGATATCGGAGACCGAGATCCGAGCGATGGTGAGCTTACCGCAAAGGGTGAACAACAGTGCATCAAGTTAGGCGAAAAGCTTAAAGATTTGCCGATAGATGCATATATTACAAGTTCTTTGTTGCGCAGCTTTAAAACCGCCGTCGGTGTTTGCAATGCAAAGTCCGACAAGCCTTTGCTTGAAATCTGTCCCGAGCTTGTGGAATGCGGTTGCACCCCCGGTTATTACGGCTGCAGCGAGGAATATCTCCAAAGATATTACAAAAACACAAAAATGTGTGAAAAACTCTACGGCACCGAGAAATATGAATTTGGCTGTGAAGCTTTTGAGGATAATATCATCCGTGCGGAAAAAGTGATTTCTTACATCAAAAACAGATTTTCTTTCGGTGACCGTGTTGCGGTTTTCAGCCACCATGGATTTCTTGAGTATCTTATCCCCACAGCTTTAGGGGTTAAACCGCATGTCTTCAGATTTTCACTCGATAATATTTCAATTTCCGTTGTTGAGTTTTGCCGTGACGGCAATGCAGTGCTTCGTTTTGTTAACAAATAGAACAACCGATTTAACGCAAATGAGCAAATTCCAATTTATATAAACACTATCCGGAGGAGCAGACTATGACAGCAAAGTTTGAATTACATACTGATGTTTTGGTTCTCGGCAGCGGACCCTCAGGGTTTGCGGCGGCATACACTGCAGCTAAAAGCGGAGCAAAGGTTGTTCTTGTTGAGCAAAACGGCGATGTTGGCGGAATTTCAACCTCAGGGCTTATGAGTCATTGGACGGGAAGCTGCGGCAGTCCGTTATTTAATGAGATATTAAGACGAAGTGCCGAAAAAAACGAAGGCAAATTCAAAAATAAAATAACCAATATAATAGATCCCGAAAAGCTGAAAACGCTTTATCTTGAAATGCTTGATGAGGTCGGATGCCGTATTATTCTTTACACTTTTGCCGAAGATGCAATCTGTGACGGTAACAAAGTACTCGGCGCTACCGTTATAAACAAGTCGGGAAAAACTGATATTTATGCCAAAATCACCATAGATGCTACGGGTGACGGCGATATTGCCGCCCGAGCGGGCGCAGAATTCGTCTTGGGTCGTGAAAGCGATAATAAAATGCAACCTGCAACTCTGATGTTCAAGGTGGGCGGTGTGGATTACAGCCGAGCTGTCTTTTTAGGTTCGTTTGAATCTACTTATGAAACACCCAACGGCGAGCTGCAGGCACTTGCAAGGCAACATATTCCTTATCCTGCAGGACATATCTTGACTTACGAAACAACTTTGCCCGGAATTGTTACCTGCAATATGACAAACGCTATTGAAATTGACGGCACTTGCGCGGACGATTTGACAAAAGCAACTCTTATCTGCCGAAGACAAATGGATGATATAGTAAAATATTTAAGAGAATTTGTTCCCGGATATGAAAATTGTTTTATCATCAGCTCCGCATCACTTATCGGCATTCGCGAAACAAGACATTTCAAAGGTAAATACACCTTAACCGAGCAGGATATTCTCGAAGCCAAGGTGTTCGACGATTATGTTGTTAAAGATGCTTACTTCAATTTTGACGTGCATAACATTGCAGGTTCGGGTTTGGATAAGACCGGTGTGCAAAAGCATTTTTCGCAGAAAAAAGGATATACAATTCCTTATCGCTGTCTTCTCCCCGAAATCAAAGAAAATCTTTTGCTTTGCGGAAGAAACATTTCTGGTACACATATGGCACATTCAAATTTCAGAGCTATGCCTATCTGCCTTGGAATCGGTGAAGCTGCAGGTGCGGCGGCGTATATCTCTGTTTCGCAGAACCGCAATCTGAATGATATTGATGCAAAGCAAATCAGAGAAATTATAGGGATATAAATACCGGTTATGCAAAGACAAATTCCGATTTGTTGGACTAAATAACAACACAAGGTAAACAAAATAATTTTTTAAAACCCTATTGAATTTTTGCAAAGATGGGTATATAATATCAAACGAAATAAACACAGGGGAGCTTGTGCTTGCAGGCTGAGAGGAAGTAATCAAACTTCGACCCTATAAACCTGATGCGGATAATGCCGCCGTAGGAAGTCATACACAAGGATTTTTTACAGGAGGCATCCGAAAGGCTGTCTCCTGTTTTTTATTTCATACTTTAAGTTCCGGGGAGCCGTTTTGAATGGCTGAGAGGCAGGTAAACCTGCGACCCGTAAACCTGATCCGGATAATGCCGGCGTAGGAAGTATAGCTGAAGTACATTGTGAATCTGCAGTAAACAAACCGTACTTTAAGAAACCTTCGCCGATTTTTCCGGCGGAGGTAATTTTTTTTGGAGGTAAAATTATGAAAGCAAGTATCGCAATCCAGGTTCTTCCCAAAGCAAAAGACCAAGATGACCTTATCCGCATTGTGGATGAGGTTATCGCATTCATCAAAAGCAACGGCTTAAACTGCCATGTGGGTCCGTTTGAAACCACAATTGAAGGTGAAGACTATGACCAACTGATGGACATCGTCAAAGAGTGTCAGCACGTTGCAATAAGAGCAGGTGCGGAAAATGTATCGGCTTATGTAAAGGTTGTTTACAGACCCGAAGGCGAAATACTGACCATTGACAAAAAAATAAAAAAACATGCTCAAGCGTAATATACCGTCAATCACCGCCGTTGCCGCATTGCTGATTTTATGGCAGTTGCTTTGCACAACGAGACTTATACCGTCTTATATGCTGCCGTCACCCATAGAGGTAATGCAGGCTTTTGTGAGCGAATTCCCTTTACTGCTTGAAAATTCTTTTATTACTCTGCAAGAAGCTTTTATCGGACTGTTTCTCGGAGTGAGTGTGGGATTTATTGCAGCTGTGCTTATGGATACATTTGATATTCTGTACAAAGCATTTTATCCGTTACTCATCATCACGCAAACAATCCCTTCTGTTGCCATTGCACCGCTTCTTGTGCTGTGGTTCGGTTATGAAATGACTCCGAAGATTGTTCTGATAGTTATATCAACATTCTTTCCTGTAACCGTAGGACTTCTTGACGGATTCAGGAGTGCGGATAAAGATTCAATAGGATTACTTCGCTCTATGGGTGCAAACCGTTTTCAGGTTTTCCGTTACATCAAATTCCCTTCGGCATTACCGCAACTGTTTTCAGGTCTGAGGATAGCCGCAGCATACAGCGTTGTCGGTGCTGTAATAAGTGAATGGCTCGGAGGCTTCGGCGGTTTGGGTGTTTATATGACACGAGTGAAAAAAGCGTTCGCTTTTGACAAAATGTTTGCCGTTATTTTTCTTATCTCTGCTATTTCTTTGGCACTTATGGCATTGGTCGGATTTGCAGAGAGAAAGTGTATGCCTTATCGTAACACAGATAAAAAAGGAGAAAAAACATGAAAAAATCAATCGCACTATTGCTGTCTGTTGTAATTGTTTTCAGTCTGTCTGCTTGCGGAAAAACTGAACCGGACAAAATTACAATCGTTCTTGATTGGACACCGAACACCAATCATACGGGAATATTTGTTGCCGAGGCGAACGGTTATTTTGAAGAAGCAGGTCTGAATGTTGAAATCGTTCAGCCTCCCGAAGGCGGTGCAGAAGCCTTGGTGGCTTCGGGTAAAGCACAGTTCGGAGTTTCATTCCAGGATTCTCTGGCACCTGCTTTTGCAGGAGATTCAGCCATTCCCGTTACTGCGGTTGCCGCTGTTATTCAGCATAACACTTCGGGCATTATTTCACACAAAGGCGAAGGAATGGACACACCCAAAGGTCTTGAAGGCAAGAAATATGCAACTTGGGATTTGGATGTTGAAAAAGAAACAATCCGAGATGTAATGAAAGCTGACGGCGGTAATTTTGACCTCGTTGAGCTGATTCCGTCAACAGTTACCGATGAAGTGTCGGCTCTCAAAAGCGGTTCTGTTGATGCTATATGGATTTTCTATGCTTGGGCAGGCATAGCTTGTCAGACAGCGGGACTTGAAACAGATTACTTTGAGTTTGCAGACATAAATCCTGTTTTTGATTATTACACTCCTGTTATCATCGGCAATAATTCTTGGCTTGATGAAAATCCCGAAACTGCAAAAGCATTCCTTGAGGCACTTTCAAAAGGATATACTTATGCGGTGGAGAATCCCAGAGATGCCGCAGATATTCTGATGGATGCCGCACCTGAACTCAAATCAAACAGCTCGCTTGTATATGCAAGTCAGGAATATCTTGCATCCGAATATATCGCTGATGCTTCAAAATGGGGTGAGTTCGACCCTGAACGTTGGTCTGCCTTCTATAATTGGCTGAATGAAAAGAATCTTCTTGAAGAAAAAATCAATCCTGATTTCGGCTTTACAAATGAATATCTTCCCGTATAATATGAAAAAGTTAGAAGTTAAAAATGTAAGCAAAAGTTTTGGCGACAATCACGTTCTGAAGGATGTTTCTATTAAACTGAATCAAGGTGAATTGGTATGTTTGCTCGGTGTCAGCGGCGGCGGAAAAACAACCTTGTTCAACATTATTTCTGGTCTTTTATCGCCTGATAACGGTCAGGTGATACTTGACGGAAAAGATATTGCCAATCAGCCGGGTCATATAAGCTATATGCTGCAAAAGGATTTGCTGTTACCTTACAGAACAATAGAGGATAATGCGGCTTTACCTATTTTGCTGAAAGGTGAAAAGAAAAAAGAAGCACGTAAGCAAGTGTCACCGATGTTTGAGCAATTCGGACTTGAAGGAACACAAAAGAAATATCCTGCTCAGCTTTCGGGTGGTATGCGCCAACGTGCGGCACTACTGCGGACATATATGTTTTCAAAAGATGTTGCTCTTCTGGATGAACCTTTCTCTGCATTGGATACTCTTACAAAGAGTTCAATGCACAAATGGTATCTGAATGTTATGGAGAAAATTCAGCTTTCAACGCTTTTTATTACCCATGACATTGACGAAGCAATTCTTATTTCAGACAGAATATATCTGTTATCCGGTTCGCCCGGAGAAATTACGGGAGAAATCAAAATTAAAGAACCTAAGCCCCGGCGTGATGATTTCAACCTGACTGCAGAGTTTTTGGAATACAAGCGAAAGATACTATCATTGCTGTAAAAAATGCGAAAAGGACATTGCGCGAAAGAAATCGTGCAATGTCCTCTTTTTATTCAAAAAAACTACTTGAAACATGTGAAAGTTGACACTGAAAACACCCCGTGATATGATATAATCAATTCGATAAATAAGAATTTGTCTAACAAAATCCGGTCAATAGTCACGCAAAAGCAACGGTTTTTTCACTGTTGCTTTTTTATTTGTCAGAGTGGTATAATTGATTTTGAAAGTTGGTGAGCATGAGATGAACGCAATCATATTCAACATACAGAAATTCTGCATACACGACGGTGACGGCATCCGCACTTGTGTGTTTCTGAAAGGCTGTCCTCTCAGATGCATATGGTGCCACAATCCCGAAAGCCTTGAAAAAACACCCACACTTTCCTTTAACAAACAGAAATGCTCATCATGCGGCAGATGTCTTGCGGTTTGTTCGGCACGAACAATTGAAAACGGCATTATGAAGATTGACCGTGAAAAGTGTATTCGATGCGGCAAGTGTGCGGAAATATGTCCGAGCGATGCCAACGAAATTATCGGCAAAGAAATGACTGCTTCGGAAGTTATCAAAGAAGTATTAAAAGACAAGATGTTCTACGATACATCCGGAGGCGGACTAACCGTTACAGGCGGCGAACCGTTATATCAGCCTGAATTTACATTGGAGCTTCTCACTCACGCAAAGGATGCAGGAATTTCCCTTGCCGTAGAAACCTGCGGTATCGGTTCCCGTGAATTCTACGAGAAAGCCGCCGATCTCGGCACAACTTTTCTGTATGACATAAAATGCATTGACCCCGTGCGCCACCGAGAGCTTACGGGCTTCGACAATGCTCATATTATTTCTAACCTTCAATATCTTATGGACTCAGGTGCGGATATTATTATCAGACTGCCCCTGATTCCCGATTGCAATGACAGCGAAGAGGATATTGCCCTGCTTGCAGATTTCCTTAATGAAAACAAAGGACGGTACAGATATGCAGAGATTATGCCTTATCATACTCTCGGTATCGGAAAATCCGAAAAGATTGGCACTGTTTCAGCTTATACCCGTGAAAGTGCGGGGGATGATGAAATGGCACGCTGGTGTTCACTGTTTGCTTCTCACGGCACAGATGTGAGGGTATCAAAATAAAAGAGGTATCTTTATGACAGATTTAGTAAAAATCGACCCTTTCCTTTACGGATATTTTCTCGATGAGACACTTGAGCACGGCGAAAGAGTGGGTCTTGCTCTGCTTTATGCCGCAAAGAATATCGAGATTAGGTTTTCGCGCCGATTGCTTCCCGAAACGGCATTTGAAACGAAATACGGCACAGCAACCTACACTCCTTCAGAAGGGCTTCGCTTTTGTGATGAAAACATTATGAAGCTTGCTGAGGAATTTCCCGAACACAAGGAAACATTTAAGCGATACATTGACAAATTAAATATATTCAGAGACAAAGCAAAAAGACTTTATTCCGAACCCACGGAAGCACTCGACCGTTCAGGTGCCGAATGGGGCGGCGGTTGGGGCGGCCATTCCAACCCGGATTACGGCAGGATAGTTAATTACGGAACAGACCATATCCGTTCAATCATCGCCGAAAACCGTGATAAACACCCCGACGAGGATTGGTTTTACCGTTCTTGTTCCTATGTCCTTGATGCAATAGACATTATAGGTGAAAGATACCGTTTTTCAGCTCTTAAAAAGGCTGAAGAATGCGAAAGCACCAATGACAAGGCGTTTCTTCTGCGTATGGCAAAGGCATTTGAAACCGTGCCGAAGAAGCCTGCTTACGATTTCACTTCGGCTATGTGCTCTTTTATGCTCATCTTTGCCCTTGACGGAAGTGATTCTCCCGGTCGGTTTGACCAGTATATGTATCCCGCATATTTAAAAACCGAGAACAAGGAAGAAATTACAGATCTGCTTGACAGACTGTGGGAATATTTCCACGACCACCGTTCCTGGAATCTCTGCATTTCGGGAAGCGACGAGAGCCGGAATGACGAATCCAATGAGCTTACATATGATATTCTCGATATGGTGAGAAAGAAAGGCTATAACACACCAAATCTCACCTGCCGCATTCACTCAAACACACCCGATAAGCTCTGGAATGCCATTGCAGATACTCTTGCAACAGGAACGGGACTTCCTGCACTATACAACGACGATGTAGTTTGTGCTGCACTTGAAAAAACAGGCATTCCGCCCGAAGACAGCCACGATTACTGTATGAACGGCTGTAATCAGATAGATATTCTCGGCAAGAGCCATATGGGTCTTGAAGACGGCGAGGTTGTTTTTGCCAAGTGCCTCGAATTTGCACTTCACAACGGCATTAATGCAATGAACGGTGAGAAAGTTTCCATTGAAACGGGCGACCCGAGATCCTTTGCGACCTATGAGAGCTTTGAACGGGCTTTTATGGAACAGCTTGAATATGTGACCTACAATTCCTGCAGCAGTGCAAACACATATCAGCACCTTCGGGGTGTGTTTGAACCTCACCCTCTTCGTTCCTGTCTGATTGAGGGCTGCCTTGAAAAAGGCCGTGACTACAGAAACGGCGGTCCGCTTTATAACCACGGACAGATTTTAGCCGAAGGTATTGCCGATACAGGCGACAGCCTTTACGCTGTCAAGAAGCTTGTTTACGACGAAAAGAAATATACAATGTCAGAGCTTATTGATGCCCTTAACGCAAACTTTGAGGGATACGAAAAGCTTCACCACGATTTTAAGAACTGCGAAAAGTTCGGCAACGATATCGAAGAGGTTGACGAAATAACTGCACGTGCACTCAACCGTTTCTTCACCGTTCTCAAGCGTAACAACACCTACAGAGGCGGAGTGTTCACGGGCGGATGCAGTACATTCAACCGTGCCGCCGATTACGGTGAACAGACTGCGGCACTTCCCAACGGAAAGCTAAAGGGAGAACCCCTCCTCGCAGACAGCATCGCCGCAACACCCGGACGTGACACGAACGGACCTACGGCACAAATCAAATCCGTTCTTAAATACAATCACACCAACGCTTGCAGCGGCTTTGTTTTTCAGAATAAGTTTGAAAAGAAGCTGTTCTGCAGTGAGAAAGGAAAAGCCTCTTTTATCGCGCTTGCAAAAGCGTATTTTGCGGGCGGCGGACAGCAATATACCGTTACTGTCGTTTCTCCTGAAGACCTCCTTGACGCAAAAACGAATCCCGATAACCACCGCAATCTTATAGTGCGTGTCGGAGGTTACAGCGATTATTTCGTAAACCTTGACGAAGCACTTCAGGATAATGTCATTGAGAGAACGTTTACGGGAATCTGACAATATGAATAAAATGTACAATTATGCCTTCAAGTAAAGAATATTTGGATTTTATTTTAGAACAGTTATCTGAATTAGAAGAAGTAACATACAGAGCGATGATGGGAGAATATATCCTCTGCTACCGAGGCAGAATTATCGGCGGTATATAGGACGACAGATTACTTGTAAAACCCGTCAAAGCGGCTGTTAACATTATCAGCTCAATCGAAGAAATCATCCTCAATGAAATAGTCTGCGCATAAAATTAAGGCAGGGAGAAATCCCTGCCTTTGCTATAACTCAATTACTGTCGAGACACAAATAGAATGCTCTTATGAAATCAGCATCATTTTGCACCGTTCTCTTTTTTGGTCCTTTTGTTCTGTTGCCTGCCATACGCTCTTTCTTGCCGATATATCGGGTGAAAAGCAAGTTTTCAATGTTGGTGTCGGAGTAAATCAGACCATTCTGATTAAGCGCTTTTGCACCCTTTCCGAGCACGAGAGCTGCAAGACCGTAATCCTGTGTAATAACAACATCACCCTTCTCCGTGAGATTAGCAATCCTGCAGTCTGCAGAATCGGCACCCTTGTCTACAACAATAGTAACAGCACCGTCTTTCTGAATTGAATGTGTGTTGTCACAAACGATTATGCATTCAAGATTACGCTCTTTAGCTGTATCAACGGCAATATCAACCACCGGACACGCATCTGCATCAATTATAATTTTCATAGTTCACCTGAAGATACTGTTCTTTTTACAGCCTTACTTATCATCATAATGACAACCGCAGTAATTAAGATTTCAATATATTTTTAATGCTGTTTTTGGTGTCAAACGAATCAACAAATTTCACATTTGCTGTTACACCGTCACCTGATCAAAACAGATTTTTTCGGTTGCATGAACGGCAACAGTCATGGGATAAATTAAAGTTATGTCTTCAAACGTGATTCAGATTCATTCAATTAAAAAGCTTTTTAATCTTTATTTTCAACCTTACTAACGGCTCACATCCGCCGTAATCAACCGACAAATCGGGTCTTTCGGTCCATTTGTAATCAGGTCCGAGCTCGTAATTCAGCCATTCTTTAACGACCTTAACAAAGTAGAAATCCTCATTTTTCACATAGCCGTAAGCTCCTGTTTCCTGGTCATAGCCGTAAACGGTAATCAGCTTCGAGTTACCGAGCAGACTTTCCTCAAAATAAGCACGGCAGGTTTCAACATCATCATAATGAGCATAACCCTCTGCGTTGGCGTACTCATTTCTGCCGTTTTGCGCTAACTGCATATAAAGAACATCAAGGTCATACGGGCAGGTCTTGGGGCTCATTGTCCAGCCCGGTGTGCAGTAATCATTGATGCAGACCCATGTTGGCGGACGCATAGTGCTGTATTCTTCCGTATAAGATGAAAGCGAAACAATATGCGAAATAATTTTATGCCGTTCAATCCCCGCATCATAAAAAAGCTTGCAGGTAAACTCGATATAATCGGCGAGCACGCCGTAAAGAAGCTGCTTTGTATAATCCTCAACGGACATCAAGTTTTTATAAGCTTCTTTTTTGAGACTTTCTTCATTATAGCCCATATTGTGCAGTGCATGCATACCGTACTGTGCACGCTCAAAATCTTCCATTGAAGCGTAATCACTGCCGCTGTAATCGGGAATCTGTGTTTCCCAGCCTGTATTTATGCCCGCAAAAAGATATGCCTTGCCCTGCGATTTAAGCCTTGTATAGTTTTTGACAAGCGGATCAATAAAGCCCTTTTTAACCTGATTTGAGTACCAATTCAGATATTTTTCGGAATTGAAGCACGGAAAACCGCCTGCTGTTGCAAACGGCACTCCGCTCCAGTCACAATGCCATCTCGGCAGCATACCGTATGACTGACCGCCCCATTCTTCACCTTCCTCGGGAAAGGCAATCCATTCGCACATCTCGGGGTCATTATAAAATTTATTGCCGTTTTCATCAGTTGTCGCACCGTCACCGAAATAGGTGGAGTAATTCGTGCAGTCATCCATCTGAAAATAAACCGGAACATTATACTTTTCCGCAAGTGAAAAAACATGGTTGACTTCTTCGTTCATCTGCTCAACAGACTGAGTCAGACACATCGGACCAATAACACCGAAAGCATACATTCTCTTTGAATCGGGGTTAATTTCACCGTGAAGCTCAACCATCTGCTTTACATAAGGTTCAAGATTCAGGTAATGCACATTTGTTACCATAAATACAACGTATTGCGGGTCATCCTCAAAATATTCGGGGGCTTCGGGGTTTTCACCAAGCGACGGAAAAACCGCAATTATCAAAGCTGTTATAAAACTGATTACTTTGTTAAGCAGTGGCATGACAACACCTCGTTCATGATATGAGAATTTGTGTAAATAAATATAACACACATTTTGATTTTTATCAACGGTGATTAATTCTTCCTCACAAAAACAGAAAACCACTTTTTTCAAACGGTGTCAGTTTTGTTTTATAAAAATGCTTGTAAAAAATATAATCTATGTTTTTTTATAATCCCTGCGATGATGTTAAGATACCGAAAAACGCAGGTGAAAACAGCCGTACTGCCATTAACAAGTACACAATTCAGTTGATACTCACAACGGAGCACAGAGCAAAGGTTGCTGCCTGTATAATGCTTCTTGCAGGTCTCAGACGTGGAGAAGTAACGGCACTGACTTGGTTTGATATTGACTTCAAAAACAGAATCATAAATGTAAACAAATCTTATGATTTCAAGCAGTTTGAATTAAAGGAAACCAAAACAAAAGCAGGTATGCGAAAAATCCCGATGAATGATTTTCTTTACAATTTGCTTCTTGAAGCAAAAAAGCACTCCAAGGGTCCTTATATTGTTCAGAAGGTTTACGGCGGAAGAATGACGGAAACAGCTTGGAAACGCCTTTTTGAGAGCTATATGGAAGCACTAAGGGCTGCTGACGGCAGAGACGAGGATTTGCTTTGCTTTGCAGATGAGCGTTTTGAAGAATTCACCGCACATCAGCTCCGACATACCTATTGCTCAATGCTTCAATGGTCGGGTGTTGATATTAAAACAACACAGGAGCTTATGGGACACAGTGAGTACGGTGTAACAGCTAACATTTATACTCACGTTGACGAGCAATCCAAGGCTAATGCCGCTCTGCTTCAGGATAAATTCATTAAGGAAACATTGATTTCATAAAAATTTAAGAGCAGAAAGATTTAACCGTCTTTCTGCTCTCTTTTTTTGTTTGTAATAATTGATTATTAATTTGATGAAATCATATTATATCTGTTAATTACAAAATCAATTATTTCTTGCCTTTTTACTTTCATATTCAATTTATCAAGAATGTTCTTGACTGTTAATTCATCAAGTTCGGGAAGATAAGCTTTAAATTCGGGATGATTTTCAAGAAGCTCGTTGAACAGCCTGATAAGCAAATCCTTTGAGGTTGATTTCTTCGGATAGCCTCTGGCTATAAGAGCCATATTGTTATCAAAATTAGGAGCAAATCCAATAAGTTTACCTGTATGAATATCACGGAGCAAACCGAAATTGTTTGTGTGTCTGTCGGGGTTTGCGACTATAGTGTCAAGGAAAATCATTCTGACATAATCCGAAATTGCTTCGGGACAAATCTTCTGAAGATTGGAAACTACATCCTCATAATCTTCATTATCGCCCATAAATGTTGAAGCAGGCTCGAAATTAACACTTGATGAATCCGTAAAGTCAAGAGATTTAATAACACTCTGACCACGCTCGTAATGAGCCATATTCATTCCGAGAGCTTTGCCGAGTTCGAAAACAAAAAGCTCGGAAAACAGTTCGTTATGATTGGCTTTTTTATACATCCACCATTTACCGTCCCGGAGCTTCCAGCATTTCTCAAAGCTGCCTACATTAGTAAGCTCAGGTGTTCTGCTGTGCTTACTGTTAGCGGCTCGATTAAAGCTGTCATAAGTACCCTTAAGAGCAAGGTTGGAAAAGTAGTCATTATCAAACTTGATGTCAGCATAAGTAAGCTCTGAATCAATGGAGCGTACCCAATAATTATCGGAAATTGTTGCACCGTTTACGTGAACAACCGTTGAAACATCATCTTTTTCAGCAAGTCTGAGTGCCTTCTTGAGAAGGCGGGAGTTTGCTCTGTGACTATCAATCGCACGGCTTTCAAGCCACTTTTCAGCATCTGATATGCGTTTTAAATATAAAGGAAGTAAAGCGTCGTTAACAACTGTAAGCTGACCGTCATTCCACACAGCCACAACTGTATCGGCACTTAAGATTTCAAATGATTTCTTGTTCATTTAATCACTTCCTCTCTTTCGGTTATTTTATCATACTAAATAAAAAATATCAACAGCCAAAAAATTTTGAAAGAACATCTTATACATTATATAGAAATCAACTACCTTTTCGCCACTTGTTTATCAACGGAAAATGAGTGATGAATGAGCAATAAAAAGAGCAAAAAATACGGCACGCGGTAAAATTTGCCCCCCAAAATAATGGTTTTTTATACATAGAAACGTATAAAAACTGTTGATATATATAGGGATAGCGGTCTTCTGCGGGGGGCACATTGGGGGGCACATAGCCCTCGAAAATGTACGATATTTTACGGTAAAGTGCAAATTTAGAAAAATAAATTTCGACAAAGAAAAAGCCCGCAAACCCTTATATATCAAGGATTTCCGGACTTTTTTGTGGCAGGGGCAGAAGGACTTGAACCCTCGGCACGCGGTTTTGGAGACCGCTGCTCTACCAACTGAGCTATACCCCTATGTATTAATGGTGGGCCATCAGGGACTCGAACCCCGGACCAACCGGTTATGAGCCGGTTGCTCTAACCAACTGAGCTAATGGCCCAAATTTTGAAAAGGTGTCTTTTGCGAACAGATGTATAATAGCAAAAACAAAGGAGTTTGTCAATCTTTTTTTCGTATTTTTTTTGTTTGTTTTTTGCTTTATTATTTGTTCGTCTTTTTTTGTCTGCTTTTTTGGCGGTACGCTTCCCGTTAAGACTGCATTTTTGACATTTTTTGATTGACACCACTGCTTTTAAGTAGTAATATATTATATTAGAGTAATATGGAATAAATTGCACTCATTTCGAATTTTTCCCTTCGGAGGATATCAATAAAATGTTCAAGCGAATTCTTGCCGTTGTTTTTGCCTTTGCTATTCTTGCGGGCACCTTCTGCGGCTGTAATAACAAGGCGGTTACCGACACCGACGGCAAGCTCAGCATCGTTGTCACAAACTTTCCGCTTTACGATTTTGCCCGTCAGGTCTGCGGCGACAGGGCTGTTGTGTCCATGCTTCTCTCCCCCGGCACCGAAAGCCACGCTTTTGACCCCACACCGCAGGATATCATCGGCATCACAAGCGCTGACCTTTTTCTTTACATCGGCGGAGTTTCTGACAACTGGGTTAACGCAATTCTTGATTCCGTTGAAAGCACAAGCCTTGTGACCGCTTCGCTGTTTGACAGCGTTGAGGCGCAAAAAAAAGAATTCGTCGAGGGTATGGAACACGACCGCGACCACAACGAAAACGAATATGATGAGCACATCTGGACCTCGCCCAAAAATGCCGTTATTATGGTAAACAAAATCTGTGAGTTGATGTGCGAGATTGATACCGAGGGTGCTTCGGTCTATTCGGCAAATACCGCCGCCTACACTGAAAAACTCTCCGCACTTGACGGAGAAATCAGGGCAACTGTTGAAAACTCAAAGACAGACACCGTGGTTTTTGCCGACAGATTTCCCTTCCTTTATTTTGCAAAGGAATACGGAATAGAATTTTTTTCCGCATTTCCCGGCTGTGCAACCGAAACTGAGCCCAGTGCGGCAACAGTAAAATTTCTGATTGATAAAGTAAATTCAAACAACATCCCCGTTGTTTTTTACATTGAATTTTCAAATGAAAGAATGGCAGACACAATCTGCGAGGCAACGGGTGCGAAAAAAATGCTCTTCCACTCCTGCCACAATGTGTCAAAAGCAGAATTTGACGCAGGCGTGACTTATTTCGACCTTATGAGCAACAACCTTGCAAATCTCAAGGAGGCACTCGCTTAATGAAACTTTTCCAATGCAATAATGTCTCCTTCAGCTATGACGGGATTACGGTTGTAAGCTCGCTGAATTTTGACATTGAAAAGGGCGATTACCTGTGCATTGTCGGTGAAAACGGCTCAGGCAAATCGACACTTGTCAAGGGATTATTAAAACTCAAATCACCTGCCAGCGGCGAAATTGTGACCGCTGACGGATTCAAATCCACACAAATCGGTTATCTGCCGCAACAGACCGCGACACAAAAGGATTTTCCCGCAAGCGTTTTTGAGGTTGTGCTTTCGGGCAGACTCAACAACCGTTTCAGACCGTTTTTCTCAAAAGCGGACAAGTCTGCCGCCCTTGAGAAACTGGAGTTGATGGGAATTTCACAGCTTAAAAAGCACTGTTACCGCGAGCTTTCCGGCGGTCAGCAACAGCGTGTTTTGCTGGCAAGGGCGCTTTGTGCAACCAAAGAAATGCTTTTGCTTGACGAGCCCGTTACGGGTCTTGACCCTGTTATGACAAACGAATTTTATTCCCTTGTTGAAGCAATCAACAAACAGCAGGGAATAACGGTGGTTATGGTGTCTCACGATATTCAGTCCGCCGTAAAATATGCCACAAAAATCCTTCATCTCGGTCACTCGCAACTGTTTTTCGGCACAACCGAGGATTATCTCGCCTCCGACATCGGCAAAGAATTCACGGGAGGTGACGGGAAATGATTGACGGCATTATTGAAATCTTTTCTTATCCGTTTATTCTGCGCGCGGTCATTGTCGGTGTGCTTGTTTCACTTTGCGCCTCGCTCCTCGGTGTCAGCCTTGTGCTCAAACGCTATTCAATGATTGGTGACGGCCTTTCCCACGTGGGCTTCGGCGCGCTGGCGATTGCAACCGTTATGAATGCCGCACCGCTTAGTGTAGCAATCCCCGTTGTGGTTGTTGCCGCATTTCTGCTGTTAAGACTCAGCGAAAACAGTAAAATCAAGGGTGATGCCGCAATTGCTCTGATTTCAAGCGGCGCACTGGCTGTCGGAATCACTGTTATTTCCGTAACGGACGGCATCAACACAGACGTTTTCAACTATATGTTCGGCAGTATTCTTTCAATGAGCGCAAACGATGTTAAACTGAGCATTGCGCTGTCTGCCGTTGTTCTTGTTCTTTTCGGCGTTTTCTATAACAGAATCTTCGCCGTTACTTTTGACGAAAGCTTTGCGCGGGCAACCGGCACAAAAGCAAGCCTTTACAATATGTTGATTGCGGCGCTGACTGCCGTGACAATTGTGCTCGGTATGCGCATGATGGGCGCGTTGCTCATTTCAAGCCTCATCATCTTCCCCGCCCTGACATCAATGCGCGTGTGCAAGCGCTTCAAAAGTGTTATCATCTGCTCGGCAGCGGTAGCGGTTGTCTGCTTTGTTGCAGGCATTGTCATCTCTTACCTTTATGAAACACCGACGGGTGCAAGCATTGTACTTGTCAACATTGCCGCATTGCTTGTTTTTGCGGTCATCGGCAAGGTTAAGAAAAAATCATAATCAATAAACAAAAATTTTAAATATGGGAGAGTTCACTATGTCAACAGCTTATAATGCATTTTGCAGAACTTATCAGAAAACCTTTAAGGTTGTCAGCTCTGTTCTCGACTGGTCGGAGCCCGAGCTTCTCAAAGGCCCCGGCGCTGTCAAAAAGCTGCCCGCACTTGTAAAAGAAAAGGGTGTCAACAATGTTCTTGTTGTAACAGACGGCGGTCTTATGAAGCTTCACCTGCTTGACGGAATGCTTGAAAGCCTTAAAGAAAACGGCATCAAGGTTACCGTTTATGACGGCACACAGCCCAACCCCACAATTGACAACATTGAAGAGGCGCTTAAGCTTTACAAAGACAACGGTTGTGAAGCAATCATCGCTTTCGGCGGCGGTTCACCCATGGACTGTGCAAAGGCTTGCGGTGCAAGAGTTGCAAGACCCAACACCCCCGTTGAAAAAATGAGAGGCGTTCTCAAGGTTATCAAGAAGCTTCCCCTTCTTTTTGCCGTTCCCACAACCGCAGGCACAGGCTCGGAAACCACACTTGCCGCCGTTGTTTCAAACCCCAGAACTCACGAAAAATATGCAATTAACGACCCCGTTCTGCGCCCCAAATATGCAGTTCTTGACCCCGAACTCACCATCGGTCTTCCCCCCCACATCACATCCACAACCGGTATTGATGCGCTCACACACGCGGTTGAAGCATACATCGGCCACAGCAACACAAAAGGCACAACCATTGCCGCTGAAAAGGCAACAAAGCTCATTTTTGACAACATTCTCACCGTTTACAATGACGGTAAAAACATTCAGGCAAGAGAGAATATGCTTGTTGCATCCTACTACGCAGGTGTTGCTTTCACAAGAGCTTATGTCGGTTATGTTCACGCAATTGCACACAATCTCGGCGGCATTTACGGCACACCTCACGGCCTTGCAAACGCTGTTGTTCTGCCTTATGTTCTTGAATACTACGGCGAAACAGACTATGCTCCCCTTGCAAAGCTTGCAGTTATCGCAGGTCTTAAGACAAACGGTCTGACAATTGAAGAAAAGGCAAAGCTTTTCATTGAGAAAATCAAGGAACTCAATGCCGCAATGAATATCCCCTCAAAGCTTCCCATCAAGGAAGAGGATATCCCCACCATTGCAAAGAGAGCCCTCAAGGAAGGCAACCCCCTCTACCCCGTGCCGAAGATTATGGATTATGACGATTGCGTTGCCGTAATCAGACAGATTGCGGAATAATCATAGTTATAAAAGAAAACACCCGTTGCAAAACGGGTGTTTTTGTTTGTGATTTGATTATGTTAACCGAAATTCTTTACTACTGTTGCGAATGTGTCTGCAATGGCTTTCTGTGTGGTGATTCCCATTGAGTTTGTTTCGTGGTAGTGATTGTTGCCGAAACGATCCCTTGTGCTGTTGAGGTAAGGCTGACCGGGGTGAAGCACGAAATCATTGGGCGGTACAACATAGCCCGTCATATCGTTGCTGACACCGAAAACAATCATTGTGTGGTCGTTTGCAATGTCGGCAAGCGGTGTGGGATTAATCTCGGGGCCGTTACCCGTTGAGGATTCCTCAGCAGACATATATCCGCCGAAGACGGTATTGACAAAGCTTTCACCGGGCAGAAGCAGAATTTTCTGACCGCCGATTGTCATATATGTAATTTCGGTCATCATTGCAATGCCGGTGTCGCTTTCTTTGCAGGGATAAGCCTTAAAGCTCATAACGTGGCGCAGTGCAAGCAAGGTGAGAACGTAGTTTCCGACGGGCATATAGAAATTCTGACGCAGAACTTTGATTTCAGGTTTAAGCTCGGTATCATTTTCAATTTTCATTGATGCCTCTGCAACCATCTTACCCTGAAGCTTTACACAGTTGAGGGGGTCTTCTTTATCGAGTTTTGCCGCATCCATACCGCCGATTGCGCCGATGCCGAAAAGCACCTGAGCCTTGTCGGCAAGGATTTCACGCATAAAGTAGGGGTATTCACCGCTCAGGCTGCGGTTACTGCCGCCAAGTGAATTGGGGTGACCGCCGAAATTAAGAATCCAAGTTTCCTTTGAGCCGTCGGCGGGTACAAAGCGCAGTCTTGACAGCACCTCATGTCTGTCTTTAAAAGCGCGGCCGGTGCAAAGACCGTCCGGAATAACGATACTGCCGTTATAAAGCTTGCCTGACTTGCGTGCCTTGTAGGCTTCACCTGCAACCTTTACCATTGTTTTCATAAGCATATCCATATATTCGGGGTCTTTACCGTCAGAAGGAATGCTTACAAGATTGGGCTTGCCCCAATAGCCGAGGGTATCTATGCCCGAATGGCTGTGAGTACAGCTGATGTTGATAATTGTGTCGTCGGGCACAATTCCGTCAGCAATAATCATTGCGCGGATTTTTTCAATTTCAATACGTGTCATACCGACAATGTCTGCGCTGATCCAAATCATACCCTTTTCGTCGCCGCAGTCAAGCCAGACAGCCGATGTATAAACGGGTGTGATTACGTTTTCCATTTTGTGACCGGAGCCGTGACCTGCAATCCAGTAAGTTTTTCCTTTGGTCAGGTCGGGCATTATTTCGGCAGTTGAAAAACCTGCGCGGTAAGTTTCACCTGCAATGGTTACGGGCTTTGCCTCGGGGATTTCGGGAGCAGTGGAATTTTTCTGCACCTTTTTACCGTAATTTCTGGTGATGGCGCGAATGCCTTTTGAAGCAAGGTCAAGAATATCCATAATTTTTCTCCTTTGTTTTTTATCTCATTTAAATTTTAATACAAAACTCACTATAAATCAAGGCAAAATACAAGGAATGTTATATTTCGTCTTTTTTGCTTGCTTTTGACATATGTTTATGCTATAATGACAACAATAAATTTCAGAATAGGAGATTTTTTTATGGGCAAATTAAATCAAATCGACAAAGCCGCTGACCAGAAGGGCTCGGGTGTCACAACGCTGTGGCAATTTGTCAAGTTCATTTTCGTCAGCCTCGGCGCCTGCATCGTTCAGGTTGCTTCACTTGCAATTCTCTACAACATCCCCGCAATTAAGGAACTCAGCTCAACCGCTTTCCATTGGTTTGTTTTCGATTATCCCGTTATTGAGGGCGAAAGATGCGGTCTTGCTCTTTTCATCGCTTTCAATGCTTCAAACCTGCTTGCACAGATTGTTGCTTTCTTTATCAACAAGGAAAAAACCTTCAACTCCGGTGCAAACACCGCTGTTACCCTTCCCATCTACATAGTCTTTACACTTGCTCTCGTTTGCTTCTCCGCATGGCTCAATCCCGTAATCTTTGAG
Source organism: Acutalibacteraceae bacterium (assembly GCA_045592705.1). GTDB lineage: Bacteria > Bacillota > Clostridia > Oscillospirales > Acutalibacteraceae > CAG-177. The sequence goes on along the minus strand of JAZNVG010000007.1, from coordinate 42,858 downwards.
CTTTGCATTTCAAAGTTCAACCTTGGAAGCGGTCTTGCAACAACGATTGCAACGGCTGTCTGCTCAGCTCTTCAGTTCTTCCTCTACTTCCCCGTTGACAAAATCCTCTTCCACAAGAAAAAGGAAGAAAAATAATTTTTTAAAATGCAACACCACTCATCGTCAGATGGGTGGTGTTTTTTAAATGAGGTGGCTGTTGAGAAAGGAAGCTGAATGACGTTTTTTCGAGCGACGGTGCACAACGGTACTCCGAGGAAGAAAAAACGGCAAGTAAACAATTTTTGTTTATGTTTCAGCGACTTTATCAGCAGTCAACACCACTCATCAGAAGATGGGTGGTGTTTTTTTGCTTTTTATGTACACTATCCTGCTGCTTCCTGCTTTTTAATGCCGAAAAGTAACATCAGCAGACCGCGCAATGCTTTGGGACTGCGCACCACAACAATTTTCATAAAGCTTTTGCCCCTTTTAATCAGTATCGGCACAGACTCAGCCCGAGAAGAATCACAACGGCGGCAATAATCACAATCATGAGCGTGTAGGGAAAGCACGATGCCGCAATCAGCCCCAACGCAAATGCCACACACAAACCGCCCGCCCTATTGCAACGCATAAAAATCACCGCCCGTAAACTGTCTGAATCAATGCTCATTACAGTATATACAAGCGGTTGTCAATCGGTGATTATTTAAGCTGCCAATCTTTGATGTCCTTTACCTCGTTGTACATCATCACATAGCTTGCGTGGCGTGACGGGTCGATTTTGCCGCTTTCGACGGCCTCAATGATTTTGCAGCCCTTGTCTTTTGTGTGGGCGCAAGTTGAAAACTTGCACTGCCCGAGATATTCCTCAAACTCTGCAAATGCAAACGGTAAATCATCCTTGAGGATTCTCACGCCATCCTCGCCGTCAAGCGAAGAAAATCCGGGCGTATCTGCGACATAGCCGCCGTCAACCTTTATAAGCTCGCTTTGACGTGTTGTGTGCCTGCCCCTGCCGAGCTTATCGCTGATTGCTCCCGTTTTAAGCTCAAGCGACGGAAAAACGGCATTAAGCACCGAAGACTTACCGACACCTGTGTTACCTGAAAAAGCACTTATGCGGCCGCTGAGGGCCTCTTTCATGCGGTCAATGCCCTCCCCCGTCACACAGGATACGGCAAAGGCCTCAATACCGGCCTTTTTGTAAATTTCAAGATACTCAGTCGGGTCGCCCAAATCGCACTTTGTAAAAACAACAACGGGTTCAATGCCGTTTAAGTGGGCAAGCGCAGTCATTTTATCAATGATATAAAGGCTGGGATTAGGCTCGCGCACCGCCGCCATTATAAAAAGGCGGTCAATGTTGGCAACCGGCGGACGGGTAAGTTCGCTTTTACGCGGCATAATTTCGTCAATTGTGTTTTCAGCGTTTTCGTTGATGCTGATTACAACTCTGTCACCGGCAAGCGGCTTTTTTCCCTCTTTTCTGAAAATACCGCGCGCCTTACATTCATATACCGCATCGGCGGCCTCAACATAATAGAAGCCGCCGATACCTTTAAGAATTATTCCTTCAAGTCTGTTCATCAATTACCTCAAAAAGTACGGCTTTGACCGACAACAATCGTAATGGGTTCATCCGTAGAACAGTAATTCTGCTCTGTGGAAGGTATTCCCAGAATAACAGAGGTTGAAACAAATGCGGGCACCGACTGTGACAGCACCTTGCCGTCATCGGCAGGGTTGGTAACATAATCGTAAGTAACGGTCACGTTGGTAAATGCGGATAGTGCAGACCTTGCCTCTGCTTCTGTTTTACCAACAACATCGGGAACAGGAATTTCGCCAAGCGAACCGCCCGACTGAGTGTAATTAACATCAGAAATTGTTGCAGGGTTTGTGGTAAAATCAATTGCGCAGGAATAGAACGGAGAACCGTCAAGAAGAATATTTACAATATTGTTCTGACCTGCACCCTCAATATCAATTGAGGTTGTACCGCCGTTAAGGAGAACGGATTTGCTTGTAAAATAGTCGTTATTTACATAAACGGTAAGTGAACCTGTGCTGTATCCTGAATCAGGAAGTGTAATTACAACCTGTGCTGAGGTTGAAGCAACCTTGCCTGAGCTTACCTTAATCTTGACCTTTGTTCCGGGGATAACCTTCTGACCGGCAGCAGGCTCCTGCTCAACAATGTCACCCTCGGGTTCATTGCTGTCGACAATTTCGAAGTTTTCGTCAAGCACAAGATTCAATGAAGAAAGAATATCTTTTGCTGTATCCGAATCCCAGGGAGTGATATCCGGCACCTCAACAAGCTCTTCATCGCTTGCGTAATAAATGGTTATTTTACTGCCCTCGGTAATTTCTGTATTTGCCTCGGGATTTGTACGGATAACCTTACCGAACTCAACAAGAGTGCTGAGCTGAGGCAGCATATCAACAATAAATCCTGCCTGCTCAAGAGTATCCTTGGCAACGTCATAGTCAAGCCCGGTTACATCGGGAACGGGAACGTTTTTGATTGTTTTTACAACGTAAAGAGTAACCTCAACCTTGCCGTCAGCGTTTTTCTCAACCTTCTGACCCGCAACCGGATTCTGTCGGCAGACAACACCGTCTTCGTAAGTGCTGTTTGCGGTGTATTCGACGGTAAAGAAATACTCGTCCGCATACTCTTCATTATCCTTGATTTCGAGCTCATACTGCTTGCTGATGAAGCTTTCGACCGTCACCTTTGAACCGATGCTGACACCGGGGATAATTGAATCAAGATTTATTACATCTGTGAGCATAAGCACACCGACAAAAATGCCCAAAACAACCACAAGACCTGCAATTGCACCTGCAATTATTGCAGCAAGCTTCTTGCTTTTTGCAGAATCGTCTTCATCTTCATACTCATCATCATAATCGGGTTCGGGGGGCAGAGGTGCAGGTACAGGATTAACTTTCGGAACTGTGGGGGCGGGACCCGCAACAGGCGGCACAACAGCACCTGCACCGCCGCCGGCGGGTGTGGCAATGTGCTTTGTCGGGTCGCTGTCAACAAAATAATTGTAAGCAAATTTAATTGAGGGGTTGCGCTTGAATTCTTCAATATCAAGCAGCATCGCCGCCGCAGACTGATATCTGTCAGCCGCATTTTTGCGCATTGCGTGCATCGTTATCTGCTCAAGACCGAGGGGGATTGTTGAATTGAGTTCACGGGGGCTTCTGGGCTCATCCTTAACCTGCATAAGCGCAACGGAAACACTGCTGTCTGCCTGGAAAGGCACCTGACCTGTGAGCATTTCATACATAACAACGCCGACTGCGTAGATATCGGTTTTATCGTCGGTGATGTCTCCCCTTGCCTGTTCGGGGCTGATGTAATGAACCGAGCCGATTGCGCCGTCAGTCATTGTGCGTGTATCAGAGGAGCTGAAGCGTGCAATGCCGAAATCTGCAACTTTAATGTTGCCGTTTGAAAGCAGCATAATGTTCTGAGGTTTGATGTCACGGTGAACAATGCCCTTGTCGTGCGCGTGCTGAAGTGCGCGCAGAATCTGCATTGTAAAGTGAACGGTTTCTTTAATTGCAAGTCTGCCCTGCTGCTGAATATATTCTTTGAGTGTAATACCCTCAACATACTCCATTACTATGTACTGAAGTCTGTCGCCGTAGCTGACATCGTAAACTTTCACGATGTTGGGATGTGAAAGCACGGCAATTGCTTTTGACTCATTTTTGAATCTGCGACGGAATTCCTCATTTGCAAGATACTCTTCCTTGAGAATTTTTACCGCAACAGTTCTGTCATCAATATTGTCGTATGCCTTGTAAACAACAGCCATGCCGCCAACACCGATGATTTCCTGAATTTCATATCTTCCGTCAAGTCTTTTACCGGTATAATTATCCATTATTTCTCCATCTCCCTTACTTACTGAGCAATAACAACAACCGTAACATTGTCTCCGCCGCCATTGCGGTTGGCGCGGTTAACAAGTCTGTCTGCAAATTCATAATAATGACCGTCAGAGGTCAGTTCAAAAATATCTCGGTTTTCAACATAGTTTGTCAGACCGTCGGTACAAATGATGATGACATTGCCGTCATCAAAAGGCTCCTGACAGAAATCAACCAGCACCCGCTTTTCAACACCGAGAGCGCGTGTGATAAGGTTTTTCTGAGGATGTGCCTTTGCTTCATCAACGGTTATTTCACCCTTTTCAACCATTGCCTGAACAACAGAGTGATCCTTTGTAAGCTGTGTCATTCCGCCCGCATCAACAAGATAGGCACGGCTGTCACCGGCGTGAGCGATGTAAACACAGGAGTTTGCAACAATAGCAACAACAACCGTTGTGCCCATACCGAAAAGCTCATCATTTGAAAGTGACATATCGTAAATGCTGGCATTTGCGCTTTCAATAACGGAAACCAGCATATGACGGATTGAAGCATCACTCATTCCGTCCTGATAACAAGAAGCGATTTTATCGGATATCATCTTGACAGCGGTTGAACTTGCGACTGCGCCGCCTGAAGCGCCGCCCATTCCGTCGCAGACAACTGCCCACGCAACACCGCCGGGCAATTCACCCGCAGCATAGGAGTCCTGATTCTGACTGCGAACAAGACCGATATCCGTTTTTGCAACAATTTTCATGCATTTTCATTCCTTTCGGAAGCCTTTTTTTGTTCCCGCAATCTGAGCTGACCGCAGGATGCATCTATATCTGAACCGAGCTTACGTCGGACTGTTGCGGTAATTGAATGTTTCTGAAGAATTGCCGCAAAGGCCTCAACCCGTTTTTTGTCACTGGGCTTGAACGGACTTTCCTCCACCTCGTTAACGGGAATTAAATTAACGTGGCAGAGCATACCCTTAAGCCTTTGCGCAAGCTCGCACGCACATTCATCCGAATCATTGATGCCGCTGAGCATTGCATACTCAAAAGAAATACGGCGCGATGTTTGTTCGGTATAGCGACGGCAAGCTGTCATTAATCTGTCAATATTATAAACTTTATTGACGGGCATAATACCGTTTCTGATTTTGTCATTCGGGGCGTGAAGCGAAACGGAAAGCGTCAGACCCAGATGCTTCTGACACAGCTCATCAATTTTAGGCACAATGCCGCAGGTTGAAAGAGATATGCCGCGCATTGAAATGTTAAGACCGTTTTCATCGGTAACAAGTTCGAGAAAACGTGTCACGTTATCATAGTTATCCATCGGCTCACCCATTCCCATTAGAACAATGTGGGAAATTCGTACACCGAGGTCACGCTGTGCAGTGTAAATTTGTGAAAGAATTTCGCCGGGTAAAAGGTTTCGCACAAAGCCGGCAACCGTCGAGGCACAAAAGGCACAGCCCATTTTGCAACCCACCTGCGACGAAACACAGACGGTGTAGCCGTATTTATATTTCATAACAACACTTTCAATACACTCGCCGTCATAAAGACGGAAAAGATATTTCACCGTTCCGTCATCTGCGGAAACCTGCTTTCTGACAATTTCGCAACCGCGTATCGGATAATCTTTTGAAAGTGTCTCCCTCAGATTTTTAGGCAGGTCGGTCATCTCGTCATATGAGATAACGCAACGCTTGTGTAACCAAGTATAAATCTGCTTTGCACGGTATTTAGGCAACCCCATATTGCCGAAAAGCTCCGTCAGCTCCGTGAGGGAAAGTGACCTGATATCATTTAAAGCCGTCATATCATCCCTCATTTCTGAATGCCGCCATAAAGAAGCCGTCGGTTGAATGAAGATGGGGCATAAGTGTCAGGTATTTTTCATTCTCACCGTAACGGGGAAGCTCCGGCAAAAGCTTTATTGCTTTATAGTCGGGGTGTTCCGCCAGAAAACGGTCGCACACCTGCGAATTTTCTGCAGGATTAAGCGTGCAGGTGGAATACATTAACAGACCGCCGGGTTTTACATAATTTACGGCGTTACACAATATACGATACTGCAAATCGGGCAGATTGTCAATATCGGCACTGTTCTTGAAACGTATCTCGGGCTTGCGGCGGATAATACCGAGTCCCGAACAAGGCACGTCGCAAAGAACCTTGTCCGCTTTGCCGTAATGCTCATTATAAACGGAAGCATCAGACAAAAATGTCACAATATTTGTAAGGCCGAGACGCTTTGCGCCTTGTTTAATCAAATCAACACGCGACTGATAGACATCAAAAGCAAAAAGACGGCCTGTGTTTTGCATACACTGTGCAATTGTGAAGGCCTTGCCTCCGGGGGCAGAACACATATCGAAAACGGTTTCACCGGGTTGTGCATCAAGTGCCGCGGCACAAAGCTGAGAGGCCGTATCCTGAACATGGAAAAGTCCGTCATTGTAAGCGTCAAGCCGCTCAATACTGCCTGCGTTATGTAAAAACAGCGAGTTTGGCGTGAGGGTAGAAATTTCAGCCTCTACCCCTTGCTCGGCAAATGTCCACACAAGCTCTTCGGGAGTTGTTTTCAAGGGATTTACCCTTGCGGTAACGGGTGCCGCTTCCAGCGCACAGCTCATAAGACCGATTGTGTTTTCGTAGCCGTAAGCGTCAAGCCACATTTTAATAAGCCACTCGGGGCAGGAATATTTAATTGAAAGAAAATCCGATGTTTCGCTCTCATTCGGAAGTTTCAGTCCATTGTCGGCAACCTTGCGAAGAATTGCGTTGACAAGCGGTGCACCGAAGCTTGAACCGTTTGACCTTGCAAGCTTTACGCTTTCATTGACAGCAGCGCTTGCAGGCACTTTATCCATAAACAAAATCTGATATGTGCCCATTCTGAGAATCACAAGCAGCTCGGGCTTGAGCTTTTTAAGTGATTTGTCAAGATAGAGCGACAGATTATAGTCAAGTGTAATCTGACGGTCAAGCGTGCCGTAAACCAACGCGCAGACAAAGGCAGAATCCCTTGAATCAAGGTGCTTGTTTTCGCTGAGCATTGCATCTATTGTAATATTTGAATAGGCGGCGTCACGGTAAACCTTAAGAAGAATTTCGTAAGCAACCTGCCTTGCATTTTTCATCTGATGTTTTTCTCCTTTCGGGGAAGTTATCTTCTTCTGTTGCCGAAACGCAGAATGAAGCGCAGAAGGTTTGCAATTGAAACCAGAAGGGCGGCAACATAGGTAAGAGCGGCAGAAACCAACACTTTTTTAGCCGAGCCGATTTCATCATCGTAAAGCATACCGTTTTCCTCAATAACCTTGACGGCACGTCTGCTTGCGTTAAACTCAACGGGCAGAGTGACAAGCTGGAAAAGGGCAATAAAGGAATAAAGCAACAATCCGATGGCTACAAGCGGCTCAAAGCCGAGAAAATAGCCGATAATCGCAAGCGGCAAGCCGAGAGTTGAGCCGATGTTGCAAACGGGAAGAATTGTGTTTCTGATTTTGATGGGTATATAATTTTCTGCGTGCTGTGCGGCATGACCCGCTTCGTGGCACGCAACGCCGATTGCGGCGACCGAATCACTGCCGTAAACCGAATCGGAAAGGCGGATAACCTTTGTTTTGGGGTCATAGTGGTCGGAAAGATTGCCTGCAACCTGCTCAATGCGTACATCCGAAATGCCGTAATAAGTGAGAATACTCTGCGCTGCCTGCACACCGGTTATTCCTCTGACACTGCGGATTTTTGACATTTTGGAAAAGGTTGATTTGACCTTTACCTGCGCAATAAGTGAAATTATCAGAGCAGGTATAACTAATATAATGTAATAATAATCGTAAAATAAACCAAACATTCTCATTCACCCTTTTATAAAAATGTTTTATTCAAAGAAGCTTCCTTTTTCAACGGTGTTTCCGCGCATATAGTCAACCGCCGACATTGCTTTTTTGCCCTCTGCCTGCAAAACAAGGATTTCGACACACTTTGAATCACCGCAGGAAACGACAAGACGGTTTTCAGCACAGACAATTTCGCCCGCTTTTCCGCCGATATCGTCACAAAGGCGACTTTTTCTCACTTTTATTGTTTTGCCGGCAAGCGTTGTGACCGCCGTCGGCCATTCGCTCAGGCCGCGTATCTTATTGTGCACATTCTGCGCCGTTTCATTCCAGTCAATCGGGCAAAGTGCCTTGTTAAGCATCGGTGCATAGGTAAACTCGGCATCATTCTGCTTTTCGGGCTTGAGCTCACCTTTCTCAACGGCATCAAGAGTTTTTATGAGCAGCTCTGCGCCGAGAGCGGAAAGACGGTCGTGAAGCTCGCCCGCGGTTTCATCTTCGCCGATTTCGGTGCTTGCTTTGAGCAGCATATCACCCGTATCAAGCCCCTCATCCATCTGCATTGCAGTAACGCCCGTTTGGGCAAAGCCGTTGAGGATTGACCACTGAATCGGTGCTGCGCCGCGAAGCTTTGGCAACAGTGAAGCGTGCATATTGATACAGCCGCGGGGCGGAAGATTGAGGATTTCGACGGGTAATATTTTACCGTAGGCAACAACAATGATTACCTCGGGATTAAGCTCTTTAAGAATTTCAAGTGCCTGACCGTCCTTTAGGGTTGTCGGCTGATAAACGGGAATTGAATTTTTCAGCGCGCACTCTTTAACGGGCGGCGGAGTCAGCACATAGTGGCGACCCTTGGGTTTATCAGGCTGTGAAAAAACGCCGACGACACTGTGGCCGTTATCAATCAAAGCCTGAAGGCACGGCACTGCAAAATCAGGAGTGCCCATAAAAACAACTTTCATAAAATCACTCTTTCGGTAACTCGGTTTTAATAACACGGTCTGTGAAAATCACACCGTCAAGATGGTCAAGCTCGTGGCAGAAGCAACGTGCCTTAAGCTCGGAGCCTTTATAAATACACCACTTTCCGTTTCTGTCCTGCGCCTTGACTTTGACAGTCATCGGGCGGCTTGTGACACCGACTTCACCCGGCAGGGAAAGGCAACCCTCTTCTTCAAACTGCTCACCCTCGGCAGAAATAATCTCGGGATTTATAAGTTCAATGTAGCCGTCACCGCAGTCAATGACAACAACTCTTTTAAGCACACCGACCTGTACCGCAGCAAGACCGACACCGTTTGCCTCATACATCGTTTCGCGCATATCGTCAAGCAAAACGTGCAGGCGCGCATCAAATTTTTCAACTGCGCGTGATTTTTTTCTGATAATCGGATCATCCGATTTAACAACATTGCGTAAAGCCATAAAGCATCATTCCTTAATATTAAATGTATATCAAACCGTTGACTCGGGGTTAATATCCGCAAAAGCGGTAACCGCATTGAAGCGCCTTTCATCCGCAAACTCTGTGAGGATTTTTGAAATCATCTCACGAAGATGTTTGGTTGCACGGCATTTTATTATAAGGCGATAGCGGTATTTGTTGTTCACCTTTGCAACACGCGAAGGGACGGGACCGAGAACGATTATTTTTTCGTTTTTATATTCGTCTGCCGTGAATTTTCTGATAAGCTCAAGCCCGAATTTTGAGGCAGCCTTAACCGTTGACTCATTCGTGCCTGAAAAACCGAGAACGCAGATATCACAGTAAGGCGGATAAGTCAGCAGAGAACGGAGTTTTATTTCCGTTTCAAAAAATTCGCCGTAATTCTGCGCGGCGGCAAGACGGATTATTTCATTTTCGGGTGTCAGGGTCTGGATTATTGCCTTGCCCTTGTTTTCACCCCTGCCGGAACGACCGACAACCTGTGTCAGCAGGGAAAATGTTCTTTCAAGGCTTCTGAAATCGTCATTGTTTAACTGTTGGTCAACAGAAACAACGCCGACAAGGGTTACATTCGGAAAATCAAGACCTTTTGCAACCATCTGTGTGCCGATAAGGATATCGTATTCACCCTTTGAAAAGCTTTCAAGCAGACGCTCGTGAGAATACCGTGCCGAGGTTGTGTCGGCATCCATTCGCAAAATGCGCGCCTGCGGAAAAAGCTCGGCAAGCTCTTCTTCAATTTTCTGCGTGCCGAAGCCTGAAAAACGCACGCTGTTTTTGTTACACTCAGGACACTCGGAACTGAACGGCACAGAATGCCCGCAGTAATGGCACATCAGTCTGCTGTTTGCCGAGTGGTAAGTCATTGAAATGCTGCAATTGGGACAGCGTACCACGTTGCCGCACGCCGTACAAGCGGCAAAAGTGTGGCATCCGCGGCGATTAATAAGCAGAATTGACTGCTTTTCATCTTTGAGATTTGCGTTGATTTCGTCAAAAAGGCATTTGCTGACAGCGCCGCTCGTGCCGACGGTTTCCTCAAAGCGCATATCTACTGTCAGCACCTCGGGAAGCTCGGCATTACCGTAGCGGTTGGTCAATTCTTTTAAAAGGTATCTTCCGCTTTTGGCATTTGCATAGCTTTCAACGCTCGGCGTTGCCGAGGAAAGCAAAAGCAAACACTTGTGCCACGCACAACGGAATTTTGCAACATCGTGGGTTGAATATCTGGGAGTTTGCTCGGATTTATAGGTGTGCTCCTGCTCCTCATCAATAATGATAAGGCCGATGTTTTCAAGCGGAGCGAAAACAGCGGAGCGCGTGCCGATAACGATTTTAGCCTCTCCCCTTTTTACGCGTTTAAATTCGTCCGCACGCTCACCTGCAGAAAGAGCACTGTGAAAAACGGCAACCGTTTTTCCGTAGCGACGGCAGAATAACGCAAGGGTCTGTGGAGTAAGCGAAATTTCGGGAACCATAACAATAACATTTTTTCCGTCAGCAATCACTTTATCAATGACGCTCATATAAACGGAGGTTTTTCCGCTTCCCGTAACACCGTGAAGCAAAGCAACACCTGCCTTACCGCTGTCACATTCGGCGGCAAAGGCTTCATAGGCAGACTTTTGCTCCTCGGTCAGAACAATCGGAGTAAGGTCCGGTGTGTCCGAATATCTTTCAACGGGGTTGCGCAACACCTCAACATCAATAAGCTCGCACACACCCTTATTTACAAGGGCGGTCACAACGGCAGGGGTAAGACCTGTGAAATAACAGATTTCCCTTACGCTTGCCGTGCCGACATCATTAAGAACATCGACAATCTGTTTTTGCTTTGATGTCAGCTTCACACCCTCGGGGCATTCGTCCGCAAGGCGCACGGTTTTGACGGTCAGGTCACCCACCTTGCGCACGGCATCAATATTACAGTTGAGCAATCCCGCTTTGACGAGCTTTTCCGGAATCGCCGTATCAACAGTCATAGCAAGCGCCGAAAAAACTTTTTCGCGGCTGATATATCCTGAGCGTGCGGCAATATAATCGTAAAATTCGCGTTCGGACGGAGAAAGTGACAAAAGCTTTTCTTCTGAGTCACAGGGATTTGCCGAATAAGAATAAACAAGCTTATGATTGATGCCTGCGGGAAGCATCGCCTTTGCCGCCTCATAAAGTGTGCAGAAAGTGCGTTCTTTTATCCACGCGGCAAGAGCCAGCATTTCTCCGTTAAGCAATGGTGTTTTATCAAGCACCTCGTCAATTTTTTTGAGCCTTTTTGCATCTGTTGTGTAGGCAAGCTCCATAATTATTCCCGTTCTTTTTTTGCTGCCGTTACCGAAAGGCACGGTAACGCGGCATCCGGGCAGAGCTGACTGCACAAGAGCTTCGGGGATAATGTAATCAAACGCTTTGTCAAAATTGTAAACGGCACCGTCAACGGCAACCTTTGCAATATTCACTTATATCCCCTCCTCCCTGACAGAGTGTGTGATAAATCAGATGTTGCGGATTTCTTCAGGCTCTACGATGACGTAGTCACCGTTAACAATTTCTTCAATAGCGACCGAAACAGGCTTTTCAGTCATAATAACCTTATCCTCTTCTGCGTTTTCCGCAATTACTCTTGCTCTTTTGGCAGTAGCAATTACAAGGGAATAACGGCTGGTTTTGTTTTTGAGAACTTCTCTGAAATCGGGATTAAGCATTGTTAAGCACCTCGCTGATAATATTTTTATTTCTGAAGGTTTTTTGCCTTTCTGCACGGATAATGGAGCTGATATCGCTGACAGCATAGTCAACAACAGAGTTGATTACGACGTAGTCATATTCTGTTGACCTGCGGATTTCGTCTGCGGCAATGATAAGGCGACGCTGAATATCCTCTTCGTCATTTGTTTCGCGGCGGCGGAGTCTTTCCTCAAGCACCGACATTGAGGGCGGCATCAGGAAAATGCTGACCGCATCCGGGTAAAGACTGCGGATTCTTTCGGCACCCTGCACTTCAATTTTAAGAACAACGGTTTTGCCCGCGGCAAGCATTTCGTCAACGGGTGCCTTGGGTGTGCCGTAAAGATTCTGTCCGTATTCCGCATATTCAAGCGCCTTGTTTTCGGCAATTGTGCGCTCAAAATATTCACGGGTTACAAAATAATAATGAACACCGTCAATTTCGCAATCGCGCTTTGCACGTGTTGTCATTGAAACGGAAACATTGACGTCGGTTTCACGTCTTGTAAGTTCATTAAGAATTGTGTCTTTGCCCGAGCCCGAAGGACCGGAAAGAACAATTAACATTCCTTTTTTAGTCATCCTCATCCTCCTCGTCAAGCTCATCAATATCATTGAGTCTGTTTGCAACCGTTTCGCTCTGGAGGTAAGTAAGAATAACGTGGTCGCTGTCCGTAATGATAACGGCACGGGTACGTCTGCCGTGTGTTGCGTCAATGAGCGTGCCGCGCTCCTTACATTCCTGAATTATACGCTTTATCGGCGCGGATTCGGGGCTGACAATTGCAACAAGACGGCTTGCATTTACCATATTGCCGAAGCCTATGTTGATAAGTTTCATTTTTTATCCTCCGAAAAATCACTCAATATTCTGAATCTGCTCACGGATTTTTTCAATTTCGGCTTTGATGTTTACAACCTTACCTGCAATTTCAATATCCTGAGCCTTTGAGCCGATTGTGTTAGCTTCGCGGTTAAGCTCCTGCACAAGGAAATCCATCTTTTTGCCGATGGGGCCGTCACTGTCCAGGAAAGAGCGGAGCTGTGAAACGTGGCTGCGAAGTCTTACGGTTTCTTCCGCAACGGCAATCTTGTCCGCAAAAACGGCAACCTCGGTGAGCAGACGCTGTTCTTCAACTGCAACACCGTCAAGCAGCTCACGCACTCTTGCAAGCAGTTTGTCATTATAAGCCTTAACGGTTTCAGGTGAACGTTTTTCAACAAATTCAACCTCACCGATAATTGTATCGAGACGTGAAAGAACATCCGCGCGGAGTTTCACGCCCTCATTTTCACGCATACGCACAAAATCTCCAAGTGCTTTTTGCGCAACGGTCATAACCGCCGCCCAGATTTGGTCTTCATCCGTTTCCCTTGTCTGCACGCTGAAAATATCCGGCACACGGGAAATTGAAGAAACGGTTATGTCATTTTCAAGGCCGTAGGTGTCGGCAAGCTCTTTGTAAGCATCCAGATAGCTTTTTACAACGGGATGGTTGACATTGATAACGGTGTCGGAAACGCTGAGATTTTCAATCTGAACGTTACACTCAACCTTACCCCTCGTCAGACTGCCCGCAAAAAAGCTTTTGAGCTTTTCCTCAAGGAAGCCGTAGCCTCTGGGAGTTCTTGAATAAAATTCAAAATATCTGTGATTCACACTCTTGATTTCAACACAGATATTCATTGAATCAATTGCCTGCTGACATCTGCCGTAGCCTGTCATGCTTTTAATCATTTGAAAAATCCTCTTTCTTTTAATTACAACTGCAGGTACCTGAGAAAATGTCGGGAATTTCGGCATAAAGCCCGTCCTCTTTTTCCTTGAAACCGAGTTGCATAAACGGTTTTTTTATAACATCGGCATTAACCTTTGCAAAATAGGCACCCCTGCCGCCCGCAACGCTCAGTGCCGTGCGGATAAGACCCTCGGCAGAAAGAGCACTGTCATATTCGTCAAGTCTCTCAACAGTGCAGTTCATACCGTCAACGGAAAATCTGATTCCGAATTTTTCACGGTTTTCGGGGTCAAAAGCCTCATATTCAAGGGTAACAACGCCGTTGTTTTCAGTTTCTTTAACGGGTAAAAAAGTTATCATAATACCGCCCCTTACTTTTTGAGCCCTGCCGCATTGAACAGCTTGCCAATCTCAAACTCGGTAAGGTCACGCCACTTACCCTGAGGCAACATTCCAAGCTTTACAGAACCGATTGCAGTTCTCTTAAGCCTTGCAACCTCAAGACCGACAGCCTCGCACATACGGCGGATCTGACGGTTTTTGCCCTCGTAAAGCACGATTTCGAGAACGGAACGTCCTTCTTCTTTTGAGATAACGCGCACATCGGCAGGTGCGGTCATTTTTCCGTCATCCAGCTCAACACCCGTTGCGAGAATATCAACCTGCTCGCCCGTGACGGCACTGCGTACGGTGACGCGGTAGGTCTTGGGCACATGCCGTGACGGATGCATCATTGCGTTTGCAAACTCACCGTCGTTGGTAAGGATGAGCGCACCCTCTGAGTTTTTATCAAGTCTTCCGACGGGATAAATACGCTCGGAAATATCCGTGACAAGCTCAAGCACACATTTTCTGCCAAGCTCATCATCGGTTGTGGTGACAAAGCCTCTGGGCTTATAAAGTAAAACATAGCGAAGATTGCTTTCCTGTTTTACTTTTTTGCCGTTGACGGTAACAATGTCTTTTTTGGGGTCAACGCTGTCACCGACCTTTGCCCTGACACCGTTTACCTTTACCCTGCCCTCATCAATCATCACCTCTGCCTTGCGGCGCGAAGCGACACCTGCCTCAGACAGAAACTTCTGCAGTCTGATTTTATGGTCTGCCAAATTTAATCATCCTCAATTTTATTTTAAAAAGAATGTTTTGATTTTATTTATAAATTTTGTGAAGAAATTTCCTTTTTTTGTTTCAGGTTCTTCACTTTTCGCCTTTGTTTCGGTGCGGCACATCACACTCTCAGCGGCAACAATTGCCGCGCGGCATATTTCTTTGTCGCCGACACGGTACACCGCCTCGCCCAAAACATCTCCCGTGCTGACGGGAGCATATTCGAAAGCTTTTAAATAAACCTCCCTTTGCACCGCCGCACCGGATTCGGGCAAAACTGCTCGCGGAATTTCCGCAAATTTCAGCTTGACGGCTGTGCTTTTTCCGCCGACAACGGGCAGACTTACATCAATTTCATTACTGTCGATTTCAGCACTTGAAATCCGGGAAAAACCGTAGTCATACATTTTGATGTGGTCATTCCAGTCATCCGGGGCATTGAGCGTTACGGCAATGAGCAACACACCGTCTTTTTCGGCGGCACTGACAAGACAGCGACCGCTTTTCTTTGTGTAGCCCGTTTTGATGCCGACAGCATATTCGTAAATATTGAGAAGTCTGTTATGATTTGTGAGTGTGCGCAGATACGGCGGATTTCCGTATCTGAGTTTTTTGTTTCTGGCATTGCAAATACTGCGGAATTCGGGATTCCTCATTGCCTCACGCGCAAGCAGAGCCATATCGTAAGCGGTTGAATAATGCTCCTCGGAATCAAGCCCCGAGGCGGTGACAAAATTTGTCTGTGTCATACCGATTACGGCGGCACGCTCATTCATAAGTTTTGCAAAGTCCTCGGGTGAATCCCCCAGAACATAAGCCACGGTGTTTGCCGCGTCGTTACCCGAAGCGAGCAACATTCCGTAAACCAAATCCTTGAGCGTGACGGTGTCGCCTGCAAGCAAGCCCATTGACGTTCCCTCAACAGCCACCATTTCATCGGTTACGGTGATTTGCATTGACGGCATATGAGCCTCCAGCGCAAGAAGAGAGGTCATAATTTTTGTTGTGCTTGCCATAGAACGCTGTTTATATGCGTTGTGTTCATAAACAACCTGACCTGTCTGCGCTTCAATAAGCACCGCAGAATCCGCTGAAATGCCGAGATTTGCCGCAAAGGCATCAAGACTCAGCACGAAGGCAACAACAATAAAAACCGCACAAGAGGAAAAAATCCGCAACATTTTACCACCCCGACATATTTTATACTCTACAAAATATGCCGCATGGGGTTGTCTTATTCTGCGTTATAGCTGTTGAGCGCCTCTTCAACGGGGTCGCCGCCCTTATTGGTGAGCTTTGTGATAACCTCGGTTGCCTTGTCAACGATATCGGGAATCATACCGATTGTTCTTTCCACAGAGCCTTCTGCGGAGTTGACATACTTAACGGAAACATTGCCGTTGTTGATAACAAGGAATGCAACGGGGTTGATGGTGATGCCGGCTCCGCCGCCGCCGCCGAAAAGTTCAGCGTTTGACTTGGAGGGGAAATCCGTGCCGCCGGAAGCAAAACCGTAGGTTACTTTTGAAACGGGGATAATCTGGATTTTATCGCTTACCACGATGGGCTCGCCGATAATTGTGCTGACATCCACAAGATCCTTTATTTTTTCGATTGCTGTTCCGAGAATTCCTGATGCTGACTGTTCTTTCATTTTGTTTGTCCGCCTTTCTGTATTTTTTGATTATTATTTTGTGTCTGAACGCTGCCCTTGTCGGCACCTGATTTGGAGCCCTTAAGCAGCTTTATTACAACCTTGAAAAGTAATTCGAATGCAACAATTACAAGCGCATTTGTGATGCTTATGGGTCTTACCGAAATTGTTGCGTGTGCCCTTGCGCTGTTTTCACCGTGAATAAAATCGGGTGTTACCTCGCAGTTATATTTTTTTGCTCGCATATTGGAAACGATGTAACCCATCAGCGGGAAAACGACGGCACAGGTTTTACCGTATTTGATTGCCGTTTCAGCCGAATCACCGGTACCGACGGTGACCGAAACATAAAGCTCATCAAAAATGAAAGCTTTAAACACCCTGCCGAACATTCCGTTAAGTGCCTTTACGGCACTGCCGAGCAGGTCAACAAGGCCGCTGAGACCCTTGTTGTTGTAAAAACGTTTGATAATGTTCTCTTTCTTTTCCTTGGGAGCGGGAACTTTCTCGTCCTTCGGTTTCTCTTTTTCGGTTTTTTCTTTCTTTTTCTTTTCTTTTTTCGGTTTCTTTTCCTTTGCAGGCAGAAGCTGCAGCTTGACAAACAGCCATTTAAGCAAAACGGTTGTTTCTTCGTCATAATCGACCGTTACTCTGACTTTAACGGAAAACAGCAGTACAAAGAAAAGAACAATGCAAAACAACACAAGCAAAACTTTCAATCAATCACCCCTTGCCGTTGTATTTTTATTATCACTGTGTAACCGTAACGGGGATTTCTGTTGTTGCGGTTTCACCGTCCTGATTTTCCGACTGAATTTCATTGTAAGCCTCTTCGTTGAAAAAGCTTCTTATCTGAACACCCTGCTCGCTGTCAATTTCATCATCAGGGTCATCAATACCCAGATCCTTTTTGTTGGGAAGCTCGGGTAACTGCGATAACGACGTGATGCAGAAACAGCGCAGAAACGCAGGAGTTGTGCCGTAAAGCAGCGGTCTGCCGGGAAGGTCGAGTCTGCCCTTTTCTTCAAGCAGACCCCTTGCAATCAACGTTGAAATAACGCCCGAGCAATCAACACCTCTGATTTGCTCAACATAAGCCTTTGTGACGGGCTGATTGTAAGCAACAACCGCAAGCACCTCAAATGCCGCAGGTGAAAGCGGAGCATTCTTTTTAATTTCCAGAACCGCTCTGATTTGAGGTGCATATTCGGTTTTTGAACAAAGCTGATATTTATTTCCGAGCCTGAGAAGACAGATTCCGCTTTCGCGCTCAACAAGCTTTGCCTCAAGCTGGGCAAGTGCCGTTTCGGTTTCCGTTATATCAAGTTCAAGTGCTTCGGCAATTCTTGCCACCTCAAGCGGCTCGCCTGCGGCAAAAAGAATGGCCTCGCACACGCTTATGATTTCATTATTGGTCAATTTCGATTCTCTCCCCTCTGCCCTCAAGCAAGGTTATTTCGGCATTTTCGCCGATGCCGTCAACGGAAATTCTTTTCGCCTTCGTCAGAGCAAGCAATGCCAGAAATGTTGCGACCATTTCTGAGCGTGAGGTTGCATTCTCAAAGAATTTTCCGAAACGCTGTTTTTTCGATTTTTTGAAAAAGTCAATTATAAAGCTGATTCGTGAAGCGACCGACACAATCTTGTGCGCAATAATGCCCGAAAAAGCCTCCACGGGCGGCGGCAAACGCCGCTTGCCCTTGCCGACGGCGGCAAGATAAGCCTTATAAAGTTCGGCGGGCTCATGGATTCGGGTATAAGTCATGTCCGCCTCAATCTTTTCGGGAGTGCGTCCGAAATAATCAAAGCCGTTTGCCGTTTTTGACAGCTTGCCTGCAACAATCTTGCAATCCTGATATTCGGTAAGCTCACCGCGCAGCTCTTCAACAAGCTTTTCTGTTTCCTCGTGCACGGGCAGAAGCGACACGGTTTTGATGTAAACAAGCCTTGCGGCCATTTCGAGAAATTCACTTGCAATATCAAGGTTTTCATTCTGCATCTGCTTAACATAATCAAGATACTGCTCGATTATTTCCATAATCGGCACATCGTTGATGCTCACCTTTTTCTTGCTGATAAGGTGAAGCAGCAAATCCATCGGTCCTTCAAAAATTTCAAGCTTGTAAGATAAAGAATCCATTAATTAAAAACTCCTAAGACAAAATGTCAACCAGATAGTCGCCGTATTCGCCGAAGAAAAGCGAGGTAAACTTTGCAAGAAGCCACATCACCTTGTCGGTGATAAAAGAAAGAGGTCCGTCAAGCAAGCCGAAGAAAATCAGCGCAAAAACGACAAGAACAATGTAGCGCTCATATTTGAGTACCTGATAATAATATTTTGAGGGAATGAGCAACTGAAGAATTCTTGAACCGTCAAGCGGCGGAATGGGAAGCAGGTTGAAAACGGCAAGGCAGATGTTTACATTTGCCGCATAGAAGAAAAACCAGAAGCAAACCTGCGCCACAATGCTTGAGGTATAGTAAATTCCCATAATGCTGAAATCGGTAAGAATTACGAAAAACAGCGCCATAAGAATGTTTGAAACAGGACCTGCAGCCGCGGTGAGTGCCATACCGCCTTTCGGGTTTTTGAAGTGGCGGGGATTTACCGGCACGGGCTTTGCATAGCCGAAGCCGACGAGAAAAATCATCAGCGCACCCAAAAGGTCAATGTGTGCAAGGGGACTTAATGTAAGCCTGCCCTTTGCGCGCGGTGTGGGGTCACCGAGCTTTGTGGCAAGCAGCGCGTGTGCATATTCGTGCACGGGCATTGTGCAGAAAACAATGAACACTCTTGACATCAGACTCATCACGGTCTGAACGGAAAAGCCGTTTCTAATAATATCAAAAATCATAGTCATGTTGTCCTTTCATAATTGCGGAAACCGCACGCGGATTTCCGAAAAGGTCACTGTAAGCTTTTGTTTTATCCGAATACAATCCGAAGATTTTGCATATATCTTCCGTTTGTTCTTCGCCGCACTCAACAACCGCCGCCGCAAAGTGCGAAAGCCAGCGTTCGGCAATTGCACGGTAAAAATCCAGTCCGTCCGCACCGCCGTCAAGGGCAAGCGAAGGCTCACAAAGCACCTCTTTATCAAGAGTCGGCACAACGTCACTGCGGATGTAAGGCGGATTTGAAAGCAACAGACCGTTTCCGGCAATTTCAAGGCTTTCGAACCCGTCAAACAAATCACCGCGGATAATCACGGCATTTTCCGCACCGAGATTGCGTGCATTATGCTTTAAGTAACCGAGTGCAAGGTCGGATTTTTCAATGAGGTAAACTTTAACGTCGGGAAACATTTTTGCAACGGTCAGACCGATGCAACCGCTGCCTGCGCAAAGGTCAACAACGGTTTTTACACCGCTTTGTCTTATATACTTTTCGGCAAGCTCAACAACAAGCTCCGTTTCGGGTCGTGGAATAAGTACGCCCTCACCCACAAAAAAGGTGTTGCCGCAAAAATCCCAGCTGCCGATTACATACTGAATGGGTTTTCCGTCGATTCTCATTTGAGCGCGGTGCAGAAATTCAGCCTCAACCACAGGGTCTGTATCTTTGTCGGCATTCAACAAAAGCTGAGTCTGAGTCATACCCGACAAGCTTTCATAAAGCCAGCGCGCTTCATTGAGAGAATTGGAATTGCCCGCTTGAGAAAATCGCTGTGCCGTCTGCGAAAGAAGGTCTTTAATTTTCATCGACATTCTCCGCAGTTTCACCGTCCACGGATTCTTCCGCCGACTCGGTTGTTTCCTCCTTGGCCGCGGTTTCAACCTCGCCCGTGAGCGCCGCCTTCATTGCAGCAATAGCAACCTCAATCATATCAGGGGTCGGCTCAGCGGTGGTTATTCTCTGCATAAGCAGTCCGGGCATTGACAAAAGACGTGTAAATTTATTGGGGTATTTGCCCGCAAGCTGAATAAACTCAAAGCCGATGCCCATAATCGCAGGCATCATAAGAAGCTTTGCGGCAACCCAGATAATTCTTGTTTTTGTCACCTCAGGGAATACAACGGCAACCACCGAAGAAATGAGAATACTCAAAAGAATTGTTACAAAAATGAAGCTTGTGCCGCAACGGGGATGAAAGCGTGACTGTTTTTTAACATTTTCTACTGTCAGCTCTTCGCCGCTTTCAAAGCAGAAAATTGTTTTATGCTCTGCACCGTGATACATGTAAACACGGCGGATTTCTTTCATTCTTGCCACAATCGCCATATAAACGACAAAAATTACGATACGGATGAGTCCCTCAAACACAGCACGCAGGAAATCCAGCTTCCCGTCGGCGAGATGGTCATTGACAAGGTCAAAGGCAAGACTCGGCAGATACATAAACAGTAAAAATGCAAGTCCGATACCGAGCACGCCCGAAATGACACCGATAACCGCCATCATTTTCTGTCCGAAATGCTCTGTTATCCAGCGGTCAAGCTTCGAATCGTTTTCACTGCTTTCAAGGTCAAGACCCGTTTTTTCGGCAGATTCCATAAGATACTTATAACCGCTTACAAGTGACTCAATAAACGAAACAACACCTCTGATAATGGGGATGTTGAAAAACTTATATTTTTTACGCAGGGAAACCTGCTCTTTCATCTGTGTTTCAATGCTTTTATCAGGCAGTCTTAAAGACATTGCGGTACCCTTGGGCCCTTTCATCATAATGCCTTCCATAAGTGCCTGTCCGCCGACGGCGACATATTTATTCGTTTCTTTCTTGCTCATCTGCGTTTAACACTCCTTCTGTTTCAGTCTTTGAAACAATAACGGGCAGGGTAATTGTAACCGCCGTTCCCTCACCGAGAATGCTGTCAACAAGCAATTCGCCGTTGTGAAGACGGACAATTTCGTCAGCAACCGCAAGGCCGATACCCGAACCGCGCACCGATGTGTCGGCTTTGAAGAATTTTTCTTTAACTTTGGGTAACGCCTCGGGTGAAATGCCCTTGCCCGTGTCGCTCACCCTGACCTGAAGCGACGCTTTGTTAACAAGCTCGGCCTGAACAATAACCTTACCGCCGTGCTCGTTATATTTGATTGCATTGTCAATGATGTTAATGAAAACCTGCTTTATTCTCGCCGCATCTCCGTTGACGGGTGCAGGATAAGACGGCGAGTTGTAAATGACCTCTATACCCTCTTTGATGGCGCGTTCTTTAAAAGTGAACACAACCTCATCCAATTCGGCAAGCACGTCAATTTTTTCAATGTTAAGTGTCATTCTGCCTGTATTGATTCGTGAGAAGTCGAGCAGTTCCTCAACAAGGTCGTTGAGTCTTGCCGCCTCACCGATGATAACACTCATTCCCCTTTTTGTTGTGTCGGGGTCAGTGTCACCGAGCTGAAGAAGAGTTTCGCCCCAACCCTTGATTGCCGTGAGCGGTGTTCTCAACTCGTGGGAAACGGTGGAGATGAAATCGTTTTTCATCTGCTCTGCCGTGCCGAGCTCATTTGCCATATTGTTAATGGTGTTGCAAAGGTCACCGAGCTCGTCGTTGTTTGAATAATGATCAATTCTTGCATCAAGGTCGCCGTCCGCAATGCGGTTTGCCGTTTCGTTGATTTGCTTAATCGGATTTATTATCGAACGGATGAAATAAAAACCCGATGCGACGATGAATAACAGAAATGACAGACCGAGAAAAGCAATAAGAAGTGAAAGCTTCAAGAGCTGCTCGTCCACCCGTTCAAGCGAAACCATAAATCTGACCGCACCGCTCTTTGTGCCGTTGGGGTGCATTACGACGCTTGTAACTGCCATTATTTTTTCACCCGAGGGTAATTTGCCGGTCCACTTGCCGTCGTTTGTTGCAGAGGTCAGTGCCTGCTCATAGTCGGGCATTGAAAGCATTTTGAGGTATTCCTCATCAATATCAAAGCCGCTTGATGAAAGAACGACCTTACCCGATGAATCAATAAACCAGACCTCCATAAACTTTTTGTCAGGAAAATTGTCAACATAATTCCTTGCGAATTTTGAAAACCCGTATTCCGTTTCATCGGCGTAAATACTGTAATAAGACGAAAGCATATCGCCGGAATTGAATTCAAGTGTCTGACTAACCGTGTTATAATAACTGTTTCTAATGTTAAGGCAAAGCAACAGCACAATGGCAACAACGACAACAACAACCAGCAAAACCGTGCTGATAAACCAACGCTTGGCCAAGCCGACAAATTTCGCTTGCTTGTTTGCCACTGTACTCACCTGCCTTTCAACAAAAAGTATTTATAAAACAATCCACTTGTAACCGACGCCCCAGATTGTTGCAAGATTTTTCGGGTTTGACGGGTCATCTTCAATCTTCATTCTCAGGCGCCTTATGTTGACATCAACAATCTTTTCTTCGCCCAGATATTCAATGCCCCAGACCTTGTTGAGAATATCCGTACGGCTGAGTGCCGCGCCGGGGTTTGTGAAGAAATATTCCATAAGCTGAAACTCAACCTGAGTCAATTCGATAAAATTACCGTCTTTTGTCAGAGTACGGCTTCTTCGGTCAAGTCTGAATTTGCCAAGCTCAATAACATTGTTTGAAGCGGGCTTGCTTGTCATATCGCTGTTAAGAACAACACGGCGGTGAATCGCATCAACCCTTGCGACAAGCTCAGTGGGAGAAAAGGGCTTTGTTATGTAATCGTCAGCGCCCATCATAAGACCCGAAACCTTATCCATTTCCTGTGACTTTGCAGTGAGCATTATGATTCCTATACCCGGACTTTTCTGTCTTAACTGTTTGCACACCTCAAGGCCGTCAACATTTGGCATCATTATATCGAGAAGAGCAATATCAAAATCACCCTCGTTTAATTCATAAAGCTCAAGCGCACGCGCACCGTCACTCGCCTGCGTAACATCGTAACCCGCACGTCGAAGATTGATGACAATAAACTCTCTGATTGCAGATTCATCTTCCGCAACAAGAATTCTCTTCATTTCTTTTCACTCTCCTCTTTTCAAATACATTCGCTACATTTTATAATTCCGCGACCGGTTTGATTGAACCGATTTTCAAAATATTGTCAACATCGGCGGCTATCCCTTCTTCGGTCAGCAGATAACCGACAACCATACTTTCGTTTTCAACGGCCACGGTGTAATCGCGGTAAATGACCTTATTCCATTTATCGGGTGTGGTAAAGACAACGCTTGCAAGTTTTTCGCCGATTGCGCCCTTGCCTGAGCACGCATATAACTGCCACTCATTTGAACTTGTTTTAACACAGAATTTACCGATTGCGGCCGGCGGCACATCAACGGAAAAGCCTGCGGTTTCATTAACAAGCTGATATTTGACAACACTGAATGAATTCATTTTGCCGTTATCGGCATTTATCCATTGTGTAAGATTCATCGGTCCAAAGCCCGAAGCGGCATTTTCCTCATTGTTGGCACCCTTAAGCGGAATCTGTACGGGAATATCGACAACACCGTCGTTGTTGACATCGTTACAGCGAAGATGGCTGTTACGCAAGGTTTTCTGCGTTGAAGCTGTCTGTTCGTCATAAAAATGGTTGCAAAGCGCTCCGCTTTCGGCATCAATATAAATAACCTCAGTTATCATCTGCGACTCGCCCTTTGCGGCATCAATGTAAACCCTCGTCGGCAGATCAGCACTTTTTTCAACCTGAATTCCGACATACTTGCTGACGGAAGAGTCAAGCTTTGTTTCACCAAGAATTGAAAATCTGCCGTCTTTTAACTTGAACGCTCTTGCGACATTGGTGCCGACCGACCTTGCGTTATCCGAGGTAACAACAAGAATCTCACTGAAAGTGTCGCCGTCAATGTCGAGCACCTGCATAATATTAACAGACTCACTGACAAGCTCCTCAAGTCGGTTGGAACCGTTTTTCATAAACACCGACAGCATTCTGTTTTCATTGCCCTCATAAAGGCTCCATGAAACAAGGATTTCAAAAACTCCGTTATTGTCAAGGTCAACAAAACCGACTTCATAAACGCTGCTTCCCGATCCAGGATAACTGCCCACCGCATTCCAACGGCCGTCTGACATTTCAAAACAATACATTGCGGCATTGAATTTATTTGACTCGGCAGCATAGAAAATAAAAGCTTCTTCCTGTGAGTCGCCGTCTATATCCTGCAAAACAATTGCCGAACGGTGCTCACCTGAAACGGGAGCGCACAAAACGGATTCTTCTTTAACGGCTTCGCTAAAAGCTTTCTGAAGCTGTGCGTATTCATCAAAAAACACGGGAGGCTGCATCAAAGTTTCAACAAAACTGAAATTAAGTGAGCAACCCGAAAAAAGGAAAAGAACACAAAAAACAACTGCCGCGATACCGATGATTTTCTTTTTCAAGCCGCTCGCCTCCTTTTATCCCATTATAATTGGCTTAATTATAACATATAAATCAGCTTAATTCAACATTTTAAAGAATTATTTATATATTATTTTAAATTAAAAGAAAGGGTGCCACCCGTCCCCTTTTCAAGCAAAAACAAAAACCCCGTAATGCCCCTGCATTACGGGAAAATTTTTATATTTTTATGTTTCAGGCGGTGTCATAGTCACTGATATAACAGGTTGACCGTAAACCCAACGGTTTTCACCGGTGTTTATGCTGACATTAAGAGGAATTTCAAGTGTTGTTTCACCGGTAAATTCCGCATCAAAACCGGAAAAATCATACGCAGCCGTGATGTCGGCGGCTGTGATTTCACTGACTGCAAGAGAATCGCCGACAACCGTAACGGTAAAGCTCTCTGCCGAAGGTGTAACGGTATAATTGGCAAAAGCCTCATCAATAACAATATTTGAAGTGTCAAGCGTTACCTCTTTTGTCACGGCATTGTTGACAATTACGTTCACCACAAAAGCCTCAATATCGGAGAAGCTCATATCGACGTTGCTTATTTCTGCAGGTCTGACAACAAAGACATTTTCTCCGGGTTTGAGCTCGTTGAAATCAATTTCACGGATAACCGCTTTTTCAAGGTTTTTAAATTCACTTTCAGTTACACCGAAAACAGATTTTGACGGCAACACGCTGTATTCAACCGATGCCGTGTCAAAGCCGACGGGAGCATTGATAAACGAAATGTCCGCATCAAGCTCAACTCGCTTGTAAACAGGCACAGTCACCGTAACAGAACCGCCGACAGCCGCAGATTTGGTGTAGCTGAGTGCTTTTCCGTTTTCATCAACAGCAATCAAATCTGCCGTAAACTTTTCGGTTTCTCTTATTTTTTCGTCAACTTTAATGCTTGCAAGGATTTCGGTTGCCTTTTCAATTTCGGTCTTGGGACCTGTCGCCCTTGCCGTGGAAACGGAAACCTCAACGCCGTTTGTCACAAAGTAATAAGAATCATCGGGGAACTCAACACCGTTGTAATCAACCGATGCTCTGACGGGCAGACTGCGTGTGACAAGTTCATCAAAATAAACATTAACGTAATCCTGAGAAACACCCGTAATTGTGTAATCGGGCAACTCATCAACCGGTTCATATGTGAGCATAAGAGAGTACGTTCCGGCAGAATTTACGTCACTTGTTGTGGCAACAACATTAAATTCATCCGCCTCAAGACCCGAAACGACATAGCGCTGACCCTCAACGGTAATGTCAACAAGCAGGTCGTCACGGACATAATATCCCTCACTGTCGACCTTGTAATCTGTGTTGTCAAGCGGTTCAAGATTACGGCTGATGGTGTTGTTTGAAAGATATATACGCACCGGAACATCTTCAACCGTGTAGGTTACGACGGGACTGAACTGAATGGCAACAACCAGCCAGAATATAACCGAAACAACAATTGAAAACACCAGCACAAAGCGGTTGTCATAAAAAAGTTTACTTAATGAAAATTTCTTTTTTCTCATTTTTTATTACCCTTTAAAAACTCTTTGACCGTTTCAACAACCTTTTTGGGTGCAGGTGTCTGAGTTTCTTCTTTAATCATATAGCCCATAAGCTCTTCACGAAGCTGTGCCTCGGTGAGATTGCGCACGAAATTGCCCTTATAGGCAAGTGAAATGATGCCCGTTTCTTCAGACGTGACAACAACAACGGCATCGCTTTCTTCCGTAACGCCGATTGCCGCCCTGTGGCGCATACCAAGATCACTGCCGAGGTCGCTTTTTGTCAACGGCAACACACAGCCCGCACATTCAAGACGGCCGTCACGTATAATTGCGGCACCGTCGTGAAGCGGTGAATTGGGAAAGAAAATATTTCCGATAAGTTCGTGAGTGATTTTAGCATCAACGGGAGTGCCTGTTTTAATTGAATCGCCAAGCAATGTTTCACGCTCAAAAATAATGATTGAGCCGATGCGCTTGTCGCTCATTCTCTGACACGCCTTTGCCGTTTCAATAATTGTTTCACGAATAACATCGTTGCGCTTTTCAGTGTTTGCATTAAGACCGAAAAAGTCAAAAGCACGAAGGCGGCTGCCGCCCATTTTTTCAATTGCCTTACGGATTTCTGGCTGGAAAAGAATAATCATAACAATAATGGCGTTGGTAAAAACCTTGTTGAAAAGATATTCACTCGCCTGCATATCAAGCAAATTGATAACAAGATAAACAGCACCGAGAAGGACAAAACCTTTCGCAAGCTGGAAAGCCCTTGTTTCACGGATTATTTTAATGCCGCTGTATATAACAAATGCCACAAAACAGATATCAATAAAATCGACCACGGAAAAACTCGAAAGCACAGACCCGATTCTGCTGAAAAATTCAGCCATGGTTTCTCTCAACGGCATAAAGCGGTCACTCCTTTCTCAAGACTTATACAAAAACTATAATAACATAAAAAAGGTGTCTCTGTAAACAGAAACACCGCAAATTTACAAAAAATTCTTATTTGTTTGTTATAAGGCAAACGGCATTGGCTGCAATGCCCTCGCCGCTGCCCGTAAACCCTAAGCCTTCTTCGGTTGTCGCCTTAACACTGACACAACTTTTTTCAACATTCAGAGCGTGCGCAATGTTTTCACGCATTAATTCAATAAACGGGCGCATTTTCGGATTTTGAGCAATTATTGTCGCATCAACATTAACAACCGAAAAGCCGTTTCTGCTAAGCACGTTTGCAACCTCGGCAAGCAGTTTAAGGCTGTCGGCATCTTTATATTTCTCATCGTTATCGGGAAAAAGACAGCCGATATCACCGAGCGCTGCAGCACCGAGCAGTGCATCGCTGACGGCATGAAGAAGCACATCCGCATCGGAATGACCGAGCAGACCCTTTTCAAAAGGAATTTCAACACCGCCCAGAATCAGACGGCGGTTTTCAACAAGTCTGTGAACATCATATCCCTGACCGATACGAAACATTATTCCTCATCCTTTCCGATTTGTTTGACAGCCTCACAAAAGGCATCATAGGTTGTAATGCAGTTGAGCACAGTAACGAGTGCATTGGACGAAAGACGGGCGGGCAAAGTGTAATATCTGAGCAAAGCGGCACGCTTTTTTGTACTGTCCGCCTGACCGACAAATCCGTTTTCATAAAGGTCAAGCTTCGTTATCGGCCTTGAGGGTGCTTCAACACTCTGACACAAAACACCTGCATTGTTAAGCGCCTGCATAATCACCGTCTCAGACACGCCCTCAACACCGAGCTTGCCTTCTTTTGAGGGTTCTGTTTTGCGGCGTTCTTTGCCGAAAATATCGGGAATGTAAGCGTGCGTAATGTCTTTGCTGTCAACGGTTGAGCCGATGAAGGAACGGATTTTGAAGCCCGCCGAATCACTGTCGGTAAGCACAAGAAGTCCGTTTGTTTTTGCAAGGGTTCTGATAAGTCGCTGCCGCTCTTTGTCTTTGAAAATTCCAAACCCGTCGGTTTCAATTATCGGCGCATCAATGAACCGTGAAAGCTTGATTTTGTCATACTTTCCCTCAACGATTATCGCCTGTTTTATCTTAATCATTATTGTTTTCCTTAGTTAATTTCTGAGCATTGCAAGTTTTACAAGTGTCTGTTCGACAATCAGCGCGTGCACATCGGAAGAACTGCTTTTAAGCTGAGCATCCGCCCAAGCAAGCACTTCAATGCTTTCATAAATATCCTGCACAGACATTGATGCACCGTCACGCGCGGCATTCGTCAAACGGAATGTTTTATTGCGGTAATCGTAAAATTCCGCAATATATTCAGCCCTTTTCCCCGCCTTTACTGCAGAGCGCGCACGGTAAATATCAACATAAGCGGAAATGAGCGCACCCATAACCATTATCATATCTTCCCTTTGCATAACAAGGTTGTTAAGACTTTGCAATGCTGCGCCCAGCCTGCCCGAAAGCAGAGCCTTTGTTATGTCAAAAACCTTCGATTCGAGCGTTTTTATACAAACGGTGTCAATATCCGTTTTTTTTACGGTTCTGCCCGCCGCATAAGCACAGACCTTATCGGTTTCGTTGAGAAGCGTATTAAGGTCATTGCCCACACAGGTCAGCAGATAATTGGCAACACCCGGCTCAAACGGAGCATTACGCTTTTTCGCACCGCTTTCAAGCATTTTGACAAGCTCTGCAGGAGTTTTTTTGTTAAGCAGAACAACATCCGCCTTCGCCTCAAAAAGCTTTACGACTTTGTTCCACTTTGCACCCGAAACGGCACTTTGCATCAGAAATACCAGACCGCAGGTTTCCGGGCACTCCGTAATAACAGTGTCAAGCGTTTTCAAATCAGCATCACCAAACGATTCGAAAGGCATATCCTTGACAAAAACGCAGTTGGTGTCACTCATCATCGGTACACCCTGAGTTGCATCATAAACGGCGGATAAATCCGTATCCGTCCCCTCAAAAATATGCAGGTTAAAATCGGCAAAGTCTTTATCAACGCACTTTGCCACAATTTTTTCGGCATAAACTTTTTTAAGATAATCTTCTTCACCGTATATGAGATAGACCCCGACGGGATTCTCGCGCAGTTTTTCTTTAATTGCGGATTCATTTAAAATTGCCATACCGTCGCCCTACCTTTCAAAAGACAGCTTTCCGCTGTCGCTTATTTTCAAAGTTATGTTTCCGTTGCCCGATGTTGCCGCCGCATTAATTCCTCTTTGGCGCAGAAGCTCGGCATATGTTTCACCCTTGAAATCCGCACCGCTTACAATCACGTTTTTCGCCGTTGCCGCAAGCATATCCGGCAAAGCGGCACGGCAGATAACAGCGTCGGCATCAAGCCATTCGGGATTAACAAGAGATAAATCGGAGGACGGATAAAAACTGATTAAAATGCCCGCATTGCCCGTATCAACAAAAGCAACACACGCGCTGTCATTACTGACAGAGTGCACCGTAACACCAAAATCGGTGCAATAACTCATATTTTCGGCAGAATAACTCTGCTTATCGCGAAGCAAAAGTTTCGCCCCGTCAGGCAGACCATTGTGTGCAACCGCTGAAAACTCGGAGTTTGCGAGCACTTTCAGACTTTGTGCCGCTTCCGTTTCGGTGTTTCTCGGAATCAGTACCAGAGAAAGATTTGTTATATTTTTGTTTTCTGTTTCTTCAAGAATTGCCTTATCGGCACCGAAAGAAGCACCGCCGCAACCGAGAAGCACACCGTCATTGCCCTTTGAAACCAGTACCGCAGAGCCGTTGCCGACATCAATGACGGTGACGGTCACGGTTGAATAGTTTATAAAAGCCGAACAAACGGCAGTCACGGCAAATCCCGCTGCGCAAAGCGCGGCACAAAGCTTAAAGGCATTTTTGCCGTGCCGAAAAAGCAGGGCTGCCGCCGCGATGAGAAATGCCGCAAAGGCAATCCACAGCAATGAAAGGCCCTCATCCAGCCTGAAAAAAGCATCACCGGAAAAGCTGAAGAAATCGACAACGGAAAGAATATACCTGAGTGAAATCCTTCCGGCAAAAGCAAACGGCAAGTCAGCCCAAGAAAGGAACGGAATACCGTTAAATAAAGTCGCAATGCCCACAGTAATCATACCGAAGTTAACGGCGAAAAGTACAAAGATATTACACAGAACAGCGGTCAGACTCATTCCCGAAGACATTTTAAGCAAGACGGGAAGCGTCATCACACTTACACACAATGTAACCGCCGCCGTTTCGCAAAGATAATAAAGCACCCGGTCAAGCACCGCGGTTTTCACTTTTTCAAGCGCATCGTTTATGCAGCGGTGAAACAGTTTACGGTAAGCAATCAAACCGAGGCAGGACAAAAAAGTCAACTGCATTGAAACGGCGCCTGCCGCAAAGGGATTGATGAAAAGGATGACACAAGCCGCAATCCCCAAAGAATTAAGTGAATCTGCCGACCGTCCGAAAACCTTTGCAACAAGAAAAACAAGCATCATAATGCCTGCACGCATAATCGAATAAGTAAAGCCCGTAAGCGCCATAAATCCGACAACAAAAAACGCAGAAATAACAGCGGCAATCCGCTTGTTAAGACGCAGTTTTTCCGCAAATTCAAGCAAAAACATCGCCCACACGGAAAGATGCATACCGGACACACAAATGATGTGGAGCATACCCGTGTCGCTGAATCCTTCAAGAACATTGTCTTTAATTCCCGACTTATCGCCAAGCAACAATGCCGCCGCAAAACCGCCCGTTTCATCCGGCATCAGCGCACAGACGGCCGATTTTATTTCACGACGCAAAAGCAGTATTTTATATCCGAGAGGTTTTTCCTTTTCTTCGACAGAAAACACATTTGTTTTTCCGCTTTCATAAGCCCCCAGATAAATACCGTTTGCCTTATAATAATCGGCAGAGGATTTGTCTGAAGCGCCGAGACGGTAAACCGTAAAATCGCCGTGCACAAGGTCATATACCTCGCACTCAAGCGGTGCGGGAAAGCTTAGGCGGATGTCAAAATTTTCCTTGACACCGTCCGCCTCAAGCACGGTTGCTTCATAGTAATAACGGCCGTAGCGGTATTCGAAATCCGTTGTAAGCTGTGCAACAAGGTTTACCGTTTTGTCTGCATAAGCAATATTTTTATTATAGCCGAAAAATGAAGTTGAAATAAAAAGCACACATGCTACCGCACCCGCCGCACACGCAACAGGTAAAACCCGCTGATTCCTTGCGGCAGGCACAAGCACGGTAACCGAAAAAGCCAAAACAAAGGCAACAAGCACGATGCAAGCGGTTTTTATGTCATATTCGAACAGAAAAAACAATGTTGCAAACAGCGTTAACCCGACTGTCGCGCCTGCACGCGGCATTGCCTTTCACACCTTTCGGAAATTATTTAAAGAATAACGGAAGTTCCTGAAGAAAAACAATATCGTCACGCTTTGAGGCATCACCCTCTGCAAGCACAGCCGCCTTCGCAACGACATTTGTGTCGAACACGGCGCAAAGCTTCTCAACAGCCTTAAGCGATTCGCCCGTGCTGATTACGTCATCAAGAATGACAACTCTTTTGCCCCGCATCTGTTCACCCTCAGCGCCGTCAAGGTAAAGCTTCTGCTCGGCATCGGTTGTGATTGAACGCACATCAACCGAAACAGGGTCAACCATATAAAGCTTGGGCTTTTTGCGCACGACAAAGTATTTTTTGCCGCTCTGGCGTGACATTTCATAGGCAAGAGGAATGCTCTTTGCCTCAGGTGTCACGATGTAATCAAATTCGGGCAGCTTTTCAAGCAGTTTTTCTGCCGCGTGAACGGTAATTTCAACATCGCCGAAAAGAATGAATCCGGCAATGTCAATTTTTTCGTTAATCGGGCAAAGCGCAAGGTCACGCTCAACGCCCGCAATGTTTATTCTGTAATAATCAGGCATTTTTTCATTCTCCTTTCCCAGTCATTAACCCGGAGGCCAAGTGAAATCTCTGCCGCCAAGAAGATGGAAATGAAGGTGCTTTACCGACTGACCGGCACTTTCGCCGCAGTTTGTGACAACGCGGAAACCTGCGCCCAGTCCGTTTTCGGCGGCAAGCTTTGCGGCAACCTCAAAAATTCGGGCAACAACCGCACTGTTTTCGGCAGTTATCTCCGAAGCGGCGGCAATGTGCTCCTTTGGAATGATAAGAATGTGCACGGGTGCCTGAGGTTCAAGGTCATAAAAAGCCAGAACCTTGTCATCCTCATAAGCTTTTTTGGACGGAATTGTACCGTCAACGATTTTGCAGAAAATGCAATCCATAATTACCCTTCTTTCATTAATTATTTAAGCATTTTTTCAATAATTTCAGCAGCGCCCGCAACGGCACCTGCAACGTTTGAAACGTCCTTTGTGCCTGCCATTGCACTGTCGGGTTTACCGCCGCCCGAGCCGCCTGCAAGGGTTGCAACGGCACGGACAATATTACCAGCGTGCGCACCTGCTGCAATTGCTCCGGGTGAGCAGGCACAGACAAAGTTTGCACCGGTTTTTTCGGCATTGATGCTTGCAAAAACAGCAACACCGTTTTCCATATCTCTTACCTTATCACCCATTGCACGAAGCTCATCGGGTCTTGCACCGTCAAGAACTGCGGTGACAAGCTTAACTGCACCGACCTCAACGGCATTGCCGAAGATATCGCCCGTTTTAAGCGATGAAAGCTCGGCACGGAGCTGTTCGATTTCTTTTTCTTTTGCCTTAATGTCATTCATAAGCACACCTGCGCGCTTGTCAAGCTCCGAAACATTTGCAAGCTTCATAACAGCGGCGGTGCTGCGGATTAACTGAGTATCTTTTGCAATATAGTTGAGAACACCGAAACCGGTTACACCCTCAATACGGCGCACACCTGCGGCAACCGATGACTCGGAAACAATCTTGAAAAGACCGAGTTTGCCGGAATTGTCAACGTGTGTGCCGCCGCAAAGCTCGGTTGAAAACTCACCCGCTTTGACAACGCGCACAACGTCACCGTACTTTTCGCCGAACAGCGCCATTGCGCCGATTTTCTTTGCTTCATCAATTGACATTTCCGTCATTGAAACCTCAACGGCAGAAAGAATTGCTTCGTTGACTTTACGCTCAACATCAGAAAGCTCTTCAGCGGTGAGAGCTGAGAAATGTGTGAAGTCGAATCTTACGGAATCGGCAGTAACAAGCTGACCTGCCTGCTCAACATGTGTGCCGAGAAGCTCACGCAGTGCACCCTGAAGAAGGTGTGCGGCAGTGTGGTTTCTCATAATTGCTTTTCTTGCATCCTCGTTGTAAACGGCAACAGCCTTGTCACCGACCTTTACACCGTCACCTGCAAGAACACCGTGGTGGAGATATGCACCGTCGGGATCTTTGGTTGTGTTTGTGACCTCAAAAACGCTTTCACCGATTCTGATTACACCTGTGTCACCGACCTGACCTCCGCTTTCCGCATAGAAAGATGTTCTGTCAAGCACAACAACTGCGCTGTCGCCGTCATTGATGAAATCTTTTCTTTCGCCGTCGGCAACAAGAGCAAGAACGGTTGCGTCTGTATCGTTCTCGGTATAACCCGTGAATTCTGTTTTTGCAATATCTTTGAATGACACGCCGTTGTTACGCCAGTCGGAATCAGCTGCATTTCTCTTCGCACTCTTAGCCTTGAGTCTTGCCTCTTCAACAAGCTGACGGAATTTTTCCTCGTCAACGGTCATATTCTTTTCATTTGCGATTTCTTTTGTAAGGTCTATGGGGAAACCGTAGGTATCCTGAAGCTTGAATGCATCTTCGCCGCTGAGAATACCGTTTTCGGATTTTTCCATCATCTCATTGAGCAGACCGAGACCCGAGTCGATTGTCTTATAAAAGCTCTCTTCTTCTGTTGAAATAATCTTCTTAATGTAATCCTGTTTTTCAACAAGATTGGGGTATGCTTTTGCATTTTCGGCGATAACCGTATCACAGACTTCGGAAAGGAACGGTCTGTCAATACCGATAAGTCTTCCGTGACGTGCGGCGCGACGGAGCAGTCTTCTCAGAACATATCCCCTGCCGCTGTTTGAGGAAAGAACGCCGTCACCGACCATAAAGGTTGTGCTTCTGATATGGTCAGTGATGACACGCAGGGAGACGTCTTTCTTTTCATCGTCATGGTAATTGAGCTTTGCAATTTCCATAATGTGCTTCATAATATTGCGCACGGTGTCAACCTCGAAAAGGTTGTCAACAGCCTGCATTACGCAGGCAAGTCTTTCAAGACCCATGCCCGTGTCAATGTTGGGATTTGCAAGGCGGGTGTAGTTATTTTTACCGTCGTTTTCAAACTGTGTGAAAACAAGGTTCCAGACCTCAATAAATCTGTCGCAGTCACAGCCAACCTTACAATCGGGGCTGCCGCAACCCTTTGAGGGACCTCTGTCAAAATAAATTTCCGAGCAAGGACCGCAGGGGCCTGCACCGTGTTCCCAGAAATTATCCTCTTTGCCGAAGCGCACCATATGCGAGGGGTCAACACCCACCTCTTTTGTCCAGATGTCATAAGCTTCGTCATCTTCAAGATAAACGCTGACATAAAGAAGCTCCGCGGGAATTTCAAGCACCTTTGTGAAAAATTCCCAAGCCCAGGCGGTCGCCTCACGCTTGAAATAATCGCCGAATGAGAAGTTGCCGAGCATTTCGAAATATGTGCCGTGACGTGCGGTTTTGCCGACGTTTTCAATATCGGGTGTGCGGATACATTTCTGGCAAGTGGTAACACGCTTGCTGGGGGGAGTTACCTCGCCGGTAAAATACTTTTTCATGGGAGTCATACCTGCATTGATAAGCAGAATACTTTTATCCCCCTGAGGAACAAGCGAAAAGCTGTCAAGTCTGAGGTGTTCCTTCGACTCAAAGAATGACAAATATTTTTCTCTGAGCTCATTAAGTCCTGTCCATTTCATAATAAAATTCTCCTTGTTCTGACCATTTTTGGCCGAATTGAAATAAAAAAAGGTGCGGTTTCACAACAGCATGGGACGGCTTTCACCGCGGTACCACCCAAATTGCGCAAACGCACCACTCGTTTTTCGTTAACGCCGAAAAGACGCCGCCGCTCATCGCGGCAGAGACTCCGGGACGGCAGACACAACGGCACGCCTGACAGACTCTCAGCCAAAATCCGTCTCTCTGTAACGGCGGTTTACCGCCAAAGCGTTTCCGTGGTGCTTTTCCCATCAAAGCCTGAGTATTAAATTAACATTAATATTATATAACTGTTTGTTGTAATGTCAACAGTAATTTATTGTTCAATCAATAAACGCGTCTGACATAGGCAAAGGGAACCCAACCGTATCCGCCTTCATATTCAAAGCAGACCCAGTTTTTACCCGTTGCGGAAGCCTTTGAGTGAGTGACGAAAACTTTGTCACCGAAGGAAAGCTCACCAAGCTGTTCATAGCTGCCGCCGGGGCCGCTGCGGATTTTGACCTTGCTGGATGACAGGTCAACCTCATACCAAAGATTAACCTCGCTTGCACCGTCAAGAACAGAGGCTGTTGTAGGCTCCGTTGTAGTGGTTGTTGTAACCTCAATCACTTTAACCTCGGCATTGTTAAGAAGAAGATATCCCCAGACACCGTCTTTGCAAGCGATGTAAACACCGTTGTCGCCGTTGAGAATACTGTCATATTCAAAATCAGCAACCGTGTTGTTTTCAAGGTCAACAACACCCATTTTTCCGTCTTTCATAACGGGGACATATCCGCCGTTTACGGGACGGCAATAATCTGCTGCGGAAGCCTGGTCGGGTGTGAGTGCATTGGCAGAGTCATAAATGAAATCAATAACGACCTCATCGGTACCCTCGGCAACATAGCCCCATTTACCGTCTTTTCTTGCGGCGGCAAAGCCTTCAAAATATCTGTCGCGCTCGTCATAATTTTCACTTTCAAGTGTCTGTGACTCAACAGCGTGAAGTGCATGAGGCTCAGTGGAAATTGCATAATCGGTCATGCTGATTTCATACCACTCTCCGCCGTCTTCAATTCTGACTATGTAATGATAAGTATCGCTGCCCGAATAAGCTTTTCCGTTTGAGCA
The DNA here is from genome assembly GCA_045592705.1 of Acutalibacteraceae bacterium. Lineage (GTDB taxonomy): Bacteria > Bacillota > Clostridia > Oscillospirales > Acutalibacteraceae > CAG-177. Next base: position 6,544 of record JAZNVG010000007.1, on the reverse strand, counting down.
ACGTGAAAACTCTGCATAATTTGCGGCAACGACAACATTGCCGTTATAATCCATCAGACCGAATTTTCCAGTCTGTGCGGACTTGAATACACAAAGATTTTCATTGAAGCTGAAAATCTCCTCACAGTCCTCAAAACCGCCGGCACGCCATTCAACGGGGATTGCAGGCTTCTGTGTATCACTTGCAGACGTTGTGGTTTTGTTGTCACCGCTGTCGTCTTTGGTGAAGAACACAATTGCCGCAACAGCCGCAACAACCAGCAAAGCGGCAATAATAACAACGGCGATACGCTTGCCGGAAGACTTGTCTTTATTTTCGGGTGCCGAATTGTTTTCGTCAGGCTTTTCGGCAGGCTCTTCCGTTTCGGGAGCGGGCTCGTCCGCCTTAGGAGCAGCAGGAATTCCCGACAGACCGAAATCGGGCAGGATATCGGTGTTTGCGTTTGCAATTTCCTCATCATAGCCCTTTATCAATGTATCAATTCCCGTATATCCGTCATCGTTGCAGGTATCAACATCTTTATTAAAGGCAGGAATATCGGACATTATTGCCGCAACGGGGTCATCAGCCTCAACAGCAGAAACTTCTTCCTCAACCCCAGTTGCGGGTTCTTCTGCAGGTTCTTCCTCGGCTTCGACGGCAGGTTCTTCTGCGGGTTCTTCTTCAGCTTCGGCGGCAGACTCTTCCTCGGATTCTTCCTCAACCTCGGTTGCAGGCTCTTCTGCGGCTTCTTCCTCAGCTTCGGCGGCAGACTCTTCTGCGACTTCTTCCTCAACCTCGGTTGCAGCGTCTTCAATGATTTCTTCATCCGTTTCATTAGCAGACTCTTCTTCAACAGCAGTTTCTGTCGCATCGACGGCAACCGTTGCGACCGTTTCAACAGCAGCCTCTTCATCGGTTGAGTTGTCGGTTACCTCTTCATTGTCGACATTTTTATTAACAGCCTCAAGTGCAAAAATAAAGATTTCGCGCACTTTTTCGTTTTCAATTTCAAGCTCTGAGGCAGATTTTTGGAAAATGCGTGTAAGCACGGGTAACGGCGAGGTTGCAAGGTCACCTGCAGGGAAGCCGATTGCCTGAATCAGACGCGCACGAGCCTGAATCAGCACAGCACTTGCGGTGCTTTCGGAAACACGGAAGAATTTTGCAAGGAAAGCCGTGGGCATTCCGTTATTGTAGTGTAACACAACGGCCGTGCGCTGTTCTTCCGGCAAAAGCGCAACACACTTTTCAAGTTTACTGCAAAGCGAAGAGTCTGACATAACGCTCTCGGGTAAAAATTCTGAGTTAAGCAGACTTGCGGCACCGTTGGCATCCGGGAAAGAAAAAGTGCGTCCCTCTTTATAAACGGTTGCAACTGTCTGTCTTATCCAAGCGTCAAAAGACTCGGGCTTTTTCAACTTGTCAATCGTTGAAAAAGCGCGGGCATAAGCTGTTTTAACAATTTCATAAGATTCATCTTTGCTGTTTGTGAGTTTAACAGCAAGGTAAAATGCATTTTTCAGCGTGCGTGAATAAAGCTTGGCAAAAGCCTCTTCATCACCTTTGCGGGCGCTGAGCACATATTCGGTAAGGTTCTCTGCCACAGTATCTCCACTCCTATCGGTTTTAACTGTCAACCACAATATCTGCTTATTTCAAGCAATAATTGTATTTATTTTATACTATATTCTGCTAAAAGTCAAGTAATATATGCTCAGACCGACAAATTTATACCACATCTTTTTTAACCCGCTCTATTATTCTTTTTTCAAGGCGCGAAATGTAACTTTGCGAAATTCCCAGCTTGTCGGCAACCTCCTTTTGCGTATGCTCTTTACCGCCGCCTATGCCGAAGCGCATTTTCATTATTGTCCGCTCTCTGTCGCCGAGTGATTCAACAATTTTCAGCAGACGGATTTTTTCATCTTCAAGCTCGATGTCACGGTAAACATCATCAGGCTCACTGCCCAACACATCGGAAAGCAAAAGCTCGTTGCCGTCCCAATCAACATTGAGCGGCTCATAATATGACACCTCCGCGCGTGAAGAATTTGTTTTTCGAAGATACATAAGAATTTCGTTTTCCACACAACGAGAGGCATAGGTTGCCAATTTTATATTCTTTTCGGGGCAGAAGGTATTGACTGCTTTTATCAGCCCGATTGTTCCGATGGATATCAGATCTTCAATTGAAACACCGGTATTCTCGAACTTTCTCGCAATATAAACAACAAGACGCAAGTTGTGAACAATAAGCAATTCTTTTGCCTTTGCATCACCGTCGGCAAGACATTGCACACAACGGTTTTCATCATCGTGTGACAAAGGCGCAGGCAACGTTTCGGGCCCGTTTATGTAATCAATTCGTTCTCCTGTAATTCTTGCAATAAGCTTTCTGATTTTTAGTTTGATTGTGATAATTATTTTTTTCATTTCTTCAAAATCTCCGTTTCAATGTTTTTAAATAAAGCCGTGCCGAGAAGGCAGTCAAATTCGTCGGCAAACACCTTTTTCTCAGCCGCGGCAACGTAAACATTCGTTAACTTTTGCATTTTCCCATTGTAAAAAATGCTCACGCTTCCGGGTCGAAAAGCCGGCAAAAGTCCCGACCCGCCAACGGTAGAAAAAGGCACAAGACAAAAGCCCGCAGGAGGCTTGATATCCGTTAAATACGGGTTGTCGCAAAGCGCCTCAAAGCCATCGGGAAAAACATCTTTCAGAAAGTTTTTTGCGGCAATAATGACAGGTCTGCCCGAGATGCTTTCCGTCAGCGAATTGCCTGTATCAAGCAAAGCTTTTCCCTGCACATTTTTCCCTTGATTTTCAATTACAACATTGTAAATGCAGTTGGCAGGCGTGCGCCGCTTAAGCAATCTGTAACCGATACTGACCGCACAGTAAACAGCAAACGCAGATACGGTTAGAGTGAGAATATCAATGTCAAAATATACTGCTCCGTTTTTGTAAAAAAGTGCGTTTGGCGCAAGGGTAAACCACAACGCGCAAAGCACACCGGCAAAAACAAAATTCAGTGCCGAAAACACACCGCAACAACGCAAAAACGCCTTGACACTCAAGGGTTTGAAGGCTAAAGCAACAACCAGCATGCACATCAGAATTTTCAGCAAAACTGACACGGCGGCAGGCAGATTGTCAACAAAGATTATCAGAGAATAAGCAGCCGAAATCGCAATGGCAAAAAACAATCTTAATTTACTCGGTCGCACACCGACGATTGCCGACGTTGCACGCAAAAGAAGGTAGTTTACAATCACATTCACCGCCAAAAGCACATCGGCATAAATGACCGTTTTCATTATTACACCCCCTGCCCCGATTATAGATTATCCGCCGCGGTAATTATGTCGCATTTGCACAGTGAAAAAAATCTTTTTTGCGTGCACTTTTCACCTTGAAAAATTTTATTGACTGAGTATAATAAATGCAGGAAGTGATTTTATGAAAGAATATCTTTATGAAACGCATTGCCACACATCCGAAACCAGCCACTGCGGCAAAAGAACAGCTGCAGAGGTTGTTGAGCATTATAAAAACCTCGGCTATGACGGAATTATTATCACCGACCATATGACACACTCAAAATCAAGTGAACTGTCGGTTTGGAAGGAAAGGGCGGATTTTTTCCTTGAGGGATACCGCCGCGCCAAGTCTTTTGAAACCGAAAATTTTTCCGTTATTCTCGGCATGGAAATCCGTTTTGAGGCAAACGATAATGATTACCTTGTTTTCGGCTTTGATGAGAATTTTGTTTATGAAAACAACCTGCAGACTTTTTATAATCTGAAAGATTTCCGTAAGGTTGCTGACGAAAACGGTCTGCTTATCTATCAGGCACACCCCTTCCGACCCGGAATGACAATTCCGGACACAAGATATCTTGACGGAATTGAGGTTTATAACGGCAACCCCAACCACAACTCATCAAACGACATTGCCGCAATGTGGGCAAAGAAATATTCTTTGCGAGAGCTTTCGGGTTCGGATTATCACGGAGATGACCGCGGAGAACCCGGCGGAATTTATCTGAGTGAGCGTGTCAGCAACCCGAAGCATCTTGCAGAATTACTGAGGAAAAACAAGTACAGATTGAAATAAAAACCACAATTTTTGTGTTGTTACAACGGTGTGTAAACAAATATTTGAAAACTTTCAAAAAAAACACTTGACATCGTCGAGCAAATAATATATTATAGTCAAGCGCCAAACAACACGCACGATCCATTAGCTCAGTCGGTAGAGCACTTGACTTTTAATCAAGGTGTCCGGAGTTCGAATCTCCGATGGATCACCATAAACGCCTCACAGCAACAGCTGTGGGGTGTTTTTTTATACCGAGGAGATTCGAACGACACAGTCCATGCGCGACGGTTCGCCCGCGGCGGAGGAGCGCGGACATACAAAAAGGATTTTGCGGCAGCAAAGCTGCCGAATCTCCGATGGATCACCAAACACTTGATATCCGAACTAATCTATGAAGATGGTTTAGTTTGGGTATCTTTTTTTTCTTATCGATAAGTAAACAGCAAAAAAGACGGTAGTAACTTTGATTTGTTACTACCGTCTTTTTATGTATGGTTATGAGATTTTAATCTTCAAGATATTTTATCCACATATCCAGCCACAAGGCGATTATTTCTTTTCCTTCATCAGAAAAAGCTTTTGCTTCCGAACTTGCTCAAAAATTTTATAAGTATTATCTTATAAATCTGCTTGATGAAAATGAAGAAGATGCTTTTTATGCAGTTCTTCATGCTTCGTGGGCTTGCGATGATGCAGAAGATATCCTGAAAATGGTTGGTGAAATGCTGGGCGATGCAGTTGATGATGATGTTCTTGCCCAGATCAATCTTGCAAAATTCAATCGTCACCTTCATTTTTTTCGGCAAGAATTCAACAACTTTTTCATATAATCAAAAATTTTATATGCCTCAAAAAATGAAAAAAGTCCGAAAATTTTTCGGGCTTTTTTGTTAGTTTGAACAGTTGTTATGATTCGAAAAAACAATATATAAATTTTTATTCGCAATGGACTTATGATATTATAATGTAATAATGCCGTGAAATAATTATAGATTTTTTATTGCTTCTATGTTATTATTAAATTGGATTATTATGAGAGGAGGCGGAATATGATTAAAACACAGAAAAAGACTCTGATTTATCTTGTCTGTGCATTGGTTCTTGCAATGGCTGGCATACTCTATAACGGTATCAACTTTCCGCTTACCGACTCATTTTCAGGGAATGCATTTACAATTCTTCCTCATATGATTTTTGTTGCATTATCATTCGGCTGGGTTATTTCCGTGCGACGCAGAATTCTTGATAAAAGAATCCGAAGCTATCTGATTTCCGTCGGTATGCTTATGTCATTCTGGCTTGCAGAGAGAACGACGAAATGGTTTTTTATTTCCGAATTTTCTGATTTGTGCCGATACCTGTGGTATGCTTTTTATATTCCGATGATTCTCATTCCGCTTCTCGGTGTGTTTATCACAACCTATATCGGAAAACCCGAAACATACAAAATGCCGTGGTGGCTCAATCATCTTTATATTCCCGCTTTCGCACTCATTCTTTTTGTTTTCACAAACGATTTTCATAATCTCGTGTTTGAATTCCCGAACGGAATTTACTATTTCAATGAACAATACGAATACGGTTTCGGTTTTTATATAGTTGCCGCATGGTTCATTATTCTCGGCTTTTATTTTGTAATTTCCCTCGTTATCAAAAGCCGTGTGCCCGGCAGTAAAACATTCCAGAAATTGCCTCTTATCATTATGGCTTGCTCGGTTGTTTTCTGGGTGCTTTATGCTCTTGGTCTTATCAACGCCGATCTTACTGCTGTTGACTGCCTTATGATTACTCTTCTCCTTGAAAGTGCAATTCAAAGCGGTCTTATCCGTTCAAATGCGGGTTACACGGAATTCTTTGAGATTTCAACGGTTGCGGCGCAGGTGGTTGATAAGAATTATCATACTATGTATATATCTTCCTATGCCGACGATTTGCCCGATGATGTGATGCAAAACGCTTTGGACAGACCTGTTGAGCTCGGCAAAACAATGCTTCACGGCAAGCCCGTTTCCGGCGGATACGTATTCTGGCAGAACGATATAAAAGAAATCAAAAAGCTGATGAAGAGCCTTGAAGAAACCCGTGAAAGGCTCAGCGAAAACAACTTTCTGCTGAAAGCGGAAATTGATATGAACGAGCAGAAAGCCCGTTTTGAAGAAAAGAACAGACTCTATGACCGTATCGCCCGTGACGTTTCATCACAGCTTATAAAAGCAGAAGAATTGCTCACTCATGCAAAGCAAAATCCCGAAGAAGCACACAATGCTTTGGCAAAAATCTGCGTCATAAGTGCATACATAAAACGAAGAAGCAATCTGATTTTGCTCGGCGAAGAAAACAAGATTATTTCATCATCAGAGCTTGAATTCTGTCTTCGTGAATCGCTTGACAATATCCGCTTGCTCGGCGTTCATTCATCATTAAAAAACAAGTGCTCGGGTAGTCTGTATTTTGAAAATG
>JAZNVG010000006.1:0-2130 GCA_045592705.1 Acutalibacteraceae bacterium | reverse complement strand
GGGAACGTGATTTTAGTTCTCAACATTATTTAACACTTCCGACAAGAAAGAGAGAGGGAAAAATTATGACTACACAAAGAAAAAATGAAATTATCGACAACATTATGAATCTTTTGATTCAGCTTACAAACGATGAGCCTGTAACCCAGAGCGTTGCAGACACAGCTGCCAAACCTGTGGAGATGCTCACAATTAAGGAATGTACAGAGGTTGTTCATGGACTTTCAGAGCATACCGTCCGTCAGCTTGTGGCACAGGACAAGGTTAAATATGTCCGTACAGGTCAGGGAAAGCGTGGGAAAATTCTTGTAAATAAGGCAGACCTTATGGCATATTTTCAGAAGTGACGGTATTTGAGCAAGTAAAATCTGCTATTGATATGAAAACAGTTGCGGAGGGATACGGCTTAAATATTGATCGTGGAGGTATGACGCTCTGTCCGTTTCACAATGAAAAAACTCCGTCTGCTAAAATTTACGGTGATAATTTTCATTGTTTCGGCTGCGGTGAACATCACGATATTATCGGTTTCACTCAAAAGCTTTTTCAGTTGAATAAGCCGATTGATTCTGTGAAAAAACTAAACACGGATTTCGGATTAAATATCGACATTGAAAAAACTCCAACCAAAACTGATATTTCCGAATATCAGAAACGTGTAAATGAGCAAAAAGCATATCGGGAATATGAGAAAAATGCGTGGCAGATACTTTGCGATTATCTTTGGCTTATGCGTGAATGGAAAAAGAGAATCCCTGCATCGCCTGATGATGATTTGGACGGAAGATTTGTTTATGCTTTGCATCATTTTGACTATGCCGAATATTTGTGCGATGAGTTTTTTAAATCGGACAAAAACGGCAGAGCTGAAATGAAAAATTGCGTATCGGAGATAGCGGATTTTTTGAGCCGATTATGATGAAATTTTTTCGATTTAACATTTTTGATTGTGCGAAAAATTATTAGTTCGTGACGGCTGTGACGGTTTTTGTGGCGGTATAAAATAACCGTCACAACTGTCACTAACCGTCACGCAAGGGAGTGCAGAGGGAACGGCTGCCTCTCAGAGAGCGCCTGTATTTGTGATGGAGGAAGAATTCCCCGTCACAAGTACTATGGCGTTACAAATGGCGCAGCCTTTTGTAAAACACGGCTCTTTGAGCCGTCTTATCGCAAGCACACTGCCGTCACTCTCATCAATCAATCGTGACGGTTTGTGCTTGCCCATTGTGAATATGAAATGAGGTGAATTATGAAAGAAAAGAGAATTTCGTTCTGTCAGGGTAAGGGCAGCCTTACACATAATAATCGGGAGTTCATTGCGGAGAATATTGACCGAAACAGAATCAAGGATAATGTTACATTTATCCGTCAGGATTTGGGTGAGGCTTACGACCAGCTTTTCGCTGAATCGACAGAGCGTTATAATGCAAAGCAAAAGCGAAATGACAGAAAAATTCACGGTACATATTATGAAAGCTTATTTCATCAGAAACCGTCAAATACGGTTGTTACAGCTGCCGACAAACGAAAAAGCTTTTACGAGGACGTTGTGCAAATCGGTAAAATGGATGATTCGGGAGTCGGTACAGAGGATGCTGAACTTGTTGCAGAATGTCTGAAAGAATATATGAAAGATTTTCAATCAAGAAATCCAAACTTTTATGTTTTCAATGCAGTTCTGCATATGGATGAAGCAACTCCGCATTTGCACATTGACTATATCCCCATAGCACACCACAAACGTGGGCAGGATATCCAGAATGGTATCGCAAAGGCTTTGGAAGAAATGGGATATGGTACTGGTAAACAAGCTATTGCCCGTTGGCGAGCTGCTGAGGTAGATGTGCTGAATAAAATCTGCCGTGAACACGGAATTGAACCTCTACCTCCTGAAAAGTCTAGAGGAAGCCTTGAAGTAGCTGAGTACAAGGAACAAATGAAAAAGGTTGATGAACTTGCTTCTATTGAAAAAGAAAAGAGGTCAGCTGTTGCATATCTTGAATCAGAAATGGATGAAAAAGCTGAGAAACTTTTGGAAATCAATGCAGAACTTGATGCTGTAGAGAAAAAACAAGTTAAGCTGATAGATATTGACAGCGTTGAAACGAAAAAGTCTGTTTTCGGCGG
>JAZNVG010000005.1:0-5199 GCA_045592705.1 Acutalibacteraceae bacterium | reverse complement strand
GCCGTTATCGGCATAATTCCAATGGCCGTATTCAATATTGCATTGGGACTTTTGTGCGGCAGTATTTTCGGCGTCAAGCAGGTCGGCGGCATTTGCGGTGCATTGCTTACCAATCTCTCCGCATGGCTTTCGGGTGTGTGGTTTGATTTGAAGCTTGTCGGTGGTTTTTTTGAAAAGCTCGCTAATGCGTTGCCGTTCTTTCGCGCAGCAGAAGCAGAAAAAGCATTGTTCGGAGGAAACTCTGAGCTTGCGTTTTCACACATTCTTCCGATAATTATATACTGTATATCTATAACAGCGGTTGCCGTGTTCTTCTTCCTTAAGCAAATGAAAAAACAGTAAGGATTTGATGCGATGAAATATAAACTGATTATCGACAAAAATGCAGATGAAGAGATAATTGCAATCGTTCACGAGCCTTCTTCGCTGACACAGCAGATAGAAAACCTTATCTGCAGCTATTCGGGTACGGACAGTATTATGGGGCACAAGGACGATGAAATGCGTAAATTAACATTTCAGGAAATAGAGTGCATCACCGTTCTTGACAGAAAAGTAATTGCAATTGATGTGAACGGGAACCAATATCGCATTCAAGACAGACTCCGTGATTTAGAGGATGTTTTGCCTTCCTATTTTATCCGTATCAACAAATCCACCCTTGCCAATGAACACCGTATTCTGCGGTTTGATGCTGCGTTCAGCGGCGGTGTTGATGCCGTGTTTCAATGCGGTTACCGTGAATATGTTTCAAGACGTTGTTTTTCACAGATAAGAAGGAGGTATGAATGAATATGAAAAGGTTTGTTTCGGAATTTTTTCGCCGGGGTTTAACAGCCTGCGGTTTCGGTCCAATCATTCTGGCGGTTTTATATCTGATTTTACATTATAAGGGTGCTGTTGAAACGCTGAGTGTAAATCAGGTATGCATCGGCATATTTTCAATAACTCTCCTTGCTTTTGTTGCAGGTGGTATGAATGCTGTCTATCAAATTGAACGGTTGCCTCTGATGATTGCAATTCTGATTCAAGGTGCAGTCCTATATGCCAGCTATTTAGCCACTTATCTTCTCAACGATTGGCTTGATTGGGGTTGGATTCCTGTTCTCGTTTTTTCGGGTATTTTTGTTGTGGGCTATCTGGCAATCTGGGCAGTTATTTATTCCGTAATAAAGAGAAATACAAAAAAACTCAATAAAATGCTGAAAGAAAAACAAAAAACTATAAATGAATAAAAATCAAACTTTCAACTGCTCTCCTGTGAGGGCAGTTTTTCTTTGGCACCATTTTTCATATTTCCTTGATTATTTTGATTTGCAGATATGAAAATCGGATGATTATTGTTTTTATATTTTTCTTGTGATAAAATTTAATCGGAAAGACTGGTGATGTTATGCAATCTCTGACTTCAAAAATATTTATGTCATCATTGCGTTTGATTTTTCATTCGCTGTTATCTGACAGTTCAAAGCTGTCCGACAACGCGGCAAAGCTGACGAAAGATAAAAAATCAAAATACAAACCCGCAGAAAACTTTATACATTCAAAACATACAACCAACGGTGTGAAATATGAAAAGCTCATAAACCGTAATTGCAAAACAGAAAAAGTTATACTGATGATTCACGGCGGCGGATTTAAAATCGAACTGAACGATTTTTACCGAAGGCTTGCCGAAAAATACAGCAAATTGTTTTGCGGTGCAACGGTTATAAATGTTGATTACGGCAGATTTCCCGAACATCAGCTTCCGTCTCAGATGCACGATGTAGTAAAGGTTTATCTTCATCTGCTCGATAATGGTATCAATAATTCCGATATTGTTTTTATCGGCGACAGCGCAGGTGCAACTCTTGCAATGACATCATCTTTGTGGCTTCGGGATAACGGTTATCCCATGCCGAATCACATTGTCTGTTTTTCATTGTGGGCGGATGCAACATCAAGCGGCGACTCAAGAATTACAAATGCATATACTGACCCGTTTTACGGAATAGCAAAACACAAAAAGATTGAAGATAATCTTCACCTGCTCAGAAGAATATCAAAATATGTTCTTGATGTTGACAGAACCGACCCGTATATTTCACCATTGTTCGGCAGTTTTGAAAATTTCCCAAAAGTCACTCTGATATGCGGAACTGCAGAGCTTGATGAAAGCGATAACGACAGAGTTTATGAAAAACTGAAATCCGTTGGCATTGATGCCGAGCTTCATAAATTTGAAGGTATGTGCCATTGCTTCCAACTGTTTTCGTTTTTACCCGAAAGCAAAACCGCATACCAAATTGTTAAAAGAAGAATATCGGAGGAATAACAATGAAAATTCTCGATAACAGTAACAAACATATATTGCCGATAATACCTAAACTTGTTTTAAAAAATCACAACAAGAAAGTTTCGGATATTAAATTTATCGGCGGAGGCAGTTACGGAAGAGTTTATAAAACAGTTCTTTCAAACGAAGAAACAATCGCTGTCAAAGCATACAGAATTCAGGGTTCCCAGTACGAAGAAGCTCAGCAGCTCAACATCCTCTCTGCAAACACAAGTGTAGAAATGCCGAAGGTTATTTTTACTTATGAAGATGAAGAAACGGCAATTTTAGCTATGAGCTTTGTTGATGGACAAAATGTGTTAAATCCATTGTTCTTGTTAAAAAACAAGAGTCAGAAGCAGAAATTTGCTGATGATGTTGTTTCGGGTATGCTCCAATGGCACAGCGTTACAAATGACAAATTCGGCGAGTTATCAAATCCCAAATATGATACCTGGCTTGAATACTATAAAGAAGAAAAGCAGGAGCCTTGGCTTGTCGGTCTGAAAGAATTGAGCGAAAAAGGAAAGTTCAGCAAGAAAAATTTGAAGCTTCTCTGTGAAGCAACTGAAATCTTTAATAATCTTCCCGAAGAAAACTCATCTCCCGTTCTAATTCACAGCGACCTTAACATAATGAACATAATGGCTGACCCCAAAACATTAAAACTCACAGCCTTCATTGACCCTTGTGCTTGTATGTGGGCAGAGAGAGAATATGACTTGTTCCAGCTTCGCAATATGTGGGGCGATGCCTACGGTTTGTATGAAACATACAAACAAAAATATAAACTATCCGAATATGCGGATTTCAGAGTTGCATATTACGGTGCAATGAATGAAGCACATTGCCGTTTGGGTGGCGGTCTGATTATGCCGCTTTGGGAAGTTTTATGCAATAATCGTCTGAAAAAAGAAATGAAAAAGCTGAAAGAAAAGATGTGATTCAATGAATATAGGTGAACTCGTAACCGTCAAGACGATAGAAAAAAACACTCTTGAAAAACACACGCCATACAGTGCAGAAATCCGTTTGTTTTCCTGCGTTCAGCAAGGCGATATTGATTCATTGATGATGCAGATTAAAAATCTTGATTCCCTTATTGTTATGGGCAAAATGTCTGACAATGAGTTGATGCAGCATAAATATATGGCAGTCAGCGCAATCACTCTCGCAACCAGATATGCAATACAAGGCGGACTTAATGAGAGCAAAGCCTATGAATTTTCGGACAGAGTAATTAAAACGATTGATTCGCTTACAGACAAAAATGAAATATTTATGTGTCTCGGTATTGAAATATTAAAACTGACGCAGGATGTGAAAAAGAACAAGAAGCAACCTGAATTTTCTCCGCATATAAGAAACTGCATCAAATATATAAACGAAAACCTATGTAAAAAAATAAGTGTTTCTGCTGTTGCAGAGCATTGCGGAATTTCCGCCGATTATCTGTCGCAGATTTTCAAAAGAGAAATCGGAGAAAATCTCAGCTCATATATTTTGAAACAAAAACTTGAAAAAGCCAAAAGCTTTCTTCTCAATGGAATGTCATCAAAAGAGATATGCATTGAAGTTGGTTTTTCTTCACAGGCATATTTTGTAACGGTGTTTAAAAGGTTTTATAATATGACACCATCGGAATATATTAAAATAACCAGAAACAATGCATAAAGGTTTTAACTGCTCTCCTCGTGGGGGCAGTTTTTTCATTCAATAACTGTAAATTTACCGAAAATTCGACACAAAGTACCACAAAACGGACAGCAAATGCTATATAATTGAGATAAAGGAGTGATGATATGTATTTAAAACTAACCATACAAGAACGATTAAAAGATTTAAGAACGGAACAAAAACTGACTCTCGAACAGCTTGCTGAGAAAACAGGTATTTCCAAATCCGCACTCGGCAAATATGAAACAGAAGAATACAAGGATATGAGTCCGTTCAACCTTGTGACACTTGCAAATTTTTACGGTGTTTCAACCGATTATCTGCTCGGTTTGACTGAACAAAAAAATCACCCGAATGCAGACATCAATAATCTGCATTTGAGTGATGATATGATTGATTTGCTTGAAAGCGGTAAAATTAACACGAGGTTACTTTGTGAAATTGCAACCCACGAGGATTTCAGACGATTTCTGACCGATATTGAAATCTATGTTGACCGAATTGCCGATATGAGAATCAACGATTTGAATGCCGTTCTTGGTGTTGTGAGGAATGCGGCTATGGAAAGATGTCACGATGAAAACGATTTGTATGTCAGAACGTTAGAGCTTGCACAGGTTGATGAAGATGAATATTTCAGTCACGTGATACATAAAGACCTTGACCGCATTATCAGTACAATCCGTGAAAATCACAAAAAAGACAGAACAACAGCGGACACGGTTTCGCCTGCGGCAGATGCACAAAAGCAGTTGCAGGATGCGTTGAGTTTTGAGGGCAGCGACGAAGAAAAGAAGGTCAGAATGTATCTCAATTCCCTCGGCATAGACTATGATTCACTCACAAAAGAGGAGCTTGTAACACAAATAAATATCCTCAAAAAATCAAAGCATATGAAAAGTCCATATAGTCAAAGAGGTAAAACCAGAAAGAAACACAAATGAGAAAAGCAGGCAACATCGTAACGAATGTTGTCTGCTTACTTTATACTATATGAAATTGAACTGTAAAAGTATTGACTCCGTTTTTGCTTTCGGCAAAGATTTTGCCTGAATGCTCGGTGACGATGCTTTCGGCGATGGACAGACCGAGACCGTAGCTGTTGTTCATCTGACGGGTTTTGTCGCCTCTGTAGAAACGCTTGAAGATGTTTTTCAGTTCTTCTTCGGGTATTGTTTCACCTTCATTACTTACTGAAAGTCTGC
>JAZNVG010000004.1:0-2557 GCA_045592705.1 Acutalibacteraceae bacterium | reverse complement strand
CTCATTGAGCAGAAATCTCTGTTCGATGAGATTTTGCTTTAATTGATTTTTGCATAAATCAGTTTTATTTAATTCCGTTTGATGGGGACAATAGTAATTCACCGTTGAAGTTTGGTGTTTCGCCGTTCATCGGAGGTTTTTGCTCGTTAGATTGTGAAAAATCTTCGAGTAATTCGGGCATCTGACCGTTGAAATTTGGAGGCAACTGACCGTTGAATTCAGGAAAATCTCCGTTCATTTCGGGAGGTTGCGGTTGAGTTGTTGGAACATCTTCGTTCGAAACAGTTGTTGTTTCCTCATCAGATTCGGTTGTTTCGGGTTCAGTTTGCTGATTGGGATTTTTCTGCGGTCTTTCACCTCCGGGCATACCGCCTCTGCCGCCCATCAACATTGTACCCATATCCGATATATTTATACCCGACGCATCAACCAAAGAGGAGAGAGAACTTTGTGAGTTTGTGGAGGAAATAGTTCCGCTGAGCTGTCTGCTTACGCTTTCAGCACGAAGCATACAGAACTTTTTCAAGGTTGATGCGCCGAGCACGAAGCTGTCATAATCGCAGAACTTCGTGGGGTCTTTTTCAACGTAGGGAGAAATCATTCCTACTGTATCATCGATGATCTTTTCGACTTTGCCGCTGTCGAAATATTCATTTATGAACTGCGAAAAATATTCGTGATAAAGATTTGTGTATTCTTCATTTTCGAATATCCAAGCAATCATTGGTCTGTCGCTGATATTGCCGCCAGAAACGGGAGAATCTATTGCAGAATTTACTGTACTTGTTGCATCGGATGACTGAAACGTTCCGAACGCAAGGTTATAGTCCCACGGAAGCATGGACATAACGCCGTCTTTTTCGTAGAGATAATAGTTATGAATCATATTGCCCGTATAGCTGTCGCCGTTGACAACAAAATTATGAACAACAAAGTATTTTATAACCTGTTCCACATCAACAACCGATTCGACATTTTCACCGCTTGAAAGAGTTTCAAGCGATTCAATCAGACGGGTTTTATCAGCGTCAGTTATATCTGTTTTTGCGCTTTCAAAGATATTCTTGTAGCTGTCAAAATCATCGTCGGTATATTGAAGTTTAACGTCGCTGCTTCCCATGCCTCCGAATCCGCCGAAGTTACCCATATCGGGCATGTTTCCGCTTTCAAAGCCTTCGGGAAATTCGGGAATTTGTGACATATCCGGCATCTGTGAAAAGTCCGGCATTTCACCGTTTTCAAAAAGATTCTCACTATCACCAAAAGGTCTTTGACCTCTGCCGCCAAAGCCTTCGGGAGGTGTCGGCATCTGATTGTTGCGGTTGTTTTCTGCGTTTTCTCCGTTGTTTTCAAACTCTGAAAAATCAAAATCTTTTCCGTTACCTTTTCCGCCGCCGAAGCTCATGCTGTCAGGTTTATAAAGCTCGCCGTGATCGTTGCCGTAATTTCTTTGCAGGAACGATTCTTCTATTGATTCAACAGCAAGATAAAGTCCGAAATCCTCACCGTTGACGGTGATATAAACATAGCTGCAAAG
This sequence comes from Acutalibacteraceae bacterium, assembly GCA_045592705.1. Taxonomy (GTDB): domain Bacteria; phylum Bacillota; class Clostridia; order Oscillospirales; family Acutalibacteraceae; genus CAG-177. The sequence goes on along the minus strand of JAZNVG010000004.1, from coordinate 1,020 downwards.
CGGTGCGGCAACACCGAATTCACCCATCATTCTGTAAACAAGATAATCCTTCATATAGGTGTTGTCCTGAATGATATTATTAAGGCTTATTTTATCAAGTCCGTAGTAGCTTTTTGTGTTGTCGTATTGGTCAAATTCAAGCTTGAAGCTGTATCTGTCGCTGTTCATCTGCGAAACATTGCTGAGTGAGGTGTTTCCCTTTGCTCTTATGCCGATGTTGGAATAGTTTTCACCGTCAATAACAACGGAACACATTGAATATTCTTCGTTTTCGCAGGTTTCGATAAAGCCTTCCCAATCGTTCATAACTATGTCAATCGTATGAACTCTGTCGGTTGCAAAAAGCCGGCTTTCATATCCCATTGATTTGCCTGCGGAAACGATTCCGAGTGACTTTCCGTTCATAAATAAAACGGTTATAACAAGAGCAAACGCAACGGCAACACAGCAGATTTTATCAATATGCTTATGGGTTGACATATTGCTCACCTCAACCCATGTAATCGCCGTTATAGCTTACAAGAACTGCACTGTTGATGCCGTTCATTGCAGAAAGTTCGTTGATAAAATCGGTGTTATCAGCTTTAAGACGGATTTCAAGAGTCAGTTCAACAGAGCCGCTCTGTGCAGTTTTGCTCTTTACCGTGCATTTGTTGACTTTGTCTTTAAGATAATTCTTTGCGTTTTCTTCGCTTGCGTGTGAATCGCAGTTTATAACTATAAGATAGGGATTGAAATGGGATTTTCTGTTGACAAAAACAAGCAGAACAACGCCGATAACAATACTTCCGATAACCGCAAGAGGAATCATACCTGCGGCAAGAACAATGCCGACTGCGATTGCCCAGAAAAGGAAAGCAATATCAAGCGGTTCTTTGATTGCGGTTCTGAAACGGACAATCGAAAGAGCACCGACCATACCGAGTGAAAGAACAACGTTGCTTGTAACGGCAAGAATAACAAGGGTTGTAATCATTGTCAGCGCAACAAGGGTAACGCCGAAGCTTGATGAATACATAA
>JAZNVG010000003.1:0-15682 GCA_045592705.1 Acutalibacteraceae bacterium | reverse complement strand
CTGATACAGGTGTTGCACACAAATTCGGTGACGCAGGCACAGGTACAGCAATCAATGCCAACCATCCCACAGTATCCGGCAGAGAGATGGCAGCCGCAGCAAGCTATCTTGTTACTAATGATGCATCCTCTTACACCATCTTCACCAACCAGAACAGTACACAGGGTTACTGCGCAATGGATACAACATGGCTTGCAACCCAGAATTACACAACCTTCAAGTTCTCCTACAACTCTGCAACCGGTTCACAGTGTGATGTTTACAGAAGCAACGAGTGGGTAGTTTCCTGGACTCTTACAGTTAAGGATACAGTATCCGAAGGCGATGAGGGTACAGTCAGTGTTAACGAAAAGGCATTCAAGTCCAGCCACATTGGCCAGACAACATCCAGAGCTCCCGCTAACATTCCTTACTGCCAGACATCAACAACCGGCGCAGGTGTCGGTAAGAACATGCACCTTATCCAGTCTGTATGGCAGGATGTCAACGGCAATGCAATTGCTGGCGACCGTTATATCAAGTTCGATTACGCTGATTTCGGCGGCACATTCACAGTCGGTCAGCCCAAGGGCAACGACGTAACAGTAAGTGACGGTGAAAACGCTCTTTTTACTGGTGAACTTCTTCCTGGAGCTACTCTCAAGCTTGATACAATTCCTGCAAAAGATAATTACGTTCTTGTTGGCTTGAACGACGGTACAAAAACTTACCCCGTTGATGCCGCAACAGGAGAAGTTCAGGGCTTCACAATGGGTACAGAACCCGTTGCCTTCACAGTTGTTTTTGAAGGCAAACCCGTAACCGCTGTTTTCAATTACAATGACGGCGCAACAGCAAACTTCACAACAACCATTAAGTACAATGACGTTGTCGCAGACGACGCCAACTATCCCGCAGATCCCGAAAGAGACAACTACACATTCGCAGGCTGGGCTGTAAACGGCACAGTTATTGACGAAACCTTCACAATGCCCGCAACCACAACAACCTTTGTTGCACAGTGGACAGCTGACGAGGCTGATTACACCGTTAACTACTACACAATGGGTGAAGACGGTGAATACGGCGAACCTGAAACAGAAGTTCTCAGCGCAGGCATCGGCACAACCGTAACAGCTGTTACAGCTGCTCCCGAAGGCTATTTTGTTGACAACGCACTCAGCACACTCAGCGGCACAGTTGCAGCTGACAACTCACTTGTTCTCAATGTTTATTATGCACTTGCACAGCTTCCCGTTTACACAATCACATTTGATGCAGACGGCGGCTCAGCTGTTGATGCTATCTCTGCAGAGTCAGGCACTCTCGTTTCTGCTCCCACGGCTCCCACCAAACCCGGTTACGAGTTCGCAGGTTGGATTGATGAAAACGGCGATGCAGTTGTCTTCCCCTATGAGCTTGTCGAGGATGTTACTTTCACCGCAACATGGACGGTAAAGCAGTACACAATCACATTTATTGTTGACGGCGAAGAATATGATTCCATCACAGATGATTTCGGTGCTGATGTCACAGCTCCCGAAGATCCCACCAAGACAGGTTATGTCTTTACAGAGTGGTATCCCGCAGTTCCCGCAACAATGCCCGCAGAAGACCTTGAAATCGAGGCACACTTCACAGTCGGCAAGTTTGACGCTGTTTTCTATGTTGACGAAGACATTTATGAAACTGTAAAGAATGTTGAGTTCAACACAGAAATTACTGCTCCCACAGATCCCACCAAGACAGGTTACTCCTTCATCGGTTGGGAACCCGAGGTTGGTGTAATGGATGAAGAAGGCAAGGAATTCAACGCTATCTTCGAAATCAACCAGTACACAGTTTCCTTCAACACAGACGGCGGCAATGAAACCATTGCTCCCCAGACCCTTGACTACGGCTCAGCTGTTGAAGCTCCTGCAGATCCCACAAAGACAGGTTACACCTTCGCAGGCTGGACTCTTCAGAACAATCCTGTTGATCTTGCTGCATTCACAGTTCCCGCAAACAATGTAACTCTTAAGGCTGCTTGGACAGCTAACACTTATACAGCTTCCTTCTATGCTGATAAGGATGCAACAGAAGCTATGTTCACAGTAACAGTCGCTTATGGCTCTCTTCTGACACTTACAGATGAGCAGGAAGCTCTTGTTACCAAGGAAGGCTATGCTTTTGAAACATGGTTCGATAAGGCAACAGACGCTGTTCCCGCAGATGCAAACGGTGCAAGCGTTAACAGACCTCTCGGCAGAACAGCTTATGCAACCGATGGCGACAGAAGCTTCTATGCTACATGGACAGAAACAAGCGTTGTAACCTTTATGTATAAAGATTACACAACAGGCGAGTGGAAATCCTTTGACACGTATGAAGGCAAGGTTGGCTCAACTCTCAACCTCGGCTCTTATGCAAACAAGGTAACAAGTGAACTTGTCGGCGCTGAAATCGCAGGCAGCACTCTTTATGATTGGTACACAGATGAAGCTCTCGCAAACAAGGCTTACAACAAAGCTGACACAATCACTCTTACTCAGGCTGATCTTACTCTTTACTGCAAGACAATCGTTAAGGCAACAGCTAACATCTACGACAGCGTATATGACGCGGATGCAGATGAGTTTGTAAAGGCTGACGAAGTTCTTGCAACAAAGAACGGTAACGAAGGTCAGAACATGAACGTTGATGTCAAGCTTTACAGCGAGACCGCAGGCTACATGGTAACAGACCTTGTTGACGCAAACGGCAATTCCGTTGTTACAAACAAGAATATCTCCAATGCAACTGATGCAGAGAAGGCAACAATCAAGTTCTACTTCGCAGCTCAGGGCGGCGCACAGGACTATACAGTTGTTTATGCTCCCATCACCTATAAGCTTACATTCACCGGCACAACTGCAAATGCTCAGGTCTTTACAGTTGCTTTCGGCGATGATATGCCCGAAGTTGTTGCTCCCGAAATCGACGGCGACGGTGCAGAGTACCGTAACCCCGGTTACACCTTCGCAGGTTGGAAGAGCGCGCAGACAACTACATCTTACACAGCACTTCCCGAAACAATCGACGCTGACTTTATTGCAGGCGACGCTTATATCATCGGCGACGGCTCATGGGAAATCACCTTCAGAGCTAACTGGAACGCAATGACCTTCACAGCAACCTTCATGGTTGACGGCGAAGAATATGCAACAGCACAGGCCAAGACCAACGCTACACTTTCAAGCTACGCTCCCGCAGCTCCCACAAAGGTTGGTTACTCATTCAGCCACTGGACACCCGCAGCCGGATTTGAGGCAGCAGGTAACAACAATATGCCTCCTTACGATGTAACTTACGAGGCAGTATTCAGCGCAAGAGTTATCAGACTTATCTACCTTAAAAGCGACGATCTTACCGATATCAGCTCCACTCATAACGAAGCAAACGGCAAGGTTATCGTAACCAAGAAAGATGCTCTTAACGATGCTGTTTATTATGATGATCCCACCAAAAGCGTTATCTATTCAGGTCTTTCTCAGATTCGTTGGCCTGAGGGTCGCATCTTAGATCACTTTGAAATTGTGGCAGATAAGAGCGCAAAGATCGACTTTGTAAAGGATGAAGCAACAGGCGGTTATGCTCCCGTTTATGCTGAGGGTTATGATGCTCCCGCAGGCGAGATCGCAACAGTTTACCTTGCTCCCGTTTACAAAGAGTACGGCGATTTCTGGATCAGAATCTATAACTCAGAAGGATCCATTTACAGAACATTCGGCAAGGACTTCAAGTCTACTTACTACAACACCGATGGTGATAAGGTAAGCAGCAAGGATGAAGCAGTTGTTCTCAACACCACTGAGGAAATCAACATTATGTTCGGCTATATGCCTGAGTTCAACTTCGACGGCGGCTTCAACATCCGTCTCGATCCCATCCTTGTCCGTCGTTCAATCTTTACCCCCGAAGGCTTCTTCGGTATCTTTGAAGCTATCTTCAACGCTCTCGGTTCACTTCTTTAATCTTGTAACCGGAGTCAAAACTTAATTTTCCGCGCGGCGGACAGGGAAACCTGTTCGCCGCGTTTTTCTGTCAAGATAAAAATATCCCCGACAGAAAACTGTCGGGGATATGCATAATATAATGTAATATAATATATATTATTTATGGTAAAGCTTGTTTGTCTGATAATTGGGCTCGCAGGTAAGTTTGATACCGAGCTTGCGGTAAATATCCTGATCAACCTGAGAAAGAATTACCGTTGAGTGAGCCTCGCAACCTTTGAGTTCACCGAGAAAGTCGAGAGCTTTTTGGGCAAGGGGATTGGTATTTGCACTCATAGACAGTGCAATAAGTGTTTCATCGGAATGAAGGCGGGGGTTGCGGCTCTTGAGAATTCCTGTCTTTAGTGACTGAATCGGCTCGATAATTGACGGTGCGATGAGCAATAATTCATCGGGCAGCCCTGCAATTTTCTTAACGGCATTGAGTAATGCTGCGGCAGACGCACCAAGCAGATCCGAAGTTTTTCCGGTTACAATTTTACCGTCAGGTAATTCGATTGCAACCGCAGGCTGACCGCCCGTAACCGAGCTTCTTTCAAGGGCGTGACGAACGGTCCTTCTGTAATCGGTGTCAATGCCAAGCTGTGTCATAAGATTTTCAATTTTGCGCACGGCATCCTTGCTTCCGATTCCGATTCTTGCGTCGCACAGTGCGGCAAAATAGCGGCGGATAATTTCATCGCACGAAGCCTTGCGTACAATTTCTTCGTCACAGATGCAGTATCCTGCCATGTTGACCCCCATATCCGTGGGTGATTTATAAGGGCTTTTACCCTCGATTTTTTCGAAAATTGCATTAAGAACGGGGAAAACCTCAACGTCGCGATTATAATTTACCGTAGTTTCACCGTAAGCCTCAAGGTGATAGGGGTCAATCATATTAACATCGTTAAGGTCGGCGGTTGCCGCTTCATAAGCAAGGTTTACGGGGTGCTTGAGGGGCAGATTCCATACGGGGAATGTTTCAAATTTTGCGTAACCGGCTTTGTTTCCGCGAAGATTTTCGTGATAAAGCTGAGAAAGGCAGGTTGACATTTTTCCGCTGCCGGGACCGGGGGCGGTGATAACGACAAGGGGATGTGTTGTTTCAATAAACTCATTCTTGCCAAATCCGTCTTCGCTGACAATACGGCTGACGTCATAGGGATAACCCTCGATTGGGTAGTGAAGGTAAACCTTTATGCCAAGGCGCTCAAGCTTGCTTTTAAAAACTGTTGCGGCACGTTGACCCCTGAACTGGGAAATAACCACACTGCCCACATAAAGACCGAGCTCACGGAAAGCATCAATCAGACGCAGCACGTCGGTATCGTAAGTGATACCCAAGTCGCGGCGCACCTTATTGTTTTCAATATCGCCTGAGCTGATGACGATTACAATTTCAACGTCGGAAGCGAGTTTCTGCAGCATTTGCAGCTTGCTGTCGGGGGCAAATCCGGGCAAAACCCTTGATGCGTGAAAATCGTCAAAGAGCTTACCGCCGAATTCAAGATAAAGCTTGCCGCCGAAATCTTCAATTCTGTGGCTGATTTGCTCAGATTGTTTTCTTATGTAAGCGTCGTTGTCAAAGCCGATACCTTTCATAGCACTGCTTCCTTTCCGTCAGTAATGCCGAATATGAAGAAAAATACAAATTCGGCAACATACAAAATTTATTATATATTATTTTAATTATAAAATCAAGGACAACTTGACAAATGTGTGTTATGTTGACGAAAAAAGAAGTGTTTAAAATATAAAATTCGCTCAATTTTTTAAAATAATTACCAACGTAGAAAAAAAGGTTGACAAATAAAAACAAGTGTGCGATACTATCAAAGTAAATTTATATTTATTATTGTATTTACCTGTGCAGACCTCGCCTCGGAAAGTTCAAAAGAGATGCGGAATCGTGGGCTGAAAGTTTCGCTTGAATGAGTAAAAGGATGAGCAACACTGTGCTGTGCCGAAAAATTTGATATTAATAAGCGGGTGTGTTTTCACACCAACGTGGGTGGCACCGCGGGATTTTACTGATTATCTCGCCCCTCGAAAATCACAGGTTTTCGAAGGGTGGGTTTTATTTTTTAATCCGTAAATTTTCACATCTGGAGGAATATATTATGAACATTTACAGAACACATAATTGTGGCGAGCTGAGAAAGGAAAACATTGACCAGACCGTCAGACTTGCCGGTTGGGTTGAGGTTATCCGTGACCACGGCGGCGTTCTTTTCATTGACCTTCGCGACCATTACGGCGTGACTCAGGTTGTTGTCAATGATGAAAGTCTTCTTGCCGATATCGGTAAGGAGTGTGTCATTTCTGCCGAGGGTACTCTGCGTCTTCGTGCTGAAGAAACCGTTAACAGCAAAATTGCAACCGGTGAGGTTGAACTTGCGGCAACAAAGGTAACTCTGCTCGGAAAATCACTCAGCCAGCTTCCTTTTGAAATTGACGAATCACATAAAACAAAAGAGGATATCCGTCTTAAATACCGTTTCCTTGACCTCAGAAACTCCGTTATGCACAACAATATTGTGCTGCGCTCCAAAATCACAAGCTATCTGAGAAAAAAGATGGAAGAAATGGGCTTCCTCGAAATTCAGACACCCATTCTCACTGCCTCCTCACCTGAGGGCGCCCGTGACTATCTCGTTCCCAGCCGTAAGCATCAGGGTATGTTCTATGCTCTGCCTCAGGCTCCCCAGCAGTTCAAACAGCTTCTTATGACCTCCGGCTTTGATAAGTATTTCCAGATTGCACCCTGCTTCCGCGATGAAGATGCACGTGCAGACAGATCTCCCGGTGAATTCTATCAGCTTGACTTTGAAATGGCTTTTGCCACCCAGGAAGACGTTTTTGAAGTTGCAGAAACTGTTCTTTACGACACATTCAAAGAGTTCAGCGATAAATACGTAAGCCCCGCACCCTTCAAGCGTATTCCTTATGCAGAGAGTATGCTCAAATACGGCACTGACAAGCCTGACCTGAGAAACCCCCTTGAAATCAAGGATCTCAGCGATTTCTTTGTTGATGTTGATTTTGCTCCTTTCAGAAAGAAGCCAGTCCGCGGCATTGTTGTTCCCAACTGCACATCAATGTCAAAATCCTTCTTTGAAAAGATGCTTGCTTTTGCAATGTCAATCGGTATGAAGGGTCTCGGTTATATCTCCGTTCTTGAGGGAATGGAGCTTAAAGGTCCGATTGTAAAATTCCTCAGCGAAGAAAAACAGCAGGAACTCTGCAATATGCTTTCACTTAAAGAGGGCGACACTCTCTTCTTCATTTCCGATGCACGCAACGTTGTTGACAAGCTTGCCGGTCAGATTCGTACCGAGCTCGGTGAGCGTATGAATCTTATCGACAAGTCAAGGTTCGAATTCTGCTTCATCGTTGATTTCCCGATGTACGGTCTCAACGAAGAAACCGACCGGATTGAGTTCACACACAACCCCTTCTCAATGCCTCAGGGCGAAATGGAAGCTCTCGAAACAATGGATCCCCTTGATATTCTTGCTTATCAGTATGATATCGTCTGCAACGGAGTTGAGCTTTCTTCCGGTGCTGTCAGAAACCACCGCCCCGAAATTATGCTCAAGGCTTTTGAAATTGCAGGATATACTCAGGAAGATATCGAAAGCAAGTTCTCTGCTCTTTACAACGCATTCAAGTTCGGAGCACCGCCCCATGCAGGTATGGCACCCGGTCTTGACCGTATGGTAATGCTTATTGCCGAGCAGGAAAGCATCCGTGAGGTCGTCGCTTTCCCGATGAACGGCAACGCTCAGGATCTTCTCCTCGGCGCTCCCAGCCCCGTCAGCGAGCTTCAGCTTCGTGAAGTTCACGTTAAATTAAGATAAGAGGGTTATTTATATGGAAAAAAACGAAGTTCAACTTTATCAGGCAATGGCAAAGTTCGACCTTGACGAGGAAACTCTTGACTGGGTCAAACTGGTAATATCTGCTCTTAAAGAAAAGAAATTTATAAAGCTTGAAAGCATTGATACACAAGGTGTAGAGCCCCTTTATACGGTTCTTGACCTTAAAAATATCCTGCGTGAAGATGTTGCCGAAAAGGTAATTTCACGCGACGAGCTTCTTGCAAATGCACCCGAGGAATACGACGGTTATTTCCAGGTGCCCAAGACACTTGAATAAGGGGGGGGGGCGGCTCGAATGAAATTTATGTTACAAAACAGCATTATGGTTGCGGGTGAAATCTGCACGGGTTCAACCGAAATTCTCAGCAATTTCCGTTCACCCATCAGCGCCACAGCCTATGAAAAATGTATCGCCGCAGGCTATGAATTTGCCGGCTTTGTAAGCGGTCTTCCTTTCGGTATCGACAGCCTTTTTGAAAACGGCGAAGAAACCGATGAGGCAATCACTTCCGTTCTTGACGGAAAGTGTGACTTCGTTCTTTATAACGACGTTTTCGGTAAAATCAGCCGTCAGGCAAGCAAAAACGGTCTTTATTTCATTTCGCCCGCTTACGGCACTGTTTCCCGTTTCGGTCTTATGCCTGCCGTTTCTTCTGCAGACGCAATTGGTGTTATCTGCAAGGATATCGCCGTCGGTACCGAGGTGCTCACCGCCATTTCGGGTCACGATGACAAGGACGGTACATCTCTTTTTGCAGAGAGTTATGATTATTCTTCAGTCACAGCGGCAAAGCTTGCAAAGAGTGCTGATTTTGCACTCGATGTCGATGCCGCAGAGGTTCAAACAAAATATCTTGACATTGCCGCGGAGGTTTATTATATTCTCGCTTCGGCCGAAATCTGTAACAACACCAACCGCTTTGACGGTGTAAAATACGGCAAGCGTGCTGAGGATGCAAACGGTATTAATGAAATTTATCTTAAAACACGCACCGCAGGTTTTGAAAAGAATCTTCAGCTTGCTTCCATTGTCGGTTGCATGGTGCTGTCAAAGGATTATTACGAAACTTATTATAACAAGGCAATGCAGCTTCGCCGTATTATCAGAGATTATTATTATTCTCTTCTTGACGGTGTTGATGCCGTTGCGCTGCCGGCAGAAAAAGAAGAAAGCAGCAAATTTGCTCAGTCCGCACTTTACAGTGTTGCAAAGCTTTGCGGTCTTGCCGCAGTCAGCCTGAATGTTAAAGGCACACCCGCACAGTTTATCTGTAAAACAGAAAAACTCGGTGCAGTGCTTGCCCTTGCCAAGGAGGTGGCACAATGAAACAGTATGAGGTAGTAATCGGCCTTGAGGTGCACGTTGAGCTTGCAACTCAGTCAAAGCTTTTCTGCTCTTGCTCAAGCAAATTCGGTGCCGATGCAAATGAAAATGTGTGCCCCGCCTGTGCAGGTATGCCCGGTCTGCTTCCCGTTGCCAACAAAAAGGCAATTGAACTCGGAATTGCGGCTTCCCTTGTCACAAACAGCGTAATTTCACCCGTTATTACATTTGATAAGAAAAACTATTTCTATCCCGACCTTTCTTGCGGATATCAGATTACACAGCTTTATGCCCCCATCTGTAAAAACGGTTATGTCGAAATCGAAACAAGCAAGGGCACAAAGAAAATTACGTTGAAGCAGATTCACATTGAAGAGGATGCAGGTAAGCTTGTTCACTCTCACGGTGTGTCACTGGTTGACTACAACCGTTGCAGTGTGCCGCTTGTTGAAATCGTCAGCAATCCCGATTTCCGCAGTGCGGAGGAGGTTGTTGCTTATCTTGAAAAACTGCGTGCTCTTCTCACCTTTGCAGGTGTTTCCGACTGCCGTATGCAGGAAGGCTCAATGCGTTGCGATGTAAACCTCTCCGTGCGTGAGGTTGGCTCAGATGTTCTCGGTGTACGCACAGAGATGAAAAACATGAACTCCCTGCGTGCCATTTTCAGAGCCATTGAGTACGAAACACAGCGCCACATCGACTGTCTTGAAACAGGCTTTGAAGAGCTTGTTCAGGAAACACGCCGTTGGGATGACAATGCAGGCAAAAGCTTTTCAATGCGCAGCAAGGAAAACGCAACGGATTACCGTTATTTCCCCGACTGTGACCTTATGCCGATTGTTGTTTCCGATGAGTGGATTGAAAAAGTCCGCGCATCTTTACCCGAAAGTGCCCACGAAAAGTTTGCCCGTATGACCGGTGAACTCGGCATTTCCGAGACTGATGCAAGAACAATCACAAGCAACAAGAATCTTGCGGATATTTTTGATAAGCTCACTGCACACGACTTGCCTGCAAAGGATGTCGTTGCGTGGATTGTTACCGAGCTTCTTTCAATTGAAACCGCCGAAAACAAGACTTATGACGATATCTCAATCGACTGCGACAAGTTTGCGGCACTCATCACTCTTGTGAACAAGAAAGAGGTTAACAGAAACACCGCAAAGAAAATTCTTACCCTCATTTATAAAGATAACATTGACCCTGTTGAATACATCAAGGAAAACAATCTCGGCATGGTTTCCGACACGGGTCTTATAAATGAAATCATTGCCGCTGTAATCAGCGAAAATCCCGCCCAGGTTGAGCAGTTCAAAAACGGTAACGACAAAATTGTCGGTTTCCTGATGGGTAAAGCAATGGCAAAGTCGGCTGGCAAGGCTGACCCCGCTGTTGTCAGAACGGCACTTATTGATGCCCTAAATAAATAAATAAAGGAGAAATTAATGTGAAAAAATTTATATCTGTTCTTTTGGCTTTAGTTCTTCTTGTTTTGGCAGTTGCAATGCCCGCTTCTGCATTTTTTAAACAGGAAAAGGACAACACACTTCGTTTTAACGAAAACGGAAAATTCAGAATTCTTCACATCTGCGATATTCAGAACGGACCCTTCCTTAAGCTTGCAAATATTGAATTCCTCAAGGATGCAATCGAAGAAACACAGCCCGACCTCATCGTTCTTGGCGGAGACAATGTCAACGGCGGCGCAACTTACGGCATTGCCGCTATCGGCATTGACAGATTTATGAGCATTTTTGAGTCTTACGGCATCCCTGTTGCTGCAGTTCTCGGCAACCACGATGACGAAGGTCTTTCCACAAGAGAATTCCATTTTAAGTGCTATGAAAAGTATGACTGCTTTGTCGGCTGTGCAGGCGAAGACCTCACGGGTTGCGGCACTTACAATCTTCCCATTTATGCAAATCAGGGTGACAAGGTTCTTTTCAACCTCTGGATGTTTGACTCACTCTCTTACAATGAACCCGCCGAATTTCCTCACAAAGAAGGCTTTATGGAAAATGACCTCAAGGGTTATGCCTGCGTTCATAAGGACCAGATTGATTGGTATGTAGAAACATCCAACGAGCTTAAAGCTGCAAACGGAGGCAAGGTTGTTCCTTCGATGGCTTTCCAGCATATCGTTGTTCCCGAAATATATGACGCTCTTGTAAAAGTTCCCGAGGGCACAGCAGGATCAGTCGGCGGCTATAAGCTTCCTGCAGGCGCAACCGGCGAAATGGATGAAACTCCCTGTCCTCCCGAATATTCAAACGGTCAGTTTGACGCAATGCGTAAGCAGGGCGACGTTGTTGCAATGTTTTTCGGTCACGACCACACCAATACTTATGTTGTCAACCACAAGGGCATTGACCTTGTCAACACTCCCGGTCAGGGCTTCGGCTCCTACGGCAACGAAAACCGCGGTGTCAGAATCATTGACCTTGATGTCAAAAACCTCAAGACATATGAAACAGAAATTCTTTACTGGAGAGAATATTACGATGCCGATAACGATGCTATTGCACAGTACACTTACATCATCAACGGCAACGAATTCTCAACTGCTGAAAAGTTTGACGCTTTTATCGGTTATGTAAAGGAATATTTCAACAGACTCCTTTCTTCAATGTTTTGATTGAGCGCAGATTTTGCCGACAAAAGAGGAAATTTATATGAAAACGCTTGTTAAAGATAAGCTTTGTGTCAGAATTTTTGATACCCGTGATGCTATGGGCAAAGCTGCAGCGGAGGATATTTCCGACTGCATCAGAAAGTTGCTTGCCGTGCGAAATGAAATCAATATGATTTTTGCCGCGGCACCGTCACAGAATGAGGTGTTAAAATACCTCACGCTTGACAAAAGCATTGACTGGGGCCAAGTTAACGCATTTCATATGGATGAATATGTCGGCCTTGCAAAGGATGCGCCGCAGTGCTTTTCCAATTTTCTCAAAACGGCAATTTTTGACAGAGTGCCTTTCCGGTCGGTCAATCTCATTGATTGCACCGCACCTGCCGCGGCAGAGTGTGAACGCTACTCTGCACTTTTGAAGCAATATCCCGTTGATATTGTTGTTATGGGCATCGGCGAAAACGGTCACATCGCTTTCAATGACCCCCACGTTGCCGATTTCAATGACAAGGCACTTGTCAAAAAAGTCAGCCTTGATGACACTTGCCGTATGCAGCAGGTGCACGACGGTTGCTTTGAGAAATTTGAGGATGTGCCTGAGTTTGCACTCACTCTGACCGTCACGGCGCTTATGAATGCGGCGCACTGCTTTTGCGTTGTGCCGGCAAAAACAAAGGCGGTTGCAATCAGCAACACGCTAAACGGTGAAATCGGTGAGCATTGTCCCGCAACGGTTTTGCGCCTCAAAGACAATGCCGTTATGTACTGCGACACAGACAGCGCTGTTTATATTTAATGTAAGAAGCAGGGGTGCCCCTGCTTCTTTGATTTTGAAAAGTAGAATTGAAAAAAGCAAAGATTTGTGATAAACTGAAAACATAATGCAGACAGAGGAGAGTGGTTTATGAAAACCGTAAAAATGGGCATCTTCGGTCTTGGAAGAGGCTCGGGTTTTTATGATAATATCACCAATAACGGCGGCGAGGTTGTCGCTGTATGTGATATAAAAGAAGAAAAGCTTGCCGAGGCAAAAGAAATTCTCGGTGACGGTGTTGCAACCTATACCGATTTTGACAGCTTTCTTGAAAATCCCGACCTTGATGCCGTTTTTCTTTGTAACTTTTTCCACGAGCATGCGCCCTATGCAATAAAAGCTCTCGAAAAGAATATTCATGTGCTCAGTGAATGTACAAGCAATGCCACAATGGCGCAGGGTGTTGCCCTTGTGCGCGCGGCAGAAAAGAGCAAGGCGATTTATATGCTTGCCGAAAACTATCCCTTTATGCGCTTCAATCAGGAAATGCGTCGCGTTTACCGTAGCGGAAAGCTCGGAAAAGCGCTTTTCTGCGAGGGCGAATACAATCACCCCCTTGACCCATATGATAACGAAACAATCAGCTCTCTGCGCCCTTATCCGAATCATTGGCGCAACTGCCTGCCCAGAAGCTATTACATAACGCACTCGCTTGCACCGCTTATTTATATCACGGGTGCAATGCCGGTCAGGGTCAGCGCAATGCCCGTTTATCATCCGTTTCCCGAGGACAGCCTTCTGCACCTTGGCGCAAACGACCGCGCGGCCATCATAACCTGTCTTAACGATGATGGCTCCGTTTACCGAGTAACGGGTTGTGCGGCTTTCGGTGCGCACGAAAATTCATACAGAGTCTGCGGTGTTAACGGTCAGATTGAAAATGTGCGCGGCGGTGATGAAAAGGTAATGCTCCGTTATAACTCTTGGGATGTGCCCGAGGGCGAGGAGGAAGAGCAATATTATCTTCCTGACTGGGGCGTTGACGGCGACCTTGCTGAAAAAGCGGGCCACGGCGGCGGTGATTTCTTCGTGATTCGTGAATTCTTCAATGCCATCCGCGAAAACAAACAACCTCTTTTTGATGTTTACTGTGCCACAAAAATGGCATCGGTTGCCATTCTTTCACACCGCAGTCTGCTTGAGCGCGGTGTGCCCTACGACTTGCCCGATTTCCGTCTGGAAGAGGACAGGGTAAAATATGAAAATGACTGTATCACTCCGTTTTACGGCACAGACGGCAGTGAGCCGACGGTCAGAAAGTGTTCACATTAATTATGTATTATCTGCTTGTTGTAATTGCGGTTGTGCTTTTTTCACTGCAATTCTTATTCAACCAAAAATTTCAGGAAACCCGTGGAGACACTCTAAAATCCGCACTTGAATTTTCACTTTATAAAAGCGTTGTGATTGTTGTAATAATGCTTTTTATTGCAAAGTTTTCAGTAACCGTTACTCTTTTCAGCGTTGTTATGGCAACACTCAGCGCCGTTTCGGGTATTGCAATGACCGCCTTCAGCTTAAAAGCCTTTGCCGTTGCAAATCTTTCGGTTTACTCGGTTTTTTCAATGCTCGGCGGTATGCTTCTGCCGTTTTTCCTCGGTGTCGGTTTTTATGACGAAAAGCTTACCGCTTTCAAAATTGTTTGTTGCGCACTTATTTGCGTGTGTGTTTTGCTCAACATCAAAAAAGGAAACAGCAACAAAAAAAGCCTTGTATATTATATGGCGGTGTTTGTGTTAAACGGTATGGCTGGTGTGATTTCAAAAATTCATCAGTCGTCTTCATTGCCTCACACCGACAGCGCCGGCTTTATGCTGCTTTCGGGTCTTGCAACAGCGGTAATTTGCGCCGCGTGGTTGCTTGTAAAACACAAAAAAATTCCGCTTATCACCGGCAAAAATCTTTTTTACACCTCGGGCTACGGCGTCTTTAACGGAATCGGTAATCTGTTTTTGCTCATTTCGCTGTCACAGCTGCCGGCTTCGGTGCAGTATCCGCTTGTGACGGGCGGCGTTATGGTGTGCTCAACGCTCATTTCTGCTCTCAGAAAAGAAAAAATCACCGCGCGTGAATACCTCGCCGCGGCAATGTCCTTTGTAGCCTCGCTGATGATGGCATTTTAAAAAAAGGAGGTGGTACTGTGCGATTTGTTGCTGACCATGATTTTCACATTCACTCAACCCTGTCACTTTGCTGTCACGATGAAACGCAGACACCCGAAGCGATTCTTAATTATGCAAAGCAAAACGGATTTAAAAAAATATGTCTTACAAATCATTTCTGGGACGGTGCCGTTTACAGCAAGGCAAAGTGGCACAAGGCACAGCGTTACAGAAAAATAAAAACAGCTCTGCCCTTGCCTCAGACAGACGGTGTGCAGTTTTTGTTCGGTGCCGAAACGGATATGGATTACAATTACGTTGTCGGTGTGAGTAAATGGCGATGCAAATCCTTTGATTTCATTATTGTGCCGACAACCCACCTGCACCTTGCAGGTAACACCGTGAAAACAAAAATTCGGGCTCCCGAGGAGGCGGCAGAGCATTGGATTAAGCGCCTTGAAGAGCTTTTGAAAAAAGATATGCCTTGGCACAAAACGGGCATTGCTCACCTTACCTGCGGCCATATTTTTGAAAAAAGAACGCCCGAGGTTATTTCGCTTCTGCCCGACGAAAAGCTGTATTCGCTTTTTACCGACTGTGCGGTAAAGGGTGTGGGAATTGAGCTGAATCTGCGCACGCTTTCAATGACGGATGAAGCAAAGAAAATTCTTCTGCGGCCTTATCACATTGCAAAAGATTGCGGCTGCAAATTCTACCTCGGCAGTGACTCTCACAAACGTGCCGCTCTGGACACGGCAAAAGAGAATTTTGAAGACATCATCACTCTTCTTGATTTAAAAGAATCGGACAAGTTTATTCTCAGATAAAAGAAGCCGGCCTTGGGCGACCCACCACAAGGAAGTTAAGGTTTTTCTCGGCTCTTTTTGCGTTGATACATTATGAAAAAAATCCGCAATACACCAAGTATTGC
>JAZNVG010000002.1:0-44401 GCA_045592705.1 Acutalibacteraceae bacterium | reverse complement strand
GAAGCCGGCGATGTTATCTACATCGAAAAGCTTGGCGCAGAAGAAGCAAGCGAATACACCTTTGATAAGGTTATCGCTGTCGGAACCGATGACGGTATCACCGTTGGCGCTCCCTATGTTGCAGGAGCAAGCGTTTCCGCAAAGATTGTCAAGAACGGTAAGGCAAAGAAAGTTATCGTTATGACCTACAAGCCCAAGAAGAACTCAAAGAGAAAGATGGGCCACAGACAGCCTTACACTAAGGTTGAAATCTCTGCTATCAACGCATAAGTGCTTTCCCTATGATAAGGGTCAAGTTCTTAGTCGGTAACAGACAGCTTGCAGGGTTTGAAATCAGGGGACATGCGGATTTTGCCGATATCGGTGAAGATATTGTCTGCGCTTCGGTTTCTTCGGCGGCATATATGGCGGCGAATACGGTAACCGAAATCATCGGTGCAAAAGCCGAGGCAAACGCAGATAACGGCGCAATGTCATTAACGGTCAAAGAACCTTGCGAAAGAACCGAAATGGTTCTTAAGGGATTGGAGCTTCATTTAACAGAGCTTTCAAAACAGTATCCCGACAACATCAAAATTATCTACGGAGGTGTAAAGAATGCTTAAGATAAACATTCAGCTTTTCGCTCATAAGAAAGGTATGGGTTCAACCCGTAACGGCCGTGACTCAGAATCAAAGAGACTCGGTGTTAAGCGTGCAGACGGTCAGTTCGTTCTTGCAGGTAACATCCTTGTAAAGCAGCGTGGTACTCACATTCATCCGGGTAACAACGTTGGCAGAGGTTCTGACGACACACTCTTCGCTCTTATCGACGGTAAGGTTAAGTTCGAGCGTGTTGGCAAAGACCGCAAAAAGGTTAGCGTTTACGCAGTTGAGCAGTAATTTACAGTAAAAATAAAGGACACGGTCAATCGGCTGTGTCCTTTTTTTGTTGTTCTTCTGTGACTCTCAAACATTTGCCTTAATAAACACATCATCTTTTCCAATGTATTTATTGTTAATTCGCCATTTTATTTTTTGAGCTTTTACATAAGTTACAAAATTATTGTTATATAACTCTTGGTAGTTTTCTTTGAAGTCTGAATTATCAAACCATACAAAGCAATCGTTTTCAATTGCGATGTAGGAACTCATTATTATTCCGTCATAAGTTTCATCGGTTGGGTTCAGTCTCATACATGATATTTTTTCAAACATCATTTCAATTGTATTTGGTCCGATTTGACTTTGAATAATCAAATGAATTTGTCTTTTACTATTTACGGCAGCCATTGAACTGTTATCATTAACATACATACCGGACAAGTATTTGAATTCTTTTAAACAACTGTCGTGGAAAAAATAAACTTTGCTCATGAGAAAGTCAATATCTTTTTGATTATTAATCTCTATCCATTGATTGCTCAAAATGAAGCCCCCTTATTTTATAAGTTAAAAGTGTAGTTTATTCTTTTATTTCAAAACCTCTTTCAGATACATACCTGTATACGATTTCTTGCATTTCGCAACCTCTTCGGGTGTGCCTTGTGAAACGATTCTGCCGCCGCCGTTGCCGCCCTCGGGGCCGAGGTCGATGATGTGGTCGGCAACCTTGATAACATCAAGATTATGCTCGATAACAATAACTGTGTTGCCCTTGTCAACAAACTTCTGCAGAACATCAATCAGTCTGTGAACGTCGGCTGTGTGAAGTCCCGTTGTAGGCTCGTCGAGAATATAAACGGTTTTTCCCGTTGACTGCCTTGCAAGCTCTGTTGCAAGCTTTACTCTCTGTGCCTCACCGCCCGAAAGCGTTGTTGCGGGCTGTCCGATTTTGATATATCCCAGTCCCACATCATAAAGTGTTTTTATTTTACGGTGGATTTTCGGAATGCTTTCAAAGAAATTCATGCCTTCCTCAACCGTCATATCAAGAATATCGGCAATGTTTTTGCCTTTGTAGTGCACCTCGAGAGTTTCTCTGTTATATCTTTTGCCCTTGCAAACCTCGCAGGGAACGTAAATATCGCTCATAAAGTGCATTTCGATTTTTACGATACCGTCACCCTGACACGCTTCGCATCTGCCGCCCTTGACATTGAACGAAAAACGGTTTGCCTTGTAGCCTTTTTTCTTTGAATCAACTGTTGAAGCAAACAGTTCTCTTATATCATTGAAAACTCCCGTATAGGTTGCGGGATTTGAACGGGGAGTTCTGCCGATGGGCGATTGGTCGATGTCGATAACCTTATCAAGATATTCGGTTCCCGTGATTTTATCGTGCTCACCGGGAATTTTTTTTGCACCGTTGAGCTTTGTGACAAGATATTTTTTGAGAATTTCATTGACGAGCGATGACTTGCCCGAGCCTGAAACGCCCGTTACGCTTATGAATTTTCCGAGAGGAAATTCAACATCAATATTTTTAAGATTATTTTCTTTTGCACCGTAAACAACAAGAGATTTTCCGTTTCCCTCTCTGCGTTTTTCGGGCAGGGGAATGAATTTCTTTTTGCTCAGATACTGTCCCGTAACGGATTTCTCGCAGTTTTTGATGTCATCAATGCTTCCGCAGCAGACGATTTCACCGCCGTGAATTCCCGCACCCGGTCCGACGTCGACAATATAATCTGCCGCCTCCATCGTTTCTTCATCGTGTTCAACAACTATAAGAGTGTTGCCGATATCACGCAGATGACGCAGAGTGTTGAGCAGCTTTGCATTGTCACGCTGGTGAAGACCGATGCTCGGTTCGTCAAGAATATAAAGAACACCCATGAGTGATGAGCCGATCTGAGTGGCAAGGCGGATTCTCTGTGCCTCGCCGCCCGAAAGCGTTGCGGACGGTCTTGCAAGAGAGAGATAATCAAGACCTACACTTGAAAGAAATTCAAGTCTGCCTTTGATCTCCTTTATAATCTGACTGCCGATCATTTCGTCACGCTCACGAAGCTTCAGATTGCACAGAAATTCTATTTCTTCGCCGATGGATTTATTTGAAAAATCATTGATGTTAATATCTCCGACGGTAACGCCGAGAGATTCCTTTTTGAGTCTCGCACCGCCGCATTCGGGACATTTCACCGTGGACATATATCCCTCGATTTCGTTTCTCGACCACTCGCTTGTGGTTTCACGGTATCTTCTTTCAAGATTGTTTATGATACCCTCAAAATCTGTCATATATGTGCCGCTTCCGTATTCGCTTCTGCGTTCAAGCTTTATTTTCTTGCCGTCTGTTCCGTAAAAAATAACATCCTTTGCTTTCTTTGAGAGGTCCTTGAACGGAGTGTCGAGCGAAAAATCATAAGCGTTTGCAAGACCTTCATAATACATCTGAGCAATTGTTCCGCCATCGGATGAACTCCAGCCGCTTGCCTGAATCGCACCTTCCTTTATCGAAAGCTCGGGATTCGGCACGATAAGCTTCGGATCAACCTTCATCAGAACGCTCAGACCTGCACATTTCGGACAGGCACCGAAAGGATTGTTGAACGAAAACGAACGCGGTTCAAGCTCTTCGATATTCACACCGTGTTCAGGGCAGGCATAATTGAGAGAATAAAGCTGTTCTTCACCGTCAATAACATCAATCATCAAAAGTCCTTCGGTGAGATTGGTTGCGGTTTCGATTGAATCAGCGAGTCTGGAACGTATGCCGTCTTTGATGATAAGTCTGTCAACAATAACCTCAATGTTATGCTTTATATTTTTTTCGAGCTTTATTTCCTCGGATAAATCATAGATTATGCCGTCAATTCTGACTCTTGCGAAACCGCCCTTGCGGATTTGTTCAAGCTCTTTTACATATTCACCCTTTTTACCTCTTGCAATGGGTGCCATAACCTGAATTCTGGTGCCCTCGGGCAATGAAAGCACACGCTTTGTTATGTCGTCAACAGTCTGCTTGCTTATTTCTCTGCCGCACTCGGGACAGTGAGGAATGCCTATTCTTGCATAAAGCAGACGCAGATAGTCATAAATCTCCGTTACCGTGCCGACGGTTGAACGGGGATTTTTTGAGGTTGTTTTCTGGTCGATTGAAATAGCGGGGGAGAGACCTTCAATGCTGTCAATCTGCGGTTTTTCCATCTGACCGAGAAACTGTCTTGCATAAGATGAAAGGGATTCAACATATCTTCGCTGACCTTCCGCATAAATCGTATCAAATGCAAGGGAGGATTTGCCCGAACCCGAAAGACCGGTGAAAACAACAAGCTTGTCACGGGGTATCTGTATATCAACATTTTTAAGATTGTGCTCCTTGGCACCCTTAACGGTTAAATATTTCGATGCCATTTATTTACCTCTTCTTAATTTTTCTATTTTGTCACGCAGGAATGCGGCGTGTTCAAATTCAAGGATTTTTGCCGCCGCCTTCATTTCCGCCGTGAGTCTGACTATCATTTCTTCACGTTCTTTTCTGCTCATCTTTGAAATCGGTTTATCGCCGTCATCCTTTGCGGAAATTTCAATGATTTTGTGAACGTCTTTTATGATAGTCTGCGGAGTGATGCCGTGTTCTTCGTTGTATGCCTTCTGTTTTTGTCTGCGGCGTTCGGTTTCCGTTATCGCTCTTTCCATTGACGGAGTAACGCAGTCGGCATACATAATAACCGTGCCCTTTGCGTTTCTTGCCGCACGTCCGATTGTCTGCACAAGCGATGTTTCGGAACGAAGGAAGCCTTCCTTGTCTGCATCAAGTATCGCAACGAGAGAAACCTCAGGAATATCAAGACCTTCACGCAGAAGATTGATTCCGATAAGAACATCAAAATCGCCCAGACGCAGACCTCTGATAATTTCCATGCGTTCGATTGTGTCTATATCATGGTGCATATACCGCACCTTTATATCGAGATTTTCAAGGTAATCCGTCAGATCCTCCGCCATTCGTTTGGTGAGAGTAGTGACAAGCACTCTTTCGCCCTTTGCGGTTCTTTCGTTGATTTCCGAAACGAGGTCGTCAATCTGTCCCTCAACAGGTCTGACCGATATTTCGGGATCAAGAAGTCCCGTAGGTCTTATTACCTGCTCTGCAATCTGTGCGCTCTTTTCTTTTTCAAGTTCGCCCGGAGTTGCACTCACAAATATTTTCTGTCCCGTTCTTTCGTAAAATTCATCGAATGTAAGAGGTCTGTTATCAAATGCGGAGGGGAGACGGAAGCCGAAGTTTATGAGGCTTTCTTTTCTTGCTCTGTCACCGCCGTACATCGCTCTGACCTGCGGCAGAGTAACGTGCGATTCATCAACAAATAAAAGAAAATCATCCGGGAAATAATTGAGGAGCGTGAACGGTGCTGAGCCTGCAGGTCTGCCCGACATGATTCTCGAATAGTTTTCAATGCCTTTACAGAATCCCGTTTCACGAAGCATCTCAATGTCGTATTCCGTGCGTTGACGGATTCTCTGTGCCTCAAGAAGCTTTCCGTTTTCCTGAAAATATTTTTCTCTTTCGAGCATTTCTTCAAATATATTTGAAATGGATTTTTCCATTTTGTCAGGTGCAATTACATAGTGTGATGCGGGATAAATCGCCGCATGGGAAAGCACGCTTTTTACCTGACCTGTCAAAGCGTTGATTTCGCTTATTCTGTCAATCTCATCGCCGAAAAATTCAACTCTGATTCCGTTTTCGTTTGAATAAACGGGGAATATCTCAACAACATCGCCCCTGACTCTGAATTTGTTACGGCTGAAATCAATGTCATTTCTTTCGTATTGAATGGAAACAAGCTTTTCAATCAGTTCATCACGGCTTTTCTCCATGCCCGTGCGAAGTGAGATAACCATGCTTCTGTAATCAATGGGATCTCCGAGGGTGTAAATGCACGAAACACTTGCAACGATAATAACGTCACGTCTTTCGGAGAGTGCGGAGGTTGCGGAGTGGCGGAGTTTATCTATTTCATCGTTGACAGCCGAATCCTTCTCAATATAAGTATCGGTGGTCGGAATATATGCTTCGGGCTGATAATAATCATAGTATGAAACGAAATATTCAACCGCATTTTCGGGAAAGAATTCACGGAATTCCGAGCAAAGCTGTGCGGCAAGAGTTTTGTTATGTGCAAGCACAAGGGTGGGCCTGTTGACCTTTTCAATAATGTTTGCCATTGTAAATGTTTTGCCCGAACCCGTTACACCGAGAAGCGTTTGCTCGCCGTAACCCTTGTTAAGACCGTCAACAAGCTGAGCGATAGCCTGAGGCTGGTCACCCGTCGGTTTGTATTTTGAATGTAAAACAAACTTATCCATAAAAATCCTCATTGTTTCAAACTATGAACAAATGTTCTAATAAATTATAACATATATATTTTTAAAAGTAAACAATTTATTATAAAATATTTGTGAATATCAACAAATTTCATAAAC
This sequence comes from Acutalibacteraceae bacterium, assembly GCA_045592705.1. Classification (GTDB taxonomy): domain Bacteria; phylum Bacillota; class Clostridia; order Oscillospirales; family Acutalibacteraceae; genus CAG-177. Next base: position 38,047 of record JAZNVG010000002.1, on the reverse strand, counting down.
AAAAGTTGCAAACTGTCTTTGTTTGTTGACAATTTATACAAAAGGTGGTAAAATAACTTAAATTAATTAAAATGATTGCGGCTTTTCATCTCATTCTGAATGGAGTGTTTTATTTGAAAGGTATTATTCTTGCGGGCGGTTCAGGCACGAGACTTTACCCTCTCACGATGGTAACAAGTAAGCAGCTTCTTCCCGTTTATGATAAACCCATGATTTATTATCCCCTTTCAACCCTCATGCTTGCAGGGATAAGGGATATTCTTATTATATCAACACCCTCCGATACTCCCCGTTTTGAGGAATTGCTCGGCACGGGAAGACAGTTCGGAATTAATCTTTCTTATGCTGTTCAGGAAAGTCCCGACGGACTTGCACAGGCATTTATCATCGGCGAAGAATTTATCGGCGATGATGATGTTGCCATGGTTCTCGGAGATAATATTTTTTACGGCAACGGTCTCGGACATATGCTCCGTCAGGCTGCGAAAAACAAAAACAGAGCAACGATTTTCGGCTATTATGTTGACAATCCGCAGAGCTTTGGTGTTGTTAATTTCGACAGCAAGGGTGTGCCCGTTTCAATTGAAGAAAAGCCTGAAAAACCGAAATCCAATTACGCAGTAACCGGTCTTTATTTCTATGATAACCGTGTTATTGAATATGCAAAATCGCTCAAGCCTTCCAAAAGGGGAGAGCTTGAAATTACCGATATCAATCAGATTTATCTGGAAAACGGCGACCTTGACATAAAGCTTATGGGCCGCGGCTTTGCGTGGCTTGACACGGGCACGGTTGATTCCCTTATTGATGCGGCAAATTTCATCAGAACAATTGAAAAACTGCAGGGTATCAAAATTTCCGCACCCGAAGAGATTGCCTACAATATGCGCTGGATAAGCAAAAATGCGCTGCTTGAATCCGCTGAAAAATACGGAAAGTCAACCTACGGTCAGCATCTGCGCCGCGTTGCAGAAGGCAAAATTCTTTATTCCGGCGACAAACCCGGAAGCCGTCCGCGCTGGGGCCGCGAGGAAGACACAATATATTAATGTTATTATATTTTAAGGATTATTTATGAAACTTGAAAAAACAAAAATTGACGGTGCTTACATAATTGAACCGGATGTTTTCGGTGATAACCGAGGCTGGTTTTACGAAAGCTATTCGCAGAAAAAGTTTGAAGAGCTCGGCATTGACACCGTTTTTGTGCAGGATAACCGCTCGTTTTCCGCTGAAAAGGGCACTTTGCGCGGTTTGCACTGCCAGACAAATCCGATGGCACAGACAAAGCTTCTGACCTGTCTTCGCGGTGAAATTTTTGATGTTGCAGTTGATATCCGCAAGGATTCGCCGACATATCTTCAGTGGCAGGGTGTTGTGCTCAGCGGCGAAAACAAAAAGATGTTTTACATTCCCGAGGGTTGTCTGCACGGTTTTCTGACACTCACCGATGATGTTGAGGTTACATACAAGGTCAATCGATTTTACAGCGCGGAAAATGACCGCAGTGTACGTTTTGACGACCCCGACCTCGGTGTTGAGTGGGGCATTGAAAACCCGATCCTTTCGGCAAAGGATGCTTCCGCACCGCTTTTTAAAGATTCCGATATAAATTTTTAAAAATTTTCCAACCGGTAAAAGAATAAAGCGTTGATTCAAGGCTCATACTATTTGCGAAAAGCAAAGAAGGAGTTGATTTTAATGCTTGACAAAATTTCTTTGATTCTTGTTATTATCGGCGCGCTTAACTGGGGCAGCATCGGCCTGTTTCAGTTTGACCTTGTTGCCTGGATTTTCGGCGGTCAGGGCGCTGTTGTAAGCAGAATCATTTACACGCTTATCGCCCTTGCGGGCATCTGGTGCATCTCGCTTCTTTTCAGAGAAACCAATGCGGCAATCGAAAGCGGCGAAGACATTCAATGACATAAAAAACGCTGAGCAAAAATGCTCAGCGTTTATTTTTTGCGATTCATCGGTTAAAAAGTTAAAATGCAGAGCGGTTTGTCCACAAGCCGCCGCAAAAAAACAAGAAAAATCCACTGCGTTTTTTGTAACTTGGCAAACAACCGTGTAATCAGTAATGCTTTTATTTTTTCTGCAATCTCTGACAAAGCTCTCTGTCGGGGGTGACCCACATCGTGTTATAGGTGTGGTAAATTACCTTTCCGGGGTTTGCGCCGACCGGCTTTTTAAGCTCACGCACTTCGGTGTAGTCAACCGGCACACCTGACGATTCACGTGCGGAAGAGTGGTAAGCGGCAAGCACCGCCGCCTGTCTGACGGTTGTTTCGGGAATTATCTCACCCTCGCCAAGCACAACAACGTGTGAGCCGGGAGCTTTTTGAACGTGAAACCAGGAGTCATCCTTGCGTGCGGTTTTGAAAGTGAGTTTGTCATTCTGAATGTTGTTTCTGCCCACAAGAATGCGGTAGCCGTCGTCGGAAACATATTCAAGCGGCGGCAAAGACTGCAATTTTTTTGTTTTGTCATTTTTTGCGCGTTTCAGGAAACCACAGGTATAAAGCTCGTCACGAATCTGTGCAAGCTCCGAAAATCCGTCGGCGCGGTTGACGGCATCAATGACTGTTTCAATGTATTGCAAATCCTGCTCACTTTTGTTTATAAGGTCGCCGAGCATCGACTCGGCGGTTTTTGCCTTTCGGTATTCCTTGAAATATTTCTGCGCATTGGCAGAGGGGGAAAGTGCGGGGTCGCAGGGTATTCTGACCGGTTTGCACTCGTCATAGAAATTTTCAAGGTCATAAAACAGCGCGCCCTTTTGCAGTGAATACTGGTTTGCCAGAATAAGCTCTGCATAAATGCGCAAAGTGTCTTTGTTTGCGCACTCCTTAAGCTCAGCCTGCTGCGCGGCGAGCTTTCTGGCAAGGCGGGCGGAAATATTTGACAAAAGCTTCATAAGTGACGCACTTCTTTGCCTTGTGCGTTCAAAGCGGTCCTTTTCATAGTAAAATTCATCAAGCAGTTTCGAAAAATTTTCCGCCGTTTTTCTTGTAACAATGTCGCCGTACTGGGTGATGTCGGTGAATGAAAAATCGTAATAAACCGAGGTTTCTTTTTTCAGCACCGTCGGCACGGCACCGTTACCCTCAAGCATTGCCTGAAATTCATAAAGCTTTTTTTCAAGTCGTACTTTTTCGGCATCGCTCAATTCGTCGGGGGCATAATCCTCCTGTGCAACGGTGTAAGCGATTTCTCTTGCTATGAGCGGTGAAACGCCCTCAACCGTTGAAAGAATTGCCGAGGAAAGGCGCATGCCCTTGACTGCGCAGATTGCGTCGGCAACTTTTTTTGCGCCCTCGTCAAGCAAATTCATCTTATTTTGTGCAGGCGGCAATTCGTATTTTACCGACGGCAGAATCTGGCGCACCGTGGATTGTGTAAAGTCAACTCGCTTTACAGCGTCAATGATATTGCTTTGAGAATCAATCAGAATAATGTTCGAATGTTTCGCCATTATTTCAACGCAAAGCGTCAGCGACACGCGGTCACCGATTTCGTTTGTTGCGGAAAAATCAATAAAAACAGTTCTGTCCAGACCCTGCTGACGTATTGCGGTAATTACAGCGCCCGTCAGGTGTTTTCGCAAAAGCATGCAAAGCATCGGCGGCACGGCAGGGTTTTCGGGCGCGTATGACGTCAGGTGCAGCCGGGGACAGTTTGCAGAGGCGCTGATGAGCAGTTTGCTTGCACCGTCTCGTGAGCGCAGATGAAACACCAGCGAATCTCTGGCAGGTTGGTGTATTTTTTCAACCCTGCTGCCGACAACGGCTGAAAGCTCATTTATAAGTAATCTTAATGTAAAACCGTCAAGCGGCAAAGGGAGTCACCTCTTTCAATAAAATTTTGCGGGTGCGGATTGCGTAATGATTTTTGTCTGAATTTCGGAGAAGCGGTCGGCAATTTTCTTTGCAAGCACGGGAATTGAGACATTTTCCGTTTCAAAGTGACCTGCAACAATCAGCGAAACACCGCAATCCCTTGCGGCAAGACAAGTGTGATATTTTGCTTCACCTGTGATATATGCGTCACAGTCTGCCGCTGCAACGGCGCCGAGAAAATCGCCGCCTGCACCGCCGCAAACGGCAACACGTCGGATTTCTTTTCCGCCGTCGGTGGCAATCACACTGCAGTCAAGCTTTTCTTTTACAAGTGTGCAAAGGGTGTCGGGGCATATCGGCGGAATGTCGCAGATGCGGATTATGTTTTCATCACCGCTCGGGCCGAGAGGCTTTGCGTTTTCAAAGCCGAGAATGTCACAAAGAATGTCGTTTATTCCGCCCTCTGCCATATCCCACGGTGTGTGGGTGCAGATTGCGGCAATACCGTAGCTTGCAAGCAGATAAACGGGGTCATCCGGGGACAGGTGAGAAAGCGGTTTGAAGATAACGGGGTGATGCGCAACAATAAGGTCGGCATTCTCTTTCTTTGCCTTTTTCACCGTTTCGGCGGTGATATCAAGACAAAAACAGATTTTTTCAACCTCTTTTTCTTTGTCACCGACAAGCAGACCGCTGTTGTCCCATTCGCACTGAGAGGCAAAGGGCGCAAAGGAATCTATGTAATCAAAAATGTCTTTGACTTTTACCATTTTTCAATAATCTCCTCAATTTCGCCTATAACCGTCAAAAGATTTTCTCTTTCAAGCGGAAGGGTGTCGGATTTTTGAAGCGCGCAAAACCTCTTTTTGAGTCTTGCAAGAGTTTTTTCAACGTAATCCCTTGCGGCAGGTGATGTGCTTTGCGGCAGCTTTCCGATATAATAATAAGACTGCTTCGGGCAGATGATTTCACCTGTGTAGCTTACGCACATTGCACAGTAAAGCTTACCGGCATCAACACAAGCGTTTTCGTAAAGTATAAAAAAACCGTTTTCGCAAAGATAACGGCGAATATCCTCGGCGTGACTCTGCGGCTGAAGAATAAGGCGTTTTGTCGGATCTTTGAGCCACGGCGTTGCGGCAATAAGTCCCGTAATAAGCGTGCCGCCCATTCCGCACATCACAAAATCATCAGCCTCATCGGAAGTGATATTTTTAAAGCCGTCGGAAAGACGAAGTTTAATCTTTTCCGACAGCGAGCAGGCATTAACTGTTTTCAGCGCATTGGCAAGCGGACCCTCATTGATGTCGCAGGCAAGTGCACTTTTGCAACGTCCCGCAAGCACAAGGGCGCAGGGCAGATAAGCGTGGTCCGTGCCGATGTCGGCAACAACCGCACCGTCACGAACCATATCCGCCGCCATTTGTATTCTCGGTGAAAGCTTAAGCATTGTCAGCAAGGTAACCGTTGATGTTTGCAACAAGCTCGTCGGCATTTACGCCGTGAACAAGGCAAGCCTGGGCAACGGTTTCGTTGCGTGCGGAGGGGCAACCGAGGCAGTGCATACCCATCTGAAGGAAGAAGGGAGCAAGGTCTCTGTTTTCATCAAGAATGCTGCCGATAGTCATATCTTTTGTAATCTGTGTCATTGTAAAACATCCTTTCAAAAATAATTCACAGTCATTATAACACAAAATCCAAGTAATATCAATATTTGTAATATTCAAAATATTAAATGTCATTTATTTACCGTATACTCTTAACAAAAAACATTGATGTTTTTTGTGAGATGTTCCCAATAAAACAAAAAAGGTTGAAACGGCGGCAAAAAATATGCTATTATAAAAAAAGAATCTTAAAAAATTTGCATATTACGGAGGGTTTACAATGGACAGATATTTAATTATCAATGCCGACGATTTCGGTATGTGCAGGGGCGCAAACCTTGCGGTTATGGACCTGCTTAAAAATGAGAAAAGTGCTCTCACATCGTCAACAGTAATGACACCTTGCGCCTGGGCACCCGAGGCCTGCGCTTTTGCAAAGAACAATCCCGAGCTTGCAATCGGTGTTCATCTGACTTTTACAAGCGAGTGGTCAAAATACCGTTGGGCACCTGTCAACAGTAAGAACACAGACTCCCTGCGTGACGAAGACGGCTTTATGTGGCACGAAAGCGATCAGGTGGAAGAGAATGTTGACATTGATGAGGTTGAGGGCGAAATCCGCGCACAGATTGAACGCTGCAAAAAGCTCGGCCTTGTTACTCCTTCCCACCTTGACAACCATATGGGTTCTCTCTACGGCATTGAAACGGGTCGTTTCGAGTTGCTTGAACTGACACTGCGCCTTGCCGGCGAATACGGCCTGCCTTTCCGTATGCCTGCTCACATAACCGATGCAATGATGGGTAACTCAATGCTCGAAATCAACGTTGACAAGAGCCTCATTGAAATGGTCATGGGCAAAATTGTTGCGTTTGCAAAGGAAAACAACGTTGCAATCCCTGACTATCTTATTCCCAACGAATGGGGCGGTCCTCAGGATGAAAGTTATGAGAATTTCAAAGAATATCTCTATGACCTCTATGCAAGCTTCCCTGAAGGCGTTACCGAAACCTATCTTCATCCCTCAATTGAAACAGATGACCTCAAGGGCACATCCGGTGCGTGGCAGCGCAGAGTCTGGGAATATCAGATTATGTCAGACCCGCAGACAAAACAGCACATTGAGGCACACGGCATTAAGCTCATCAATTACCGCGACCTTGCCGCAATGAGAAAATAAAAAAATCAAAACAATGTAAATCGGCTCACACGGAAAATTCCGTATGAGCCGATTTTTTATTTATTTGAAAGCAATGTATTGGTAGGTCGTACCCAACTCGTTGAGGAAGGGGATTGCGTTTCTCAGCTTGTAGTCGTTACCGCTTGTCAGTCTGAAGCCGTTTGAGACAAGCGTAATACCCATGCTTTCCGAGTCGCTTGCGGCAATGCCGAACATAATGTAGGTTTTCTGTTCGGTAAAATCTGCGTAGGCGTGAGGTAACTGATTACCGAAAGCAATGACAAGGCTCGGCTTGAATCCGAGGTTGACTGTTCTTGAAGCCGCACCCGTTCCGAAATAAGACCCGATGATAAACGGCGCGCCGAGTTTGTCTTTTTCGGCGGCGGTCAAATGAATACCGCCGTCTGTAATGTGAGTGCCGCAAAGCAGGTCTTTGTTGAGAAACGAGCCGAAGCTTACGGAACTGCTTGCGGCGGGGCAGAAATCGGCGTTGATAACAATTCTTGCCGTCAACACGAATGCATCTGTGTCGCGGTCGGCAAAAATGCTGTCACATCCGGACTCGGCAATTTCAAGGTCGGAAGCAAAGGTGAGACAGTCGATTATGTCCGTAAATGCATCGTGGCAAGCCTCACCGCCTTGCGAAAACGGAGCGTGAATTGAAAGCTTGATTGTGATTTGCGCCTGTCGGCAATATTCGTTCTCAACAAGCACACCTTCATCGTTTTCGGTAAAAGAATCGGTTATGTTCATTTTTTCAATGCCGACGGCGACAATCGGCTTTCTCAACGGTATAGCCTTTTTCGTGGGCGGATATTCCGTTATGAAGGTCAGCGATGAAAGCTGTTCCTGCTTGCTGAGCCATTCAACAATTTCGCTCGGGATTGCACTGATAGCACTCATTTTTTCACACCTCCGTAATTTCTGTCATTGTTCTTATGATTGCCCAGATGTAAATCGGTTTTCCTGAAAGAGAAACTTTTTCCGCGCGGTCAATCATAAATTTTTCTTCACCCGAGAAAAGATAATCTCTTTCAGCAACCTGAGTCAGGTCGGGAGTGGGCGGCCCGATGTAAAGATAATGTCCCTGGCTGTTGTAACCGATTTCAGTGTTGACACCGTAAAGGTACATTTTATTTTTGTAGCGCAGAGGACTTATCATTGCGTGAATATCGCAGATTTTTTCGCCGTTTTGCGAATGGAGTGAAACGGCACGACCGTATTTTTTAAAATTTTTTTCAATTTGAGTCATTTTACACCTGCATAAAGATAAATTCAGAGTCACGCAGTAAAGGCAAAAGAGCAATCATTGCCGCAGTCTTTTCCTCACGCGCAACCTGCATTACCGCCTCTGCGCTTCTGGTAATGCTGACGTCGCCTGCTTTGAATGTTGTTACGCTGTCGGAATCCGCAACACTTCTGAGACTGAGTCGGTAGCTGACAATTGCCGCGGCGGCATTTGCAATGCGGATATCACCGCGGTCCGCACCGTCACGCAGCTGCGCAAAAATTTCTTCAAGCGCAGCTGTGCACATAGGAAAAAGTGCATTGTCGTTCTCGTCAGTTACTGTAATTTGTCTGAGAATTTTTATAACGCTCCATTCATCAATCAAAGCGTTCACCTGCCTTATTCGCTGAGCAGATAGACTGCCTCGTCAAAAATCTTGGAGAAGCCTGCCGTGCAGCTGATAACAGCTCTTTCAAGCTGTCTGTCAATAAGCTTGTCATATTCGGTTGTAACACCGCCCGTTGTAACCATTTCAAGGGCGTTGTTCTTGTCAATGCAGAGAATTGAGCCTTCGGGAATGTCGTGAGAATTGATAAGCTCGGCACCGATGGGTGTAATCATTTTGCCTGTTGAGTGGAAATTAAGACCTGCCGCGGCATCCTTGAATTCGGGAAGCTCAAGGATTTTTGCAATATAGAAGGGGTTTGCAAGCATTGTGGTGATTGTGTAGGGATACATATAACCCCAAGTATTGACAATGTCGTAATATGTAAGCTTGCCCGGCTCCAGAACGGACTGGGGATAAGCGGAGTTGTTGTTGCCGTCACCGTGGAGAAGCACGTCAACGGCATCGTTGAACTGAGTTCTTGCGATGTATGCGCCAATCTGACGAAGGGCAATTGTGAAAAGGTCAAGGCGCTGGAATCGGATTGATTCATAAGAGGCGACAAGGCTTCTGCCGCGCTTTCTGAGCTTTACAAGGTTTTCCTTGGTGCTGATTTGTGTCTGGGGAATGAAAGCACCCTCGCCGACAACCTTGAGCTCTTTTTCGTCATCGTTTGAGGTGCTCTTGATTGAACGGTAGTCGAGTGCATCAATGACGGTAGTTGTCGCAACAACGGAAGAAAGGGAGTTTGCCCCATCCATACCCTGTCTGACGGCTCTGGAAATGTATTCGGGGAAAAGGGCGGCAGAGTCTGTTGTTTTGAAGAATTTGTCAACAACGTCACTGCCTGTGCCGCTTACTTTAATATCGAATCTCTTGAGCTGACGCTGATAAGCGTCAAGACCTTCAAGTGCGGTGCCTTTGTAGTTTTCGTCGGGGTCGATGTGTTCAAGTGCTTTTGTGAAATTGCCGGTTGCATAAAGACCCTTGTCCAGTCTGATTGTGTCAAAAGTAGCCATTGTTTTTCCTCCTTAAAAAATAAACGTTACTTCGTTGTTCTTGCTGTTGAGCACAAGGCAGGTGCGTCCGTCTGTGCTGTCAACGCAAACACCGTTTGTGCCGTTTGCGGCAAGCTTGCAGAAACCGAGTGTGGGTGCAGTGCCCGTAAAAGGAACGGTGACGGTGCCGCTTGTGATGACGGTTGCGTACTTTTTGTCAGATGTTGCGACAATACCGCAGAAAACATCACCCTGTGCGCAGGCGGCAACGGTGTCGTTTGCGCTGATTTTTACAAAACTGTTTTTTGCAAGCTGTGAGGTTGTTTTGAGTGTGATGGCTTTTTCATTGAAGCCGTTGAATGAAATTGACATTTGAAGCATCCTTTCTGTGGTTAAATTTTAAATTCGTTGTACTGCTCGTGCTTTGCGCTTTTTTCTGTCATAAGCTGAGGCTTGACGGTTGTGCTTGCGTCACCGTTATCGATTGCTTCACGCAGAGCTTTGAGCTGTGTGACATTAAGATTTTTACAGATTTCACCGAGCATTTCCGCGTCGAGTCGGGGCAGTGCAACTGCGGCGCGCTTGATAATTTCGCGTGTCATTTCCGCTTTGTATTCTCTGCCGAAATCCGCAAGCTCGTTAAGTTCGGTGCCGTCGGATTCTGCGGGACGGAAAGATTTTCTTATGACACCTGCCGCCTTCTGTGCCGGCACGGCAACAAAAGACCACTCATACGCATCTGTGGGATTTGTAAGAATGTCGTGGCATACGGAGTTGCCGTAGGTTTTGCCCTTGATGTGCTCACAGCCGCCGTGTCTGCGGTCGGCAGAACAGATTGAGCAAAGCACGCGTGAAACGCTGCAACCGACGCTTGCCTCTTTTTTGATGCCTGCATCAATTTCGGCGATCAGGTCGGCATTTTTCTCCGTGCGCACCATATAAGCTTTTGCCTCAAGGTAAGTGTAGGTTTCGCCTGCGGCGGTTTTTCTTGCCGTGTCGGCAACGGTTTTAACCTCGAAAATTCTTGAAGTCTGGTCCTTGCCTCTCATGCTGTGGTCAAAAATTCCCGTTTTGCCGGGAAACAGCGTTGCAAGCTTTTCGAGCGCCTCAATGCTGAAACGCTCGCCGTCACGGTCAATCTCGTTGTCGCAGAGGATAAGTGAAAAAACATAAATATCCTGCGGTGAAATTTCTTTTCGTGTATATTGCCCGATAAGCTTCATTTCTTCATCTGTCGGGCAAGCGTGTGTCTGTTTTTCACTGTTGTTCAACAGTATCGTTCTCCTTTCTCATGCTTTCTGTCTGTGCGCGGTAAAGTTCGGCCTGCGCAAGCTCTTTTTCATCCTGCAGGGTGATTTCATCCCACACGATTTCGATTCCCGTCGCAAAGCCTGAGCGGCACAGAAACTGAGAGCAGATTTTTTTAATAACGGGGTTGAGTATTCTTCTGTAAGCCCAGAGCTCACTTGTCAGCACATCTGCCTGCTGCGCTGACATTCTTTCCGTTGATGACCACGAGAAGCCGAGCATAAAGGGCGGCAGACCCGTTTTGGCAACGATTTGTTCAAGCATCTGCTTTACGGGCACTTCGCTGTCAAGAACCTGGTTGTCTGCACCGATTGCTTTAATCTGCACATCTCCCACGGCAACAAAATCCTTGATTTGTGAGCCTGACTGCATTGCGTCACTCCACTCTTTAGCAACCTGCATCGCTCTGTCTTTTGCATAGGCGCGGTCAACGGCATCGTTCTGCGGTTTGTACGTAACGGCGAAGCGCACATTACCCACACGCTCCCAGCACTGACCGACACTTTCAAAAATTTTGAGCAGCACACTGCTGACAAAGGGCAGTCCCTTGAGCAACGAATTGCCCGTGAGCTTTCCGGGGTCAGGGTTGAGTACGCTGAGCGTGCAGAGCTCGGGATGCTTGATTTTTACGCTTTCGCCTGCCTGACGGACATAAATTTCCGCTTCAATGCCGCCGTTTTTGCGGCGGAGCTCAATGTCATCAAGCGGTGCATTGAAAAGGGCATAGGGGATACCGTTGCCGTCGAGCAGAATTTCACCGACAGCGGTGCCGCAGGTGAGAAGCTGTTCAAAATATGTTGAGACAAAAGCGTCAAGACCCGTCTGGTTGCCGCCGACATTCACGCTTTCAATGAAGCTGTCAAGGCTTTCCTGTGCGCGTGAATCCGAACAGATTACTCTGAATCCGCCCGTTAAGCGCACAATTTTAAAAATTGCGGCATCAATTACAGGCAGACTTTCACGAAGGGCATAATAAATGCGTGTCTGCGGCGTGGAAAGGGGCACATAGCCGTCAATGAGTGACAGAGGGCTTGTACGTTTGGCTGTCTGGGCAACAGGCACGGCGGTTCTCTGTGCTGCGCGGTTTTTGAATAATCCCATTAATTTCCTCCTTCTTTTCAGATTGTTATCGCTGTGCGGCGATTGCAAAGAATTCATCTTCTGCGCTTGAAGCTACGACGGTCGAAACGAAATAGCGCATATCGTCCATTGCATGGTCGTTTTCCTTGCAGACGCTGTCTTTCACCGTGCTCGAATTCCAGCGGTAAAGCCCGAATTCACGGATGATGTCCTTGCAGTCGGGCGAAAAAAGCAAGGTGCCTGATTTGAGCTCATCGGAAACTCTGCGGATGCCGTCAAGCACGTCGTTTTTTGCAGGGATAACGGTGAATCTTCCGTGTCTGCGAATGCACTCAATGAAGCTTGCCGCAGAGGGGTCAACAATTACTGCCTGAATTTCTTTACCGTCGGCAAGTGCCTCGAGCTGCTCATAATGTTCCTCGTCCGTGCGCTGAATCCCGACCTCGCGTGAGTTGTAGTAATACTCTCTCAGTCTGTACCACTTGCCCCGCGACAGACCCCACAGGCCGAAAGAGGAGGGGTTGACCGTGCCGTAATCGCAGGAAATGTAATGCTTTTCGGTGGGAAATTCAGGCTCTTTCAGGTGCAGTGAAAAGTCAAACATCGGATAAACACTGCCACAGGCGGCAACCCATTTGCCCTCCACGAAACGTTCGTAAAACGTGCCGCTGTAAAGACTTTTGTAGCGGTTGATGATTGAGGGCGTGAGTGAGGGATTGTCATCCATTGTGAAATGAAGATAAAGGCAGTTTTTCTGCTCAGCCTTTTTTATCCATTCCTCGTGAAACCAGTGCATCGGATGCTCGGGGTTGCAGTTAAACCACAGCTTTGAGCCTTCAAGCGAGCATCTTGCAAGAGCCTGCTCAACAAAAGAACGGGGCATCAGCGCCACCTCGTCAAGCAAAACACCGCCGAGTGTCATTCCCTGAATAAGCGCGGCAGAGCCTTCATCCTTGCCGCCGAAAAGATAAAATCTGTTTTTACGGTTACCGTAGCTTACCTCAATAAGATTTTGTGAAAGCTTTTCGGTGCAGGAAAAGCCGCAACGGCGCAGGAGGGGAAGCAGAGAGGTGATTACATTGCGCCTGAGTGAAGAAATTGTTTTGCCGCACAGCGCAAAGGAGGTTGACTCAAAGGTCGAAAATGCCCACATGACAAAGGAAAGTGACATACAGAAGGTTTTGCCCGAACGCACCGCACCGTCACAGATTATCGCCTCATAACGGGAATAAGGGCTGTTATTGCACCACCAGGTGAGTGCAAGCATCTGCTTTTCGGAAAAAGTGGAGAATGTGCTTTTTGCGGATTTTTTCATACTGCTATTCCGTGCCGCGGGAAATTTGCGCTGCGCCGTTTTCAAGGGCGAGCAAAAGGTCGTCAGGCGTTGTTTGACGTGCAGTTTCGCTTTCGCCAAGCTTATCCAGCGCTTTAAGTCGGTCGAAAAAACGAATTTCGACCGTACCGCCCTTGCCGATTTTTATTTCGGAAACGTTGAAAAGGTCAAGCTCTTCAATTTCTTCGGGCGTCATTCTGTCGGCGAAAAGAATAAGCTTTACCGCATCTGCCGCCGACCCGAAGGCGAGACGGTTGTAGCCTTTTCTTGCACCTGCGTGAACAAAAGACGACTGTTGCGAAAACTGAGAAATCTGCTCGTTAATTTCATCCCTTGAAAGCAATTTTATTGCCGTTTTGTCAGGATTCAGACGGTAGCCGGCGCGTGACGCCGACTGTCGGGCATCAAGGGTTTGTGCAAAAAGTCTGCAGAAAAGCTTTTCTTTTTGCGTCAGTTCCTTTTTCACGGATTTTTACCTCCTTTCGGGAGAAATTTGTGATTTACTCTCCCACCCTTGGCGCTGACAGAGGATTTTTTTGCTGTTTTTAGTGCAAAGCTGTTGAAAAAATTCCGATTAAAATTCTCTTGCAAACTGTTCGTTTTTCCCCGAAAAAGGCGAAATTATGCCTGCTTTTCTGCGTTTTTCGCCTTTTTTGTCGGATATCGCAATGTTACAATGTTTTTCTTGACTTATTGCGCTGTGGGGTGTAAAATGACACTTGCAGAGATTTTTTGCAAAATCAAAAAAGAAACGTGTGGTGAAAATTTTGGGCAGCTCCGATATACCCAACCCCCGAAGTAGGATGATTAAAAAAATATGCCGCGGGCTTGCCCTGCGCACATGAAGCCTTTTGTTTACAAAGGGTGATTAATTCGTGCGCCGTGCCTTGCTCCCGCGGGGAAAGAGGTGCGTTGTGAATTTTGATTTTGAAACCATACTTGCCGATATCGGCACAATGCTCACAAACGGCGAAATTGCCGCTTTGCGTGAGCTGATGTGCGAACTTAACGTCGTTGACATTGCTCAGATTATGCAGGAGCTCGAGCCCCAGGAAAGGCTCAGGGCTTTCCGCATTTTACCGAAGAGTCTGTCTGCCGACGTTTTTTCATATCTTGATCCGGATCTGCAGAGTGAAATCGTCGCAATGATTAACGACAACGAGCTTGAGCGTCTGCTTGATGAAATGTTTCTTGATGACACCGTGGACTTTCTTGAAGAGGTGCCTGCGAATGTCGTCACCCGTGTTTTGGCTCACTGCGACCCTGAAATGCGCCGCAACATCAACCGCTTTTTGAAATATCCCGAAGATTGCGCCGGCAGCATTATGACAATTGAAATGGTGCAGCTTCACGATTCCAGCACCGCCGCCCAGGCAATTGAAACAATCCGCAAAACCGGCATTGACAAAGAAACGGTTTATGTCTGCTACTGCATTGATGCGCGCCGTCATCTTATCGGCTCCGTGCCGTTGCTTCAGCTTCTTCTGTGTGACGAAAACGAAACAATCGGAAATATAATGCAAGAGGATGCACAGCTCATTTCCGTCAACACCCTTGATGACCGTGAGCACGTTATTGAGGTTGTTAAGAAATATGACCTTTTGAGCGTTCCCGTTGTTGATAACGAAAACCGTCTTGTCGGCATTATCACCGTTGACGACGTTGTTGACGTTATCGAAGAGGAAACAACAGAGGACTTTGAAAAGATGGCTTTGCTTGCTCCGTCGGATGACGAATATCTTAAAACGGGTGTTTTCAAGCTTGCCAAAAACAGAATTGTGTGGTTGCTGATTCTGATGCTTTCGGGCACCTTTACCGGCAAAATCATTGAGGGATACGAAACTCTTCTTGCCGGCTTTGTCGCCTTGACCGCATCAATGCCGATGCTTATGGGCACGGGCGGTAACGCAGGCAGTCAGGTTTCAACGCTTATTATCCGCGGTCTTGCTGTGGGCGAAATCGAAATCAAGGACTATCTTAAAATTGTTGCAAAAGAAATCCGCGTTGCGGCGGTGTGCGGCGGTGTGCTGGGTATTGCCAACATTGTAAGAATGTATCTTTTCTGCGAAGGCACGTTGGATGTTTTTCTTGTCGTTTCGCTTGCAATGTTTATTGCGATTGTTGTTGCAAAGCTCATCGGTTGTTCTTTGCCGATTTTTGCAAAAATTGTCAGGCTTGACCCTGCGCTGATGGCAGGTCCTTTGATTGCAACGCTTGTTGACATTGTTACGCTTGTCATTTATTTCAGCCTTGCAAAGCTGTTTTTGCTTTGATTTCAAGCTCTCTGCCGATAAAGCAGAGAGTTTTTTACTGTAAATTCAAGGTTGCAACGCTTTGTCAACCGTGCTTTACACAAAAAAATCAAAAAATTTACAAAATGAATACCCAAGTTGCTTGGCAACGGAGAAAAAACAAGTTATAATTGTCGCACAGAGCAAAATGATATCTTCCTGCTCTGCCCGAAGGGAGGAATTTTAATGAACATTGCAGATAAGATTCTGAAATTAAGAAAAGAACAAGGGCTTTCCCAAGAAGCCTTTGCGGAAAAAATGGGGGTTTCCCGACAGACTGTGTCAAAGTGGGAATCGGGAACGGCTCCCGATACGGATAAAATAATTCTTATGAGCAAAATTTTCGGTGTTTCAACCGATTATCTGCTTATGGATGGCGAAACCGCCACTACCGTTCAGGAGAATACACCCAACCCCGAAAACAGCAATGCGAAAAAACATAAAGTTCCCGTTGTGAAAATTATTGCCGTTGTTCTGGCGTTTTCTCTTCTTGCTTCAATTGTCGGAGTCTGCGTTTATTATGGCGGAGCCAAAGAAGCCTGGTGGGCAATCAACGGCGGCAAGGTAAAATATCCTTATGTGCTCGTTCACGGTCTCGGCGGTTGGGGCGAAGATGAAGGAATCAACGAAAGCGTTCAGTATTGGGGCGCAGGTGCGTGTGACCTTAAAGCCGAGTTGACTAATAAAGGCTATGATATTTATATGCCGAGTGTCGGCCCTGTTTCAAGCGCATGGGACAGAGCTTGTGAGCTTTATGCACAGCTTACGGGCACAACCGTTGATTACGGTCAGGCACATTCTCAGGCACACAACCATGCCCGTTACGGCAGAGAGTACACAACTCCTCTTGTTGCAAACTGGGGAGAAAAGGAAAACGGCGGACAGCGAATAAAAATCAACCTTGTCGGTCACAGCTTCGGCGGTGCAACGGTAAGGCTGCTTGCGTCACTTATGGAGTATGGCTGTGAGGAAGAGGTTGCGGCAACAGGAGAAGACACGTCCGAACTTTTCAAGGGCGGCAAGGGCGACTGGATTTACAGCGTGACAGCGCTCTGTGCACCGCATAACGGTTCGTCACTGACCGAGGTGCTCAATTCCGTGGGCGGACTCGTGGGAATAAAGGACACAACGGAAATGCTTGTCAACCTTTGCTTCGGCATTGCTGACATCGGCTCATCCGCAAGCGGAGTTTACGATTTCAAGCTTGACCATTTCGGCATCGGCAATGTCGGTTCGGAAAATGCAGACGATGCGGTTTCCGCCGTGATAAGTGCAGGCAATGACCACGCAGGCTACGACCTTTCACCCGACGGTGCGGCAAAGCTCAACGAAACAATCAAGACTGTTGAAGGTGTTTATTATTTCTCGTTTTCTTACAGCACAACAAGAGAAGGCTCGCTCCTCAAAGGACACGTGCCCCAAAGCACAACTTTGCCCATACTTTATCCGTTTGCGCTTGCAATGGGTTCATATACGGGCACAACTGCCGGCGGAATTGTGATTGACGAATCGTGGCAGGAAAACGACGGACTTGTAAGCGTTGTTTCCGCAAGATATCCGTTTAATGAGCCTTATGTTGAACATACCGTGGATTTAAACGAGGTTGAGGAATTGCAAACGGGCGTGTGGAATGTCGCAAAAACCAAAGACGGCGACCACGGCAACGTCATCGGTCTCAATTCAAAAGCGGATGTCACGGCAGAATTTTTCTTTGAACATTTTGAGCTTGTTGACGGTCTTGAGAGGTGAGAGGAAAAATGAAAACAAGAAATATTGTTTTGCTTATTGTTTCAATGGTTTTAGTTTTTTCTTTTTCTGTTTGTGCCTTTGCAACGGGTATTATCGGCAGTGCCGACGGACCGACGGCAATTATCGTTGCGGGCGATTCGACTGCCCTGCTTGCAGCCTTGGTGATTGTTGCGACGGTGCTGATAATTGTATTGGCTTTTCTTTTAAAAAGAAGAAATAAAAATAAATAGTACATTTCAACAAAAAAGGCCGCTTTTTGCGGTCTTTTTTGTTGTGTAAATCATTGACTTTTTTTTACAGTTTGGGGTATGATAGAAAAGTAAAAAAATAAAATGCGGGAGTTTTGGATATGATGAAAAACACAGACAAAACCATGGAAAAAATCGTTGCTCTCTGCAAGGGCAGAGGCTTCATTTTTGCAGGCAGCGAAATCTACGGCGGCCTTGCAAACACATGGGATTACGGCCCCCTCGGTGCAAGAATGAAAAACAACGTCAAGGACACATGGCGTAAAAGATTCATTCAGGAAAGAAAAAACAGCTATGAGGTTGATGCAGATATCCTCATGCACCCCAGAGTATGGGAAGCCAGCGGCCATGTAGGCAGCTTCTCTGACCCCCTTCTTGACTGTAAGGAATGCAAAATGCGTCACAGAGCGGACAACCTTATTGATGACTTTAATCCCGATGCTCACGCAGACGGCATGACAAAGGAAGAGATGTTTGAGTATATCAAGGCTCATTCAATTCCCTGTCCCCACTGCGGCAAGCATAATTTCACGGATATCAGAGAATTCAATCTCATGTTCCAGACCTTCAGAGGTGTTACCAACGACAGCAAAAGCGTTATCTATCTCCGCCCCGAAAATGCACAGGGTGAATATGTTAACTATCTCAACGTTCACAGAACAATGAGAGCAAAGCTCCCCTTCAGCATCGGTCAGATAGGCAAGGCTTTCAGAAACGAAATTACCCCCGGTAACTTCACCTTCAGAACAATCGAGTTTGAGCAGATGGAGTTTCAGACCTTCTGCAAAGAAGGCACAGACGGCGAGCTTTACGATTACTTCAAGGAATACGGCATGAAGTATTATCAGGATTTGGGCATTAACCCCGAAAATCTCCGCTTCCATGACCACGAAAAGCTTGCTCACTACGCAAAGGCTGCCTGCGACATCGAATTCCTCTTCCCCTTCGGCTGGGGTGAAATCAACGGTACCCACAACAGAACCAACTTTGACCTTACAAGACATCAGGAATACAGCGGTCAAAAGATGGATTATCTTGACCCCGAAACCAACGAAAAATATATCCCCTTCATCATCGAATCAACTTACGGTCTTGACAGAACTGTTCTTGCACTTCTCTGCGAAGCATATGACGAAGAGGTTATTGATGCAGAAAAGAACGACACAAGAGTTGTTCTTCATCTCAGCCCCGCAATCGCACCCTTCAAGGCAGCCGTTCTTCCCCTTTCAAAGAAGCTTTCCGCAGATGCTCTCAAGGTTTACGAAATGCTCCAGAAGAAATTTATGGTTGACTTTGACGAAACAGGTTCAATCGGCAAGAGATACCGCCGTGAGGACGAAATCGGCACCCCCATCTGCATCACCTTCGACTTTGAATCGCTCGAAGATAACTGCGTAACCGTGCGTGACCGTGACACAATGCAGCAGGAAAGAATCCCCGTAAGCGAACTTACCGCATATATCGAAAAACGTCTTGAATTTTAATTAACGAAAGGGCTTTTGAAATGAGTAAAGTTTATTTGACCGAAACCGTACTGAGAGATGCTAACCAGTCTCTTATCGCAACAAGAATGCCTTTTGAGGATTTTGCTCCCGTGCTTTCAAAGCTTGATGAGTGCGGCTATTATTCCCTTGAGTGCTGGGGCGGCGCAACCTTTGACTCCTGTCTTCGCTATCTCAACGAAGATCCGTGGGAAAGACTTCGCAAAATCAAAGCCGCTTGTCCCAACACAAAGCTTCAGATGCTTCTGCGCGGTCAGAATCTTCTCGGCTATAAGCACTATCCGGACGATGTCGTTCGTCTTTTCGTAAAGAAAAGTGTTGAAAACGGCATTGATATCATCAGAATTTTCGACGCACTCAACGATATCCGCAACATTGAGGTTGCCGTTGACGAAACAATCAAAAACGGTGCAATCGCTTCGGGCACAATCTGCTTCACCGTCAGCCCCATCCATAACCTTGAAAGCTATGTAAAGCTTGCAAAGCAGATGGAAGATATGGGCGTCGGCACAATCTGCATCAAAGATATGGCAGGTATTATGGGCCCGCAGGAAGGCTATGACCTTGTTAAGGCTCTTAAAGAAAATGTAAAGCTTCCCATCGTTGTCCACACACACTCCACCACAGGCCTCGGTTTTATGACACTTCAGAAGTGTGTTGAGGCAGGTGCAGATGTTGTTGATACCGCTGTTTCCTGCTTCTCGGGCGGAACATCACAGCCCGCAACCGAAACAATGGCTTATGCACTGCGTCAGCAGGGTTATGAGCTTGATGTTGACGAAAAGAAAATCAAAGAGGTCAACGATTTCTTCAAGCCCATCCGTGCAAAGGCACTTGAAAGCGGTCTGCTCAACCCCGTTGTTATGGGCACACAGACAGATGCTCTTGTTTATCAGATTCCCGGCGGAATGCTTTCCAATCTTGTCGCACAGCTTACCGCACAGAATAAGCTTGACAAGCTTGACGAAGTTCTTGCCGAAACACCCAGAGTCCGTGAGGACCTCGGTTATCCGCCCCTCGTAACTCCCATGAGCCAGATGGTCGGTGTTCAGGCAACCGCAAACGTTCTTGCAGGCGAAAGATATAAGAACATCTCCAAAGAAGTCAAGAGCTATGTCAAGGGCGAATACGGTAAGGCTCCCGGCGAAATCAGCGCTGAGCTTACCAAGCTTGTTCTCGGCGACGAAAAGCCCTTTACCGGCAGATTTGCAGATACTCTCGAACCCGGTGTTGAGGCGGCAAAAGCATACCTCGGCGACAAAGCAAAGAGTGAAGAGGATGTTCTTTCCTACATCGCATTCCCCGTACAGGCGGAAGCCTTCTTTGAAAAGCGCGATGAGAAAGAAAGAAACACCTTCAAATATACAATCAAAGAAATTTAAGGGGGCAGAAAAATGGATTTTTTCACAACTCCGGCTTTTGCCCTTGCCGTAATTTTTGTTGCGGCCGCAATTTATACTGTCTATGCTAAAATCAAAGCCGCCAAAGCTCCTGCCAAGTCTGCTGTACAAGAAAAGCAGGCTGACGCTCCGGTTGCCGTTGCGGCGCCGGGGGTAAGCACAGGCAACTGTGACGTTATCGGCACGGATGAAAAAACCGCGGCAGTTATTATGGCGATTGTCAGCCACAAGAGCGGCATTGAGCTCAACAGACTCAGTTTCAAGTCGATTAAATTGATGGAGGATAAGTAAAATGAAATATGTTGTAACCCTTAACGGTAAAAATTACGAAGTAGAAGTTAACGAGTGCGAAGCAGTTGTAACAAACGTTTCCGAAGCTGTCGCTCCCGTTGCCGCTCCCGCTCCTGCAGCCGCTCCCGCTCCTGCTCCGGCTGCTGCTCCTGCTGCCGCTGTTTCAGCTGCAGGCACTCAGGTTGTTGCACCCATGCCCGGTTCAATCCTCAATGTTAACGTAGCTGTCGGCTCTGCTGTCAAAGCGGGCGATGTTCTTGTTGTTCTTGAAGCCATGAAAATGGAAAACGATATTGTTGCACCCTGTGACGGTGTTGTAAAACAGGTTCTTGTAACAAAGGGCTCAACAGTTAACAGTGATGAAGTTCTCCTTGTTATTTGATTTGGAGGTTAACTGATGGATGTGTTGTATGAAAACCTGATGCTCCTTTCCTGGCCTCAGGTTGCAATGTGGGTAATCGGCGGTATTCTTATTTACCTTGCGATTGCCAAAGAAATGGAACCGACGCTTCTTCTTCCCATGGGCTTCGGCGCAATCCTCGTCAATCTTCCCGAGTCCGGCGCAGCCGCGGTTATTGAGCACCTTTTTGAAATCGGAATCAATCAGCACGAGCTTTTTCCGTTGATTCTTTTCATCGGTATCGGTGCGATGATTGACTTTGAGCCGCTGCTTACCAACCCGAAGCTGATGTTCTTCGGTGCGGCGGCACAGTTCGGTATTTTCTTTACCCTTTGTATGGCATCTCTTTTCGGCTTTGAAATCAACGATGCCGCTTCAATTGCGATTATCGGTGCTGCTGACGGTCCCACATCAATTTTCGTTGCAAATATGCTCAAATCCAACTACACCGCAGCGATTATGGTTGCCGCTTATTCTTACATGGCTCTTGTTCCCATCGTTCAGCCCCCCATCATTAAGCTTTGCACAACAAAGGCTGAAAGAAAAATCCGTATGGATTACACAGGCAAGACTGTTTCAAAGAGAACGAAGATTCTCTTCCCCATCATCATTACCGCTATTGTAGGTATTGTTGCCCCCGATGCTGTTGCGCTCATCGGTTTCCTTATGTTCGGTAACCTTATCCGTGAGTGCGGTGTTCTCAACTCACTTTCCGAAACAGCTCAGAAGGTTCTTGCAAACCTTATCACAATTTTCCTCGGCATTACCATTGCTTCCAGAATGACTGCCGAAGAATTCCTCAGAGTTGAAACTCTTCTTATTATGGGACTCGGTCTTGTTGCTTTTGTTGTTGATACATTCGGCGGCATTATGCTTGCAAAACTTATGAACCTTTTCCTCAAGAACAAAATCAACCCCATGATTGGTGCGGCAGGTATTTCTGCGTTCCCCATGTCAGCCAGAGTTGTACACAAGCTCGGACTTGAAGCGGATAATCAGAACTTCCTTCTTATGCATTCAATCGGCGTAAACGTTTCGGGTCAGATTGCTTCGGTCATCGCCGGCGGTCTCATTCTTGCGTTCCTGGCTAATTAAGGAGGATAATTATGGGTATAAATTTTGAATATTTATTAGGTTCCCTGCCTTATATGGGCAAAGGTATGCTTGGTATTTTTATCGTTACCGGTGTTGTCGTTATGGTTGTAAATGCCCTTAACAGTATGCCCGATAAAAAAGATAAAAAGAACTGATTAACAGAATAAGACTCGTTCTGCTTAATAAGGACGTTCCGACATCTGCGAACGTCCTTATTGTTCGCTTTTAAGAGAATAGACTATTAATAATAAAGGAGGCAAAAGAATGGATTTTACTTTGGGTGACGCATTGGTAATCGCTCTTGTCGGTGTTACTGTCGTTATGTCAATTCTTGCACTAATTTCTGTTTGTATCATTCTTGCTTCAAAAGCTATCAGAGGAATTGAGGGCATACTTGCAAAAAGATCAGTTGCTCCTCGTGTTGATTCTGTTCCCGCACCTGTTGCCGTTCCTGAAAATGAAAATAACGGTGAGGTTGAGCTTATCGGAACAGATGAGAAAACTGCGGCTGTCATTATGGCGATTGTTTCGCAGAAGTCGGGAATTCCCGTTAACAGACTCAGCTTTAAATCAATCAAGCTTTTAGATAACGAAAAGAAAGGAGCCGATAAACAATGATTAAAGATGTTCTTCTCGGCCTTTGGGAAAGCTCAGGCTTTGCACTGCTTACGTGGCAAGAACTTGTAATGCTTCTTGTTTCTTTTGTGCTCCTTTTCCTTGCAATTGTCAAAAAATTTGAACCCCTTCTTCTTGTTCCCATTGCGTTCGGTATTCTTCTTGCCAATCTTCCCGGTGCAGACCTTATGGCTGACCCTTCGGGTATTATGGACACATCAAATCTTGTTGAGGGTGCTCACTGGTACGATTCCGGTGTTTTAAGACTTATATATGCGGGTGTTAAAAGTTCGATTTTTCCCTGCCTTATCTTCCTCGGCATCGGCGCAATGACAGATTTCGGTCCGATGCTTGCAAACCCCGTCAGCCTTATTCTCGGTGCGGCGGCACAGCTTGGTGTTTATGTTGCTTTTACGCTTGCCATCGCTGTCGGCTTTACTCCCGAAGAGGCAGCTTCCATCGGTATCATCGGCGGCGCGGACGGCCCTACCGCAATCTTCCTCACCGGCAAGCTTGCTCCTCATCTTCTTGCCCCCATTGCCGTTGCGGCTTATTCCTATATGGCGCTTATCCCGCTTATTCAACCGCCCATTATGAAGCTTCTTACAACAGAAAAAGAGCGTAAGGTTGAAATGAAGCAGCTTCGCAAGGTCAGCAAAACCGAAAAGATTGTTTTCCCCATTATTGTTGCTGTTTTGTGCTCGTTCATTATTCCTTCCTGTGCATCGCTCATCGGATTCCTTATGCTCGGCAACCTCTTTAAAGAGTGCGGAGTTACCGAAAGACTCAGCGATACAGCTCAGAATGCTCTTACAAACATCGTTACAATTATGCTCGGTCTCACCGTCGGTGCAACCGCAAACGGTCAGACTTTCCTCCAGCTCCAGACACTGCTCATCATCGGCCTCGGTCTTACCGCGTTCTCTTTCTCAACAGCGGGTGGCGTTCTTTTAGGAAAAGTGCTTTATCTTGTCACGGGCGGAAAAATCAACCCCCTGATCGGTGCTGCAGGTGTTTCCGCTGTTCCTATGGCGGCCAGAGTCGCGCAGGCTGAGGGCAGAAAATATAACCCCACAAACTTCCTTCTCATGCACGCAATGGGTCCCAACGTTGCAGGTGTTATCGGTTCTGCCGTTGCCGCAGGCTTCCTGCTGCTGATGTTCGGCAATTAAAAAATCAAAGCCGCAGGGTTTCCTTGCGGCTTTACAAAACTTTTAAGGAGGTGAAGGCAGATGTCTGCACCGTTAGCTGACAGATTAAGACCGAAAAGCCTTGATGACATTGTCGGTCAGAAGCATTTGCTTGGTGAGGGCAAGCCTCTGCGAAACATAATTCTTTCTGGTGAGTTGCCGAATATGGTTTTCTACGGTCCGTCGGGCGTGGGCAAAACAACGCTTGCTTCGATTATTGCGTGTTCAACTGACCGTTGCCTTGTTAAACTTAACGGCACAACCGCAGGTACGGCAGATATCAAAGAGGCTGTTTCAAAGCTCAATACTTTTGAGGCTCCCAACGGAATTTTGCTTTACCTTGACGAAATTCAGTATTTCAATAAAAAGCAACAGCAGTCGTTGCTTGAATACATTGAAAACGGAATGATTACCCTAATCGCCTCCACCACGGAAAACCCTTATTTTTATGTTTATAACGCAATTCTCAGCCGTTCCACAGTGTTCGAATTTAAAAGTGTCACTGCCGAAGAAATTGAAATTGCCGTCAACCGTGCATTCGGTTTCATTGGCGAAGAAAGAGGGGAAAGCTATACCCTCGAAAACGGAGTCGGTGCGCACATTTCTTCCTCTTGCGGCGGCGATGTGCGAAAGGCTATGAATGCGGTTGAACTGTGTGTTTTGTCCTCTCCCCTTATTGACGGTAAACGTAACATCACCCTTGAAAACGCAAAGGAGCTTACGCAGAAAAGCGCAATGCGTTACGACAGGGACGGTGATGAGCATTATGACATTGTTTCCGCTTATCAGAAATCAATGCGCGGCTCTGACCCGGATGCGGCAATTCACTACCTTGCCCGTCTGCTTGAGGCGGGCGATTTACCCTCTGCCTGCCGACGATTACTTGTGTGTGCAAGCGAGGATGTCGGTCTTGCCTATCCGCAGATTATCCCAATTGTAAAAGCGGCGGTTGACACGGCACTGATGGTCGGTCTGCCGGAGGCGAGAATACCCCTTGCCGATGCCGTGATTCTGGTGTGCAATTCACCCAAATCCACCACGGGGCACGATGCAATCAATGCCGCAATGGAGGATATAAGAAAAGGCAAAACCGGTCCTGTGCCTCGTCAGCTTCAGAATATGCACTATGACGGCGAGGATAATCAGAATAAGGGTCAGTTTTATAAATATCCGCACGCTTACCCCAACCATTGGGTTGAGCAACAGTATTTGCCCGACCGTCTCAAAGGCGCTAAGTATTACGAATACGGTGACAACAAAACTGAGCAGGCTTTCAGGGAATACTGGGAGCGGATTAAGAAAAAATAAGCAAAAAAATGTGGCTTGAACGAAAACCGTTCAAGCCATTTTTGCTTTTATCACACCGTGTCCGCACCGAGTACCGCAATCGGCAGAGGGAACCACCTTGCGGCAAAGGCGGGCAGGTCGTTTCTTTCAATTGAAACGGGTGCGCACACAAGTCTGACGGCGGTGCCGTGGTCAAGCTCAATGTCCGCTTTTTCGTCAGTTTTGCACACGCTGACGGTGTTATTTTCAACCTTGATTTTAATATTTTCGTCAGCTCTTACGCCGTGAATGAGCATTGTCAGCTCACCGTCGCCGAGCGTCTGATAGGTTGCAATGACCTTCATCATTACCCTGATTGTGTTTTCAAAGTTAAAAATGCAGATGTTTTCGCTTGTGCCGAGGTCATAGTATTCGCAGATTTCGCTGAGTGCCTTTGCAATTTTCGTGTTGCAGGGGGGCACTTTTACTTTGATGCTGTCAGTGCCCGAAATTTCAAACGCGCACATTAAAAGGTCAAGTGTGTCGTCGGCATTTCCGGGAATGAATTCGTAAACATCGCCACTGCCGCCGATGATGAAATAACCCTTGAAATTGCCGCTTGCATCAAGTGCGGCAAAGGGCTTGCCGTGCCAGGATGTGAGAATATCAAACAGTGCGTCGTCCTCTCTTATTGCGTGGAAGGGAGATTCGTTAAACAGATTGTTTATTTTTAAAAGCAACTCTGCGTCTGATTCCTTTACGGCAACAGGAGTAAATTTGCTTTTTGCGCCTGTTCCGCGCAGGTGCGAAATATTTGACTCGTGAATACCGAATATGTAAATGCAGCCCGCAGGCTCATAGCCGAAATGTG
Source organism: Acutalibacteraceae bacterium (assembly GCA_045592705.1). GTDB lineage: Bacteria > Bacillota > Clostridia > Oscillospirales > Acutalibacteraceae > CAG-177. Next base: position 12,171 of record JAZNVG010000002.1, on the reverse strand, counting down.
CATATCTCTGGCGCTGACCCCCGAGCAGGGAAATGTCGGCATCCTTATGCATCTGCTCAAGGCAAAGATTCATACATTCAATCATATATCCTTTGCCGCGCGAATCACGCGAAACGGCAACATTGCCGATGCCTGCGTTTGTGAGTTTTTCGCCTGCGGCATAAAAATCGTTGTAATAAAAGCCGACTGCACCTTTGATGGAGTCGCCCTCTTTTATGACAAGGTTGTTATGGCAGGGATTGTATTTTTCTTTGTAAAGTTTAGGGAGCAGAGTGAGAAAATTTTCGTTTCCTTCAGGAAAGAAAACATCATTTAACATTTCAAGAAGACTGTTGTAGTCAGTTTCGGGAGATCTTCCTTTGAATAATTCAGACATATATGTCACCAGTTATCTTTCTTTATTATTGTTGCGGTAATCTTTGTATGTGGCAACGCCGACCTTTCCGCGCGGCTTTCTGTTTTTGTTTTTGAAAAACACAAGAGCCAAATAGGCGATTACGGCGACAACCGCAAGCGCGGCGACAATTTTAAAGATTATTGATGAAGCCGCACGCTTTATATATGAACCAATAAGAAGTATTATGCTCCTGTTGATGCTTTCGTTGGCAACAAGGTCAATCTGAGCAACAACGTCGCCGGCATAAAGCACGTTTGCTTTGCAAACAACGTCCCCCTTTTTGACGGGGGCATTGATGAACTCGGGGTAAGCACCGTTAAGGGGCTCAATAAGCAAACTGCCCGTGTCAACGCCGGAGGGTACAAGCTCGTACAGCTCCTTCGCAGGGCTTAAAGTAACGTGGTCTGTTGACCAGGAAAGCTTTACGGGGATGTCGGCAACAATGTCGTCAGGGTCTGAGATTTTGACAAGCTCAATATTTTTTATTGCCCACTCAAACATTTCCTTGCAGTCAATAAAAGCGCAGTTTTCGTCGTAATTGTCATTGTCAATGTCCTCAAACGGTGCATTCATGACAACACCAATGTAAGAGTAACCGTTTTTGGAAATTGAAGCAACAACACACTTGCCGGCATTCGATGTTGAGCCGGTTTTGATGCCTGAAACATAGTTGCAGTAATAATCCTTATAAGCTGCGTTGAGCATATAGTTTGTGTTGTGCAGTTTTAAACCGTTGGGGTGCATATTGGTTGATTCAATCTGATAAGTAACGTGCGAAACAATTTCGGCAAACGCGGGATAGGTTTTCATTGCGTGAGTGGCAAGAATTGCAACATCACGCGCTGTTGTGTACTGATATTCGTCATCAAGACCGTGCGGATTAACATAGTGAGTGTCTGTGCAGCCGAGCCTTTGTGCGGTTTCGTTCATCATTTCAACAAACTTGTCAATGTCACCGCCTCCGACATGGTCGGCAAGAATCAGCGCTGCTTCGTTTGCACTTGCAATCAGCAAACAGCGAAGCAGGTTGTGAATTGAAATTTCCTCATCCGCCTTAAGGCCTGCCATTGAACTGCCCGTGCCGCTGAGCATTTCGATACAGTATCCCGGAACGGTGATTACAGCATCAAGGTCATCGCAGTTTTCGAGAACGACAATGGCGGTTGTGATTTTTGTAAGGCTTGCGGGCGCCGTCTGACGGTCGGAGTTTTTGTCAAACAGCACTGTGCCGTTGTCTGTGCTGACAAGATAGACCGTGTCGGAATAAAGCTCAAGCTTTTCCATTGCAGAGTCAAAAGCGGCATTTGCAGGAATGCAAAGTGCACCTGAAAGCAAAATTGTTAAACTTAAAAAGAAAATTATTAATTTTTTCATAGACATTACACCGTTTTTGTAGTATTATTAGTATGAATAACATTATAACAGATTAATTTTAAAAAGTGAACAGATTTAATTATATTTTTTAAATATGCTGAGAAAGGGATGGTCGCGCAATGATATATGTTACCGGGGACACTCACGGTGATGTGGCACGTTTTGAAAGTGCGGCGGCAAAAAAGCTCAAAAAGGGAGACACCCTCATTGTCTGCGGCGATTTCGGCTTTATCTGGGATAACAGTAAGGCAGAGAAAAAAATCCTTGCCAAGCTCGGCAAGAAAAAATACAACATCTGCTTCATTGACGGCACTCACGAGAATTTTGAACTTCTCAATTCTTACCGTGTCACAATGTGGAACGGCGGCAAGGTTCACCATATCGGCGGCAATCTTTATCATCTTATGAGGGGTCAGGTCTTCGAAATTGAAGGAATGAAGATTTTTACAATGGGCGGCGGCGAAAGTCCCGATATTGATATTCGCTTTGAAAAAGAGGCCTGGTCACGCCTTGAGTTCCCGTCAAGGGAAGAATTGCTTGAGGGTGCCGAAAACATCGAAAACAACTACTGCAGGGTTGATTACATCATCACTCACGAGCCGCCGATGAAAATCAAGGGCTTTTTGTTGCTCAAAGACAGCGAGACAGCGAGTGTCACAGGTCTTAACACTTATCTGGAAGAGCTTTCCGAGGTCTGTCAGTACAAACGCTGGTTCTTCGGCTCAATGCACCTTGATAAATACATTTCAGGTGCGCATGCGGCGGTTTTCCATAACATAATTAATGCGGTAACTGGCGAAATTTTAAGATAAAAAGGAGAGAATAAATTATGAAAAAGTTTTTTGCTCTGCTTCTTGTAACCGTTCTTTGCATCGGCTGCTTTGCAGGATGTTCCCCTGAGTACAAAAGCGAAAGAAACGCGGCAAAGTTAATTAACGAGCTCGAGCATTTTGATGGTGATTCCAAGCTTTCTGGCGGCGACCTTTATGAGGTGCAGATTGACACAGGCAGCGACAGCGAGGCTCCGATGGCAATTTACGGTGCCGAGGAAGGAGAAATTTCTTACATCATTTCTCCTGATGCTGACGGTGAATCTTCGGTAAAATCCACGATTTTCCGTGTCGAGTACGCTGTGCTTTATGATATCGACGGCGACGGTGAAGATGAATTGATTGCCGCCGGTACGGCAAAAGCGGGCGATAAAAGTATGCTCACGATGTATGAATATGACACCAGTCCCTATTCTACAGCGGGCGAGCCGGAAATGCAGGTTTTCTGCACTGCCACGTGCAGCTTTCTTGACGCAGGCCTGGTGCGTGCAAAAGACGGCATTCACCTTGTCAGATATGAAGAAAAAGACGGCGAAAAAACCGTTGTTGACGATTACGGCAAGGTTTCCTACAACGGCATAAGGTTTGAAGCGGAAAAATATAATGCACTCAATGTTGAGGTTGAGGAAGTTCCCCGCTCTGTTTTCGATGTTAACGAAAATGCCGTGCATAAGGTAAACGGCAAAGAATTTACCCCCGATTTTGATTTCATTTATCACCACGAGAAAACAATTTTCTATTACTTTGAGGTTTCACAGCTTGAAGAGCTTCTCGGTCAGAAAATTGACCTTTCCGATGAAATTGCCGTTGACAAGACAATTATGACGATTTTCGGTAAAAAATATGTCAGCAATGCGACTCTTGAAAAATTCTTTGATGCAACTGTTGATATTGATATGAATCTTGACGGATACAACGCGCTTGAATTCAAAACAGGCACGCAAAAATAATTAAACCTTAATATTGGTTTAATATGACTCAAAGCCTCTTGACTTTTTGTCGGGAGGCTTTATAATGGACTGTTAGTTAGCCGGTTAACAATTAATCGGTTTATTATTTTCTTGAAAGGTGATATTATGCCCTCAGATAAACGGAGGCTTATGCACAAAATTTTAAAAATGACGGTGCTTCACCGTTATCGCATAATCAAGGCGCTTTCGGGCAATGATATATATTTCGGACAGCCCCCGATTCTTGATTATCTTGCCGAGCACGGCAACTGTGCGCAAAATGAGCTTGCCCGCAATATGCGTGTCAGCGCTGCGTCGGTTGCGGTAAGCATAAAGCGAATGTGTAAAACGGGGCTGATCGAAAAAACACCCGACCCTTCCGATATGCGGATAAACCGCATTTCGCTCACCGAAAAGGGGATAGTTGCACAGAAAAAATGCCGTGAAGAGTGTGACAAAATTGATGAGCGGATGTTTTCTGTGCTTTCTGATGAAGAGCTTGCACAGCTTGAAAATATGCTTGACAGAATAATTGACAACGCCTCTTACGGTGTCGGCAGTGACGAAGAGGTTTTAAAATACATCAAAGAAAAGGAGAAATGCGAAGAATGATAAGAAAACTGTTGCACTACGCTAAAAAATATCGACTCGTTTCGTTTTTAAGTCCGCTTTCGATAGCGTTTGAAGTCGTGATTGAGGTTTTTATTCCTTACCTTATGTCAATTATAATTGACTGCGGCATCCGCGGTGCAGACATTTCAACAAAAGAAGGCTTTGTTGTCGATGCTTTGCTTGCTCTCGGCTTCGGCCAAAAAACGGGCATTGGCCTTGTTGTTGAAATGGGTGTGCTGATGGTTGTAATGGCTCTCCTCGCCCTGATTTTCGGTGCGGCGGCTGCAAGGTTTGCCGCAAAGGCAGGCATGGGCTTCGGCTCTGAGCTTCGTCAGGCAATCTTCTGCAAGGTTCAGGATTTCTCCTTCGGCAATGTTGATAAATTCTCAACCGGCTCGCTTATTACAAGAATGACAACCGATATCAACACCGTGCAAATGGGTTATATGATGGCACTTCGCATGCTTTTTCGTTCACCCCTTATGCTGATTATGGCAATTTTTATGGCGGTTCAGATTAATTCGCGCCTTGCCGGTGTTTTCCTCGGTGTTGCGCCGCTGATGGCTTTTGCCCTTTTGTTTATCGGCATCAAATCTTACCCCCGTTTCCAGAGAATGTTCAAGAAATACGACAGATTCAACACGGGAATTCAGGAGAATCTGATTGCTGCAAGGGTTGTCAAGGCGTTTGTGCGCGCAAAACACGAAAAAGAAAAATTCCGCGCAAGCAATGATGACCTCAAGGCCGCTTCAATCTTTGCCGAAAAGCTCATCATCCTCAACGGCCCGGTTATGATGCTTTCCGTTTCCTCATGTATGGTGCTCATCCTCTGGTTTGGCGGCAATCTTGTGCTTAAAGGCGAAATGCAAATCGGCGATGTAACAAGCTTTGTCACCTATATTCAGCAGATTCTGATGTCACTTATGATGATTTCAATGATTTTCGTTGTCAGCGTCATGGGCAGAGCATCAATCGCGAGAATTGTCGAGGTGCTCGATGAGGTGCCTGACATTTCCGACGAGGGCGCTGACCCCGAGGCCGTTGTTGAAAACGGCTCAATTGAGTTTAAAAATGTCTGTTTCAAATACAAAAAAGACGGTCAGAACAATGTGCTTGACAACATCAATTTAAGCATTGCCTCAGGTGAAACCGTCGGCATCCTCGGCGGCACGGGCAGTGCGAAAACCTCGCTTGTCCAGCTCATTCCGCGTCTTTATGACATCACGGGCGGCGAATTGTTTATAAGCGGACGCCCCATAAAGGATTACACACTGCGGAACCTTCGCGACGGAATTTCAATGGTTTTGCAGAACAACGTGCTTTTCTCGGGCACAATTGAAAGCAATCTTCGCTGGGGCAACGAAAATGCAACGGAAGAAGAAATAAAAGCGGCGGCGGAAATTGCTCAGGCGGCACCGTTTATCGAAACCTTTGCCGATAAATACGACAGTGAAATCGAGCAGGGCGGCGTCAATGTTTCGGGCGGTCAGAAACAGCGTCTTTGTATTGCGAGAGCAATTCTTAAAAATCCGAAAATTCTTATTCTCGATGACAGCACCAGTGCCGTTGATACCGCAACGGATGCAAAAATCCGTGAGGGGTTCAAAAACTCTCTGGGCGACACAACAACAATTATCATCGCGCAGCGCATCAATTCCATAATGCATGCCGACAAAATCATTGTGCTTGATGACGGCAAAATCAACGGAATCGGCACGCACGAACAGTTGCTCCAAAACAATGAGATTTATCGCGATGTTTTTACATCACAGCAGGAAGGTAAAGACGAGGAGGTGAGCGCATGAGTGAAAACCGCAAAAACGGTGCTAAAAAGCCGCGCGGAGGTCCCGGACCGGGAATGAGATTCGAAAAGCCGACAAACGTCAAAGAAACCTTCAAAAGACTGCTCGGTTATATTACGCAGAAAAAGATTCTGCTCGTGCTTGTGGGTGTGCTTGTTGTTACATCGGCAGGTGCGACAATCCTCGCAACAAGAATGTTAACCTATGTTATCAATACCATTGCGGAAATGGTGGAAACGGGCGAAAATCTTTTTGCAAGGCTAATCGGCTACCTTGTTTTTATGGCTGCGGTCTATATTTTGGGTGCAATCGCACAATACACCTATTCGCGCATTATGATAAACATTTCGCATTCAACCCTTCATTCGTTGCGCCGTGACCTTTTTGAGCATCTTCAGGAGTTGCCCATTAAATTTTTCGACAACCACACCCATGGCGAAATAATGAGCCGCTTTTCAAATGACGTTGATGTTGTGCGTGAGGCGGTCAGCCAGGGCTTTGTGCAGATTGTTTCATCTGTCGTCACCCTTGTCGGTACATTCATTATGATGCTCACCATCAGCCCCGCAATGACCGGTCTTATAATCATAATGCTTATGGTTATGTTTGTTATCGTTAAAATAATCGGCGGCAGAAGCGCAAATTATTTCCGCGCCCAGCAGCTTGCCGTCGGTAAGGTTAACGGTTACCTTGAGGAATACATCGAGGGCCAGAAGGTCGTCAAGGTTTTCACAAGGGAAGACAGGGTTAAGGGCGACTTTGCAAAAATAAACGACAGCTACCGTGTCGCCGCAACAAATGCGCACACTTACGCAAGTGTCCTGATGCCTATTATGGGCAATATTTCATATTTCAACTTTGCCGCAACCGCAACAATCGGCGCTTTCATAATGATTAAAGTTCCCGATTTTTCGGCAGTTTCAAACATTACCGCTTTTCTTCTCGGCGGCACAAGTATGGCACTTTCAATCGGTGCAATCGCATCCTTTTTACAGTACACACGTCAGTTTTCACAGCCCATTACTCAAGTTGCACAGCAGTTTAACAATATTCTCGCCGCTCTTGCAGGCGCAGAAAGAATTTTTGCAATCATTGACGAAAAGCCCGAGGTTGACGAGGGATATGTAACACTTGTCAACGCAAAAATTGATACAGACGGAAATATCACCGAGTGCAGTGAGCGCACAGGTCACTGGGCTTGGAAACATCCGCACAAAGACGGCACCGTGACTTACACCGAGTGGAAGGGAGACGTTGTGTTTGAAAACGTAACCTTCAGCTATGACGGCGAGCACCCCGTTTTGCGCAACATCTCGCTTTACGCAAACCCGGGTCAGAAAATCGCTTTTGTCGGCTCAACCGGTGCCGGCAAAACAACAATCACAAATCTTATCAACCGTTTTTATGACATTGATGACGGTAAAATCCGTTACGACGGAATAAATATCCAGAAAATCAAAAAGGACGACCTGCGCCGCTCCATGGGCATTGTTTTACAGGATACACACCTGTTTACCGGTACGGTAAGGGATAACATTGCTTACGGTAAGCTTGACGCAACGGACGAAGAAATCGTTGCCGCGGCAAAGCTTGCAAATGCCCATTCATTCATTTCCCGTTTGCCCGAAGGCTATAACACAATGCTTACGGGTGACGGTTCAAATCTTTCGCAGGGTCAGCGTCAGCTTCTTTCAATTGCACGTGCGGCGGTTGCCGACCCGCCCGTTCTGATTCTTGATGAGGCAACAAGCTCCATCGACACAAGAACAGAGCGCTTGATTGAAAAAGGTATGGATAAGCTTATGGAGGGCAGAACGGTTTTCGTCATTGCTCACCGTCTTTCAACCGTCAGAAACTCTCAAGCGATTATGGTGCTTGAACACGGTGTTATCATAGAGCGCGGCAACCACGAAGACCTGATTGCTCAGCACGGCAAATATTATCAGCTTTATACGGGTCAGTTCGAACTTGATTGAGTTTTGTGAGATATTGCTTAATATAATGTAATTAAATAAGGTGAATTTCGTAAAAAAAGTACTTGACTGCAGGGGTGTAATGTGTTATTATTATTGCACCTCTGCACGAGGGTTCTTTTTTTGTGCCCAAATTTCAACTCGCAGAGGGAGGCTAAATTATCCTAAGGATGGAGGTGCCGCACATGGCTGCTAACGGTAAAAGAATCAAAATCACACTTTCTTGCACCGAATGCAAACAGCGCAACTACAACACAATGAAAAACAAGCAAAACTCACCCGACAGGCTGGAGATGAACAAGTACTGCCGTTTCTGCAGGAAACATACTCTCCACAAAGAAACAAAGTAAAGCAGGAGGAATAACCGATGGCGAAAAAAGAAAACCCCACGGCTGCCGAAAAAGTTGCCAAGGCGGAAAAAGCCACAAAAAAGGTTGAAAAGGCTAAGAACCCCAACGGTAATTTCTTCGTACGTGCTGCCAAACGTATTAAGAAGTTCTTCAAGGACTCCAAGGGCGACCTTAAAAAGATTGTTTGGCCCGACAAAAAGACTGTTCTCAAGTCAACAGGCATCGTTCTTGCAATGGTCGGCGTTTGCGCACTTGTGATTTTCGGCGTTGACGAGATTCTTTCGTTAATCCTTGCCGGCCTCAAAAAGGCTGCTGAGGCTGTTGCGAATAACTCTGAGGCTGCAACCGAAACCACAACAGCTGCAAAGATTGCTTTAAGCAAATTCCTCGGCTAATTAAAAGTTGGGAGGAATAATCCATGTCAGCTGAAGCAAGATGGTATGTTGTTCATACCTACTCCGGTTACGAAAACAAGGTTGCCGCAAACATTGCAAAGGTTGTTGAAAACCGCAAAATGCAGGATCTTATTCTTGAGGTGAAAATCCCCACCGAGACCGTTACCGACATTGAAAAGAAAAAAGAGGTTGAGCGTAAGCTTTTCCCCGGTTATGTTCTTGTCAAGGTCGCAGTAACTCTCGACAAAGATAACCGCCCCAAGATGACTGACGACACCTGGTTCGTAATCCGTAACACAAGGGGCGTCACGGGCTTCGTAGGCCCCGAAAGCAAACCTGTTCCCCTCACCGAAGAAGAAGTTCTCCGCCTCGGAGTTGAAAAGAGAACTGTTGAGGTTTCTTATAAGGTTGGCGACACAGTCAACATTATTGATGAAATCTTTGACGGATTTTCGGGAACGGTTGAGGAACTCGACATTGAAAACAATATGGTTCGTGTCACTGTTTCCGCCCTTTTCGGCAAAGAAACTGTTGTTGAGCTTGAGCTTGACCAGGTTGAGCTTGCCGAAGACTGATTGCTCACGCAATAATTAATCACGGTAATTTGAGGGCACTGCCCTTTCAAATTATAGCGCCTTTGGCGCGGCCGCTTTGCGGCTTCGTGGGAGGGATTTAAATTTTTAAAAAATCCCGACATTTACCACACTATTATGGAGGTTTTTTATTATGGCACAGAAAGTTGTTGGCTTAATCAAACTTCAGATTCCTGCCGGCAAAGCAACTCCGGCTCCGCCCGTAGGCCCCGCTCTGGGTCAGCACGGCGTTAACATCATGGCGTTCACAAAGGAATTCAACGAGCGCACAAAGAATGACATGGGTCTCATCATTCCTGTTGTTATCACAGTTTATGCAGACCGTACATTCTCTTTCATCACAAAGTCACCGCCCGCAGCTGTTCTTATTAAGAAAGCATGCGGAATCGAAAGCGGTTCAGGCGTTCCCAACAAGACTAAGGTTGCAACGATCACTCAGGAGCAGATTCGCAAGATCGCAGAACAGAAAATGGTTGACCTCAACGCAGCAAGCATTGAAACAGCCATGAGCATGATCGCAGGCACTGCTCGCAGCATGGGCGTCGTCGTTGCCGACTGATGACAGACTGTGGGAGGAAAAATCCGATTAACCACATGATTGGGAGGAAATTAACACAATGAAACACGGAAAAAAATATATTGAAAGCGCAAAGCTTGTAGAGAGAACAAATCTCTATGATACCGCTGAAGCTCTTGATCTTGCTATCAAGACCGCAACAGCAAAGTTTGACGAAACTGTTGAAGTACACGTTCGTCTGGGCGTTGACTCCCGCCACGCTGACCAGCAGGTCAGAGGCGCTGTCGTTCTCCCCAACGGTACAGGTAAGTCTGTCCGCGTTGCTGTTTTTGCAAAGGGTCCCGATGCTGATGCTGCTGCTGCCGCAGGCGCAGAAATCGTTGGCGCAGAAGATCTCGTTGCAAAAATCCAGGGCGAAGGCTTTATGGATTTCGACGTTGCCATCGCAGCACCCAATATGATGGGTCTTGTTGGCCGCCTCGGTAAAATCCTTGGCCCCAGAGGCCTCATGCCCAGCCCCAAGGCAGGTACTGTTACACCCGATGTTGCCAAGGCTGTTGAAGAAGCTAAGGCAGGTAAGATTGAGTACCGTCTTGACAAAACAAACATCATCCACTGCCCCATCGGTAAGGTTTCCTTCGGCACAGAAAAGCTCAACGAAAACTTTGACGCTCTTCTTGACGCAATCGTAAAGGCAAAGCCCGCCGCAACAAAGGGTCAGTATATCCGTTCCTGCGTCGTTGCCACAACAATGGGCCCCGGCGTCAGAATCAACCCCCTCAAGGTTGGCGGTCAGTAATTTTTCAAAAAATACTTGACACGCGCCTTTCGGTGTGTTAATATTACAAAGCTGTTCTTTTTAAGACAGCAGGTGCTTTCCGCATAATGGCTTTTCAGCCGCCTGCCGAGAGAGGATGCATACAACTTATTATTCAGGTAAATTGTGTGTTTTTTGCCCTTTCTGCGGTCTGCGGAAAGGGCATTGATTTTTGTTAATTGTATTTGGAGGTGAATATATGCCCAGCGCAAAGATTTTAGAGCAGAAAAAACAAATCGTCAGCGACCTTACAGAGCGCCTTAACGGTTCTGTCGCAGGTGTTCTTGTTGATTATAAGGGAATCAGCGTTGCTGATGACACCAAGCTTCGTAAAGAGCTTCGTGAATCAGGCGTTGAATACACCGTCGTTAAGAACACACTCCTTGGCCGTGCAGCTCAGGAAGCAGGTCTTGAAGATCTCGCAGGTGTTCTTGAGGGAACAACAGCCCTTGCTACCAGCGCAGACGACCACGTTGCTGCCGCAAGAATCCTTTCCAAGTATGCCGACACTCACAAGAATTTCGCAGTTAAGAGCGGTTTCCTTGATGGTAAGGTAATCGGCACGGAAACTATTGCTTCACTTGCAAAGCTTCCCTCAAGAGAGATTCTTCTTGCAACTGTCTGCAACGCATTCAATGCCCCCATCGCATCCTTCGCAAGAGCTATCCAGGCTATTGTTGACAAGAGCGGCGAAGCCGCAGCCGAAGCTCCCGCAGAGGCATAATCTTATTTTACTAACATTTATTTTTTACTATTTATTAATGGAGGAAAAAAATCATGGCATCTGAGAAAATTGCTGCTATTATCGAAGAAATTAAAGTTCTTACCGTTCTTGAGCTCTCTGAGCTTGTACACGCTGTTGAAGAAGAATTCGGCGTATCCGCTGCTGCTGCTGTTGCAGTTGCAGGTCCTGTTGCTGACGCTGGCGCTGCTGCCGCTGAAGAGAAGACAGAGTTCGACGTAATCCTTGCTGAAGTCGGCGCTGAGAAGATTAAGGTCATCAAGGTTGTCCGTGAGCTCACAGGTCTCGGCCTTGCTGAAGCTAAGGCTGTTGTTGACGGCGCTCCCAAGGCTATCAAAGAGCAGATCTCCAAGGAAGACGCTGAAGCTGCTAAGGCTAAGCTCGAAGAAGCTGGCGCTAAGGTTACAGTTAAATAATTTTGGCTTTACACAAGAAACCCTCTCCCGAAAAACGGGAGAGGGTTTCTTTCTTTTATACAAAACAAAAAGGTGCCGTGGAGACAGCACCTTGAAATATGTATATTCAATGTAACAAGATAGATATTGATGTTTTCGGGATCGTTTATTTTCATATATATGATAACGCCCACCATAAAAAACCTGAGCAGCCACCAGCTTATGTATTCAACAATATTAAGGTCCTCTTTAAGTGCTTTTATTTCACCGAGAAAAAAGTTTTTTATTTTATCCATTTCCCAGTACTCCGTTTCAATATTTATTAAGTCTCAAACATGCTAACATAATATGTCGAAAAAACAAACGAATATTACAAATCTTTAATCAATTTTTAATTTTCTTAATAAATAGAAGCGTCAGCTTT
>JAZNVG010000001.1:0-43997 GCA_045592705.1 Acutalibacteraceae bacterium | reverse complement strand
CAATTAAAAATCGGAAGATTTATTGCCGAGTGCAGAAAAAAGGCAAATTTAACACAAATGCAGTTGGCAGGAAAACTGGGTATCACCGATAAAGCAATATCCAAGTGGGAACGCGGTGTGGCAATGCCCGACACTTCGATTATGCTTGAACTCTGTGACATTCTCAGCATCAGTGTAAACGAATTATTAAGTGGGGAGAAAATCAATATGGAAAATAACAATCAGAAAAACGAACAGCTTATGCTTGATATGGCAAAAGAATTAGAGAAGAAAAACAAAACAATCTGGTCTTCTATGTGGGCCATTATGATTGTAAGTATGACGGCACTAATTGCAGGTGTCTTTATTGCAGCATTTTTAATACCCGAAGGAATATGGCAGCTCGTTACAATTCTCGGCATTTGCGTTGTGTTTTTGATACCGTGTTTCTATGCATTAAAACTTGAAATCAGCGTGGGTGCTTACAAATGCAAAAATTGTGGTTATGAGATTGTGCCTACCTATACGCAGGCACTTAATGCGATGCACAGGGGAACAACTCGATACTTAAAGTGCCCCAACTGCAACAAACGTACTTGGTGCAAAAAAGTATTGAAGAGATAAATTCCAATTTGTAGAGCTGTTGATGCATTAACGAACTATGGTTCAAAAATGGGGTGTACTCCCAAAAAATTCGACAAGTTTCGACTTGTCGAATTTTTTTATCCATTGCAAAAGCATTGCATATTTTCAATCAATAACTGTAATTTTCGTGGACAACCCCCTTTGTTTTATTAAAACTTTATGTTATAATATACCCGACTTCAAATTTACTGGAAGGTGAGGTTTTATTATGGCAAAAATAATCGGTGAAAAAATTCCCAACATTCCTTGGCAGGACAAGCCCGAGGGCTATAAATACCCCGTGTGGAGATATGACGGCAACCCGATTATCACAAGAGATAATCTTTATATGGCAAACAGCATTTTTAATTCTGCCGTTGTGCCTTACGGCGACGGTTTTGCGGGCGTTTTCCGCGTTGATGTTATGAGCCGTGACCACACGCTTGTTGTCGGTTACAGTAAAGATGCAATCAACTGGGAGCTTGAGGATAAGGTTATTTTCAGGGGCTATGACCCCCGCCTTTGCCTGATTGACGGCAAATATTACCTTTCCTGGGTAAATCTTACACCCCACGGCACAACAATCGGTATTGCCTACACAACCGATTTCAAAGAGTGGGTACAGCTTGAAGATGCTTGCTATCCTGTTGCCCGTAACGGCGTTCTTTTCCCCAGAAAAATCAATGATGAGTATGTTTTGCTTATCCGTCCCTGCGACAGAGGCCACACACCCTACGGCGATATTTTCCTTTGCCACAGCAAAGACCTTACATATTGGGGCAAGCACAGATTTGTTATGAAGCCCGAGAAAAACTGGGAAATGACAAAGGTCGGCGCAGGTCCCACACCCATTGAAACGGATGAGGGCTGGCTGATGTTCTATCACGGTGTTCTTACAAGCTGTAACGGCTTTACCTACGCAATGGGTGCCGCAATTCTCGACAAAGACGAGCCGTGGAAAGTTTTGCACAGAGCGGATTGCTTCCTGCTTGCACCGCACGAGCTTTATGAGTGTGTCGGCGATGTTCCCAATGTTGTTTTCCCGTGTGCCGCACTTTCGGACAGTGAAAGCGGCAAAATCGCAATTTACTACGGCGCGGCTGACACAACCGTTGCCCTTGCTTTCACAACTGTTGATGAGGTTGTGAAATTCATCAAGGAAAACGACCTGATTAAGTAATTGAAAAGAAGCAAGTCAACTGACTTGCTTCTTTTAATTTGTTTATTTCTCGTGCTTTGCGGCGTAAACCGGCATCCACAGGCCGCCCTGAACGGTTCTGTGACTGAAACCTCTTTGTTCGGGTTCTTTTGTTTCAATCCAGTCGCTGAAACAGTTCCTGTCTTTGGTTTCGGCGAGGTAAAGAAGAATTTTTTCTGAGAAAAGGTCAATGTTTTCTTTCGTTTCATCAAGGCAGGCAGCCCAAAGCATCCAGTCCGTTTTGGTGAAATCGCGTCTGTAATCAAGCGGTACACCGTATTTGTTGAGTCTGTTTTTGTATTCAAGGCTTTCTGCGGCGTAAATATCTTTTGAGAAAAGGTCGAAACCGTAAATTTTGTCCCACACAAGGTTGTATTTAAGGCTCCACGAATCTTTGTTGCCGACGCTGAAGGGCAGTGCCGTGTCGGTAACCTCGCAGGCATTGCAAAGCTCTGCTGCAAAATCGGCGGCGGTTTTTAAGTAGCTGTTGTTTTTGCCAATCGCGTCACAAATTCTGCCAAAGCAGGCGATGCCCATAATACCCTTGATTGCAAGGTTGACATTCTTTGTGCTGTGACCTGCAAAGTCGTCTGTGCAAAGCTGATTGTCAAGAATAACGCCTTTGTTGACAAGGTAGTTTGCCCACATTTCAAGCTGCGGGTAATACTGCTCAAGAAAAGCCTTGTCGCCCGATTCAACAAAATATGAGTATGAAAGAATAATCATGTTTCCGCACTCTTCAACGGGCATCTGATATTTGTCTGTGTAAATGTCGTGGGATTTTGATTTGTAGATTTTTTTATATCCTCTTTTTGCCGAGAAAAAGTGCTTCGGGTGAACAAAAGCATAAACCTGACCGCAGGCGAGGGGATATCTGCCGATGTCGTGCGGCGCAAAGTCGTGTTTCCAGACAGGCATTGAAGCGAAGAGGAAAATTCCCGCAAGCATTGCTTTGACAAGCTTGGGGCAATAGAGCAAAAACAGCGGCATTGCGGGATAAGAAACGTCAACAGTGTTGATGCAGCCGTTTGAGTGACATTCTTTTGAAAGGTAAAGCAAATCGCCGTCTTTGCTTCTTACAAGCTTGTGGCCGGCAAAAACCTGCCTTGCGGCGGCGTTGAGCATATTGACATAGTTTTCACCGAAAGGCTTTGCATCGCTTTCGATCTTTTCATTCTGTGCGTTAATTTTTCGGAGCAGAACATCGCGGTTATTAAGGCAATATGTAATTGCTTCTTCAATTGTTGAGAATTTTTCTTTCCACAAGCCGGTCAGGAAATTACCGAAATAATTGATTGAGTAAACATCGTCGTAAGCAATTACACTTGTGAATTCTGCGCAGTCTTTAACTTTTGCGGTGTGGCGGCTTGTGAGCCCCGTATCATTTTTGTCACAGCTTTCACCGCCCAGGCATACATAACCCCAGTCGGCGGCAAAGGTGTCACCCGAATCGTTGAGAGGCTTCTGCTTTGCAAGTCCCATTTTTGCAATTGAAATGCCCTTATATTCTTTTGTTTCTTTTATAATTTTCTTTTCCCTTTTGCCCAGACAAAGCTCATTAAAAGCGGTGAAATCGACCGAAACGGTGTGCTCTTTGCTGTCGGTGAAAGTGATTTTTGTGTCAAAAAATGCGCAGGGAAGAGAAAGTAACTGCATATTGTCAAAAAGGAAAGGAGACCAGGTTTTGAAAACAAAGTTGAAGCTTTTGCCCTCAAAAACATATTCCGCAACGAAAGCTTTTATTTTTGTTGCGGTTTGCTCAAGCTTTTTTGCAGGCGAATTTCCCAAGAAAGAGAAGGTCTCGCCGTCAACGGTGACGGTGCCCTCAATTCGCTTTTTAATTCCGCACCAGAGGTAAGTGTCCGCTGTGTTGATTTTGTCGGCTTTTGACCAGATGCTGAAATGCGGGTCAATTGTTGCGATGGGATATGACGGTAATTTCATAGTTTGCTCTCCTGTCAAGTGTGTATTTATAAATCCGAATATTATTCTAACACAATATTTTTTTAATTGCCACAGCCAAAAGCAAAAAATGTTGCAACGGCGTATTCTTTCTGTTATACTTTTAACGGAAAGAAGGTTGTTTTTATGTATTGGAGAAGAACAGTTTTACAAAAAGCGGCAATTGATGTGTTGCTGGCGGTTGAAAAGCCGATTTATGATTTGTCAAAGGGCAAGCTTGCCAAAAACAGATTTCTGTCTGCCCTTGATATTCCTTGTGTCGGTACAAATGTCAGGATTGTCAAAGAAACCGCAGAGTCAACTTTTATTGCCAAATTCAAGCCCGACGGCAGCTATGATGACAGCGATTTCAGAATTCTCTGCACAACTGACCTGCATCTTGACGATGACCTTGAGCTTAATAACCGCACCCTTCAGCATATGGTTTATCAGATTGCCGACTTAAAGCCCGACCTTGTTATCATCACCGGCGACTCGATTCTTTCAAAAATGCAGCAGACCGACGCCGTTCAGTTTGCCCGTATGATGGAGCGTGTGGGTGTTTATTGGGCATACGTTTTCGGCAATCACGAGGCGCGCGAGGAAAAAGGCTCGTTCAAATATATGCTTTTCAAAAGCCTTGTCGATTCGCCGATGTGCCTTTCAAAATTCGGCAGAGAGGACCTTTTTGGCTACGGCAATTTCTTCATTAACATAATGAACGGCGAAAACTCGCTTCGTAAAAGTCTGGTTTGCTTTGATTCCGGCCGCGATATTATTGAGGAATACGGTGTGCGCGACGGTGTGCCGGCGGGTCATATGAAGGGCTATGATTACATAAAGCCCTCACAGCTTGAGTGGTATCAGAATAACATAAAGTCTCTTTCTGAAACCTATGGCAATGTCGGCTCTTTTGTTTATCAGCACATCCCCGTGCCGGAATATGCCGAATTCTACACAAAACAGCTTGACGGAAGCTATGCACTCAATGACGGTGTCAATGTTGTTTACGGCACAATGCGTGAAAGTGTCGGTTGCTCAATTTATAACAGCGGTCAGTTTGATGTAATGAAGAAAATCGGCGGTCAGGCAATGTTCTGCGGCCACGACCATTGCAATGATTTCTGCATTGAAAAAGACGGCATTTATCTTGTTTACAATCAGACAGGCGGCTACAACTGTTATGATTTGTATGAAAAAGACAAGCTCAGTCCCGACCCTGCCCAGTGGCCTTTCGGTGTAAGCTTCACTGATATTCACAGTGACGGTACCTTTGATTTCGGTCACCGCACTCATGCCGAATTTTTCAAGAATAAATAAAAAATCACCCCGAAAACACGTTTTCGGGGTGAACTGTTTTTTAAAAATCAGAAGAGTTTTTCGGGGTCAACAACGTATTTGTCAGTTGCAATTTTTACAAGATCGATAAGAGCAAAGATTGCACCGAGACCGAAGCAGAGAGAAAGAACAATCTTCATAATACCTTTTTTGGTTTCGCCCAACATAAAGTTGTGGATGCCGAGGCCGCCAAGGAAAAGGCAGATAATGATGAGGGTCATTTTATCCTTGCCTGCAAGATTGTCGGCAGCTGCGTTGGAAACTGCAACACCGCAATTGAGGCAGATTGCCTGGTTGGGATTCATGGGCTGACCGCAGTTAGCGCAGAAAGCGTTTCCGTTACCTTTTTGAACACCGCAGTTAAGGCAGATTGCCTGATTGTCATTTAAAAGCTGTCCACAGTTTTTGCAATACATAAATCTTCCTCCAAACATAAAATATCAGTGAATTCTTTCACAATTTTAATATATCATTGTTAAAAATAAAAGTCAACCAAATGTGTTATATTATATGAAAAGTTTCAAGAATTTTTAAAATCCATTCAAATAAAAAACCGACGGCAATAAGAATAAAAACAGCCTTGTTGAGCTTTTTGTTTTTTAAAAGTTTTCCGTCAAACAGAAAATACAAATAAAGAATCGGTATTGACCAGAACATAAAGTGATAATTGAAAGCGGTTCCAAGGTCGAGTTGCACAACGGACACCCAAGCTCTCGTCATACCGCAACCGGGGCAGGGGAAGGACAGAAATTTGCGGAAAATGCAGGTTACGTGAAAATGATAAAGAACAGCTAAAATCAGAAAATAGGAAACGGTAATGATTATTTTGGTTTTTAAATCACGTATTTCTCTCAGCTTTTTCATTTTCACCCTTCCTTTTTCGTTTTCATCTTATTATATCAAAGCGGTGTTGATTGAGTCAACCTGAATAAAACGGAAAACTCCTGCGAAAAAATCGCAGGAGTTCTTTGTTAATTAAAACAACTGAATAAGTTCGTCAATAAGTGCTCGGATTTTTGTTGCCTTGAAAATGAGATAAAGGTCATTAAAGAAAGATTCAAATGTTGTTTCTTCGCTGAAAACAAGGGGTTCACTACCGTCATCAATTACGAGGGGCTGGGTAAGGCACATACCGCCTTTGCCCTTGATTTCAACTCTGACATAGAGTAAATCCTCAACTTTAACTTTTTCAACCGTGTCGAGGTTAAGTGTCACAGCTTCGGTGCCGATGGGCTGGCTTTTGAGAACCTTACCGTTGCCGATGAACTGAATCTCTGTTGCATCCTTGGCTGTAACGGTAATATTGTGACCGTCAACCGTAACGGATGTGAAAAGAGGATAGGGTGTGTCAGTGTTGCTTGCGTCGATACGCTCTGCGGGGCCGATTTCAAAGTCGCAGTCGCGAAGCGATCTTGTGATTGAGAAGAATGCACCGCTCTGCATAGTTTCTGTGATGTTTGCAACATTGTTCTCTTTCATCATAAACACCATGTAGGAGGTGTCGATGTTGTCGAGGTCATGAGCATCGGTGTTTGCAAAACCGAGAACGTTTTTGCCGTAAGGCAGACAGTGCATAAGGAGATTATCCCAAAAAACTCTGTCATAGCCGGTTGCGCCGTTGTCCTCGTTAAGCACCTCTGTGCCGAGGCAGGAATCGTATTTGAGAATAAGGTCGCCGAAGAACTGAATGTTATAGGGGTCGTTAACTGCTTCGGAATTTGAATTTGACTGCATCCAGTCGCCGGGATGATTGATGTGTGAAAGACCGTCGTGCTTATCAATAAATCTGATTGCCTGTTCAAATCCTATTTCGTTTTCCATACCTGCAAAACCGTTGCCGACATTTGCGGGCAGAAAATAACCGTTAACGTGGTTTTTGGTGAGTGAAAGGTTATTGAGTTCGTTTGCGCCTGTTACACAAACCATTCCTCTGCCGCGGTTCTTATATGTGCCGCTGGTGATTGCTTCAAATTCCTCATCTGTCAGGTGAGCCAGCTTGTAACCGAGAAGCGGCTGATAAAGATAAAGGGGTTGTATTGCAGGGGTCTTGTTCCATTCAACGCCGGTTACAGCGTGGTCGGCATTTGCAAGAAAATCGAATCCGCGTTCATAATAACCCTTAACCATGGTGGCAAGGTCCACGTTACCGTCACTGTAAGTAGTGTGAGAGTGAAGTGTGCCCTTGTATGCACCCCAGGCATCTTTGCCTGACCAGACAACGCCTTCATAGGGTGAAACAATTTTGTAATCTGCGTCCGCGCCGGCAAATGCAAGAACGGACATTGAGGTTACGAAAAGAAGGCATAAAACAACGCTTAAAAGTTTTTTGAAAATTTTCATATATGTTCTCCTTTAAAATTTAATACGGGTTGATAAGTCTTTCAAGGTCAACAGGGTTGTAGCCGAGTGCGAAATATTTGAATATCCAGATAATGGGATTGAATCTGAAAAGTGCAAGGTCAATTCCGCCGACAAGCTTTCTGAGGAACCACGGCAAGTCAATAACAACCTTGTCAACCTCAACCTCTTCAAACTCTTCACCTTCAACGTTGAGAACAAAGGGCTGAGAATAGCACAGACCGTTATCGCCCGTAAGATAGAATCTTACATAGAGGTTTGCATCATCAAGCAGGTTGCTTGCGTGAAGGTCAAGGGTTGCTTTACCGGATGAAATGTTTTCTTCACGAAGAATGACGTTTCCGTCGGAAACCCAGGTTATCATATTGAAGTTTGTGCCTTCAATTGTGATTGTATCGGCTTTCTGGTCAACGGTAACACGTGTTACCATGGGTGTGTCATCATCGTTATATCTGACAGATTCCTCATCGTCGTTATAACCCGGCATTTCAGCCATACCGTTGAGCTCATAGCCGTTTGAAAAGTGGGTGATTGAGAAGAATTCGCCGTCTTCCATACATTCACGGAAATCACCCATTGTAAGCTCAGGCATAAGCATCATTGTGTAAGCAAAATTTACGGATTTCGCATCGTGAGAGTCAGAGAAGGTGAATGACCACGGAACAACACCGTTGGGGATTGTCTTCTGAAGCACCTGGTCATAAAGAATTCTGTCACAGCGTGTGTGCGCGTCGGTTGCGCTGTTTATGCCCATGCCGAGGCTTGAACCCTTGTTATCAAGGAAAACGCGTGCAAATTTTGTTGCATAATAATCGTCAACGGGTTTGCCGACGTGATTTGCGCTGTCTTTGTCGATGTAAACATACTCGCCTACGTGGGAAAGCATTGAAAGTCCGCCTTTTTCCTTAACACCTGCCGAGGGAGTTTCGTAATCTCCGAAAACACCTGCAAGACCTTGGCCGTATTCGGCAAAGTAGCCGGTAAGGTGACAGTCGGCAAACGGAGTTGCCATATTGAGCTCAATTCCCAGCGGCACGTCAAGCATACCGTTTTCGTGCGTTCTCTTTTCGGATTCCGCCGTACCGTTGATGTATGCTTTGTATTCTTCATCGGTGAGCGGAATGATGGGTGCGTTTTTGGTGCGGTCTTTTTTGATAAGTCTCATCAGCGGAACAACTTCCGGTGCGACATTCCAACCGAGGTTGAGTGTGCCGTGGTCGGTGAGCGCAACAATGTCGTAGTTGTTGTCATAGTGCGCCTGAACGAATTCATCAATTGTCAGGAAACCGTCGCTGGCGGTTGTGTGCGCGTGAAGCTGGGTTTTATAAGCGCCCCAAGTGTCCCAGTTAACGTCGGCATAAGGGTCGGTGATGATGAAATTCTTTTGTGCGGTTACTGCGCCGCTGTCGCTTTCGTCAGCAGTTGCGCCAATACCGAAAACGGGCAGAATAATCAGCAGACAAAGAAAAACCGCAATGATTTTTTTGCACATAAGCAAACCTCCTTTTCAGCATATAAAAATTTTATCACTGTAACATATTAAAGTCAATGGTGTTAATAAATAATAAATAAAGGGACTTTTTATAAAAAATGACAAAACCAATTGCAATAATTGAAAAAAAGAACAAAGTGTGGTACAATAAATTATGTAAATAAAAATTGATACGGAGGCAGAAAAATGAGCGCAAAGGTATATTTTTCCCGTCAGATTACACCCGAAAAGGTGCTGGAGCTTTATAAAATGCTCGGCAAGGAGCTTGGGGGCAATGTTGCCGTCAAGGTGCACTCAGGCGAAAAGGGGAATCAGAATTTTTTAAGACCCGATTTCTGGAAGGATATTGTTGACTGTGTGGGCGGCACAATCGTCGAAACAAACACCGCTTACAGCGGTCAGCGCAACACAACCGAAAAGCATCTTGCACTTTTCAAAGAACACGGCTGGACAGATTATTTCAAGGTTGATTTGCTGGATGCCGAGGGCCCCGACCTTGAGCTTTCCATACCCGACGGCAAAATGATAAAGAAAAATTTTGTCGGCAAAAATCTCCCGAATTATGATTCAATGCTTGTTCTTTCTCATTTTAAGGGTCATCCGATGGGCGGTTACGGCGGCGCTCTCAAGCAGCTTTCAATCGGTGTTGCCTCTGCCGGCGGTAAGGCTTATATTCACGGCGCGGGCGACCCGAGCAAAAAGTGGACGGCTGACCACGATTCTTTCCTTGAGTCAATGGCAGATGCCGCGGCAAGCGTTGTCAGATTTTTTAACGGCAACATTGTTTATGTAAACGTTATGAAGAATATGAGCGTTGACTGCGACTGCTGTGCCGTTGCGGAAGACCCGTGCATTGCAGATATCGGAATTCTCGTCAGCGACGATCCCATTGCCATTGATAAGGCATGCGTTGACCTTGTTTATGCCTGCTCTGATGAGGGCAAACCGCACCTCATTGAGCGCATTGAAAGTCAGAACGGTGTTCACACAATTGATGCCGCCGCAGAACTCGGCTTCGGCACAAAGGATTATACTCTTATTGAAGTTTAAGTTGATATTAAGATAAAAAGCTCCGCCGCGGCGGAGCTTTTTACGTTTAATACAGCGTTTTTGAAAGAATGAAGCAAACCCACAGCGCAATTACAAAAAGGCTTTCGGCAGGGATTGCAAGCTTCGTGTAAGGACACTTCCAGCCCTTGTCAACACAGAGGAAAATTGTTCGGACGGTCAGCACGGTTGTTGCAAAGAAAAGACCGCCGACAAGTGAATAAACGGGGGTTTTGAGCGCAATTGTCAGATAAAGCAGAAATGCACCGAGGGCAAACGAAATGCCGCCGTAATAAACTCTGATTTCTGTTTTACCTGCGTTGTCAACGGGCTTGACAGCAAATTTTTCTGCGTTTTTAATCGGACTTGTGATGAAAACAACAGCCATACCGAAAAAGTAGGCAACAAGACCGATTACGGCAATACCTGCGGGGAGATTGGAGAAAAATATGTCTTTCATAAAAAAATTCCTTTCTTGTTAATAAAAAAATTGTAACCCATCTGCCGTGTTATGTCAAATATAACTGTTGACAAATGTAAAAATGTGTGTTATAACAATACATAGATACTCAATGCATTGGCAATTGAGGTATTGAAAGGAGAGGTTTTTATGAAAATCAGTAAAGAGCTTGCAAAGGGAAGCACAGGCTTGCTTGTGTTAAGCGTAATTTCAAAAACGGATATGTACGGTTATCAGATTATCAAAACAATCGAACAGACGAGCGAAGAGGTGTTTTCGCTTAATGAGGGCACACTTTATCCCATTCTTCATTCGCTTGAAAAAGAAGGTTGCCTTGAGGCTTACTGGTGTGAGGCGGAGGGCAGAAAACGCAAATATTACCGCATAACCGCCAAGGGCCTCGGTGAGCTTGAAAGCAGAAAGCAAGAGTGGAATACCTTTTCAAACGCTGTTACAAGGGTGCTGGGGGGTGTTGAGCATGCAGGAACATGAATTTGATGAAATTCTTGATTTCCTTTGCGGCGGAATTATTCTCAAAAGTGAGCGCGAAAATGTGCGCAACGAGCTTTTTGACCACCTGATGTGCCGTTACGAAACAAATCTTGCCGTAGGTATGGATGAAGAATCGGCGAGGGACGAGGCAATTAAAAATCTCGGCGATGCCGCGACGGTGCGCCATCAGCTCGGCGCCGTTCATTCATATGCACCGCGCCCCACACTCAAAAAAGCAATGAATCTGCTCGTTTTCGGTTATCTTCTTTCAAGCGTTCAAATTGAATTTTTTAACGGTATGAAAGAAATCATCACTTTTATCGGTGTTCTGTGTATGCTTGTCAGTCTTTTTTGCCTGAGCCAAGCAAATGAGAAACTGAAAAAAGCTTTTTCGGTTAACTGTGCGGCATATGTTACGATAATTACAATAACGGCAATTCAACAGTGGGGATTTTCTTTCGAGATTTTTCTCACGGTCGCACAGATGGTGTTGAGCTTTGTGTCGATGCTGTTTTTGTTCAGCGGACTTTCTCAACTCGTTCAACCTTATAAAGAAGCGGCACCGAAAAAGATTAATTTTGCACCTTGCGTAATTTCAAACACGGTTTCGTATGCCGTAATGACAGGCTTTGTCGTTATCTTCGGTGCAACGGAAGAAATTTTCTTCAACATAATCGTTATGGCAATTGCGCTTATCAATATTATTATCACGACTTCAACATTTGTCCGTGTGTCACGTATTCTTTGGAACAGTGACCACGAGTATAAAATTGAATCTTCGGCAAAAAAGAAGGCGGCTTTTGCTCTTGCCGCGATTCTTGCAATTGTTGTACCCGTGACGGTTTCGGATTATGTTTTCTCAACGCAGAAAGCGAAGACAGAGGTTTATGTTGCAGAGAGAAATATTCTTGAAAACGGTGAGCGCGAAGAAATCTGCAGCAACCTTCTGTCTTACGGCATTCCCGATTATGTTGTTTCGAATCTGCCTGACAGCGAGCTTGAAATGTACCGCGGTTGTCTGAATGCGGCTGAATTTGCCGACGAAACGTGGGATTTCACAACCGATGCACGTGTGGGCTATGCCGGTACAGATTACAGCACGGGTGTCTGCGGCGTCGGTCTGCGTGACGAAAACGGAAACAGACTTGTACGTGTGCTCACCTGGACACAGTGCAGGAGCGAAGGCGGCTTTTATTGCAGCTCCGTGTTCTGGGATTACAATAAAATGCAGTGCCTTCCGCTTAATTACGGCAACGAGTACAACGACGATTTCCTGCTGATTTTAAGTGAAGAAAACGGAAAAACAATGAAAAATAAACCTCTTACCGTTTATGTGGATGAAGATGCACTGACCGATTCAATGACAGGCGTACGTTTTCAGATGAAAAATGACGTCACGGTAATTCACGCCGCAAATTACAATGCGACATGGCAGGACGACAATATGATGAATTATACCGTGCAGAATTTTATGAAGTGCTTCCCCGTGAATTTTGTGACAAGGCTTCCGCTCGATTACGGTAACAGTGCGGGTTATCAAAATTTCTTTGAATACGAGATATCATCTTCGGGTCATCTGCTTGTCTGGGAATATCCGCCGAAAGAAAATCAATAAACATCAATGCCGTGCGACGGGACTTTGTTCCCGTCGCTTTTTTGTTGAATATTCTGCTTGCTTTTTGGCATAATATTTGTTAAAATATTATGAATTTGTTAACGGAGGAAACAAAATGAAGAAAATTTTACTCAAGGCAACCGCTTTGTTCTTTGTGCTGATGATTCTTTGCTCAAGCGCTTCCGCTTTGCTTGTTCAGGCGGCAGAGGACCTTGAAAATCCGCCCGCTTCTGACGGCGAGCCTGCTCCCGCAAGTGCGCTGATTCTTGAAAGCGACGCGCTGAGCGTGACAATCGGAAAAACCGTGCAGATGACTGCGAGGGTCACCAATGTTGAAACTCAGCCGAAAATAACCTGGCTGTCATCAGACACAAACGTTGCCGAGGTTGATAAAAAAGGTCTTGTTAAGGGTAAAAATGTCGGTAAGTCAACCATTTATGCTCTTGCCGATGTCAACGGTCAGCAGATTCGCGGTGAATTTGTGATAAACGTAACAAAAGAAAGCGATTTTATTAAAGATTATCTTAAAGACAATCAGGTTTTAAGTTATCAGTACAGCTACATTGATGACTATTATTACACAAACGACAAGGAGGCTTGGCAGTACAATTTCGGCTTCGGTAAAATTTATGATATTGCCGCACCCTTTGTTTTCCTTGAGTATGACTATATCCGCATTTTCTTTGTCTATGAAGATAAAGACTGGATGCTTCAGATGTGGAAGGGTCAGTACGGTTTTATTTTCTACGGCAGCGAAATCGGCATTTATAACCGCCCCCATGTTGATGACGGTATGAGTGAATGGACTTTCTTCAACTGTCCCGGTGAAAGTGACTGGCTCAATATGGAAATGACACTTTACCATCAGCAGTTGAATGGCGAATACGTGCGTGAATTCAGCAGAGAATATGATAAATATTGGTGGTGCACAGGCTTTAAGAACGGCCACCTCAGACAGCAGGAGCCTGCCGATGAGCTTTGCGTTGAGGCGAGAATTACTTTTAAAGATGCCGAAATGACGCGCATAATAGCAGACGGTTTGCTTGACTGCGGTTTCAGACAGAAAAACGAAAAAAGTGCAGTGGGTCTTGATGAATTCTGCGTTGACGGCAACGATATCTACCTTGTCTGGCAGAATATTTCAGAAGCGGAAAGCACAATGTTTATTAAGGTCAGCACAGGTTTTATTTCCGCAATTATGGTAATGCCATTATGGCCGTTGATTGCACCTTATATCGGTCTTTTTGCAATCGGTGCAATACTTGTTTCAATAATCCTTTAATTTAAAATTAAAATCCGCAAGGGGTGACCCCTTGCGGATTTTTTATTGGTGCGAAACAATGAAATCTTCAAGTTTTTCACCGTCAACGTAAATCCCCTCGGTGAATGCCTTGCCTTCGTGAACCCACGCTTTGACGGTGATATCATAATTGTCGGTAAACGACATGATGTAGTCGTTGAAAAGCGGTGTGTCGAGTAACAGCCCTCTGTTATAATACTCCGCATTTATTTCGTAGCGGAAATTACTGAAATAGAAGTATTTTGTATCCATTCTGTTTTTCAGGTAGTCCACACTTTTTGGCTTGTATCCGATTTCGGAAATGTAAGAAATGCCGTTTTCATCCGTCGCAATTGTTGCGTATTTGCCTTCTTCGCCGTCGGTGGCGCGGTCTATGGCGCAACTGAAGCCGACAAACTCATTAAAATCACCGTAAATATAACTGCTTTCAACCCTGAAGGTGTGTAATGTGCCGTGAGTTCTTATTAAGTAATTTTCAACGGGGTTTAGCACTGCCAGACCGACAACAAGTAAAAGCTGAAAGATGACCAATATAATTACAGACAAGCGTTTACGCATTTTTCTCACCCTTCCTGAATGATTTTGAAAGCTTTGCATTGATGACAAGCAACAGAATGCCCATCACCGTGCAGGCGATTGCGCCGAAAATGATATCGAGGTTGCCGAGAAGCAGAGTGAAATAAATAATTACGCACAGCATGATAAGACCGAGGTTTACAGTCAGCAGCTTCAGCTTTTTAATGCCGCTTACAATCAGCGTGACGCTTGCGGCAATGCCGAGAAGCAGGGTGAAAACGTAAAGTGCGGTTTTTAAGTCGGAGTTTTTGCGAAAATAGTACGCAAAAATCGGGCAGATTGCCGTCAGCGCCGCCGTAATGCAGGAAATTGCGACAAAAACGGTTTTTGCAATGTTCTTTTTGAAGGTTTTTCTGCCGACAAGAATTCCTGCGGCAATTATCGCCGCGCAGGTAAATGGCGCAATGCTGACGGGAAGCAGCTGCCTGTCATACATTCCCGACCGTTCATAAATCAGGGGGATGCTGAAATTGAGTGTGCAGAGAATAACCGAAATTGCAGGCACGGCAATGAATTTGAAAGGGTAGGGGGCGCTGTCTTTGTCAGCCGAATAAAGCGCCGTTGCAATGGCGGTAAGAGTACAGAGAAGAGCGGGTATCTCGGCTGAACCGGGTGCGGCACAATTTAAAACGGCGATAAATATACCAACCGAAACAAGCATCACCCACACAGCAAAGTGCTTGCGCGGGTCGGTTTTGGGCGTTCTCAGAATGTAGGGCAGACCGTCAAGCATTAAGATAACACTTATGAAAATTTCCGCAAATTCAAAATGGGGGTATATGTTATCAATAGCCATAAATGTCACGATACCGTAATAAACCGTCAGCGGAAAAACCGATTTCATTATGAGGCTTATCGGCATAATCAGAATTGCAAGAAGAATGTAAATATATTTCTCAAAGCTGAATCTTACATCGAATGTTGAAATGACAAAGAAATAAGTTGCGACAAAGCCCACAACCCACGCAACGGACGCACCTTCGCTCCACGCAATGCTTGAGCTCTTTTTTGAGTAAGCCCATAAAGCGACACCGCCGCCCAGAAGAAGCGGTACGAAGCTGAGAATCTGCAACAAAACATCGGGTATCATTGACCAGTAGTAAACGGCAATAATGATTAAACCCGTTGCCGTCAGCAGGGAGCCGAGAGCTGCAAAAACAATGTTCATTATTTTGCGTCTGTCGGATTTCGGCGGTTCAAGACCAACGTTGTTCTTTTCACCGTAAATGAGTTCCTCAATGCCGATGTTGAGTGTCTGCGCAAGCTGTTCAAGCATTTCAATGTCGGGTTGAGTGCGTCCGTTTTCCCAGCTTGAAACAGTCTGTCGCGTAACGTGGATTTTTTCTGCAAGCATATCCTGCGTCAGACCGATGTCGGTGCGGAACTTTTTAATGTTCTTTGAAACCTTGGCCATATGACCACCTCCGACTTAATTTAATCATTTTTATTTTAAAAAGTCACGCAACAATGTGTTGCAACACGTGTTTTCGGTGAAAATATTGCAATTTTGATACGTTTTCCTTTTTATTATACTTTTTTTGTTCGTTATTGCAACTTGATAATTCTTTTTAAAAGTCTTGAAACCTTAATACTTTTGTGATATCTTTAAACAAAGAAAAAAGCAGAAAGAGGAAGAATAATGTCACTTAAAGTCGGAATTATCGGAAGCGGCGGAATCAGCAATTGCCATATGGACGGATACCTTGCCCTCGGCGACAGGGTAGAGGTTGTTGCCTGCTGTGATATTGATTTTGAAAAAGCAAAGCAGTATGCCGCAAAATATAACCTCAAGGGTTACTATGCAAGCTGTGAAGAAATGCTTGCCGCAGAAGACCTTGATCTTGTCAGTGTCTGTACCTGGAACAGTGCACACGCCGAGTGTACAATTACCGCTCTTAATGCGGGTTGTAACGTAATCTGCGAAAAGCCGATGGCAATGAATACCGAAGAGGCACTTGCAATGAAAGCGGCCGCTGAGAAAAACGGCAAGCTTCTTATGATCGGTTTTGTCCGCCGTCACGGTAACGATGCAAAGGCGGCAATTGATTTTATTGAAAAAGATTACCTCGGCGAGGTTTATTATGCAAAAGCTTCGTATCTTCGCCGTTGCGGTTTTCCCGGCGGTTGGTTCGGTGACAAGTCACGCTCGGGCGGCGGCCCTCTTATCGACCTTGGTGTTCACGTAATCGACCTTTCAAGATATATTATCGGCAACCCGAAGCCCATAACTGTTTTCGGTGCAACATTTGATAAAATCGGTGCAAGAAATCACATCAAAACAACCGAATGGACATCCGAAACGGTTGTTGATGAGCCGATTTTCACCGTTGAGGACCTTGCCACCGCAATGATTCGCTTTGATAACGGAACCGTTTTGCAGGTTGAGGCAAGCTTTAATCTCAACATCAAGCAGGGAACGGGCGACATTGAATTTTTCGGTAACAAGGCCGGTCTTACTCTCACCCCGTTTGAGCTTCACACCGAGTGCAACAACCGTCTTGCCGACATTTCAATCCACGGTGACAACGGCTTTGATTTCAGCCGCGATTTCAAGCGCGAGATCAAAAACTTTGTTGATGCAGTTGAAGGTAAGGCACAGTGCATTGCAACCGCTGATGACGGCATTGAGCTGATGAGAATTCTTGACGCAATCTACCTTTCCGCTAAAACCGGCAAGAGCGTTGACATTGAAAGATAAAACAATAAAACCCGTAATACGCGTGTATTACGGGTTTTTCCTTATCTGTCGGGTACAGTGTCTTCGTGGGGGATGTTTTCTTCAATCATTGTCATCAGTTCATCGAGATTGACAAGAACAACATCGTCATCAAGACGGCTTACGAAATAAGCAAGGTTTTCGACTGAAACGCTCCACGGATGAATGTTTATAACCGAGTATCCGTTGATTGATTTGATGTCGGCGGAGTAGCTGTTGACGGTTGCCGCCTGCGCATCGAGCCACTCGGTTGTGACATCGGCGTTTTCACCGTCGGGGTGCCACAGCGAGAGACGGTAGCTGATGAAAGGTTTGTCATTTACAAAGAAAATTCTGCCTTTGCCGCCCGCGTACCGTGTGGGGTCAAGACTGAGCACGCCGCCTTTTATGTTGTCAAAGCGTGCATAGTATTGCAAAGTATTTTTCAGCTTCGCTTCTTCGAAAAGATTATCGGGTGTTTTGTCAAGAATCTGAACATAACTGAGTTTGCTTTTTGCCATTGTCGCGGCGGTGATGTCGGTGAAACCCTCAAGTGCTTTGGCGGGATACTGTGTCGGGTGGATGTATCCGGCACCCGAAACACCTGCGATAAAATAATCAAGACTTGTTGCATCGTTGTAAATCTTGTTTACCGTTACGGATGAAAGTTCCTGCATAAACGGCGGAAAAGACCACGTCATCGGAAACTGTTCTTTGAGTGCAAGCTTTTGATAAAACTCACCGTAACCGTTGTGAATCCACTGAATATTGTCGCCGTCGCTGAAGACAAGGGCACAGTAGTGCTTTGTCGGGTCGGTATATTGTTTTGCAACGTGCTTTTGCTCGGGGATTTCACATCTGAGCGACGAAAGAAAGCTTAAGTTGTGGCTGTGGTCAGAGGGAATTGCCATATTGCCGCAGTCTGATGCCTGGTCAACAAATGCCACCTCGTATTTTACCCACCCCAGAACGGGTGTGTTGTCACCGGCATATTCCATAACGGCACCGCGGAAAAGGTTTGTATCCTCGTCATCGTCAATGTAAAAGGTGAAAAAACCTTGTGAAATTGCAAGGTCGCGAATGCCCGAAGCGCTGTATTTAAGGCTTGCCAGAGCGCCGTAGCTGAATTCTTCTTTGTGCTTTTCAAAAAAGCTCCACTGAAACAAAACATTGTAATTGGTATCGGAGTAATCTTCTTTGAGTGTAAGCCCTGCATTTTTGGCAAGCGGCTCAAGACTCTCGTGTACGGGTAACCAGCCGTAAAGAGCGGCAAGGTTTGTGGCAACGTTTAACCCTTCCGCCTTTTCACTTTTGCGGTAAAGGACATAACCCGAATCACCTATGTGCGATTTGAATTTTTCGAGAATTGTTTCAAGTGTCCACGCATTTCCGTTTTCGTCGGCGTAAACAATCTCAATGCCCCGTGCCGCCGCCTGCGAAAGGTAGCTGTCACACATTGAACTGTGTCTGAGATAAATGCAGGGACTTGTTTTTGCAACAATGCCCTGAAGCGCTGTGAGCAGATGTCTTTCTTCCTGCGATTTAAGACTTCCCGAGTTGATGACATAAAGCTTTTCGGGCAACTCTTTAATTTGGCATATTCCCGTGAAATCGGGCAGGGGATCACCCGGATTGTTTTCGGGTGGATTCGGAAGAAAAATCCCGATAAAAAACATTATTACAGCGGTGAAAAACGCAACAATCGACTTAATCATACAAACACTCCTTCATAAAAAAGAATACCCGCCGCCAAAATAAAAGTCAATATTTTATTTACTTTTTCTTGCCGCGGTGTTAAAATAAGTTAATTCTTAAACGGAGGAAAAAACAATGAAAAAGTTACTTTGCATATTCCTTGCACTCCTGATTGGTGCATCGCTTTGTGTTACCGCAAGCGCAGGTGCCGATGTTGATGAAAGGCTTTCTTTCGGCACGGACGGTAAATTTACCGTTTTGCAGATAAGCGACCCTCAGGACGATCAGTATCCTGCTTACGATTTGGTGAAATTCCTCGAGCTGTCAATTGAGCAGACACAGCCCGACCTGATTGTTTTTACGGGCGATATTGTTGAAGACAGCCGCATCGGCGACCCCGGGGTTGATGCTCAGGGCTGGCGTGAGGGTGTTACGGTTGAGGATTTGTCGGGTAACATTGATTATGCGGCAACACTTAAAAATGTTGAAACTGCTTGTGCCACGGTTTTTGCCGTTGCCGAAGAAAAGAATATACCGTTTGCCGTTTCTCAGGGTAACAACGACTATAACAGCGGCATTAAAAATGAAGATTGGCTCAGAATTTACGGCGGCTACAAAAACTGTATCGTAAAAGACGAAAGCCCCGATGCTGAGGGCAGAATAGATTTCAACATTGAAATTAAAGGTAATGACGGAAAAACAGCGCTTAACATCTGGATTATGGATACAA
This sequence comes from Acutalibacteraceae bacterium, assembly GCA_045592705.1. GTDB lineage: Bacteria > Bacillota > Clostridia > Oscillospirales > Acutalibacteraceae > CAG-177. Next base: position 24,457 of record JAZNVG010000001.1, on the reverse strand, counting down.
AAACAAGCGCTGTTACAAGCGAGCAGATTGAGTGGTATAAATCCGAAAGTGCCGCTCTCAAAGCCGCAAACGGCGGCACATCCGTGCCCGCAATCCTTTTTCAGCATATCAATACCGATGATATCGGTAATCTGTTTGAAAAATGTAATTTCTGGGATGAGGGTGCAAGCATTGACGGTACAGAGTGTTACCGTCTTAATCAGAGCCTTGCAAGCGGTTACAGTGCAGGGTTTGTCAAACCCGGTCAGACGAGCGAGCAGTTTGCCGCATGGAAAGAGTGCGGTGATGTTATGGGTGCATATTTCGGTCACTGGCATTCCGAAGGCTATACGGGCACTTGGGACGGAATTGAGCTTGGCTTTACCTACGGTTGCGAGTTTGCAAAGCAGGGGCCTTACGGTGTGAGAGTGTTCACTTTTGATGAAGAAGATGTCAGAAATTTTAACAATGACCTTTATACTTATGAAGGCAGTGTTCGTACAAACAACGCAAGGCTTGAACTGCAGGTTGATGAGCCCTACAAAGAATATGACAATCTCTTTGAAGAGGCTTTTGCCGCTGTCAGAAACATTTTTACGCTGATTAAAAAGGAAATATCAAATCTTCTCAGCTGATTTAAAGGCGGTCGCTTCACGCGGCCGCTTTGCTTCTTGCAGGGGGCTGTTCGGTTTGTTATATTTCTTTGGCTGCGGTTATTTACAAAAGCTAAAATAATGTTATAATTAATTGGTTATTAATTTTGAGGGGGAATTGTTTTGGCGAAAGAAGGCCTTGTTAAGCTTGCAAAAGACAAAGCGTTAAGTCTTAAAGACAACGCAAAGCTTTGTTGGAAAAATCCTCCCGAGGGCAGGTATATGTCCTATAAAGAAATCACATCGCTGTCTGTCGGCGGTATCGGTGTAAAATTGGTTGTTTATTGCATCGGTCAGATGATTCTTTCAATTAATAACAGTCTTATCGGCAACACAATCGGCATCAGCCCCGATGCGATTTATGTGATTTATATAATCAGTGTACTGTCAGGCTTTCCGCTGACGGCAATCAGGGCAAGAATGATTGACAACACACGCAGCATGAAGGGAAAATACCGTCCGTATATTCTGACAATGGGTATTCCCACTTTTCTTCTCGGCGCTTTGTTTATGCTTATGCCCTATGAACGGATGAGTCTTTTTGCAAAGTGTGTAACCGTTCTTTTGTTTAACATCGGTTTTCAGTTTTTTTATAATTTTTATGTTGATGCTTATGAAAGCCTTATTAATGTTCTTTCTCCCAACAGCATTGAACGTTCCGATGTGCTGTCAATCCGAAGCGTTGTTGAAAATTTATCACCCTCAATTGCAAGCATTTTTCTTCCGATTTTTGCAAAGCTTGTCACGGGACAAAACGAACTTTATAACACGCAGGTTTACCGCGTTATGTTTCCTCCGCTGTTGCTTGTCGGCTTTTTGCTGTCAATGCTTGTCTATGTCAACACCGAGGAAAAAATCGTTCAGGCAAAAACGCACATAATTCAGCTTAAATTCACCGATGCTTTCCGTGCGATTGCCAAGAATAAGTATTTCTGGATAATTTCTCTTGCCGGTTGGCTCGGCTTCCTTGAAACATCGTTTAACAGTATTCTCGGCTGGATGTATCACTATCAGCAGGCTTGCTCGGCAGGTCAGTATGCGATTATTACTGCTCTTGCAGGTAATGCTTCTTTCTGGCCGAATCTTATTGCACCTTACTTTATCAGAAGATACGGCAAAAAGAAAATTCTTGTTTATACCAACGTTCTCAATATCGGCTGTATTGCGCTGATGTATCCCGTTGTAAGAATGACGGGCTCACCCAACATTATCTGGCTTTTGCTTCTCTGCCACTTTGTAAACCAGTTTATTTCCGCTCTCGGTCATCTGCTCAATCCCAGTATTCAGGCAGATATCAGGGATTATCAGCAATATGTTTCAGGTGAAAGAATTGACGGAATGTTTGCCGCTGTCGGCCTTATCGGCAGTGCTATTTCACTTGTTACAAGCTCTGTTCTGCCTGCGCTTTACACCCGCGCAGGTCTTAATGAGCAGGTAGCCGCTTCTTTCGGCTACACCAATGTTTACGATGTGCTTTATCAAGCGGATTATTTTGTCAGCATAAGCAGTGTGCTCGTTATGGCATCCGTTCTTGGTGCGGCGCTCAATGTTATTCCGTTCTTCTTCTATGACCTTACCGAAACCGGACAAAAGGCAATGGTGAAGGTTCTTAAAATCAGAGCAATGTTTGAAGACTACGGCAACGGAGTGCTTACCGAAAAAGGCGTTAAAGAAGCTTTTGAAATTATCAGAGAGGCACGCGAGTTTGCGGATAAAGCTCCCGTTTCCGTATCGCGTGACTCAATCAAAGCAGCGAAAAAGACTAAAGACAAAGAGCGGATTAAAGCTGCAAAGAAAGCTTGGGCCGACAACAGACTGACAAACGAAAAAATTGAAATCGGCAAAACCGTTCTTGCGGAGCTTAATTATTTTGAGAGCGAAAAGGGTGCCAAGGAGTATGAAAATGCGTGCCGTATTGTTGCGGCAGGTATGGAAAAAATTTCCGATGTTGCCGTTTCTTTGAAACAGGAGGCATCAACACTCAGCGGCAAAGAAAGAAAAGCTTTGCTTTCTCAGGTTAAAACAATCAGAATTTCACAGCGTGCGATTAAAAAATATTATCCCGACGGAATTGAAGAGTTTGACAAGAGTGTTTTTGATAAGCTTTTCAAAGCCGAATATGAAAACGATGTTGAAATCAGCAAACAGCTTGCAAAACTGAAATCACTCAAGGAGGCAGGCATTAAAGAGGGCAGAGAAGAGGTCAAATCGGAAATCAAAGCGCTCCGAAAGGTGCGCGGCGAAATTCAGCGGGAAATCAAAAAGGCAACTGCTCAGAACTCAATTTATTACCGTGCAACAAAACCTTGTGAGGATGCGAAAAAGACTGTTGCGCGCCGTGAAAATTATCGGAATCTTGACAAAATCGAACAGCTTTATGTCGAATCACAGGCATAATCCGTTGACAAAAAATCTTTTATATGGTAAAATAAAGTTACCAAAAAAAGGAGGAAATGAAAATGGATTTTGTGGCACAGATTCTCGCACTTGTTGAAACAATTCTTGCTTATTTCGGCGAGTTTGAGGCAGCCGGTGTTCTCGACATTATCGAGGGCTTCTTCGCAACACTTTAATTCACAGAGAAACCCTGCTCGTCAGAGCAGGGTTTTCTTTTATACCGTGAGGTGCTTATGATTGAATCGTGCAACAATTGCATAGGTGTTCTTGCACATGTTGATGCAGGTAAAACGACACTGACGCAGGCTCTGCTCGGTGTGTCCGGCGCTGTTCGCCGCAGTGCGCCTCAGGGAGGCAAGCAGGGCGCGTGGTTCGACTTTCACGAAATTGAGCGCCGCCGAGGAATTACCGTTTTTTCAAAGCAGAGTCCGTTTGAGTGGAACGGAAAAAAGTTCACACTTATTGATACTCCCGGTCACGTCGATTTTTCTGCCGAAACCGAGCGCACGCTGTCTGTGCTTGACTGTGCGGTTGTTGTGGTAGACGGTGTCAGCGGTGTTCAGGGGCACACTCAGACCCTCTGGCGGCTTCTTGCCGAGAAAAACATACCTGTTTTCATCTTTATAAACAAAACAGACAGAGAAACAGCCGACCGTGACAAGGTGTTTGCGGATATCCGCAAATGCTTCGGCGACGGTTGCGTTGATTTTACAAATCCTGATTTCTCCGCTTGTCTTGAAGAGCTTGCCGTGCTTGATGACAAGTGGCTCGAGGCTTTTATTGAGGGTAACACGGATGAAGAATACTGGAATTCAATAATTACTCAGGCTGTCGGTAACCGCACCGTATTTCCCTGTGTTTTCGGCTCAGCGCTCAACGGTGACGGAGTGGAACGGTTGCTTGAGCTTCTGTCGTGTCACTGTCAATATAAATCTTATCCCGATGAAATGAGTGCCGCGGTTTATAAAATTCTGCACGATTCCAAGGGTAACCGCCTGACTTTTTTGAAGGTTACGGGCGGCAAACTCGGTGTCAAGATACCGTTCGGTGATGAAAAAATTGATGAAATGCGCATTTATTCGGGTGAAAAAAGTGAAAGTGTTCAAAGTGTTTTGGCGGGAGGAGTTTGTGCCGTAACCGGCCTTGCCTCAACCTTTGCAGGTCAGCGCATATCGGGCGAAACTTTTGAAAAATCTGTCGTGCCTTATTTTAATCCGATGCTTTCCGCTCAGGTTTTGATTTGTGACAAAACCGATCTTCACACAGCTTTCAGAAATCTGCAAATTCTCGGTGAGGAATTGCCTGAGCTTCAGGTGAAAACGGAAAAATTCGGTGATGAAGAGCAGATTCAGATTCGTGTTATGGGCAGAATTCAGCTTGATGTTTTAAAGGAGCTTGTTGCCGAGCGTTTCGGAATGAGCATTGATTTCGGCGCTTGCCGCATTATTTATAAAGAAACCGTTGCTGCCCCCGTTGTCGGCTACGGTCATTATGAGCCCTTGAGGCACTATGCCGAGGTGCATCTTCGCATTGAGCCTGCCGCACGAAACAGCGGAATATCTACTCGCAGCGAATGTTCGCTTGAGGTGCTGGATGCACCGTTTCAACATCTTGTTCTCGGCCACGTTCTTGAAAAAGAGCACCGCGGAATTCTTACAGGTTCACCGCTTACTGATGTTGAAATTGTGCTTGTTGCAGGTCGCTCACACCTCAAACACACCGAGGGCGGCGATTTCCGTGAGGCAACTTACAGAGCAATCAGACAAGGACTTGAAAAAGCGGAAAACATTTTGCTTGAGCCTTATTATTCATTTGTTTTGCGTGTGCCGAGCGAATGCGCAGGCAGGGCGATTGCTGACATTCAGCGTCTGCACGGCGAATTTGAGCCGCCGGAAACGGATTCTTCCGATACCGTTTTGCGCGGCATCGGTCCCGTGTCTGAATTTATGGATTATCCCGAGCAGGTTGCCGCTTATACGAGGGGCAGGGGGAACATTTCTTTTGCCGATAACGGATATTTGCCCTGTCATAATGCAGATGAGGTAACGGCACAAATCGGCTACAAAAAAGAGCGGGATATTGAAAACCCGTCATCATCCGTTTTTTGTTCACACGGCGGCGGATTTGAGGTTAAATGGTTTGATGTTGACTCATACCGCCATATAAAATAAGACAAGCTCGGAGCATCTGCTCCGAGCTTCATTTTTTAATCTTGCTTGTATGTACTTAAGAAATCTTTCAGGCTTGTCATTGCAACATCAAGTGTTCTGATGTCGGGCAGATAAACAACCCTGAAATGGTCAGGCTCAGGCCAGTTGAAGCCGGTGCCGTAGGTGAGCAGAATTTTCTTTTCTCTGAGTAAATCAAGAGCAAACTGTTCATCATTGTGAATGTTAAATTTCTTTGTGTCGATTTTCGGGAAAATGTAAAATGCCGCCTTCGGCTTTGTTACGCTGATTCCCGGAATATCGTTGAGCGCTTCATATACAAAAGCGCGCTGCTCGTAAAGTCTTCCGCCCGGCTGCAGTAAAGCTTCGCCAGACTGTGTGCCGCCGAGTGCTGTTTGAATAATGCTCTGTCCGGGCACGTTGGAGCAAAGGCGCATCGAAGCAAGCAGCTTGATGCCGTCAATGTAACCCTGTGCGTGGCTTTTGTCACCTGCGAGGCACATCCAACCGCAACGGAAGCCTGCAACCTTGTGCGACTTTGAAAGTCCGTTGAAGCTGACCGTCAGCAAATCGGGGGCAAGAGATGCAAGAGCAATGTGTTCCTCACCGTCAAAAACAAGGCGGTCATAAATTTCATCGGCAAATAAAATAAGGCTGTTTTCGCGTGCAATCTGAACAATCTGCTCAAGAATATCTTTTGAATAAAGTGCGCCCGTGGGGTTATTGGGGTTAATTATTACAATGCCCTTGGTGTTGGGTGTGATTTTTTTCCTGATGTCGTCAATGTCGGGGTTCCACTCGGCCTTTTCGTCGCAAAAATAGTGCACAGCCTTGCCGCCTGCAAGGTTTACGGAAGCTGTCCAAAGCGGATAATCGGGCATCGGCACAAGAATTTCGTCACCGTTGTTGAGCAGAGCCTGCATTGAAAGAGTAATAAGCTCACTGACACCGTTGCCCGTGTAAATGTCATCAATGCCGACGTTGGGAATTTTTTTAAGCTGGCAATACTGCATAATCGCTTTTCTTGCCGAGAAAAGACCCTTTGAGTCGGAATATCCCTGCGATGAACGGAGATTATAAATCATATCAACAACAATCTCGTCGGGTGCCATAAGACCGAAGGGTGCAGGGTTGCCTATGTTAAGTTTTAAAATTTCGAAACCGTTTGACTCCATTTTGTTGGCTTCATCCATAACGGGACCGCGTATGTCGTAGCACACATTGTCAAGTTTGTTTGATTTTTCAAAAAATCTCATAAATAATCACCGCTTGCTAATATATCATAATTCCGCTTTGTTCGTCAACGTAATTTTAACTTTAAAATAATGTTAATTACCAAAAACAAATTCAATAATGTGTCTGTGTAACGCCTTGCTTTTCACTGATTAATCTAATATGAATTCAGCTGTTTTGTGAGAATACAAAAAATATTTTTGGAAACAACTAAAAAGGCAGTAAAAAATATCGAATTATCAACGAACGGAAAAATTATTGTTAACAGCACAAGCGCGCAAACGGACGCGTTTTTGCCTTGTGTCGGACAACAAATAAAAAAAGTTAAAAAAATGCAAAAAAACAGTTGACTTTTTTAAAACAATGTGTATAATAAGTATCCGTAGCCAACATATTGGGGAATAGTGTAACGGTAGCACGACAGACTCTGACTCTGTTTGTTGGGGTTCAAATCCCTATTCCCCAGCCAAAAAACTCCAAGTCTCAGGACTTGGAGTTTTTCTATTGTTAAGACAATGGAATATCTTTTTTAAAACTGATATATAAACACCGTACTTGAAGGTTACATTTTGTTATAAAATACATACGTTTGAAAAAATTGTTGACTTTACCGTGCTAATGTGGTAGATTATAACTGCATTAAAAAGGGGATTGATGTCCCTATAAAAACAGTTGAAAAAACGGAGGAAAAAACCATGAAGAAAAAGATTTTAGCTCTTGTTCTCGCTTTTGTTATTGCCGCCCTCACTTTCGGCCTTGCCGCTTGTGACAAAGCTGAAAAAGAAACAATCGTTGTCGGCTACACAATTTATGAGCCCATGAACTATCTTGAAGACGGTAAACTCATCGGCTTTGATACCGAGCTTGCAGAAGCTGTTTTTGCTAACCTCGGCTATGAAGTTATCTTCCAGGAAATTGAGTGGAGCAGCAAGTACACAGACCTTGACTCCGGCACAATCGACTGCGTATGGAACGGCTTCACAGCCAACACTGCTGATGATGACGGCATTCTTCGCTCAGAGAAAGTTGATTTCTCATATAATTACATGGAAAACCGTCAGGTAGTTGTTGTTAAGGCTGATTCCGGCATTGCAACCGCTGCTGACCTTAACGGCAAATTCGGTGTTGCCGAAAGCGGCTCCGCAGGCGAAGCTTATGCAAAGGACTTTGAAGGCACAACCTTCAAGGGCTTCATCAAGCAGACAGAATGCCTTACAGAAATTGATGCAGGCACAGCTGATTTCGCTGTTGTTGACGCACAGCTTGCAAAGAGCTATGTCGGCAAGGGTGACTACGAAAACCTTGCAATCGTTGAAGAACTTTCAAGTGATGTTGAATACTACGCAATCGGCTTCAAGAAGGGCAGCGAACTCACAGCTAATGTTAACGCACAGCTTGAGGCTCTTGCAGCTGACGGTACAATCGCAACTCTTGCTGAAAAATACGGTGTTTCAAACACAGCCATCACAGATTTCTCTGACCAGAAATAATTTTTAAAGATATTAAATTGGAGCTTTAATATGTCCTTTTTAGAAGTCACGGCTTTTTTGTTCGACGGCTTTAAAATATCTTTGCTTATCTTTGCGGTGACACTGCTTTGCGGTGCACCGCTTGGTTTGCCTATAGCCTTTTGTTCAATGAGCCGATTCAAAATTGTCAAATCAATCTCAAAGGTGGTTGTCTGGATTGTAAGAGGTATTCCTCTTATGCTTCAGATCTTCATCATTTATTACGTGCCCGGTCTGCTGTTTAATTATCAGCTTTTCGGAAAGATTGACCGTTTTATGTTTATTGAATACGGTGTTTCCGACGCAGGCAGAATAACTGCTGTTCTTATTGCTTTCACAATCAATTATGCCTGTTATTTCTCTGAGATTTACAGAGGCGGTATTGAAAGTATTTCAAAAGGACAGTATGAGGCAGGCTATGTGCTCGGTCTCACAAAATCGCAGATTTTCAGAAAAATCATTCTTAAACAGGTTATCCAGCGTATTGTTCCGCCCATGTCAAACGAGATTATAACCCTCATCAAAGATACCGCGCTTGCAAACTGCATTATGGTTTGTGAAATTATCAAAAACGCAAAGGAGCTTGCGGCAACAAAGGCTTTGATCTGGCCTTTGTTCTTCACCGGTGTGTTCTACCTCGTTTTTGTCGGTATTCTTACAATTGTTCTCAACAAGACAGAAAAGAAGCTGAGCTATTTCGGGAGTTAAATTATGTCGATATTAGAAGTAAGTAACTTAAAAAAGAGCTTCGGTAAAACCGAGGTTCTCAAGGATATAAGCTTTACGCTCGAAAAGGGTGAAGTGCTTGCCATTATCGGTTCTTCAGGCAGCGGAAAAACAACGCTTTTGCGTTGCCTCAATTTCCTTGAAACCGCTGATAAGGGCAAAATTGTCGTTGGCGGCGAAACTGTTTTTGACAGCGAGTCGGGCATTAAGGAAAGTGTTGACGAGAGATATGAAAAGCAGAAAAAAATCGGTCTTGTTTTTCAGTCCTTCAACCTTTTTCCGCAGTACAATGTTCTTGATAATGTAACTCTTGCACCGAAACTTCACGCTAAAAAAAGACCCGATTACAAACATAACAAAAAGCAGATTGTTGCCGAAATCGAAAAGAAAGCGCTTGACATTCTTGCCGATGTCGGTCTTTCCGATAAGGTTGAGAATTATCCCTGCCAGCTTTCGGGCGGTCAGCAGCAGCGTGTGAGCATTGCGCGTGCGCTTGCTCTTAGTCCCGAAATTCTTTTCTTTGATGAGCCGACCTCTGCTCTTGACCCTGAGCTTACGGGTGAAATCCTCAAGGTTATCCGTGACCTTGCGGCAACAAAAATGACAATGGTCATTGTAACGCACGAAATGAAATTTGCGCGTGACGTTGCCGACAAAATTATTTTTATGGATGACGGCATTATTGAAGAAGAGGGTACCCCCGAAGAGGTGTTTGAGCTTACAAAATCAGAGCGTACAAAAGCTTTTATTGGAAAAATTGAAAATCAATAAATCAATCAGCGCAGGAGTTTGCTTCTGCGCTGTGCTTGTTTATAACGTCGGAAAATGAATCTTATGCTTTTAGCATATTTTTGTTAAAAAGTTTTTATGTTCATTCTCAAGTGTCGAAGCATACCGGATTTTTAAAAGATAATACGAAAACCGAAAAAATCGCACAAAAATCAAGAGCTTTTTGTGCGGATTTTTTATTTTTAGAATATTGAATTAATTTAATATTGGTAGTATAATGACAATAGAGGAGGTGTATGCAGTGAAAATTTTCAGAAAAATAACAGCAGTTTTACTGGTTATGTCACTTTTTGTGGGCATAGCAGGGATTTCTTCTGCCACAGCGGCTGTTGACCGCAGATACGGCAACGAAAATTTCGGTACAAAGGCCGCACAGCTTGTAATTGAATATGATGAAAAAGCTGAAAATGACGCTGCCCGTGAAAACACCGACGCTCCGTTACGCCTTATCGGCAAGACTGTAAGCTACGGTTTTGATTTGTCTTCATACGGTGCCTGTGAGTACATCAGGTGCACCGATAACCGTTTTGTTATGCAGTTTGATGATGTTTATTTACTTGAGGCCGCTTATGCCGCGCTTGATTCCGATTCGGGAATTGTCTATGTTAACCGCGACCGATATGTTAATTCGTTGGCGGTTGAAACTGTTATAAACAGCCTGGCTTCATGGGGCACAAAAGCAATCGGTGCCGATTTGTATTCGCAGTATGTCGGCCGTGAAATCAGTGACGGTGATGAGGTTGTTGTTGCTGTTATTGATTCAGGTGTCGCTGATATTGATTTTCTCGACGGCAGAGTTGTCGGCGGCTACGATTTCGTTGACAATGACTACGATGCTTCAAATGATATTAATGTAAAAAGTCATGGAACACATATGTCCAGTATCATTGTTGATACCGCGAAAAACTTGCCCGTCTATATAATGCCTGTCAAGGTTATCGGCGAAACCGACGGCGCGCTTATTGATGTTATAAACGGAATTTATTTTGCCGTTGACAACGGCGCGGATGTGATTAATATCAGCCTCGGATACGGTCTTGATGACTGTGAGGCTTTCCACGATGCACTTGCCTATGCTTATGCAAACGGGGTTACCTGCTGTGTTTCTGCCGGCAATGACGGTGTTGACTGTTCTGATTATTGTCCCGCACATGTTGAAAGTGCAATAACCGTTTCTGCTGTTGACTCCATAAATCTCTTTGGCGCAGGATATTCAAATTACGGTGCGTGCGTTGATATCGCAATGCCGGGCGTTTTGATTTCCGGTTACAATGCACAAGGTCAAAAAATAACCGGCAGCGGCACCTCGATGGCGGCGGCTTTTGCTTCCGCGGCATCGGCTTTGATAAAGCTTGCAAACCCTGACTTTACCACCGATGATATCCGACAGAGTCTTGTTGACTGTGCAAAAGATTTGGGTGCCAAGGGTTATGATGTCTATTACGGATACGGTCTTCCGCAACTTTCGGCGCTTATGCCAAAGGTTGAGGGAATAAGCCTTGATGTTTCTGAGGTTCATCTTACCGTCGGTGAATCCTTTACCCCCGCGGTGACGTTTATTCCCGCAAATGCAGGTAATCAGAATATTATTTGGATTCCCGGCAAAAACGACGTTGTTCAGGTTGACTCCGACGGAACTATCACAGCCGTTTCCGCAGGCGAAATGACAATGCTTGCAAGAACTGTTGAGGGCGGATTTATCGCAAGATATTATATTACCGTAACAGGGGAGAATCCTGTCGCACTTGTTCTTGATGATGAATTCTACGATGAGCCGACAACTGAATCGACAACAAAGCAAAAACAGCAACCGAAGCCTCAGTTGACAAAGGTTGATTCTGCGGCTAAAAACGTGAAAATTTCTCTTTCGAAAACGAAACTTGCTTACGGTGAAACCGCAAAAATTAAAATAACCGGTCTGCCGGCCGGATATTATGTCAGATGTGTCTCAAGTGACTCAAAAGTTGCCGTTATTAACAGCAAAGGTCTTGTTGAGTCAGTCGGAATGGGTAATTCTGTGATAAAAGCAACAATTGTTGACCGTGACGGCTATGTTTGTGCCGACGAGGACGGAGACCCCATCGTGGCAAAGGTTACTGTCAGATGTACGCTTACTTTCGGTCAGCTTCTCAGACAGATTTTTAGCGGATTGTTTAACATTAGACTCAAATAAAAAATGCACCCGATGAGGGTGCTTTTTTTACAGATATGCCTTCATTTTTTCAACAAGGTCTTCCTCAATCCTGATTATGTCATCAACGATTTTTTTGACACTTTTGTCTGCACCGGAATATTCGTTAAGATACTTGTTGATGGATTTTATGCCCATGCCGCAGCCGTCGGTGATGAGGCTTGCCGCCTGCGCTTCGTTCGGTTTAACCGTCATTTCGGCATTGATTTTGATTTTTGACATTCCTTTTGCCATAATGTTCGGTTCTTTCCCGTTTGCGTTGATTTTTTTTAAGGCCTCGTCAACGTCTTTTTCAATTGCCTTGTGTTCCGCTCTGCTTGATGTCAGAATATTTTTGAATTCTTCATCTGCAACATAGGGCAGGACGTCATCAATTGATGTGACTGCAGTTTTAATTCCGGCACTGCATTCCCGCAGCAGATGCAGTGTGTCCGCACTGTTGTTCATAACAATTCCTCCCGTCAATAAGATTATTTCCGGCAAATTGTTTTTTATGAGTAAAACATAAAGGCGTAACGATAAATTTCGTTACGCCTTTATTGTTACTGCTGGCTGTAAGCCTCGTCTTTGAGAACCGTTCTCATAATTTTGCCGCTGATTGTCTTGGGCAGTTTTTCACGGAATTCGATAATTCTGGGATATTTGTAAGGTGCTGTGTTTTCCTTAACATATTTCTGAATGTCTTTCTTGAGCTCTTCGGTCGGCTCTGTGCCTTCCGTGAGCACAATAACGGCTTTTACAACCTGACCTCTGATTTCATCGGGGGCGGGGATAACTGCACATTCAAGAACATAAGGCAGCTCCATAATAACATTTTCAATCTCAAACGGACCGATACGGTAGCCCGATGATTTGATAAGGTCATCAACTCTGCCGACATACCAGAAGAATCCGTCTTCGTCACGCCAGGCGGTGTCACCGGTGTGATAAATGTCGTCATACCATACTTCATCTGTGCGCACACGGTCATTATAATAACTCTTGAACAGACCGTTGGGTGTGTGGTATTTTGTGCCGATAACAATTTCGCCAACCTCGCCGACACGTGCAGGTGTGCCGTCGGCGGTGAGAATGTCAACATCAAACAGGGGACTGGGCTTGCCCATTGAGCCGGGTTTGATGGGCGTTCCGACAAAGTTGCCGATAACAAGTGTTGTTTCGGTCTGACCGAAACCTTCCATAAGTCTGAGACCCGTTGCTTTGAGGAACTGCTGGAAAACCTCGGGGTTAAGCGCTTCGCCCGCAACGCAGGCATATTTGATTGAACGCAGGTCATATTTTGAAAGGTCTTCTTTAATAAAGAATCTGAACATTGTCGGGGGGGCGCAGAATGTCGTTATGTTGTATTTTGCAAACATCGGCAAAATATCGTGTGCATCAAAGCGGACAAAGTCATAAGTGAAAACGGGTGCCTCACAGAGCCACTGAGCGTAGAGCTTGCGGGAAAGGGCTTTGCCCCAACGGGTGTCGGAAATTGTGAAATGCAGACCGTTGAGGTCAACGTTGTGCCAGTATGTTGCGGGTATGAAATGACCGAGAGCATATTTGAGATTGTGTGCGGCGATTTTGGGATATCCCGTTGTGCCCGATGTGAAGAACATAAGCATTGTATCACTGCCGCAGGGACATTCGTCACCTTCGGGGCGGGGGAAAGTGTCACCGAATTTGTCGAACTCGGCATCGAAATCGTGCCAACCGTCGCGTTTGCCGCCAACGAGAATAAGATTATTAATTTTACCGTAATCTTTTGCGGCTTCTTCTGCATAATTTGCGACATCGCCGTCGGCGGTGCAGACAATTGCGCTGACCCCTGCCGCCTTGAAGCGGTAGTCAAAGTCATGCTTTACAAGCTGATTTGTCGCGGGAATTACAACGGCACCGATTTTATGAAGTGCAAGAATCGAGAACCAGAACTGATAATGACGCTTTAAAACAAGCATTACGCGGTCACCGCGCTTGATGCCGAGAGAGCGGAAATAATTTGCCGTCATAGCGGAGTAGCGGCTCATATCGCCGAATGTAAAGCGTCTTTCGGTTTTATCCTTTGAGATATGAAGCATTGCAAGCTTGTCGGGACATTTGCGTGCAAGCTCATCAACAACATCGTAAGCAAAGTTAAAGGTTTCATCGTTGCTGAATTCAATATCACAGAGAACACCGTTTTCGTCTGTTTTCGTGTGAATGAAATGCTCGTAAACGGGGTCGATAAGGTTTGCAAGGTCGGTGTTTGTCGTTGATGCCGTTTCAAGACGCTCGTTATAATCGTTGAAGGATGTTCCGTCGGGGCTGATGACGATTGCGTAAAATTCGCAGTCTTCGCCGCCGACCGCAATTTCGGTGTGAGGTGTTGAAGAGTCGAAATAAATGCAGTCACCTTCGTTGAGTATTTCGCTTGCGTCGCCGATAATCATTTTCATTGTGCCGCGAATGATTATGTTAATTTCCTGACCCTCGTGTGTTACCATTTTGTAAGGTGGATTAAGAGCCTCAACTGTGTAAGGAACAACAACTCTGAAGGGTTCGGCAATCTTATTTTTAAAATAGGGCGCGAGGCGGTTATACTCAAAGCCGTGACGGCGCACGATGGGATTGTTTTCACCCTTTCGTGTAATTGAGTATTCGGTAAGACTGGGGGTAAGACCCTCCATAATTTCTGTCATTTCAACGCCGCAGACATTGGCGATTTTGTAAATGAAAGTAAAGCTGAAATCGGTTTTACCTGCCTCAAAGTTTACATATTCTTCGGTGGATATACCGATTCTTGACGCCATTTCGTCAACCGTAAGTCCCATGTCTTCACGGATTGCGGTAATTCGACCGGCGACCTCCTTGATTTTTGTTTCAATCATGAACTGGTTTTCCATTAAAATCGGTTCCTCCTTCTTTAAAAATTTGTAAAAAAATAACCGTCCCAAAGCTTTTGCTTTGAGACGGGTTTAAACAATACCCGCGGTACCACTCAAATTGCATCAAAGATGCCTCTCACAGGCTCAGACAAGCCCACAACCTTAACGCGGTCAGACGGGGGCAACTAATTGTAAAAACTTTCATAACCCCGGCTCGGAAGTGATAGCTGATGGAACGCGTCATTACCGACTTTCAGCAAAATGTCGGCTCTCTGTGAAATCGGCAGCTCCGGCTTTCTTCGTCACAGCCTCTGCTTTTTTATACAGTTGTATATGATAAACTATTTTTTTTGTTTTGTCAACATAAAATGAAAAATTTTGTTACTGACCTGTCTTGGTAATAATTGTTTAACAATCAGGAAACATTTTGTCCTTTGACAACAGAATGTTGATAAGGTAAAATTATTAAACCGAATCTTTATGAAAGGAAAGAAAATGAAAATGAAAAAATCCAGCAAAATCCTCGCAATTTTTCTCGCTTTTCTGATGCTTGTCGGTGCAGCAAGCGTTGTCGCAAGTGCAAATGAGGTTGATAACACGCAGGCCGTTATTACCGAAACAGAGCCGAATAATTCTTTCGGAGCAGCCAACGAAATAAAACTGTTTACCGAGGTGTCAGGTAATCTGAATGCCGGTAATGTTGATCGGCTTGATGTTGACTGGTATAAGGTCAACGTTGAGCTGACCGGATTTTTGACGGTTGAGTTTACTCACCCTGCTTATGAGTCACCGCTCAGCTATCACATCGTTGATGTCATTGCTTTTGATGGTGAATCTGAGCATCTGTTATCACGTGTCACATCTCTTGGCGAGAATGAAAAAATTACAACTGTCGGCAGTCTTGTTGAAGCCGGTATATATTATGTGCGCGTAACAAACGGCAGTGTTGTCAGCGAAGACGACTATTCATTCACAGTTCTTCTGAGTGAGTCACGCGACGGTGAAACAGAGCCCAACAACAGCTTTTCCGATGCTGATGCAATTGCGGTGAATTCAAAAACAGCGTATTTTGGTGCAATAAGCATCGCAGATGATGTTGATTGGTATGCTTTCGACCTCGAGAAAAGGGGCTACGTTGACATTTCGGTTTCGGATGATTCGTCTGCTTCAGGTAACGCCGAATATACGGTAAGTGTTATGAAATTCAATTCGGGAGAAGCTGTCGAACCCGATACACTTGCTGTTTTTACAACTGATTCCGAAAAATCCTCTGTAACCTTCCCGAGACTTGGCCTTGAAGCAGGTACTTACTTTATAAAAGTTGAAAGCGGTGACAGCTTTGTTGCAAATGCCGCCTACGGTTTAAATGTAAAAGCCTCTGCTTATTCTTTTTATGAAACCGAGTCAAACAACACCTGGAAAAACGCAGATACCTTTGATGCAACGGTAAACACCGGGGACTCTCATACAGGCACGTTCACAAACAATATTTATGCAAATTTCAGCGGTAAAGATGATGTTGACTGGTTTACGGTTTCTCACAACCCGTCTGGTATAAGTGCTGTTGAGGTGGTTGTCAGAATTGATGCAGACGCAGATGCCGATAACTGGAAGGTTGAGCTTTATAATTCGGGTATTCTTTCTCAGCCGCAAGATGCTCAGGATGTTTCGGCTTATGCCGTGCCTTACGAAAAAAGTGTTAAATCGGGCAGCAAATTGCTTAATACCGATACCGACATTGTGTGCAAGTCGGATACATCCTCTTATTCGGGCGACAAGCTTGTCGTCAAGGTTTACTGCAATGGCGAAGAAGCTGACACATCAATGTATTCGGTAATCTGTGCCGTGAGTGTTGACAACACCCCTGAAAAAAGTTGGTTTGAGAATCTCAAGGATTATTTTATGGGTCTTTCACAGATTGAATGGCCGTTCCTTTCCGAACTTCTCGGCAAAGTTTTTGAAGGCTTCACATTTGACACGTTTGCCGGACTTATCGGTAACATCGTTTCACAACTTATCAAGTTTCTTATGAATTTCCTCGGCTGATAATGAATCAAAGCCGCAAGCCCGTGAAGAGTTGTACGGACTTGCGGCTTTTTGCCGTAATAAGCCTTGACTTAAAATCATAATAATGTTAACATATAATTTATAATAAAATCGAAAAAATCAAGGAGAAAGATTTTATGAGTATTGAGTTTTGTTCTAATTGCAGTGCATTGCTTGATGAAAACAATCCCGTTTGCCCCAAGTGCGGCACTAAAAATGTACTTAAAGATTCAAAAACACCGTCATCTGCCGATGTTTTGAACAATTCACCTTTTAATTTTGTTGCAAATGCGGCAAAAGCAAATGACACAGCGGCTCCTGCTGCTCCCGCAAAGCCTGCGGCTCCCGTTGCTCCCGTAAAGCCTGTGGCTTCCGTTGCTCCCGTAAAGCCTGCGGCTCCCGCTGCTCCCGTAAAGCCTGCGGCTCCCGTTGCTCCCGTAAAGCCTGCGGCTTCCGCTGCTCCCGCAAAGCCTGCGGCTCCCGCAAGTTCATCTTCTTCCGCATTCTTTGCTTTTTCTGCGCCCGCAAGAAAGCAATCACCTGCGCAAAATGCAGATATCCCTGTTTCCGCACCGGCAAAACCGCAAATCAGCGAGCAACCGGTCAGAAAGTCAACTCCGATTGAGCCGGTAACACCTGCGGCACCGGCAAGAAAAAGCGAGCCCGTCGCATCTGCTCCTGCAGTGCAGCCGGCTGAAACTCCGGCTCCTGAGGCAGCCGCAAAAGAAGAAAAAACCGCTAAGGTTAAAAAGCCTAAAAAAGAAAAAATAAAGAAAGAAAAATCCGAAAAATCTTTTGATATCAGTGCATTCTTTAAGAAGAATTTCAAACGTATCGCCATAATTTCCGTTGCTGCTGTTGCGGCGTTTTCGGTTGTTATGATTGTTATGGGCGTTATAAACAATTCAGGATATAAAGGCGTTGTTGATGACCATTTTTCTGCTTATGCCGATTGCAACGGTAAAAAGATGGTTGACTCAATGGCGGATTTCTATGTCGAAGACCGCCTTGCACAAAACAACTGGAGCGAAAAAGATTACGCCGAATATTACGAAAAAGGAACACTTAACGATGTTAAACTGCGTGTTGCCGATATTTTCGGTGAAAAGGCAAAAATCAAATATGAAATTATTCAGGAAAAAGAGGTAACCGAGTACAGATTCAATAACCTCAATGAAGATTTCATTGCTTTGTATGACCTTGGTAAAAACGATCTTGATGAAGCTGTCACCGTAACCGTCAAGATAACCGTCGAGGGCGAACTTCGCACCGTTGAGCGCCGCTACGATATCACTCTTGTCAATGTCAACGGCGATTGGGGTGTCTGGCAGAGCGACTTGAATCAGCTTGCATGGATTGCCTGATTATACAGATTACTTGCGTTGACCACAAATAATTTTGAAGGTTGTTGATGATAATGTTCAAGAAAATTATTGCGTTTTTGCTTGCTGTTTGTCTTGTCTTTTCGGCACTTTTCTGTGCAGGTGCGGTTGAACCTGAGCAAGAGAAATTTTTCCGCGTAATGGTGCCTGGTGTCAACACGCGTGACATTTTGTATATGCCCGGCACCGATGATGCTGTCGGTGTTTTTCCGCCCTCCACAGATGCAATCCTGTCTGTTGTCGAGGGTGCTCTTCCCGTACTCGGCAAGTTCGCTTGTACGAGAGATTGGGATGCTTTTGCCGTTGAAGTTTCGGGGCTTGTAATGCAGTTATTTGACAAGTTTGCCTGCGATGAAAACGGCAATTCAAAAGAAAATGTCGGCATTGACTGGGAATATCCCGAAGAGGAAATAATACTTGAATCTGACAACGCAACCTTCTACTATGACTGGCGTCTTGACCCTCTTTACGTTGCAGAGCAACTGAGCGATTACATTGATTACATTCTTGAAGTCAGGGGAGAAGAGAAAGTTGTTGTTGAGTGCCACAGTATGGGCGGCGTCATAACGCTTTCGTACTTTGCCAATGAGGGCGAAAAAGCCTATGACAAGGTACATTCCGTTCTGTTTGATTCCACTGCAATTTTCGGCACATCCGTTGCAGGCGAACCGATGAACGGAAAAATCGCCGTTAACGGAACATCCCTTGCAAATTTTCTTTATGATTCCGTTCTCGGTATGGATGCCGAGGCGCTTCTTCACAGCATTTTTGATGTGATTAACGAGGCAGGCATTTTTGACGGAGTCGGTGTTGTCGCAAACAATATAGTCGATAAAATTATTGCAACCGTTTATGAAGAGTGCGCAATTGATATTTTTGCATCTGTTCCCGGCATCTGGGCGCTTGTTCCTGCTGAGCATTATGAGGGGGCAAAGAAGCTCTGCTTTGAAGGTGAACGCGGAGAAAAATACGCAGGTCTTGTTGAAAAAATTGACAGTTACGATGTAAAGGTGCGCCGCCGGGCGGTGACTCTTCTTAAGGAAATTGACAGCCGTATGAATATCGGTGTTTTCTCGCGCTACAATTATCAGATTACCCCCGTCATTGAAAATTGGAACGTCCAGAGCGATATGGTTATTGACACAAAGTTTACCTCCTTCGGCGCAACCTGTGCACCGCTCGGAGAAACTCTC
This sequence comes from Acutalibacteraceae bacterium, assembly GCA_045592705.1. GTDB lineage: Bacteria > Bacillota > Clostridia > Oscillospirales > Acutalibacteraceae > CAG-177. The sequence goes on along the minus strand of JAZNVG010000001.1, from coordinate 5,346 downwards.
GGTGAGGGCTATGTACAGAAAAATACAGCCTGCGGTCATAACCATCTGTCAATTGACGGTGTGATTGATGCTTCCGCCTGCCTTTTCCCTGAATATACCTGGTTTGTAAAGGATATTCAGCATTCGTTCGGCATGCGGGAAATGGAAGAATTGCGCGACCTCATTTTCAATTCGGAAAAACAGGTAACTGTTCACGATTATGAAAAATTCCCTCAGTTTATCAAATATAATCCTGCCGAAGAATCTTTCTCTCCTCTCGGAGTGCCTGCGGTCGAAACACAAAGCCCCTTTATGGCATGGATTTCCGGAACAAAAGTATCACCGATTGTGAATGTTTATTATCAGTTCTTCAAATTCATAGTCGATTCAATTGTTTCGATCTTTTAAAATTGTGAGTACTCCCGAAATGAAGGTTTTATTATGAGTAATATCTGGCACGACATCAGTCCCCGCCGAATTTCTGATGATGATTTTATTGCCGTTATAGAAATTTCAAAGGGCAGCAAAAGAAAATATGAGCTTGATAAGGAAACGGGTATGCTTATTCTTGACCGTATTCTTTACACATCCACCCATTATCCTGCAAATTACGGGTTTATTCCGCGCACTTACGGCGATGACGAAGACCCGCTTGATGTTGTTGTAATCTGCAGCGAAGAACTTGCACCTCTTACACTTGTGCGTTGCTATCCCATCGGTGCAATCACAATGAAGGACGGCGGTAAGTTTGACGAAAAAATTATCTGCATTCCATTTAACGACCCCAACTATAATACATACAAGGATATCTCTGACCTTCCCGTTCATCTGTTTGATGAAATGAAGCACTTCTTCTCTGTCTATAAAACTCTTGAGGGCAAGGAAACCGTTGTTGATGAGGTACGTGACCGTCAGGAGGCAACCCGTATTATTGCACAGGGTATTGACAACTATATTCAGAAATTTTGCCGATAACGAAACAAAAAGCAGACGCTTGGGGTACCCTCCATAAGGAAGTTACCCCAAGGCGGCTCTTGTAGTAAAATTAAATAATGTTTTTGAGAACGGTATAGCTTCGGCTATGCCGTTTTTGCTTTATGTTGTTTTGAAATATGCTGTTGGTACGCTTCTTCCATTTCTTCAGCAGAAAGCATTTTAATTATCCCGGCACCGTGGTAGTAGATATCTACTGTCTGATGTCGTTTGCCGTTAATCTTCTCGGGTGCAGAAACAACTATTTTTTCAATGAACTCGTGAACTAACTCAGGTGTAAGCTCTGTCAGTCGGGTTATTCTTTTTGCACGTTCAATAAAATGCTGTAAGCCTTCGCATTTGATTTCCGTTTCTTCCAAGAATGTTTCAATTTCAGGAACCCTGTCTTTTAATTCCCGTTGTTCATCTTCCAAAGATTCAGAGAGCGTTGCAAATCGTTCATCGGATATTTTCCCTCTGGTGTTATCTTCATACAGAGTTTGGATTATGCGGTCAATTTCTGCAATTCGCTTCTTTACTTTTTCAAGTTCCTTGCGTTTCAGTTTCAAATCTTTCTGATGATTCAAATCCAATTCCTCAATCTGCTTTGCCGCAAAATCTTCTTCAAAGCATTGCACGTACCATAACACTCTCTGCATATTCTCAAGAACAAGATTGTAGATTACTTTCTCTCTAATATAGTGTGCCGTGCAGAAACTTGTATCTCTGCGAAACGATGAACAAAAGAAAAAAGCTTGCTCTCGTTTGTAATTATTGGTTGCACCATAATACAATTTATTGCCGCAATCGGCACAGTACAGTAACCCCGAAAACATACTTATAAATCCTGTTTTGGGATTTCTGCGTTTGTTCTTTCTGAGACTTTGTACCAACTCAAACTTTTCTCTGCTGATAATTGCAGGATGAGTGTCAGAAAATATCTTCCACTCTTCTTCAGGGCGTTCAATCTTCTTTTTAATCTTGAAAGATTTTCTTCCTGTTCTGAAGTTTACTGTGTCACCGCAGTATTCTTGTTTAGATAAAATTGAAGCAACAGTATCTGAACACCAGTTGTGAAGTATCGCAGGTTTGCATCCGCATTTTCTTTTTATGCTGCTCCAATATTCAGTCGGGGTCATTACTCCGTCTGCTTTTAACTTTTTTGCAATCTGTGCAGGACCCAGACCCGATATACACATATCAAAAATTCTTCTGACTACTTCGGCGGCAGGTTCATCAACAATCCATTCCTTCTTGATGTCTGGATTCTTCATATATCCGAAAGGTGGATTTGTTGTTAGTGGTATTCCCGCCATACCCTTGCTTTGCATTACTCGGCGAACCTTTTCGCTTGTATTCTTTGCGTGCCATTCGTTGAATAAGTCTTGCATCGGTACAAGGTCACTCAAACCTTTTGCAGTATCGATGTTATCCATTATCGCAATATACCTAATGCCCAATCTTTCAAATTCTTCTTCAAGCAGTTGACCGACAACCAATCGGTTACGACCTAATCTTGAATGATCTTTGACAACAAGATTTTCAATCAGCCCTTGTTCGGCAAGCTCAAGTATTTCTGTGAACGCTGGTCTTGCAAAGGTGACACCTGAGTATCCGTCATCGAAAAAGAATCGTGGATTCGGCAGGCGATTATCTTTAGCATACTTTTCAAGGATGGCTCTTTGATTTTTGATGCTGCCCGACACATCTTCGTTTTCATCGTCACGAGAAAGCCTTGCATACAGGGCAGTTATTTTTTGACTTGACTGTTTTTTACTCATATAACTCCTTTCTACAGTCAACATGATATGAATTGTAGGACACATTTATCATATCACATCTCTTTGCAAAGTTCAACACTTTAAAGTGTGAAATTGAACTATTTTTGTTTTAGTATTCGTTCTGTTTTTTCTCTCAAGGTTTCGGTTGCATCCGAATTGAAATGCGAACGCACGGTGTAAACTGTTCCGCTGATTTCTTTTTCAAAATCAATCTTGTGTGGAAACTGTTTACTTAGAAACCAAGCAATCCGTTCTGACTTTGTCATTGTTGAGAGTATGTTTTCAATTTGCGAAATACTGTTCAGCATTTCGGTTATGAGATTATGTTTATTGTCGGTTAGGTTAATAATTTCATAATTCATTTGATTTCTCCTTTCTTAATTTTATTTTCTGTTTTAATTTTTCTTCAAGGGTTTCAGGGACCTTTCCCTGACAAGCGAATTTGTCCGTACAGATTCAGTGCTTGTTGAGACGAATAGTCGAAACAAGCCTTTTTTGTGGCTACAAATTCAGTGCTTGTTAAGACTGATGACACGGCATCAAAAGTCGCAACAAGCGGATTTGAATATACAAATCCATTGCTCGCTAAGACTGATGCCATTTAATTTTTTGCGTTGTGATTTCTCAACATATGTTTCTGTTTCTTCGCAAACTCACTGGCAGCAGAGCGACGCTCGTTGCTGTACGGTTCTGTGAGCCTGAAACAAAATCTTCCTTTCTCAATCTCAAACATCAGTCTTCCGTCTTCGGAATCGTCAACCAACTTACACAAGTCCGGATGCTTTTCAGAATATGCCGACAGACGGTTTTTCAAATCAGTGTTGTAGGTTGACACCGTGACAATCGGACTTGCTTCATCAAAAAATATCTCGGTTGTCTTCTGAGATTTCTTCAAACCTGTTTTCAAAACATAAACCTCCTTTCCAAAAAATATTTTTCAAAAGGCGGCTTTTTTGAATGATTTTTTATAGGTGAACAACTGTAAAAAGAACATTTCATCCGACAGAAATTTTTGAAACGATGCAGCTATAAATCAAACACTCTCCAATTTGATTTTTGCATTTTTTACAGTTCTGAAATAAATTTGAGCAAAACAAAAAAGCCGTCACACAGACAGCATCAATCGGCGGGAGCGTTGCTCTCGCTTTTACAAATGATGTCTTATGTAACGGCTTTGAAATTTAAAAATCTCAAAGGCATACTGTTTTCTAATCCCGCATCACCGGAAGCATTAGCCACGTACAGTATCAACAAAGGTGAGGAGTGCGATAATTTTTTCTTAGCATATCGCCGGCTTTAGGCGGACTTATATCCGCAATCAATTACATCGTTATTCAATTGTAAATTTTAACTTACTATACCATACGGAACATTTGTTTGTCAATGGATTTTGTGAAATTTTTCTCCGCTATAAATTTGTCTCGCTTTCCTGAATCTGTATTCCGTGTAAAGTTCCAAGCCGAGAGGCATAAGGCAAAGTACGGCATAGCCGACGTAGAAAACAAAAGACATTGAGGTTATCGGGGTGATAATTATTTTCGGGTCATAAACTACATCTGTCTGATTAAGCATCACACCCATTACGGTAATGGTTATACTCGCAAACATAGCAACAACATACGCTCTGTCCCGATTATCAAACCGATAGATTGAAAATGCTTTTCGTCCTCGTAAAAGACTTCCTCTGCTTTGCATTGATTCTGATGCCATAGAAAGAGAATCGATTGTCCATGTAATCAGCATTGAGAAAATACGGATGCAGTTGTGAATACGTGCAAAAATATTTCCTTGATTAATACCTCTGCCTATCCCTCGCTGTGCGGTGTTTATTTTCTTTGCTTCGTTTTTAATTCTCGGCACCATACGCAGAAGAACAGAGAGGAAAAGCGACAGTTTCGGACTTGCTTTTCCGAAAAGATAAACTACTTTGTCCGATGTAAACACCGAATAAATGCACGAAAACCAAATCATTGCACCCGAAACCGTTAGACCGATTACCGCACCGTAAATCAGCGATTCAAAAGTGATACTGTTGCCGATAAGATTTTGTTCAATAACGGTAACGCCAAAGTGATTATATGTGCTGTAATACAAAGCAAATGCGGCAGTCAAAGGTAATAATACAGCATCAAAAACAACTGCTTTGATTCTATTTCTTTTGATGCTGTATGCAACAGCACTCAAAAAAGAAATAATCAGAAAAACGGGATGTTTGAAGTACAGCATACCGTACATTACAAATACATAATAAATCAGATTTATCGCAGGATGGCAATGTTCAAATCCCATTTTAGCCCTCCATCATTCCGTGTTTTTGCTTCACTCTGTCAAGCTTTTCGAGGAGCGGTCTGCCGAAAAGGAACATCATAAGTGCGGTGCAGATTCCTTGACTGACATTCACGGGGAACCCCGATGCGAGAGATGCTGTTATTGTTGAAATATTGATTTCGGGCATCATAATGAAAATATGTGATGTATCGAGCAGAGGCCCAATCCAAAGCACAACTGCAAGGAATCCGAATATTGCCATAACCAACGGCTTTTGCGGGATTTTATTCTTAATGAACACAAACCCCGCAAGCATTCCGCCTGCGCCGTAAGCCATCATCTGCCA